>JAQGPJ010000089.1 GCA_028293125.1 Verrucomicrobiales bacterium | reverse complement strand
GGAGGTGAGGTTCCTGCCGCCTTATTCCCCCGACCTCAATCCCATCGAAAAGATGTGGAGCAAGGTGAAAACCTCCCTGCGCAGGACTGCGGCCCGGACGCATGAGAAGCTGCTGGAGGCCATCGCGACGGCGCTGGACGCGGTGAGTTCGAAGGATGCCAGAGGATGGTTCGGCTCGTGCGGCTACAATATTAATTGAAATGCTCTAACTCAGAGTAAGAGTATTGCATGGGTGCATACATACCCTATTTATGGATTAATCCGCAAGCAGGATGAATGCCCGTCTGACGGCGGCCTCCGGATGGATGGGATCACCGGTCCTCCGGCACGCCGTTGGCGGCGG
This sequence comes from Verrucomicrobiales bacterium, assembly GCA_028293125.1. GTDB lineage: Bacteria > Verrucomicrobiota > Verrucomicrobiia > Verrucomicrobiales > V1-33 > CAIZWU01. Next base: position 182,968 of record JAQGPJ010000089.1, on the reverse strand, counting down.
CGGTGTTCCAGTTGGGGGACTCCCAGGACTGTATTTTCCCCTCGGGCTGGCGGACAATATAAACGGCGGTGCCGGGCATGGCCGCGATCAGTTTCAGGCCCTTCTCCGGGCCCAGCACGGTGATGGTGGTCTCCAGAAGGTCGGTGGTGGTGCCGTTCGGGCCCAGCACGGTGACCAGGCTGTGGTCGGTCATGCCGATGCCGGTGTGGGGATCAACGATGTGGGAATACCGCACGCCTCCGATCTCCACCCGCTGCCAAGTGTCGCCGGAGGTGGAGATGGCGGAGTGCCGCAGCCACACGAGGCGCTCGGGCGGGGCGTCCGGGACATCCAGTGCGGTGGTCATGACCCGCCAGCCGGGCTTGCCGGGCGGCGCGGCGCTGGCGGCGATGTCGCCGCTGGCGGCCACGAGGGCGGATTCCACCCCGTTTTGGGCCAGGGCCTTCAGCACCTCGTCGGCCACATACCCTTTGGCCACCCCGCCCAGATCCAGCCGCATGCGGGGCATGGTCAGCTCCACGGTGCGGGCGGCGCGGTCCAGTTTCAGCTTTTGCCAACCGGTGCGCTGGCGCTGCATGGCCAGCTCATCCGGCGGGGGCATCACGCCCGTGCGGCGGGCCGCGCGCCACAGGTCCACCAGCGGTCCCACGGTGATGTCCAGCGCCCCGTCCGTGCGGGCGGCCATATCAATCGACAGATCCAGGATGCGCCACAGGTCATCGCTGACCGGCACCGCCCTGCCGCCGCCGGCGGTGGCGGACAGGCGGCTCAGCTCCGAATCCTTCTGGTAGTCGCTCAGAATGGAGTTCAGCTGCTGCGCGCGGGCGAACCCGGCCTCCGCCGCCTTGTCGCCGCTTTCCTTGTCCTTAGCATACAGCGTGATTTTGAAGGGCGATCCCATCTGCGGGCGCATGTACTCAAACCGTTCCAGAGCCGGAAACGGGGCCGGTTCCTTGGAAGCCGGCGGGGTTTCCGCTTTGGATTCCTCTCCCGATGCCGGAGCCGCCTCCGGTTTGCACTCCGGGGCGGCGGTGGCGGCATCGGCATCCGCCGGAACACCGGGCTGCCGGGCGGCGGTTTCAGCGGGCGCGGGGGGCGCTCCGCTGAGCGCTGCCAAAGTGTTTCCCTGAAGCAGAAACAGCAGGACGGCGGCGGTGGCGGCTCCGGATGACAGGCGTGTGACCATGGGTCACCCTTTTCCGGATGGTAGCCTCAGGCAAGCCCAAGCCAGAACAAGTCAGACCCGCACCCAGGCTTGGGCTTGGGTCAGCCGGGCACCGGGTCCGGTTTAAAAAGCCGGCATCAGCTCGTAGGTGTAGCCGCGCAGGTATTCGCTTTCGGGAATGCCGGGCAGCACCGGATGGTCGGCACGCTGGCTGTGGATCTCCAGCCGGCGGAGCGTGCGTTTGGCATCCACGGCGGCCTCCAGGATGACCTCCTGGAATTCCCCGGTGCTGACGTGGTGCGAGCAGCAGTAGGTGGACAGAATGCCGCCGGAGGTCAGCAGCTTCAGGGCGCGGAGATGGATCTCCTTGTAGCCGCGCAGGGCGTCAGCCACGGTCTTGCGGCTGCGGGCGAAGGAGGGCGGATCGAGGATGATCACGTCCCAGTGGGCCCCGGCGGCCTCCTGGGCTTTGAGGTAATCGAAGACGTTCCCGGTCACGAACTCGATGCGGTCGGCCACGCCCATGGCCTCGGCGTTGGCGCGGGCGGTTTCGATGGCGGAATCACTGGCGTCGACGGCAGTGACATGCTCCGCGCCCGCCAAGGCGGCAGCGAGGGCGAACCCGCCCTGATTGCAGAAGCAGTCCAGCACCCGGCGGCCCTTGGCGTGCCGGGCGGCCTGCTGGTAATTGTCCAGCTGATCGAGATAAATGCCGGTTTTCTGGCCACCGACGGGGTCGATGAGAAAGGTCAGACCGTCCTGGGTGGTCAGCCGGAAAGGCTCCGGGGTCTGTCCGTGCAGCACGCCGGTCACGGTCTCCATGCCCTCCGCCAGCCGGGAGGGGCTGTCGTTGCGCTCGACGATGGATGCCGGGCTGAAAATCTCCACCAGGGCGCTGACGATGAGCTCTTTCCGCATGTCCATGGCCAGAGTCAGGGTCTGGAGCACAAAATGGTCGCCGTAGCGGTCGATGATGACCCCCGGCAGGCCATCGCTCTCGCTCCACACCAGCCGGCACAGCCGGACATCCAGACCGGGCACGGTTTCCCGCCACGCCAGGGCGCGGCGCAGGCGGCGGACAAAAAAGTCATGGGTCAGATCCTCCCGGTGCCGGGAGAACCGGCGGGCGATGATCTGGGACTTGGGATTGAAAATTCCGGTGCCCAGACTGCGGTCCTTGAAGTCCTTGAGCGTGATGACGTCGCCCGGTTCGGGACTTCCGAACATTTTGAGCACCTCCGCTCCATAGACCCATTCGTGGCCATGGAAAATGCGGGCGCGGGGTTTGATGATGATACCTGGCATGGCCTCCCCATAAACGGCGGTCCGGCGGGCGCAACAGCCCTTGCGGCGGAACCGGTGGTTTGAAATCGTCTGTCTTTCCTGTTTGTGGCCCCCTCTGTTGTTCCGGCCGGACCGGTGGCCGCACGGCGCAGCGACCGGATGCCGGCGCTGGAAAAGGATGCGGCCCTCAGGTGCCACACAACACCTGAGGGCCGGTCCCGGCATAATCTCCGGGAAGGAGATTCCCAAGGACAACTACCATCACGAGGAACGGGACCGGCAGCGGAGCCGGCCCCGCTTTCTCAACGGCTCAGGGAATTCCGGTGGATGCACGAAACGGGATATTTTTAAAACGGCGGCGGCGGGCTTCCATTTCCGGGTAGAACAGGCGTCCCGCCTGTCCCGCCGGGCATCCTGCCCGGTGCCGATGCCCTGGCAGCTTCCAGAGCCCGAAAAACCGAAGCGGCATCCGGACCTCCCCAGCAAAGCCGGAGGAGCCGGCTCGGAACTTCCGGCAGCTGGGACTCCCCGGCATAAAAGGAAAAGCGGTCTGTGATATCCGTGGCATCGGAGGGGAGCGGAATGCTGGAAAAACCGATTCTCCGGCACCGGGCAGGATGCCCGGCGGGACAGGCGGGACGCCTGTTCTACCCGGTTGCTCAGCCGGCTTCCGCCGGCACGTGCCATGCCCACTTTGACAAGAATTTATATCATTTTTTACACGCAGAATCCGCCATGCCGGCCACCCCTGCTCAAAAGCGGTTTTCACGGGGAAAAAAGGCTTTATTTCCCGTGAAATTCCTTGCTTGAAATGCGGTACCCTGCTTCATTAAGAGTCACTGTATCCCTGATGTCTAACGCGACTATTTTATCTACTGATCCGACCCCCCATCCTCCATGACGGACCACCCTCGGAACAGGAGGCCCCTGTGATACAGCACCCGGTGGCCTGACGTCCAGGCACTGCCACCAGCATCGCCGCCGGAACGGGGAAACCTGCTCCGCTCCACCCGCAACACCATTCATCCCGGAACCACTATGCCCATGGCTCATCATCATCACCACCCGCACCCGGCACCCAACCTCATCAGTGCTGATATTCTGATCCCTGCCCGGCGGCTGCAGGAAGCCCGCCCGCCGGTGCCACCCGCTCCGGCGATGCCATGGAAAGGGGGCCGGCCATGAGGGAGGGAGTCCTTATGTTCGTGCATTCCGCCGTCGATGACGCCGGGCTGTCGCTGAAGGCCTTCCGCGTGCTGGGTCATCTGCACCGGAGGGCCGGCAAAAGCGAATATGCCTGGCCCGGCGTGAAGACCATCGCGGACGCCATCGGCCTCAACCGGAAAACGGTGAATGAGGCCTTGGCGGAACTGGTGACCGCCGGCTTCGTCAGCCGGGAGCCGCGCCCGGGAACCAGCACCGGTTACCGCTTGGCCAGGTTCCCCTCCATTGCCGCTAAAGCACAGGAGGACGCTGACTCCACTCCGGTGCATGCCGGCGCGGAAAACGGGCTCATCCAAAAAACGGTCCAACCCGGAAAACGGGCCGGGAACCGTCCGGAAAACGGGCTGGCCCCAAAGACCACCCAAGCCGGAGCAGGGGCTGAAGGTGGCCCGGAAAACGGCCCAGGGCCGGCCCGGAAAACGGGCCACAAAGATAATCCCATTAAGGAAACAAAGGAAGAGGATCCCGTATTCATCTCCTTCAACGCCTGCGGCGGCATGGCCAGCACCGCTGCTGAGGCACCGGCAGCGCTGTCCCCCCCGCCACCCCCACCGCCCGGCCCGCCGGCACCGGATTCCGGACCGCCCTTCCCTGCCGGGAAAATGGTCAACTTCCGGAAACCGCCGAATCCCGCTCCGGAGGAATTCGCCATCGCCGGCAGTCTGGTGCCGGTCCCTGAACCGCTGCTGAGCGCCAGCTTCACCGCCGCATGGGAATCCTTTTGCCGTCATCGGCAGCACCTCTGGCGGCTGAACCGGACGCCGTGGACCCGGGATGCCGCCGGATCCCTGCTGGAAAAATGCCTGCGGCACGGACCCCCAGCCTCGGTGGAGGCCATCAGGCGCACCGTCGAGAGCGGAAAATGGACCGGCCTCTATTTCGATGCCGGAGGAGCCGGCAGGGCCCAGGCCAAAGGCCGGACCCCCTACCGGGCGCGTCCGTTTCCAGTCCCGGCAGCGCCCCGGGAGCATGGGGAGGCACCCCCCCCGGAAGACTTCTTCGCCGAGAGCCGCCGCAACCGGGACCGTCTCCGGTGGGAGCAGGAGGGAGAGCCGCCGTCCGGCTGGAATGGCAATGACGGCGCGGAGCCACAGCCCCCAATTCCCCAAATTCAGCACTGGGAGGGGCGCGCGGCATGAGCGTCATCCCTCCATCGGAAATCAGCCGCCGGCTGGCTGAACAGGCGGAGCGCGTCTGCCAGCGCCTGCTGCCCGGCGGCCGGATTGTGAAGGATGAATGGGTCTGCGGGGATCTCTCCAGCGGCGAGGGCAAAAGCCTGAAAGTCCACCTGTCCGGGACCTACGCCGGAAACTGGCGGGACTGGGCCACTGATGAACACGGGGACCTCCTCGATCTGTGGCGGCTGACACTGCATCTCACGCCCGGTGAGACCTCCCGGCAGGTGAAGGCCTGGCTGGGAATCATGGATCCTCTGCACCGGGAGCCGCGCTCCTTCACACCCGCGCCGGTCAAAAGGGACGCCCCGCCTGAACCGGAGGGCAAAGTTTTCGCCTGGCTGACCGGCACCCGGAAGCTGAAACCGGAGACCCTGGAGCTCTTCCGGGTGGCCGCCGAACCCAAAACCCACAACATCATCTTCCCGTGCTTCGCCCCCGGCGGGGAGCTTCAGAACCGCAGCTACCGCTCCTTTCCCGTGCCCGGGCAGAAAAAGCGCGTGTGGCAGGACACCGGCTGCGCCCCCTGCCTGTTCGGCTGGCACGTCCTGCCGGAGAGCACCTACCGGTCCCGCACCGTGCTGATTGCCGAAGGGCAGATCGACGCCATGACGTGGCATCAGTGGGGCATTCCCGCTCTCTCCATCCCTGCGGGCTCGTCAGGGACATGGATTGACTGGGAATGGGACAACCTGGCCTTTTTCGACAGGATCCACCTCAGTTTCGATCTGGACGGGCCCGGACAGGAAAACCTCCGGAAAACCATCGCCCGGCTCGGAACCCACCGCTGCCTGGTGGTGAAACTGCCCTGCAAGGACGCCAATGAATGCCTGCAGGCCGGCCACACCGCCGGGGATGCCGCGCGGTGGATCGCCGAAGCCTCACCTCCCCCGCTGAAGGGGCTGGTGCGGGCTGCGGATCTGGAGGAACGGCTGCGCGCCGAGCTGCTGCCCAAACCGGAGGCCTTTTCCCTGACGTTCCTCCGCCGTCAGTGGCCGCATGAGGGGCTCTACTTCCGCCCGGGGGAGGTGACCGTCTGGACCGGTGCCAGCTTCCACGGGAAGAGCACCTTCCTGAACTATTTCATGCTGCGGGCCCTGGTGGCCCGGATCCCGATTTTTGTATGCTCCCTGGAGGCGCGGGTGGAGACCACGCTGCGCCGGATGGCGGTCACCGCCTACGCCCATTATGGCCACCGGAGGGAACTGACTCCGGAGGATGCGGTAAGCTTTCTGCTCGAGTTCGGGGAGCCCCTGAGCTTCGCGGACGTGGTGGGCTTCATCGCGCCGGACCGCCTGCTGGAGATGATGCGCTACGCGTTCCAGCGCTTCGGTGCCCTGCACTTCTTCATCGACAGCCTGATGCGCATCGAGGGGCTGGAGGAGGATTTCCCGGCCCAGGGCGCGTTCATGAACCAGCTGCAGGAGTTCGTCAAACAGACGGGAGCCCATCTGCACCTCGTGGCCCACCCCCGGAAACTCGGGTCCGGAGACAAACCGGGCCTGATGGACATCAAGGGCAGCAGCCTGGTCCCGAACAATGCCGACAATGTGGTGGTGGTGGCCCGCAATGTGGAGAAAATGCAGGCCGCCCGGGAGGGAACCATGACCCCGGCGCTGGAGTCGGAGCACGACACGGAGATCATCGTGGAGAAGCAGCGGGAATCCGGCTGGATGGGCGGCTTCCCGCTGCGCTTCGACCCCCGCACCCTGACCTACAGCGCCATGGACGCGGTGCCCATGGCCAATGTCCACCGCCGGGCCGCCGCCACCCGGAGCGCCCAGCCGGCGGCTTGAGGGTGGTGGGCTGAATTCAGAGTGCCGGGATCGGCCCGGCATCTCTTCCGGAGGGTCTTCAACCGGTGGTGGCGTCTGGAGAAGCATGAAGCTTTGACCAAAGTCGGAATTGACGGACAGGAGGGAGGATAGGTCTTGCAAATTGTCATCTTCATGCTACACTAAATACAATTTAAGCAGTGCCAAGAGAACAAATCTTATGCCGACCCCGCATTATCCAACCCTTGCCGTGCGCAGGAGTCTGACCAAGCTGGGGGCGGACATCCGCGATGCCCGCCGCCGACGCCGGCTGCCCATGGCGGTGGTGGCGGACCGGGCTTTCACCTCACGCTCCACCTTGCAGCGGATCGAGGAGGGGGATCCCTCGGTGGGCATGGGTATTTACGCGGCCGTGCTTCATGCGCTGGGATTGCTGGACGGAGTGAGCCAACTGGCGGACCTGTCGGTCGATACAGTCGGACGTGCCCTGGCGGACGAATCGCTGCCGCAGCGGGTCCGCCTGAAATCTCCAAAAAGTTGATCGGTCATATCATGGCGGATTTCGAGGTGCATTTATCGCTGTCAGGCCGGACCCGGAGGACAGGCCTTGCGCGCGGCAATGTGGCCCGGGGGCGGGAGACCATCATGTTCGAATACGCCAACGAATGGCTGGATGACGAGGAGCGTTTCCCGCTCGCCCCGGAGCTGTACCGCCGCGTGGCGTTCAACGTGCTCGTGAGCAATGTGGACGATCACCTTCGCAATCATGGCTTCCTGTGGGTTGACCGGTCCGGTTGGACACTCTCGCCAGCCTACGACCTGAACCCGGTGCCAACAGACTTGAAAGCGAGGGTGCTCACGACCAGCATCGATCCTGTGGAGAGCACCTGCTCGATTGAGTTGCTGGAGGAGGCGGCGGAATACTATGCACTGCCGCCCGCGGGAGCCCGGGCGATTCTGAAGGAGGTCGCCCAGTCAACCAGAACCTGGCGGACCACAGCGCAGGAGGCCGGCGCTTCATCAAAGGAGATCCAACGCATGGCGAGCGCCTTTGAGCACGACGATCTGCGCAAGGCCCTCGCCCTGCCTTGAGCAGACCGAACAGATAGGATGATTTGACGTATGGCGGCCATACTCCAATTCCGTTAAGGATTCGCTCATGAAACCGCGTGGTGCGGGCAAGACGCTGAGGGGCGGAAAACATTCCCTTCTGGACACTCTCCGATGCCCCGTTAGAGTACCGTATGAACACGATGCGCGCGATGGTGGCCGACCGCTTTGGCGGGCCGGAGGTCTTTGAACTGCGGGAAGTGCCGGTGCCGGGGGTTCCACCTGGCCATGTGCTGATCCGGGTGCGGGCCTCCAGCGTGAATCCCATCGACACCAAGATCCGCAAGGGGATGCTTTCGGCCTTGGCGCCTGATCCCATGATCCTGGGGTGTGACGTGGCCGGTGAGGTGGCGCAGGCCGGCAAAGGCGCAGGCCTGAAGGAGGGCGACCGCGTGATCGCCTGCGGCGGCGGGGTGAAAGGTTATCCGGGAGCGCTGGCGGAATACATGGCGGTGGATGCCTCGGTCTGCGCCCCCGCTCCCGAAGGACTGCCCTGGGAGACGGCGGCGTCCCTGCCGCTGGTGGGTATCACCGCCGATGAGGGGCTGTGCCGGGCGCATGTGCGGACCGGCCAGCGGGTGCTGGTCCATGCAGGCACCGGCGGCGTGGGCCAGATGGCGCTGCAGCTGGCCAAGCAGCGCGGGGCGGAGGTGTGGGTGACAGTCTCCACCCCCGAGAAGGCGGAGACCGCGCGCCGGCTGGGGGCGGACGGGGTCATTTTCTACCGGGACCAGGCCGTGCCGGATTATGTGAGGGAAGTCACCTCCGGGGAGGGATTCGATGTCGTGTTCGACACCGTGGGCGGGGATAATGTGGCCAAATGCTTCGAAGCTGTGGCCGTCAGCGGCACCGTGGTCTCCATCTCCACCCGCACCACGGCGGATCTGTCGCCGCTGCACGCCAAGGGGATATCCCTGCATGTGGTCTTCATGATCATTCCCCTGCTCTACAACAAACCCCCGGAGCGCGCCGCCCAGGGACGGGCCCTCAGCCGCATCAGCCATCTGGCCGAGACGGTGCGCATCACCCCGCTGCTGCACAAGCAGGTCTTTCCCTTTGAGCAGGCTGGCGCGGCGCATGAGTTGCTGGAAAGCGGGCAGGCCCTGGGAAAGGTGACGCTGACGGGGTTTGCGTGAGGATGGCGGGAATGAAGCCCGGCAACCAAACCGGCGGAAGCCGGCTGAACAGCTGGGTAGAACAGGCGTCCCGCCTGTCCCGCCGGGCATCCTGCCCGGTGCCGATGCCTTGGCAGTTTTCAGCACCCTGACGTTGAACCCATTCTCCGGCACCAAAGCTGGAAGCAGCTGCTCCGGATTGCTCAAAACCGAAACTCATCCGGTCTGTGCCATCAGGATTCAGTCTCCCGGGTCACTGGAACTTGGAATGTTGGAAAGACCGATTCTCCGGCACCGGGCAGGATGCCCGGCGGGACAGGCGGGACGCCTGTTCTACCCGTCTATGCCCGGCCAAAGTCTTGATTTCCCGTGATATGCCCTGTCCGGCGGGCCGTATTCACAGCCCCGCCTGTTGCTTGCCGCCGGGGCTTTTTCCCAAGCTGCATTCCGCCTCTTCCACGATCCCATCCCGTCCCTTCCCGTCCTTGCTTTCCTTCCCCATGAACAAACTGACCGTCTCCCTTTGTCTCGCCGGTGCCGCCCTGCCCTTTGCCGCGTGGGCGCAGGACGCCCCGCGCCCGGTTTTTGCCAGCCACCGGCTGACCCCGGAAACCGTCGGCCACTCCGTGGAGATCAAGGCCGGGCTGACGGGAGCCAAAAAGCTGTTTCTGGTGGTGCGTGACGGCGGCGACGGGTTTGCCTTCGACTGGGCGGACTGGGTGAATCCGGTGCTGCGCGGCGGCTTCGGAGAGAAAAAACTGACGGAGCTGAAACCTGTGTCCGCCAAAACCGGCTGGGGCGCAGTCAACAAAAACGCCAACGCCAATGGCCAGCCTTTGAGCGTGAACGGCAAGCCCGTGGCGGAAGGCATCGGCGTGCATGCGACCTCGGTGCTGGAATTTGACCTCCCGGAGGGGACCACGGAGTTCACCGCCATGGGGGCCTTGGACGATGGCGCCACCCGCCAGGGCGGCGGTTCCTCGGTGGTGTTCGAGGTTTACACGGAGAAGCCGAAGATCAAAGCCGATTCCGCCAACGGCGGTGCCCAGGAACCCGGACCCGCTCTGGAGGCGCTGGACGCCGCGCCGGGACTGAAGGCGGAGACCTTCGCCGCCGAGCCCATGCTGCTCAGCCCCTCGTCCATCGATGTGGACCATCTGGGCCGCGTGTGGGTGGCGGAGATTGTGAACTACCGCGGGCACAGCGGAACCCGCGCCACCGGCGACCGCATTCTGGTGCTGGAGGACACGGACCACGACGGCAAGGCGGACAAGCAGACGGTGTTTTACGAGGGCAAGGACATTGACTCGCCCCACGGCGTGACCGTTCTCGGCAACCGCGTGATCGTTTCCGGCACCGGCCGCGTGATCATCCTGACGGATGACAACGGCGACCTGAAGGCCGACCGCAAGGAGGTGCTGTTCTCCGGCATTGACGGTGCCCAGCATGACCACAGCATCCACGCCGTGCATTTCGGCCCTGACGGCAAACTGTATTTCAACTACGGCAACGCCGGCGTGCACCTGAAGGACAAGGACGGCAAAATTCTCATCGACGCCGCCGGCAATGAAACCCGCAGCAGCGGGGCCTATCAGGAGGGCATGATCTTCCGCTGCGATCCCGACGGATCCAATGTGGAGACCCTGGCGTGGAACTTCCGCAACAACTGGGAGCTGGCCGTGGACAGCTTCGGAGCCATCTGGCAGAGCGACAACGATGACGACGGCAACCAGTCGGTGCGCATCAACGCCGTGATGCCGTGGGGCAACTATGGTTTCCACGACGAGCTGACGGGGGCCGCCTGGAGCAAGGGCGACGCCAAAACACAGGAGGAGATCGTTGTGCGGCACTGGCACCAGTCGGATCCCGGCGTGGTCCCCAACCTGCTGCACACCGGCGCGGGCAGTCCCTCCGGCATCATCGTTTACGAGGGCAGCCTGCTGCCGGAAGCCTGGCGCAACCAGATGATCCACGCCGAGCCCGGCCAGAATGTGGTGCGCAGCTATCCCGTGAAGGTGAAGGGTGCCGGCTACACGGCGGAGTCCGTGAACCTGCTGGAGGGCAAGCGCGACCGCTGGTTCCGCCCGGTGGATGTCAGCACCGCGCCGGACGGCTCGCTGCTGGTGGCGGACTGGTACGATCCGGGCGTCGGCGGCCACGGCATGGGGGACCTCGATCATGGACGGATCTACCGCCTGACTCCGGAAGGCCATAAAGGCTACACCACCCCGGCGTTTGACCTGACCACGCCTGAGGGGGCGGTGACCGCCCTGTCCTCCCCGAACGAGGAGACCCGCTTTCAGGGATTCACCACCCTGCGCCGCACGGGCGCGGCGGCGGTGCCGGCGCTGAACCAACTGGCGGAGAACGCCAACCCCCGTCTCAAAGCCCGCGCCCTGTGGGTGCTGAGCGGCATGAAGGAACAGGCGGAGCCCACCGTGAAACGGGCGCTCGCCGACACCGATGAAAACATCCGCGCCACCGGCATCCGCATGGCCCGCAGCCTTTTCAAGGATACCGATATCCTCCCTTGGCTCAAAAAGGGCGCCGCCGACGCCTCCGCCGGGGTGCGCCGCGAAACCGCCCTTTCCCTGCGCTTCAGCAAATCGCCGGAAGCGGCGGAGCTCTGGGCCCAACTGGCTGCCAAACACGATGGCCAGGACCGCTGGTATCTGGAGGCCCTGGGCATCGGAGCCGCCCTCAATTGGGACGCCTGCCTGGCTGCTTATCTGAAGCTGGTGCCCAAACCGGAGGACAGCGCCGCCGGCCGCGACATCATCTGGCGCAGCCGCGCCAAACAGACCGCCGCCCATTTGGTCAATATTGTGAAAAATCCCGGCCTGCCCGAGGCCGACAAGGACCGCTACATGCGCGCCTTCGACTTCCAGCCCAAGGAGGAGCGCGAGAAGGCTTTGGAGAGCCTGCTGCAATAACCAATCAAATCCAGCCCCCTGTGCGGGGCTGGCTTCCTTCCATTCCCATCCCCCCGGTCATGGCTTCAAGGCCGTGACCGGGCGTGCCTATCATGTGATTCAGGTTTCGGTTGCTTTCCCTAGCCGACCCCCGCCTCAGAGCCTGCTTGGTTGAAATCCTCTGGTTTGCGCGGTCCGCTGCCCCGGGGGAGACACTCACCGTTTCCTCTGTCAGCCCCTTGCCCCGTTCCGTGAGAGGTGTGCGGATTTTGGAGACACATCACACCCCCAAAGGGGGCGGAGCACCCCAATTCCCACTCCGGGCAAAAGCGGATACTCTTCCGCCAGCCTCCGGAGCCGGAACGGGGCCGAGCGCCATGCCTCTCCTTGTTTTTGGCGAGAATCTGATAGAATAAGCGCAAGTCCTTAAAATACGCCATGCCTGATGAATCCTTGGGTCTGAAGATTGCCCGTGAGCGCATCGCCAAGGAGAAGGAGGAGCAGAGCGGTTTTCTGGATCTCGGAAGGCTGGGGCTCCGGAGCTGGCCGGAGGAGCTGTGGTGGCTCGATCATCTCACCGGGCTGAACCTCGGAAAGGGCTGGTATGGGAATGGAAAATGGAACAGGGCGGAGTCCTGTTTCACCGTCAGCCAGCCAATGTCCGGAGAGCCGCGGTGGGGCACACTCCCAAACCTAAGGAGTCTCCACATCCATGGAGCGGAGTGGACGGACCTCAGCGCTCTCCGCGGGCTCACCTCCCTGCAATCCCTCGACTGCTCCGAAAACCGGCTCACCACACTAGAGCCACTGGAGGGGCTCAGCTCCCTGCGGTCCCTTGACTGCTCCCGCAACCGGCTGGCCACTCTGAAGGGACTCGAAGGCAGTGTCTCTCTCGATTCCTTGGTCTGCTCCGAAAACCAGCTCTCCGCGCTGGAGCCATTGTCGGGTCTCACCTCCCTCCGCATCCTCGCCTGTCATGAAAACAGCCTCACCACCTTGGAGCCGCTGGCCCGCCTTTCCGCCCTCCAGTCCCTTTACTGCTGGGAAAACCAGCTGACGGCGCTGGACGGTCTGGAGAGGCTTTTCTCCCTCCAGTCCCTGGACTGCTTTCTCAACCGGATCACCATGCCGGAGCCGCTGGAAGGGCTCTCCTCCCTTCAGGATCTCAACCTGTGGGGCAATCCAATAAGGAGGCTTCCCGAAAAGCTCATCCGGCTTGAATCCCTTCACACTCTGATCCTCTCAGGGCCCGCGCTTCACGGCATCCCTGCGGAGGCCCTCTCCCAGGACATCAGTGACAACTGCCTGGAGCGCCTGCGCGCTTGGCTCTTGGAACGTTAGTTCCCGGCTGCGCAGGCTTGCATGCCGCTCCCGAAACCACGGAGGCCGGGGTCTGGCCGGCGCTCCATCCGCCATCCCTGACAGACAATTCCTCTCAGTAAGGAATGTGCGTGGTCACAACGTTGAGCCTTTCGAGGATTTTGAGGAGGCTGGCGGGCATGGGAGGACGGGAGGGTGCCCTCTCAGAGTGTCTCGGCGGGGGAGCGGCCAGCCCAATAATGTAAATCATTATCCTCGGTGGCGGGGTGTGGTGCAGGGCCTTGCGCCCGGAAAACCAATTTTCCTTGATTGCAGCCGGCAATGCATGAAGCGTTACCTTAAACTACGCCTCAAGGATGATAATCATCTTAAATCCCACCAGCCCGGCCGAGGCCGCACGTGAAAAGAAGCTTCTGAAGGAAGCGGCTGATGAGGTTTTGGCCTCGCCCCGCCTGATGGATGAATTCCTGAAGAAGCTGGGATTGGACAAGCCAGCGGGGAAAAACCGGAATGCCATGTCCCAAAAGCGGGAAAAACAGGTAAAAGCCCGCCATTAATCCGGTTTGGCCGCTCATTCGAGTCATGGGAAGCACCGATGACAGGGCAGCTTCGGCAGTTGGCATCAGCGCTTTATTCGCTGATTTGGAAATAAGGAAAACCTAATCCACCGACTCTGACGTAGTCGCCTGCGGTTTTCGATGGTGATATCACCTCTATCAAGACCGAGAAGTCTCCGCTCGAAAAGGGGCGGTCTTCGATCAAGACGGAATACGAGGCTTGGTAATCTGCTTTACGTGCGGACTCAACAAACCAAGTTTCCTCAGAGCATCGAATAGTCTTGGAGCGGGCAACCTGCCCTCGATCATCTGTGACTACAAATCGGATCTTGCAGGATGCAAACCCCGCTGTGAGTAACGGAGACTTGTTCGAGTGATCGCCAGACTGGTCAACCAATGGCTCTGCTGAGTGAACCTGTAGGCTGAATGAACTGATAGCCGCCTCACGAAGTCCCCTCACTCTGAAAAGGGTGCGTCCCCGCTGCCCCAGAGTGACCGGGGCAAATGAAACTGACTAGGGATAAACCATCGGCCAACAAGACTTAATACTATACAAGGTAGCGTCGCCCCTGCTGCCGACCTCCCTCATCGTGGTGCATCCGGCCAACAGGAAGCCCGTGATGCCACCGAGTAAAAGCCGGCCCACCGTCGGGACCGATGAGCGAAGGGGGAAGGAAATCATGTCGGGGAAATCAAAGCGCAAGGATCCTATGAAAGGGGAGCCAATTCACCGGAATGACAAGTGGAGAGGAACTGGCCGTTCCGCTGTCACGCGGCGGAGGACAGCCGGCAACCCGCCCGGCGGCAGGGGGCACCGCGCTTCTGATCCATCCGCTGACGCGATCCGCTCTATCACCCGCCGGAAGCGTTCGAGGCGCCGCCTTTCGAAGGGACCAGCCTCCAGCCGTCCGTTGTCACCTCCAGCGCACTGTGGCCGCGGTATTGGTCATAGACCTTCTCCATCTCCTCGATGCTGTCGAACCAGCCGATGACATAGGCCGCGCCGAAGGACTCGCCCGCTTTCACCGGGCGCTCGCCGACTTCGTGGATGAAACACACGTAGCCGGTGCGCTGATGACACCACGCCTCCGAAGTGTCGGAGGGATTCAGCACCATGCCGGCGAGCCACGGGCCGTCGGCCCCGGTCTTTGGGTCGCGCGTGTGATAGGCACGGATTATCCGCTTGGGCACACCGTCGCGGTCGCGCCGATAGTTGAATTTTTCGTCAGGAGCGAAGTCAGTGAAAAACTCACTGGCCGGTATTCTTCCGTGATAGCTCAGGTAAATTTCGCTGAACGTGTCACCACGGTTGTGTACCACATGGCCGGGCAGGTCCTGACGGAAGAAAAGCGCCTCCCCGGAATTGCGGCTGAGGATGCGGTCGGAGGAGATGAAGTAACGTTTCCCCGCAGGAAAAACGAGCGTCTGCCTCCACTCGGAGCCGGTGTGTCTGCCCGGCGCCGCCAGCGTGTAGTTCCAGCTTTGCTCGATGGCCACGAAGTCCCGGCCTTCGATGACGCGGGGCTTGAGCTCCTTCGCCTGGGTGCAGATTTGCGGCCCCTCGATGCTGCGCTTGGGCGTCCTGCCATGCCAGGCATTGCCGAAGTCATACGGCAGATCGCCGGGCAGTTGACCCCGGTACTCCGCATCGCTGCCCGGCTCCATGATCCAGTCCTGAATATCCAATCCGAAGCCGGCATCACGCGCGCCGGTTTTTCTGTCCAAAAAGCTGCCTTTTTCAACACCGCTCACATAGCCCCGCTTCTTGATGGAGGCCTCCAGCGCCGTCCCGCGCAGCGAGATGCGTTCCGCCGTTTCCTCCACGGCAAAGGGCCGCGCGTCCTTCTCTTTCTCCTTCTCCTGCGCCCGCACAGCCGCGGTGCCGGGAAGCAGCAGCACCACGCCGGCGCGCAGCAGGACGAGGGCATTGACGGGGCGGGAGAGGATCCGGTGGTTCATAAAGGTGGGATCAATTGGTTTCGCGGGGCTTCATTTCACCCGGTTGTCGCCCGGATAGAGGTTTTCCTCCCACGGATTGTCATCGAGCGGCCATGCTTCAGCGAGCACGCGGACGATGCGGCGGGGACGGAAGCCTTCGAGCAGGTTTTCGACTTTGATGACAACCTGCAGGCCGCCGCCGCCGGGAACGGCGGGACAGGCTTTGCTTTCAAGGAGTTCGCCATACATGCGGTCGTTCAGCTGGTCGTAGGTGCGCAGGGACTCCTCGGCGACAAGCACGGCAACGCGCGTCCTGGGTTTGAAATCCTCCTTCAGTCCGGGATCGAAGCCGCCGAACAGCGTCACGGTGATGACGGCTTCCCCGTTGTCCACGGCGTCAATCCAGCCCGGGAGGCCGTGCGATTTCTGATAGGCGCGGTGACATTCATTCTGCCGGGCGGCCGCGAGACGCCGGCTCTCGTCGTCAAGCCAGATGTCGGTGACGAGGCCCGGCCCTTTGAGGGTGGCCGCGGTGATGTTAAAGAGAATGTTTTGCCCGGGGGCGAGGTCGCTGAGCGCGCCGAAACCACGGTCTTTCCACACGCGCGTGGCGGGGTTCACTTTGAAAACGGTTGGCTTTTCGCCGGCTTGGTTATCCGCGGGCGGGAGGCCGGTGACGCTGATTTGGCCTTTGTCCAGGTTCACGGTGTCGAGCCGCCATGCGCGCTGCCGGCGCTGGTGAAAGCTGAAGTCGTCCTCCAGCAGGAGCGCCAGCCCGGAGCCGCCTTTTACGGGCATGCCTTTCGCGTCGAAATAAAACTGCCCGTGCAAATGCGTGCCGATGGGAATGTCGCGCAGCTCGGCGGGCGCACCGTGGTAGCGCAGCGTGCCGTAGGGCAGCATCGTGAAGCTCAGCGCGCGGTCATAGTCGTCGGTGCGCTGGTCGCTCCGGCGGTCCGGGCGGAGCTGGCCGGTGCGGTTGACGTGATCCACAAGGATCAGTTCGCCCGCGAGATACAGTGCCGAGCTCTCCGGAGGGAAGCGGCCGCGCTCCAACTGCCAGGGAGTGGATGCCGGCTCGGCGGCCATACCATTGAACAACGACGCCAGCAGAATGACGAGCGGTGATAGTAACAGGTGCAAAAGGTTCCGGCGCGGCTTTTCCATGGACGGCGTGATCAAAGTTCTTTTCATACGGGATTCCATGCTGGCCGGTGCCGGGCACCGCGCTGCGTCCGCAGCGAGGGAAGTCCGCCATGGCTCATTCCGGATTCGTGATTCAAACCACCTCCGACACCGCCCCCAGGCTGTCCACAAACTGCTCCGCCCTCACCTCCATTTTCTGCAGCATGGTGAGCAGCAGATTGCTCAGACGCGCCTTGTCATCCACCGGCTTGCCGCAGAGACCGTAGTGCGCGCCCGCATTGGCGGTGTTGTATTGGCCGATCCGCGGCAGGTTGTAATCAATGTGCCGCCCGTGTTTGAAACCGAGCCCGCGTCCACCGGCGAGGATGGTGGGCAGGTTCGCATTGCCATGGCTGTGGCCGTAACTCATGCCGCTGCCAAAGAGCACCATCGTGCGGTCCAGCAACGGTTCATCGCCGTCGCGCGCGGCGGTCAATTGATCGAGGAAGTAACTGAATTGTTCGGTGATGAAGGCGTCGCTTCTGCTCAGGCGGGCCATGACTTCCGGATCGCCGTTGTGATGCGAAAGCTCATGCCGCGTCTGGGTGATGCCGATCTCGGGGATGGCGAGTCCATTCCCCTCGGTGCCGCTCATGTAGGTGACGACGCGCGTCATGTCCGTGCGCAGCGCGAGGACGATGAGATCATACATGGTCCGGTAATAGTCACCTGCCTGCTGTTTGGAGACATCGCGCTGAAAACGCCCGCTTACCCCGGGTTCAAGCCGGGGCTTCGGCACATTAAGCCAAGCGTCCAGCCGTTCAGTGCGCACCTCGACCTCACGGACCGCGGTGAGGTACTCATCGAGTTTGACGCGGTCCCCGCCGCCGATTTCCCGGCGCAGTGAACGCGCGTCCTCCAGCACCGCATCCAGCACGCTGCGGCGGCGGTTCAAACTGCGGCGGCGCGGGACAATGCCGCCCTTCTCCTCCCCGAACAGCCGGTCAAAGACGTGGCGCGGATTGTCCTCGGCGGGCAGCGGGATGCCGTCGCGCGACCAGGACAGCGTGTTGATGACGTTGCCCGGAGCGCCCGTGCCGCCGGCAAGCGAAAGTTCGAGTGAAGGAAACCGCGTCTGCATCGAAGTGACCTCGGCCATGAGCTGATCGGCTGAGACGCTGTTGCGGTAGGCACCGCCCTCCTGGCTCAGCTTCGCGCCCGTGAGCCACAGGTCGCCACAGACGTGCGCCGTGCCCAGGCCGCCGGGGTGATGCAATCCGCTGATCGGCGTCAGATCCGCCCGATGCTTTTCCAGCGACCGCATCGGCTCCGGGAATTCGTAATCGCGTCCCCCTTTGGTGATCTGCCACGTGAGCACGTTCACCCCGTTGGGGATGTAGACGAACACGGCGCGGCGCGGCTTGGCGGCTTCCGCGGCGGCGGCGGCGGCGCGCAGCGGCTGCATGCAATCGAGCAGGGGCAGCGCGACTGCGGTGCCAAGGCCGCGCAGGAAATGGCGGCGGTTCAGGAGCCAGCGTTGGGTGATGATGTTGCTCATGGGATTGTCCTTACCGTTTCTGAAAAAGTTCCGAACACGCCACCGCCTCCACCATTTCCCGCAGTCGGTAATCGTTCCCCCTGCTTTCGGCAGCCAGCGCGGCCAGGGCGCGGCGGTCGTCCACCGTCATGGCGCGGCGCAGCCCGTAGGTGGCCAGCTTTTCGATCAAGGCCGCGGCGAATTTATCAGTGTCCGCCACCAGCAACCGCTTCAACCCGGCGGCGTCGGCGAAACTCCTGCCGTCCGGCAGCACCCCGCTGGCGTCCACCTTCGGATTCGCGCCATCGCCATCACGCACCGCCTCCTCCGTGCGCCAGCGGCCAATGGCGTCGTAGTTTTCAAACGCCAATCCCAGCGGATCTATCCTGCGGTGACACCCGGCGCAGTTGGCGTCGCTTTTATGCGCGTCGAGCTTCATGCGCAGCGTCGCTTTGGGCTGGCCGGCGGGTGTGGGTTCGATGGCCGGAACATTGGCGGGCGGGGGCGGGGGCGGCTTGTTGAAGATGGATTCCAGCACCCACTTGCCCCGATGGACCGGGCGGTGCCGCTGGCCATCCGACGTGAGACTCAGCACGCCCGCCTGAGTGAGCAGGCCGCCGCGCTGATCCCCGGGGCGCAGGGACACGCGTTGAAACGCGTCCCCACTCACGTCCGTTATGCCGTAGTGCTCCGCCAGCCGCGCGTTCAGCATGGTCCAGTCCGAATCCAAAAACGCCCGAGCGCTGAGATTTTTCTCCAGCACTTCGCGGAAAAACTCCGTGCTTTCCGCGACCATGCTTTTTTCCAGATGCGCGTCATAATCGGGATACAGTTTTTTGTCCGGCGGAAATTTTCCAACGTTCTTCAACTGCAGCCACTGACGGGGAAAACCAGTGGCGAACCGCACGGCCTTCGGGTCGTTCAGCATCCGCGCCACCTCACCGCGCAATACGGCTGGTTCGTGCAGTGTATTGCTCTGCGCCAAGTCGAACAGCCGGTCGTCCGGCATCGTGCTCCAAAGGAAATAGGAGAGGCGCGACGCGAGTTCCCAATCGTTCAGACTGGTGTCGGCCCGGGTGGGCGAGCCTTCGACGAGGTAAAGAAAATCCTTGGCGCACAACGCCGCGGCGAAAGCCGTCTTCACCGCGGCTTCAGGGTTTTCACCTTCCGCAACCTCGCTCGCGACCAATTGGACGAGCCGGTCAATCTCGTCCGGCCGCACCGGGCGTCGAAACGCGCGTTCGGCAAAACGCTCCACGGTTTCCCGCACGCCTGACGGGCTGTTGATGTTCCCGGCGAAATATCTCCGGTGCGCCGGAGTCGGCCACGACGACTGCAGCGGCCCTTCAATCTCCACAAAGTCCAGAATCAGAAATGGCCGGATGGGCACGCCCTCCTCGTCCGTCAGCTTGTATTGCCACGGCTGCCGCCCGACATCGGATTCACGGATCGTCGTGAAGAACCGGCCGGGATCGAAGCGGCCATGGCGGGGAAGATTCGACGGGCCCGGCGCGTCGCACGTGAGCCGCAGATCGTGATCCCCCGCCGGGAGGTGAAACGTGAACTCCAGCGTCGCCGGCTGGTCCTCGGCCGTTGCCACGTCCTGCTCGAAAAGCATCCTGTCCAGTCCCTTCGCGTAAATGGAAAGGTGCGGCGCGCGCCCTTTGGGCGGCTTCATGCCGCTGACCCTGATGCGCATCCGATACTCTCCTGTCACCGGAAAATCCCCTCCCACGGACAGACTGTCATTGGGCCAAAGCTCCACGCGCGCGCGGTCCGCCACGCCCAGCTTTTCGGCTTTTTCCCGCTGCTGTCCGTGATAGCGCAAATCCCACACGTCCCGGCGGTCGTGCTTTGTTTTTGGCGCTGCCGCAGGCATCGCTTCGTCCAGCACCGCCTCCGCCGCCGCCCAATATTTCTCCACATGCGCCGGCGAAAGCGTCAGCACGGAGCCAATGCGTTCGAAGCCCTGCCAGTCCGGGTCCTCCGGCAGTCCTTTGGGATCGGCCGCGTCGAAGGTCACGCCCAGCAGGTCGCGGATGGTGAAGGCATATTCCCCGCGCGTGAGTTTGTGGAGCGTGATGCGCTCGCGTGCCGCCATGCGCGCCGCTTCGCCCTCCTTCAGCCGTGCCGTGATCCATGCCGTCACGCGCGCCGCCTCCTCTGGCTCCGGCTGAGTCTCATTCTCCGGCGGCATTTCGCCTGAGCTCATGCGCTCCCTCACGTCTCCCCACTTCGCCGCCGCCAGCGGCGAAGCGAAATCGCGCGTCAGTGTATCAATCCGAAAGTCCCCTTTCTGCTTCGTTCCGCCATGGCAACGGATGCAGTTCGCTTCGAGGAATGGCATGAGAGCCACGTCAAAATCGACGGGGGTGCCGGGTTGTTCCACCGCTGGCAGCGGAACGTCACCGGCCAGGAGGACCGCCGCCATCAGCCAGCGGGCATAGGAGGAACCCCGAAAAAGCAACGAAAGCGGAAATTTTGCCGTGACGGGCGATTCGGTGGTGGTCATGGCGGTGGCGCGTGGTCAACCGGTGAAACGCGCGCGGCGGAACTCCCGTTTCACCATGCCGCCTTCAAATCCGCTAATTTTCTCCATTCACCACCGGCGGCGTTGAAAACTCCACGCCCCCTGACCGGCACCTTGCCTTTTCCTCCTTTCCCATGCGCGGGAAGGCGTGTTTTGAACTCAACGCTTCATGGCCCGTTTAAAATGATCGCCATCGCTGCTTCTCTGGATTCAAGCCCATCCCTGTCCTGGCATGGCCTGTCATCACTCCCACTGGCAAAGCGACTCCACATAGGCGGCGGAGCCATCCCGCAGCCAGCCGTCCAGCTGGGCCTGATCCTTCAGCTGCTGGCCGCGGGACCGGGGGACGACGAGGAAACGGGTGTCGATCTCCGGCAGGGCGGACATGTCGCTCCAGAGCTTTTCGAACTGGGTGACGGGGAAGATATCCTCCTGCCCGTGCCCCCAGCGTTTTTTGACCTCCTTGAGGGTGATGTAGGTGGGCATTTTTGCAGCCAGACCGCGGATGGCGGCGGGGATCCGGTCCCCGACGGGCACGCCTGGCTGGAAGTCGCTCCGGGTCAGTCCGAACGCGGTCAGCAGCTGGTCCAAGTCGATCCAGGTGGTCATGGAGTTGTAATAGGTCAGGGCAAACTCCTCCTCCTCCCGCGGCATGGCCAGGCCCTCCACGAGGCGCGGGCGGCCATTGACGCGGGCCAGACCGCCGCCGCGGTCCTCCAGACGGCGGGTGATGACCTCGAAGGTAAGGCCGGCCCCGCTTTCCAGGTGCTGGCCCAGCATCACGGGGTCGGCATCGGCGCCGAGGGTGTCGATGTTATGCAGCATCAGGGTTTTCAGCTGCGGACGCTGCCGCAGCAGTTCGGTCAGGGTGCCGTTGAGCAGGAGGTTCGCCACCTCATACCAATGGCCCACGGGGTGCAGGCACTGGAGCGGCAGGTTGTCCGTGTAGTCCGTGGCCTCGCCGGTGCCGGTGGCCCAGCCAATGAGGGCGGTGCGCAGGCTGTCGCGGACCTTCTGTTGCTGGGCGTCGAGCCGCTGCTGGGGCATTTCCTCCCAGGCGAAGCGGAGATCCCGCGCGGTGGGCACCAGCCGCAGGCCCACGCTTTTGCCGGGGCTCAGCAGCAGCGGGCCGGCATAGCCGTAGTTGCCGCATTCCTTCAGAAACCCCCGCACCGGTCCATCGGTCAGGTAGCTGGTGGTGAACAGATGCGGAATGAACGTGCCGCACTGGTTTGAAAGCCGGCGGCTCTTGGCCAGATGGGTCTCCAGAAAGGTCCGGTGGCGGCCTCCCAGTTTGGCGAAGGGATGCAGGGCCTTCACCACCCCTGCGCCCTGGGTCCACCGGGAACCCGCGCCCGCCGCCAGGCTGAGCACGGCCACGGTGCCGTCCCGGAGGGCGGCCAGGCCGGTTTCCCGCAGCCCGGCGGCCTCCGGACGGGACCGGCTGAAATCCTGCACATCCGACGGCGGCACATCGCTGATCACCGCGCTGGCCGGCAGCCGGTTCTGCGACAGCCCGATGCGCCCGGCCTGCAGATCGGCGCGGATTCGCTCATGCTGGGTGGCGTCGAATCCGTTCTCCGCCAGCAGGTCCGCCAGCACTCTGCTTTCCGCGGCCCCGGTTTTCAGCCGCGGCAGCAGGGCATCGAAGAGGGTCTGCACCATGCCGCTCAGCTCCGGCCGGGTGCGGCAGGCGGCTGCGAATTTATCCAGTTCCAGCCGGACCTGCGGGGAAAGCGTACGCCAGTCCCGGCGCACCAGCGCCGGCACCGTCAGGGCATAATACCCCGACGGCATCAGCGACTCCCGCCCGTGCAGCAGATCCGCGAAGGAGCCGTTCTCATTGATGGAGAAATCATAGACCACCGGCTCCATGGCGAACGGCAAGGCGTGCTGCAGCCCCCGGCGGGTGGAGGACATGATGGCCTGCAGCCGCTGCTGGGCCTCCGCCTTCCGCTCCGGCGCGAACATGAAGCCCATGCCCCCGCCGGACATGCCGCCCAGCATCCAGAAGCCGTAGAAATCGGCTCCGAACTCCTCCCGCACCTGGGCGATCAGGCGCTCGGTGTAATAAGTGGAGGCCCAAGGCACGATGGCCTGGATGGGCCCCTCGAAGTTCCGGGTGGTGACGGCCCCCACCTTGGCGATGTCCCCCTGCCCCAGCGCGGACACGATGGCGTCCAGAAATCCCAGCGCCTCCTGGCGCGCGCTCCACTCGGCGGCGGAGCGCAGCAGGTATTTTTCGGTCACCATCTCCAGGATGGGTCCCACATTCTGGGCCATGCCGCCGTGCACCAGCACCAGGCAGTCCTGCAGCCGCCGCCGGGCGGAATCCGGGATTTCACTGCGGTCCAGCACATGGTGGCGCGGCATCAGCCGGCCCCGCGAAATGCCGTATTCCGGATCGTCCGGGCCGCTGACGGTGCCCTCGATGAGCTTGATGCCCGGCCACACGCCGCCGCTGTCCTGCCAGCCGCCGCCGGAGCCGCCGATCCATTCCCCCAGCAGGGCGCGGGCGAGAATAAGGCGGCGCTCGCTTTCCAGAAGCGGCCCGGTCAGGGATTCGGCCTGCCCCGTGGCCCGCATGCACACGCCGATGAGCGCCGCCAGCAGATTGGTGGACACTGCCAAGCGCGAGCCCTTGGGGATGTCATTCACACTGGATACCAGCTCCAGCCCGCGGCCCGGCCCCAGCATTTGCTCCAGCAGATCCGTCAGGGAGGCCCCGGAGCCCTCGATGCCCGGCGGCACCAGACCGGAGGCGATCACCGCCGCCTTCAGCAGGCCGAGATAGTCCCGTGCGAAATCGAACACCTCCGCGAGGTTGTTGATATCCGCCCGCGCTCCCAGGTCCACACTGACCAGCCGCAGCACCGGCTCCTCAATGACCCGCAGCCAGGCGCTCACCGGCGGCTGGGTGGCGCTGTCCCGTCCATGAACCCCCAGATCCACGGAGACATTCAGCACCCGCGCGCCCTCGGGGAAATCCATGCCGAGGAAAAAGATGTCGCTCCACGCGGAGTGCGTCAGGTCCATGCGCACCGGGGTGCGCTCCCGCAGAATGGGGAACGAGCCGTCCGCATCCGGCGTCAGCAGTTCCGGGCGTACCCGCAGCGGCTGGTCCTTGGGATGCCCCATGCGGAACATCCACTGATTCCCGCGCACCGTGCGCACGCTGCGCCGCACCTGATCGGCCAGCGTCTGGAACGCCAACCGGTGATAGGCCGCCGCCAGGGCACTGGCCAGGGCGTCGCCCGGCCCCTCCCGGCGCCACGTGGTCAGGAAGGTGTCGATGGCCTCCTCGAACCGCCGGTCCAGCAGCAGTTCATAACCGTGGAAGGGAATGCGCCCGCCCGCCGGCAGCTCCGTCCGGGAGGGCAGATGGAACCGGTGCAGGGAGGCCAGGAAAAACAGGGCCCGCACCCGCTCATACAGGTTTTCACTGCGGCGGCGGAAGGCGTCCAGTTTGTCCGCCTCCTCCAGCAGACTGGCAAAAGTCAGGTCCGCGCAGTGCGCGTCCAGCGACGCATTGCGGATCCGCGGATCCGGGGAGGTGATCAGATCGGTGAGTTCCGGAAAAGCCATGGGAAGCGGGTTCAGCGGGCGTTGGTGGCGAGGAGTTCCACCAGATTGGTCAGAACCTCATCCCGGTCCTGACCGGCCAGGCATAGGGCCAGCTGGGCATTCAGCAGACCGTATTTGACCCCGAAATCATAGCGCCGGCCCTCCAGTTCACAGGCCAAGTACCGTTCCTGGACCGCCAGCGCCGCCAGCGCGGCGCGGAAATTCACCGGACCGCCCGCCGCGAACAGGGAGTGCAGAATTTTAGGCACCGCGGGGGTCAGCACATGCATGCCGAAGAAGCACAGGTAATAGCCGGCCCGCTGTCCGGGCACCACCAGCTTTTGCTCGGCCTCCGTGGGGGTGGGCTTCTCCAGCACCGTGGACACCTCATACAGTCTCCGCGCGGCATGGACCAGCATGCCGCCCACGGCACCGTAGTAGGGCAGCTTGCTCTCGTGGGTGGACTGGACCGCGGAGACTGAGCAGTTCTCCGCCTGGGCCGTCTCCACCAGCTGCTGCGCACAGCCTTTCTGCGTGGCGCTGAGGTAAAGATGATCGCCCACCAGCAGCAGGAAGGCGTCGTCCCCGCAGAAGCCGGCCGCGCAGTGGATGGCATGGGCGTAGCCCAGAGGCTCCGGCTGGACGATGAAAGTAAGCCGGCCCGCATGGGCTCCGGCGGCGGCCCGGTAGGCGGCCTCATCCCCGGGGCTGATCACCACGCCGATGGTCCCGATGCCCGCCCGCAGAATCTCCTCCACAAGGATGGCCAGCGCGGTTTTTCCCGTGCCGTCCCGGTCCACCAGCGACTGGAGCGACAAGGTGCGCTGGTTTTTCCCAGCCGCCGTGATGATAGCCTTCTTGATTTCCATGCGGCCAAGCTATCCGCACAAAGCCACGCCCGCGTCAACCGGGGGCTCCTATTTGCATTTTATCCACAGTCCACCGTTGGGGAAAAACGGGCTGGCGTTATTTTAATACATTTTCAGCGGACAACCAAGGGAGTCCCCGCCAACAAAAACCCGTCTCCAAAAGCGCGAACCATAGCAGCCCATGGGCACGCCTTCGGATATGTGTTTCAGACCAGTTGAAGGACCTTATCGGGAGGCCGCCCTGATTTCATATTTGAGATAAGAAATGGTTGCGGTTTTCAGGCCTGGAGGGCCGCCCCAGGGCAGCTTGGGACAAGTGCTTCAACCTGCGATGTTGTGCCCCTTTAAGGCTGGGAATTCCAAACCCGCCGAAGGGACCCATGCTGAAATTTCCCCAATGCTTACTGAAATTCGGATAGTAACAACAAGGGGCTCAGGGACGCCATGGCATCCCTGAGCCCCGGAACGAACCTGCCGGACGATTACAGTTTGCGGATCCGGAAGAAGGCTTTGCTGGCATCGGGCAGCAGGCCGCCGGGAGTCACCAGGGTGCTGACGGTCAGCGGGGCGATGGCCGTGGTGCCGGCCGCGCCGGTGATGGCGGAGTGCGAAGGCACCACATTCCATTTGGCCGCGGAGGCGGGGAGTCCCGCAGCCTGGAAGCCGATGGTGTACTCCAGCGCATACTGGCTGCCGGCCTCGGAGGTGAAGCTCAGGTTCAGCACCGTGGTGGCGGGGTTGAAGCTCAAGCCGGTGACTTCAGGGGCCGGGCCACTGGGAACTCCCGTGACCGTGACCGTCGAGAGCCGCTGCCGGGAGGTGCCGGTGTTGGCGACATCCAGCACGGTCAGCCAGTCACCGGCCGGCAGGGTAATGGTTCCGAAGCGGCCGCTTTCCGTGTCGGAGCCGATCTGGGCGGTGCCGGTGGCCTGGAAGGCCGGGGCGGTGGTGCCGGGAACAGAGGCGATGCCAAAGGTGCCGTTGGTGTCGCGGGCGCTCCAGTAAAGAGCACCGGAGTCGCCGCCGCCGCCTTCCCAGGTGGTCATGCGGAAGGGCACCCACGCGCCGTTGTCGAATTTGGGATCGCTGACATCCATCAGGCTGACCTGACCGCCGGCGTTGTCCGTGGAGTTGATTCCGGTCCAGTCGTTGTCGCTGATGAGCACTTGGCCATCCACCTCCAGATAGGTGAAGTCATCGACCCCGTCCTTGAAGAGAATCAGCTTGTCGCCGCCCGTCACCGGCAGGGCGGTGCGCTGGGCTTTGGCGGGAATGAAGATTTCCCCGGTCAGGTTGACACCGTAGTTGGAGTATCCGGAATTGGCATCGCCCTCCAGCGTGGCCCCGGCATCCCCGAAGACATTGGTGCCCTGGCCGGTGGAGGGATAATTCACCTGTCCTGCGGAGTTGTGCCAGAAGATGTTTGGCAGAATGACGGAACTGGCCGGAGCGCCCTGCACCAGGTTGTTGATGGCATCCAGATTGCCGGGATTGCCGCCCAGGAAAATATCGGCCTTCAGGCCCGGCGCGGTGCCGCCACCATCCGCGGGATGGCGGAAATCGGAGGCCGGCACCAGATCCTCCGGCTGCATCAGAGTGGGATCCTTGCGGGAATTGACCACGCCGGTCTTCGGCTGCAGATTGCCGAAGGTGCCGGGCACGGACTCCTGGTTGAAGAGAGGCTCCGCGCCGTTCTTCCCGTCGGTCACGCTCCAGTAGAGCGCGGTGTTGTCGCCGCCGCCGCCTTCCCACATGATCATGCGGAAAGGAACCCATTCCCCGTCGTTGTACTTGGGATCGCTGACATCGAAAACGGTCACATGGCCGCCGGCGTTGTCCGTGGAGGTGACGCCGGTCCAGTCGTTGTCGTTGAACAGCGGCTTCCCGTCGATCTCCAGATAGGTGAAGTCATCGGTTCCGTCCTTGAAGAGGATGAACTCGCCCGGCAGGTCCGGCTGGTTGCGGTCGGCGTCCGCAGGAATGAAGATCTGCCCCTTCATCTCCACCCCGTAGTTGTCCTCCTGGCCTGTGAAGAGAGTGTCATTGAACGCCTTGGCGAAAATGTTCTCACCCTGCTCATTCTGCGGATAGCTGGTGTTGTTCCAGAGGACTTGAGGAATGACCGTGGAGGTTTTGGTGGTGCCCTCGGCGGTCATCAGAGCCAGATTCCCTGCCAGATTGCCGGTGTTGGCGGCTTTGCCCCGGTCGGAGGGATTAAGATAGATGTCCGCGGTCAGACCGGCGGCGGAGCCGGGGCCGCCTTGGCGGAAATTGTCCCTGGAGACCAGCAGCGGGGAGTTGGGATCCATGGGGGTGGGGTCCTTCCGCGCGCCGGAGGTGCCGAATTTCGGCACAAAGGATGAGCTCGGATAGACCGAGAGCGTCCATTTCACAGGCTCACTTGTGGCCGCGCCATTCTCGCTTACATAGGCGGAGCCGAGGACCTGACCGGTGGCCGGGTCGCCATGCACAGTGCCAGCGATCTGCCAAGTGTCATTGCCGGCGGCCAGGCCAAAACGCTCTGCATTGAAGGTGCCGGTATATGACCAGTTGTCGAAGGTCGCGGTGTTGATGTCATTTTCATCGGGCGAAATGGTCTGCGGGTGCGACTGGTGGGCCAACCCCACCACCACCTCCTTGCCGCCCTGAAGTTCGGAGACTACGGTCTCCGCCTCCGTGGACCACTTTTCAACCCAGCGCCCCGGCACTCCGCCTCCGAGATCGAGGGCGAAGCCGCTGTAGAGCCGGTTGCCGGAGCGGCCGGCAGCCAGAAAGATGGGGGTGCTGCGCACATCCCCGGTGGCCAGCGCCTGATCGTTGTCGTCGCTGTCGAAATTCACGGCGGCGTTGCCGATATCGGTGGCGCGGTAGGTCTGCCCGCCGACAGTGGAGCGGCGGTTGATGACCAGTTGGCCATTGGATTTCCGGGTGGCCATCCAGTAGGCGTCAGTGGCGGACAGGGTGCCCGCCGCCTGAGTGGCGCGCACCATGATGCCGTCCCGTCCCCATTCGGGAGCGGGATTGGTGGTGCCCACGTGCCGCACCGAGGCCGTGAAATCCGCCGCGGTGGTCATGGTGCCGGTATTGTTCCAGAGGAAGGCCCCTTGGTCCGAAGTCCCATAAAAGTCCTGCCCGCCCGCCGTGATGGCGATGGTGCCGGCGTTTTGGGTGAAGGAGGCCTCCGGCGTGGTGCCTGAGGCGTTCCCCCATGTCTCGAGGGTGTTGAATTGGGCATGAGCGGCCTGGTCCAGTCCCACCACGGAGACGACCACGCCCAGAAGCGTTTGAATACGGCTGTTTTTCATGAGGATTGCTTGGGGTAAACGGGACTTCCGCCTGATTTCCAGCCCCTTGGGGGTATGTCGGAAGGCAGCCAATTAAAGCCCCGTGAGCCCAGCATCCGGAATTTCGTGGAAAACGGTCAATACTATTAACGCCATTTCCGTTAAATTTTTACATCATTAAATATTCTATAAATATAATTACTTTTTAATGGTTTCAAACTCTTTAACAGGCGGTTTTAGGAATGGCAAAGCCCTTTCGTCCATCAGAGAAAAGGCGTGGGCTGACGAAAAGTCCACGCATTCGCGTAGAAGCTTCCCCCGGCGGGTCCAATCCCGGCGCGTTCCGCAGGCCTTGGCATGTCATGGCCTGCCGGTGTCCATGGCTCCATGGGCAGCCGGCCTTTCCCTGCCCGGCCAACGGCACGGGGTGGAAGGCGCGGCGGGGTGCGGCGGATTGAAGGAAGCGCCCCGATGCTGGCAGAACTTCAGGCAGCTGTCAGGCGTCAGCCGCTGACAGTCAGCAGGGAGCGCACCTTGCCGGCAAGTTCGGCGAAGGACGCGGCCACCGCTGAATCCGTCAAAGCCACCGGACGGCCCTCATCGCCGCCGGTGCGGGTGGGGATGTCGATGGGAATCTGCGCCAGCAGGGGAACCTTGAGCCGCGCCGCCTCCTTTTCCCCGCCGCCGGAGCCGAAAATGTCATACCGCACGCCGTCGGAGGGGCACAGGAAGTAGCTCATATTCTCCACCAGCCCCAGAACGCGGACATTCACCTTGGCGAACATGGAGGAGGCCTTGCGGGCATCGATGAGGGCCACTTCCTGCGGAGTGGTCACAATCACGGCACCGTCCACCGCCACCGTCTGCACAATGCTGAGCTGGATATCCCCGGTGCCGGGGGGCAGGTCGAGCACGAGATAATTGAGTTCCCCCCACTGCGTCTGCC
This sequence comes from Verrucomicrobiales bacterium, assembly GCA_028293125.1. Taxonomy (GTDB): domain Bacteria; phylum Verrucomicrobiota; class Verrucomicrobiia; order Verrucomicrobiales; family V1-33; genus CAIZWU01. The sequence continues at coordinate 153,538 of JAQGPJ010000089.1, read as the reverse complement.
GCAGAAACTGCTGCACATACCGGGTGGCCAGCGGTCCGCGCACGATCACGGGCGAGGCGTCATCCAGCAGAAAGGCCATGGACATGAGTTTGAGCCCGTGGGCCTCAATGGGGATGATCTGGTTGTCCTCGGTGGCCATGGGGTGCTCCGTGGTGCCCAGCATGAGGCCGATGCTGGGACCATACAGGTCACAGTCGCACAGTCCCACTTTGGCTCCCGACCGCGCGAGGGCGATGGCGAGGTTGGTGGCCACTGTGGATTTCCCCACGCCGCCCTTGCCGCTGGCCACGGCGATGATGTTTTTGACGCCGGTGATGCTGGCCCGGCCCACAGTGCCGGCGGGGGCCTCGGGTTCCTTGATATCGAAATTCAGCTCCACTTTGCCAATGCCGGGCTCGGCCTCCAGCGCCCGCATGGCGCTTTCGTGGATTTGCCGGGGGATCTGCGGGTCCCGCACCGCGAGAGTGAAATGCACGGTGACGTCCCTGCCGTTCACAGTGACGCCCCGGATCAGGCCAAAGGAGACCACATCCCGGCTGAAACCGGGATATTTGACGGTGCGGAGGATATCGAGGATCCGGGCTTCAGTGATCATAGGGGCGGCGGGCGGGCGGGGGTTGGGTAAAATCGGACAAAAAACGGATGGGGGCCAGCAAGCCGGGGCCGGCGGCGCGGGCAAGGACAAATCAGCGGACAATGGCCGGGAGTCAGGCGGAAATTGAAACAAACGGTCAGCCAGGATGAAACTGCGGTGCCCCGCCCCGCCGCTTGCGGCTCCCGTCCTGCCTCCCCTTGCAAAGCCGCGCCCACCGCCCTCTGCTGGACGGCATGATGACCTCCCTTATCGTCACTGTCGAAGTCAACCCGGACCGCGTGGAGGATTTTCTGCGCTTCATGACCGAAGCCGCGGAGGACGCCCGGACCAAGGAGCCGGGCTGCCGCCGCTTTGAGGTGGCGCGTCTGACCGACCGGCCGAATGTGTTCACGCTGGCCGAGCTTTATGACAACTTTGCCGCACTGGAAGCCCACCGGCAGACGCCCCACTTCCAGCTCTTCGCCCAGCGCGCGAAGGAGCACGACCTGATCGTCAACAAGACCTCGGCACTCGGCGAGGTGGTCTCCGCCTGAGCGTTCGGCAGCCTTGTGGGAAAAAGTTCCGGCGGAACAGGCGGGGATTTTACATATTTTAATCTCAAATGGCGGTATTCCGAAAATTTCAGGATGCATTTTGGGGACAATCGTTTAATCATAATTCCATGAAGTTCCCCATCTCCTCCGCCATTCTGCTTTTGAGCGCGCTTTCCGCCCCGGCAGCCGTTGTTTTCTCCACCAACAACGAAGTCGGCGCCGGCGGCGTGGGCTCCACCTTCACGCCCTCCTACAGCGTTTCCTCCACCGACCTCATCAATGGCATGACGCCGAGCGCATCCGGGGGGAATTTCGCGGCCACGGAGATCTCCGGCGGTCTGCCGGTTCTGACCGACGGGACTTACGGAGCCATCACCGAGCCCGGCGGCGCCGCCGACCGCACCCATCTGATTTTCGGCCTCGGCGGCGGAGCGGCCGACACCGGCACCTTCGTCACCTATTCGCTCAACATCGCCGCCAACCCTCTGGGATTCAATATCTCCAGCATCGCCGTCTATGGCGGCTGGAATGACAATGGACGCGACCAGCAGCTTTACACGGTGGCCTATTCGATGCTGGGCAGCAGCGCCTTCATCGATCTGCCCACCGTCAACTTCAATCCCGCCGTGGACGCCAATCTCCAGTCCGCCACCCGGACGGTCCTGACCAATGATTCCGGTGATTTCATCGCCACCGGGGTTGACGAAATCCGGTTCACCTTCAACAGCCCCGCACCTGAGAATGGCTACACAGGATACACGGAACTGGACGTGATTGGCTCCCCCAGCGTTCCGGAGCCTGCCTCCCTGACGTTCCTTGCCGCCACCGGACTGCTGCTGGCCGGCAAAAGACGCCGCTCACGCCGCTGAGGCGGTTTGGGGGCTGCGGCATTGGGAGAAATAAATGCTCTCATTCGCCCATAAGCACGCCATTTCATTCGGGAAATCACATTTTCAGGGTGCCCCTGCCGGGCCGGAGCGGCGCCCCGGCGGGGAAATCTTAACCGCCGAGGCGCTGAGCCAAATGTCCATGGGGATCATGGACCTCCAGATAGTCTGTCGAGGGCGGCACAAGGCGGTCGGAGAAAACCATGAGGTTTGTGCCGCCCGGATGCTTGGCGGAGCCGTACTTGATGCCCGTGATGCGGCCGGAATCGTAGGCTGCCCGGGCGAGCTCCTGGGTGGGAGGATAGGTTGCCCGGGCCCATGCCCCCGTCATTTCCTGCTCCGTGGTTCCCAGCGCTTTCAGAATGGAGGCATAGGTCAGGTCAAGCACGTTGCTTACGATTCCATCCCCGGTCACCAGAGCCCAACGGGCGGTGCGCAGTGGAACAAGTCCTCCGGAAATTACCACCAAGGCCTGCACTTCGAGGAGGGCCGTGACCGGCTCCTCCGCGAGATACACCGAATCAAATCCTCCCTTGGGCGTGAATCGGGCTCCGTGGATGCCCGCCGCGCCACCCCAAAGCGGCTGCGGTGCGCCCTTTTCTCCTCCGGGAGCTGACAACAGATGACGGAATCCGACAATGCGTGACCACGGGCCATGCCCCGCAATAAGGCCAGCTTTGGAGAGAGCGGTGCTGAGTTTGGCACCGCGCACCATCAGACCGGAACTCCATTCCAAGCGTTTTCGAGGATCATCCCCACCGCATCGGCCCGGCCTTCGAGGATGGTCTCCAGCGCGGTGGCTCCATCAAGGTCCGGGTGCGGCGTGTTCAGCCAGGCGCGGATGGATTCGGGCGGTCCGAAGAATCCATGGAGCAGCTCCAGCGGGCGCTTCACCAGACGAAGCGCTTTCTGAAAGCCGGGTGCCGAAGGGCTGCGGTGCACGGCCTTGTAGTTCAGCCCCAGGCTTTCCGAGAGCGGTTTGAGCGCCACGCCCATGAACTCGGCGACCTTCCGGGCATCAATGCGGCCGCTTCTCCCGTCATGGAGCTCAGCCAGGACCACTTTGGGAGTGCCTGTGGCATGCAAACTTTCAAGTTCCCTCTGCAGCTCCTCGATCCGGGAGCGGATTTCCACCGCTTTGGCCAACCGGCCCGAATCACTGGTATCCCCTTTCGCCGGTGCGGTTTTAAGATGGGACTTTCCGCCGCCTGCTGTGGCCTTGGGCTTTTCAATGGTGATTGGCATGGAAAGAATCCACAGAAAATCCACATGATGTCCACCTGATTTCACGATGGCATCTCCGCTTTGGCTTGAAGCAGTGCCATGAAGTCCAAGGAGGAAAAAGCCAATCAGAGGATTTTTTGGAACGCAGTGCCGGTCTGCCGGTGCATCTATCGGACAATTCTTGGGAAATGGGCATTATTTCAAGGCTTTGAAAGCCTCCAGCAACCGCCGGCCCTCGTCCGGATTGGTGGAGGACACCCAAGCGATCATGCCGCGCAGCCACATGGGGAAATTCGGATGATTCCCCGTGTTCTGCGCGGCCAGTCCGGTGGTCCGCGCCTGGTGCAGAATGGCGCGCAGACGCCGGCGCAGGGTGCGGGGCACATTCGGACGCTGATTGACCACTATCCAGTGACGGACTGCTTTGAATTGGCCCGCTGCACGCGGGTTTTCTTCTCGTTGACCGTGAATCCCCTCCTCCGTGCACAGACGGCGCAGGGATTGCAGCAGACCGCCGCAGCGGGACGCGGTTTCGCCATTGGCGGAAAAGTCAGATCGTCCGCATAGCGGGTGTAGGTCCAGCCGGTGGTCCGTCATGGCGGCCTTCACCAGTCCTCTGCTGCTTTTCAAATAAACCACACCACGGAAAGCTTGGGAGAACCGTTTTTTCTGGTAATTGCGTCTTTTTACTGGCATCTTCGCCACACGGCGATGACTCAGGAGGAATACCTCTTTCAAGCGGTCTCCGCACTTTTCAAAACGGAACAGGCGGCATACTTGGATAAGGCCTGTGCAGGCCAGCCGGTATTGCGCGCGCGGGTGGAGGCCTTGCTTCTTTCCCAGAGTGCGGAAGGATTTATGGAGGACTGCTGCCCCGGGCCGCAGTACAGGGAATTTCTGACGGACAGGGGACACCAGTTGCCCGAACAGTCCGGCGACACCATCGGCCGTTACCGCCTGCTCCAGCAAATCGGAGAGGGCGGATTCGGCACGGTCTGGATGGCGGAGCAGACAGAACCGATGGTGCGGCGCGTGGCGCTCAAGATCATCAAGGCGGGGATGGACACGCGGGAAGTGATCGCCCGGTTTGAGGCGGAGCGCCAGGCTTTGGCCATGATGGATCATCCGAACATCGCCAAAGTCCTCGACGCCGGGTCCACCGCGCACGGGCGGCCTTTTTTTGTGATGGAATTGGTGAAGGGTATTTCAATTACAAAGTTCTGCGATGAGCAGGAGGTCGCCACCCGCCAGCGGCTGGAGCTGTTTGCGGATGTCTGCTCGGCCATCAACCATGCGCATCAGAAGGGGATCATCCACCGCGATATCAAACCGTCCAATGTCATGGTCACCCTCAATGCCGGCCGGCCAGTTGTGCAGGTTATCGATTTTGGAATTGCCAAAGCCACGCAGGGCCGGCTCACCGAGAAGACTCTCCTCACGCGGTTTGAGCAGTTCATGGGCACCCCGGCCTACATGAGTCCCGAACAGGCTGCCCTCAGCGAATTGGATACCGACACCCGCTGCGACATCTATGGATTGGGCATTCTGCTTTACGAACTGCTGACCGGAGGCCCGCCCTTTGATACTAAAACCCTCCTCTCCGCCGGTTACGAGGAGATGCGCCGCATCATCCGCGAAGTCGAACCCCAAAAGCCCTCCTCCCGTCTGATGACCTTTGCGGGTAATGAACGCACGGCGGTGGCGAAAGCCCGCAACAGCCGTGCGGAAAAGCTCAGCCATCTTGTCGAGCCGGACCTCGACTGGATCGTCATGAAGGCGATAGAAAAAGACAGGTCGCGCCGCTATGAAACGGTCAACGGTCTGGCAATGGACATCCGGCGTTTTCTTTTTGACGAGCCCGTGTCGGCGGGACCGCCCAGCGCCGGGTACCGATTCCGAAAATTCGCGCGCCGTCACAAAGCGGTACTGCGGACTGGTGCCGCGATTGCCACGGTGCTTGTCGCCGCCACGGTCGTGAGCACTTCCCTGGCTTTTAAAGCGGGGAGGGCCGAGCAGCAAGCCAAACAGAAGGCGGCGGATGAGACGGCGGCCCGCAGGACCGCCGATGAAGCCCGGCGCGGGTCCGAGGCAGTTTCCCAATTTTTTGCGGGCGTCTTCCGGAACGCGGACCCGTCCATCGGCAGCAGGGACATTACCGTCGTGGAATCGATCAATCGTGCCCTCGCGACTCTGGACGACGGGCTTTCAGGTCATCAGGAGGAAAAAATCGATCTTCAAAGGCGGATTTCATGGACGCTGCACACACTGGGCTTCACCCGCCAGATCATCCCTTCAGCGGAAAAGACGCGCGAATTTTACGTCTCAGCTTTAGGCCCCCATCACGAAAAATCATTGAGCGCCTCGCTGCTCCTGGCGTTTTATTATAATGTTGTCGACAGGCTGGAGGATTCGTTGAAAATTTATGAGGATTTGGCCCATTATGAACGCACCCGCCTGCCGGAGCGGAATCTTCAGTGGCTTCAGGCGGCGGCCGGTGTCGCCGTTTGTTATGACGGATTGAACCGCAGGGACGAAGCGCTCCGGATGCGGCGGGAGCTGTTCAGGAACTGCCGCTTGTTTTACGGCGATGACGACATGATGTCGCTGAGGATGATGGCGGGCTTGTCGAATTCGCTGTATGACTCTGGCAGTCTGCCTGAGGCTCTCATCCTCCGGGAGGAGCGGCTGGCCATCCGCCGCCGGCAAGTCCGGTCAGGGGATACCCTCCTGCTTTGCCAGGCTCTTCAGGACTTGGCGCAGTCTTATCAGTCCACCGGCCGCCTGCGGGAAGCACTCCTCCTGCGCGAGGAAGCGGAGACTCTCCGGCGGGGTGAACTGCAGGGTCTGGGGACCGAGGAACGGAATTCGCCTTATATTACCACCCGGCTTAAAATGGAGGCTGCCGTTGCCGGGAGGAGGTTCGGTGAGGCTGTGCAGCTGTGCCGGGAACTCGTGAGGCTGCGGACAAGCTCCGGCCTGCCCACAGGAGAAAATCCCGTTCCGGAGGCGCGGCTCGCGAATGCCCTGCTGTTGCAATCCGGGGCGGAGATGGGGGGCGACAGCCGCGAAGCGGAAGACCTGATTGAAAACCTCCTCCTGCAACGCACGGACCTGGCCGAGGACATTGCCCGTGTGGATCTTTTCTCCCGGCATGTTCACTGGAAGGAAGCCGCGCGGCTTTGCCGTCCTCTTTATGAATCGCACCGGGAACGTCCGGAAATCGCATGCCGGCTGGCACCGCTCCTGGTGGAAACGGGCGATGCCGCCGCCTATGAGAAGCTATGCGGAGAGCTTCTCCAGCCCTTCGTCTCATCAGCCCCGGACAAACTTGAGCCGCTGCTGGTTTCGCTCACCTCCAAGGATGACGGCCAGTCGCTCAACCTCATTGCGAGAATCATCTGTCTCCGCCCGTTGCGGGATGCCCGCCTGAAATGGGCGGTGCTCCTGGCGGACAGGGTGGCGTCACTGGTCAATAATCCGTCGGAGCACCGGTTAACCAAGGGCTTGGCAGCCTTCCGGCATGGGAATGACGCTGAAGCTATCACTCTGATGGAAGCCGCGATTCCCCGCCTCCCGGCGATGGCAGGAGCAGCTGGCGAAGCCGTGCGGGCCATGGCGGGGGCGCGCAGGGGCGACCCCGCATCGGCAAGGGCTGCTCTGGCGGAAGCCAAAACTCTCCTGAGCGCAGCGATGTTAGGAGACATGAGGATCGCGTTGCATCGCGATCCATATGAATGGCTGTTCGCCCGCATTCTCGTACGCGAAGCGGAGTCAGTGGTGGGTCCCTGACACCGGATTCCATTCAACTTTGCCCTTACGGTGCCGGGGTCAGCCATAGCCCAGCTCCGGAGCTTGGCCGGATTCCACCCACAGACGCCGGCTTTTTTCAGTGAGGCCGTCCCTGATCCGGGCGTAACGGCTGCTGACAGCCTGATGCTGAAGCGCTTTCATAGGGGTGATATTGCTGCGGTCCGCTGAAATTCACCCGTTTGTTTCGAGGAGAATCCTTGGGAATTTGAATTTTTCCCACGGTGATACTTAATTGAGCGGGATCTCGCATAAGAAAGAGTGAGGACAAGACCAGGGGCACCTCCGGAAGACCGCAAGGCACGGATCCGGTCTGTTCCATATCATCGTAACCAGCTCAGCTTTATGCATTTCACACAAGGAAGTCAGGAAAACTGCCCGCCGGGCCGAATGAGGAACACTGCGGGTCACAGGGCCGCATGGGGCGTCATGACCGCTGGGGCTCTGCTGCTGCTCACCCCCACGGCAAAGGCGCAGGCCGTCACCTATGACGTGAGCGTGCAGGCACCCCCGTTCACCCTCTACACGGATCCCTACAACGGAAACCAAATCAAAGTCGGAGGTTTTTCCGGGATCTATCCGGCTCCCTGCCGGCACGGCACGTTTTATGTGGTGACCGACCGCGGTCCCGCGCCGGACTTCCTGGATTCCACCAACGTCCTCCGCAAAACCTGGGCGCTGCCGGAATTCGGCCCGCATATCATCACGGTAAAGCTCCAAGGCAACGGGAAAGCGAAGATCGAGGATATCAAACCGCTGACCGGTCCGCACGGGCAGATCATCACCGGCCTGCCCACTACGATTCCGGCAACCGATGTGCCGTATGATTTCAATTTGAATCAGCTGTCTTATGACGAGGATTCCATCGACGCGGAGGGCATCGCCATAGGGCCACTGGGGCATTTCTGGATTTGCGAGGAATACAAGCCCAGCATCGCCTGCGTGGCGAGTAATGGCCGGGTGCTCTTCCGCATGATCCCCGCGGGCACCCTGACCGGCACGGAAAACGTGCCCACGTTTGATGTATTGCCGGCGGTTCTCGCCAAGCGGCGCAGCAACCGGGGCTTTGAAGGCGTTGCCTCCTCCGCGGATGGTCATGTTTATGCCATCGTGCAGCGCCCCTTGAACAATCCGAACCGCGCGGCCGCCGACGCCAACGGCAACGCGAGACTGGTGGATGTCAACCTGCTTGCCCTGCTGGGATGGAGCCAGGAGCCTCCGGTGCGCCAGTATCTTTACCAGATGCCGCCCGCCAACGGCAGTGTCACCGTGAGCGACCTCTTCTCCACCGGTCCGGGAAAGCTGCTCGTGCCCGAGCGGTTCACCGACAAACTGTTTGAGATCAATCTGGCGGGCGCCACCGATATCACCTCCCTGGAGGATCCGGTGACGGGCAAATTGATCTCGGACCCGTCAAAAACCATTGAGCAGCTGAACCCCGCCGGACTGGCCACCCAAGGTATTGTGCCCGTCAGCAAGACAGTGGTGATCCATTCACTGACGGCCATTGATCCACTGCTGGCAAAAGTGGAGGGAGTCTGCGTCGTGGGGGACAACATCGTCCTCACTTACGACAATGACTTCAACGTCGCCGAGGCCGCCAGCACCCCGGCCAACCCGAATCCCGACGGTCCCTTCGTCCAGCTCGAGCTACTCGGCGCAAACTTCCCCAGGATATTTGTCGTCCCGATGCCCTGAGCTTGTGGACCGTACCCACTGCCGCCGCCGCCGCAGCAGCAGCGGCAGTGGTTTTACACTTTCCCGGAGCTGTAAGTGGAGGGTCTTTTACACGCACAATCCGCCGTAATGCTTTGGTCCATCATGGGGTCCAGGCTGCAGAACGGTTGCGGAGAAAAAACATCCCGGTCTCATGATCCGTGATACGAAGTGATCTGGAAAATCGCATGTTTTGTTGCGCAAACGACCTGTACTGCAACAAGCCAAGGAAAAAATCCCTTCCCATGAAAATTCTCATACCATACCAGCCGGCGCGGTTCATTTTGACTCTGCTGCTGTTTTGCGCGCTGATCGCTGGCCTGCCGCCAGCAGCCTATGGCCAGAATGAGAACGTGCCCATTCCCGATCCCGTCCTGAAGCTCTCGCTGCTCCAGGCGCTCAAAAAACCCATCGGCAGCGAAATCACCAGCGGCGAAATGGCCTCTCTGACGGAACTCAGCCTTTCCGGTTACCCAGTGGGATCCGGGGATGACAGCAGATGGTTTCCTATCAAAAGCTTCAGCGGCTTGGAGCATGCCACCGGATTGCGGTCATTGGCCCTTCATCCGAACGATGATGTGACGGATCTGTCTCCGATAAAGGACTTGGCTAAACTGACGGTGCTCCGCCTTCCCTACAACAACATCACCGGTCTGGCGAGCATTTCCGGACTCGTGGAACTGACACTCCTGGATCTGTCCGGCAACTACGAGCTAAAGGATTTGGCACCGCTCTCCAGTTTATCCAAGCTCACGGAGGTTTCTTTGAGGGGCTGCAATGTGATGGATCTGGAGCCGCTGCGCGCCCTGAAGGGCTTGCGGAGTCTCGACGCGGCGCAGATCCCGGCACTCGACTTCACCCCGGTCAGCTCATTGACAGGGCTGCTGACTTTAAACCTCTCCTACAACGCCATCACTGATGTGAGCCCGCTTTCCACTCTGGAGCAGTTGGAAAGCCTTGACCTCTCCGGCAACAACATTACGGATTCAGGGCCTCTTTCGGCGCTGAGGCAGTTGAGGAGCTGCAACCTCACCGCCACCGGCATCACGGATATTGGCCCGCTTTCCACCTTGCGGCAGCTGAAGAGCCTTGACCTTACCGGCAACAAAATCGCGGATTTAAACCCCCTTTCCACTCTGAGCGGGCTGCGGAGCCTGGGCCTGCTCAATAATCTTATCACCGATGTTTCCCCGCTGGCCGGGCTTGCGAACCTTACCGATCTGGTGCTGGCGGGAAATTGGCTGAGGGACATTGAGGGCCTGAAGCCCCTGACCGGACTGCAGACCCTTGATCTGCGTGGCAATGAAATTGATTTCCGCACGGGTTCGGCAGCCGCAGCGGTGCTGGACGTCCTCCGGGAGGCGGGAGTTTTGGTGGAGTGGAGGGATCAGCTGCTGGACGATCCGGAAAATCTGATTCCGGGAGGATATCTGAGGGCGCTGGTGCGGTATCACGCCTCGGTGCCCAGCAATAGGGAATTGACTCCCTCGGATCTCGCATTCATCACCCCGCTGCGTTCATGGCGGGGGCCGGTGTATTTAAATCCTGAACGGTTCTCCAATTTGAAGGGGATGGAAAAGCTGATCAATCTTTCCCGCCTGCAAATTCACGGAACCCGGATTGCGGATTTGACCCCGCTGGCCGGTCTGAGGAAACTTGACACCATTGAAATCATCGGATCGCCGCTCTCTGATCTGACTCCACTCGCCGGTCTCACGCAGCTGATTTATCTGGACTTGGAAAATAACCGGATCACCGACATCGCTCCCATTTCCGGCTTGGTGAACATGGAATATCTGCAGGTTAAGGACAATCAGATCACCGGCCTGACTGCGCTGGCGGGGATGACGAAACTGGCTCATCTGGATCTGGACCATAACAAGGTCTCCGATGTGACGCCATTGGCGGGTCTGAAGAATCTCGTATTTCTGGATTTTGCGGACAACAGTGTATATGACCTTTCCCCTCTGGCGGAACTCAGCAAACTGAATGTGCTGGACGCCGATGAAAACAGGGTGGTGGATCTCACTCCCCTCGCGGGCATGACTGGCTTGCGCAGTCTTGATCTGCATGCCAACCGGATTATCGACCTTACGCCATTGAAGGATCTTCCGCTCACCGGCCTTGAAGTGCGGAACAATTTCCTGGATATTTCGCCAGGTTCTTTGACGGATATCCTGATCAAGGCGGTGAATGCACGCGAGTATGGCGTCGGAATCGCAGCTCCACAGCGGATCTTCCCGCTGAGGATCACCCGAAGTCCGGCGGGCGTGCGGCTTGTCTGCGAAAGCTTCCGGGGACTGCATTATGATTTGCAGGGAACGTCGTCATTGCCGGACTGGCCAGAGGCTCCGCTGCAGTCCTTCAGCGGCACAGATGCGGAGGTCGCCATGGAGCTGCCCCTGTCCGGACAGGCAGCGTCGCGTTTTTTCCGACTGAAGGTTTCCATGGAGCTGCGGAATCCATAGCAGGGCCCGGTGGTTCCGGCCCGGATGATGCCGGCTCGCATTGATTAGCGGTTTGTTTATTTAGAGGAAATGTTTGCAGTTTATTAAAATTGCGATCATGTATCCTTCATGTCCAGCGAAGGACAGCCCGTGTCTGAAATCACGCTCCTGCTGCGGTCCGTCCGTCAGGACGGGCGGGGCGATTGTGATCTGATGGCGGCCATTTACCGGCAGCTGCGTCACATGGCCGCCGCCAGGATGGCCTTGGAGCCTCCCGGGCAAACCCTGCAACCCACCGCTTTGGTGCATGAGGCATGGCTGAGGCTGGGGAATCAGGAATTTCAAAATCGCGCCCATTTCTTCGGTGCCGCCGCAGAGGCGATGCGACGCATTCTTGTCGACCGCGCCCGCCGCCGGCAGTGCGCAAAGCATGGCGGAAGGGTTCAAAAGGCGGACATCCCGGACATGGAAATAGCCACTCCTGCGGATAGTGACGAGCTGCTGGCGGTGCATGAGGCACTCGACCGGCTGGCGGCTCACGACGCCCGGAAGGCGGAGCTGGTCAAACTCCGTTATTTCATTGGACTTTCGTTTGAGGAATCGGCGGATCTTCTCGGCATCTCCGTGCCCACCGCCAAGCGGGACTGGAGCTACGCCCGCGCCTGGCTGCATGTGGCCATCAGCACCGGCTGAAGCAAAATGTAAAATTCCAGTGACCACCCTCACGCCATATGTCCTCCAAAACCCCGGTCCATTCAGTGCCCAACTCCTGATAAACCAGCCCCGCTCCGCCTCATGTTATAAAATCCGGAGGGTCACTATGGATTGGAGCCCGGAGGGCCAACATAAAGGCTTCTCCCATAAGGGGGCGGCTCAATAGCCCACTCCAGCAAATAGAGAGCCGCACCGGCAAGCACCCGGAGCTCCTCCCAGTCCCCGCCCTCCAGCACCGCCTCGCCGGTGAATCTTTCAGGGGGCATCCTTTCAAACAGGGCATCAATTTTGGCCAGTGCCGACAGTGCATCCGGGGTGAATCCATGGTTGCCGGACTCAATAACTTTTCGGTGCCACTGGGCGAAATCATCGACCAGCTCGTCCGATTTCCAAGTGAAATCAGGAAACAGCCTGAGCTGCTGATCCGCAGGGATGGCCAGCGCCTGCAACGCCCATTGGAGTTGGAGCATGGTGTTTTGATCCCTCATTTCACTGTATTTCCGTGGGCGTTTTGTCAGTTGTTCCCGGGCTTCAGTGGCCATGGGCAGGAAACAGAGAAAGGCGGGAACTCCAGGATCGCCTTTCAGGCTCATCCTTTCATTCCCGCCTTCCGGAATCATCCATAACCGGCTCCGCCGCCGGTGGCCGCGCTTACTTTTTCTTCTTCGATTTGCCGCCCTTCCCCTCTTTGCCTTCCTTGCCTTCCTTTTTATCCTTGGACTTTTTGCCTTCGGGGGCGTCGGTTTTACCGCTGAGGTTGCGGCGGGCGGTGGCTTTCAGCCGCAGGGCGTTAAGGGCGATGAAGCCGGTGGCGTCATTCTGGTTGTAGCTCTGCGTGGGGTCCTTCTCCATGGTGGCGATGGCCTCGTCGTAGAGGCTGAGCGGGCTCTTCCGGCCGGCGGCCATGATGTTGCCTTTGTAGAGCTTCAGCCGCACCTCGCCGCTGACATGTTTCTGGGAATCGGTGACCAGCGCCTGCAGGGCATCGCGCTCGGGCGAGAACCAGAAGCCGTTGTAAACCAGCGCCGAGTATTTGGGAATCAGACTGTCACGCAGGTGCATGACCTCGCGGTCCATGGTGATGGACTCGATCTGGCGGTGGGCCTTGTGCAGGATGGAGCCGCCGGGGGTTTCATAAATGCCGCGGCTCTTCATGCCCACAAAGCGGTTCTCCACCATGTCCACCCGGCCGCAGCCATTGCGGCCGCCGAGGGCGTTGAGCGCCTTCATCACGCCATAGGGGGTAAGAAGCGTGTAGCCGTCGCGCCCGCCGGTGGACTTGACCCTGAGCTTGTCCAGCAGCCTGCCCAGACCTTGAGCCTTCAGGCCGATGCAGTCCCCTTTTTCAAACAGCAGCTCCACATACTCCGGCTTGTCCGGGGCGTCCTCGGGGGCCACGCTGAGCACATACATGCCGCGGGCCCCGGGGGCGGTGCCGTCAAACCAGGTGTCCTCCAGCATCCCCGCCTCGAAGGAGATGTGCAAAAGGTTGCGGTCCATGCTGTAGGGCTTTTTGGCGGAGGCCTGCACCGGGATTTTGTGCTTCTCGGCGTAGGCGATCATTTCGGCCCGGCCGGGGAACTCCGCGCGGAAGTCGTCCATGCGCCAAGGGGCCAGCACCTTCACCTGCGGGGCCAGCATGGCGGCACTCAGTTCGAAGCGCACCTGGTCGTTGCCCTTGCCGGTCGCGCCGTGGGCGACGGCATCGGCCTTCTCCTTGGCTACAACCTCCAACATGCCCTTGGCGATGCAGGGCCGGGCAATGCTGGTGCCGAGGAAGTACTCGCCCTCATAAAGTGCCCCCGCCTGGAACATGGGGAAAATGTAGTCGCGGGCGAACTCCTCGCGCAGGTCGCCGATATAACACTTGGAGGCCCCGGTGGTGGTGGCCTTGGCCTCCAGTCCGTCCAGCTCCTCCTCCTGGCCCACGTCGGCGCAGTAGGCCACGATCTCACACTGGTATTTGTTTTTGAGCCAGGAAAGCAGGACGGAGGTGTCCAGCCCTCCCGAATAAGCGACAACGATTTTGTTCATAAAAATGGAAAGGGGGCGCAGGAAAGCACAGGCGCGAAAAATGGCCAATGACAATTCGGTGTTCAAGGCCCGCGGCGGCAGGTCAACCGCCATTGAGTTGCCGACGGCAGCCGGCCAACCGCCATTGAGTTGCCGACGGCAGCCGGCCATGGAGGAGATGGGTAACCGGAGGGATGTGCCGGCGGCGCAGGCTTGGGGAAAAGATGGATTTTCATGATTTGAGAAAAAATATTGACTGGTGTATCTATTGAATATACACAGTCATACCAGCCCATGTCGGACGATCCTCCCAAACTTTTTCTGCCTCCGATTTCCCCCGCCGCTCCGGGGGCGCTCTATGATCAGATCATTGCCGGGCTGAAGCGGGAAATCAGCGAGGGGCGGCTGGCTCCGGGCAGTGCGCTGCCCTCCTTCCGGCAGCTGGCGGCGGATTTGATGGTGAGTCTCATCACGGTGAAGCGCGCCTACCAGGAGCTGGAGAACGAGGGTCTGATTTTCCGCCGTCAGGGTCTGGGGACTTTTGTGAGCGGCGACGGCCGGGAGCGCAGCCGGGAACTGAAGCTGGCCCAGGCCCGCCGGCTGATTCACGAAGCGGCGCGGGAGGCGCGGGAGGGGGGAATCCCGGAGGCGGCGCTGCCCCGGTTTTTCACCGACACCCTGACACAGCCTCCCCTGCCCTCCTCCTCATCATCAATATCATCATCATTCAACCAGCCACCGCAGCCATGATTCCACCAGCCATTGAAATCCGGGGATTGACGAAACGCTTCTCCAGTTTTGCCTTGGGGCCTCTGGATCTGACCGTCCCGGCGGGCGCGGTTTACGGTCTGATCGGGCCCAACGGCTCCGGCAAATCGACCACCATGGATCTGCTTTTCGGCATGGGGCGGCGGGATGCGGGGACCATGCGGGCGGCGGGTTTCGACCATGAGCGGGAGGAGCTGGCGATGAAGCGGGTGGTGACGTATTCCAGCCCCGACACCTCTTTCGCGGTCTGGGGGAAGGTGGGGAAAGTGATCCGGTTTGTGAGGGGGTTCTATCCGGCATGGGATCAGGAACTTTGCCTGCGGCTGCTGGAATCGTTCCGCCTGCGGCCGGAGGACAAAATCGGCCAGCTGTCCTTCGGGGCGCGCACCAAGCTGTCGCTCCTGCTGGCCATCTGCCCCCGGCCGCAGGTGCTGGTGCTGGACGAACCCACCACCGGTCTGGATCCGGAGGCGCGGCAGATTCTGATGCGGGAACTGCTGCGCGTGGTGGAGGACGAGACGAGGACCGTGCTCATTTCGTCGCACCAGCTGTCGGATGTGGAGCGTTTCGCGGACCACGTGGGCATTCTTTCCGAAGGCCGGCTGATTTGTGAGGGGGCGACGGCGGAACTGGTGGCGCGGCACCGGATGATTGAATATTCCATGGCCGTCGGGCACCCGTATCCGGCTCCGGGGGATGGAGTGCCGGGATTCCACATCCGGCGGAAGGAGGGGGACCGCTGTCTGGCGGTGGTGGACATGGAGGCCAATCCGGTGGCGGCCTTGGAGGCACGCGGACTGCTCCTGCATTCCCGGACGGAACTGTCTTTGGAGGAGATTTTCCTGGCGCTCACGGCCAATCCATCCGCCGCATCCGCTTCCCAGGGAAAGGAGGCCGCATGATCCGGTTTCTGCGGGATTTTGCAGGACGCTGGAAGTGGCTGCTGCTGATCCAGCTGATCGTCTCCGCCGCCGGATGGGCTTTCAGCCAAAGAATCCGCCCACAGCACGGTGGCGGCGGCGTCGCCTTGGAGCATTTGGAATTCGGGGTCGCCGTGGCCATGTCCTGGGACCTGCTGCGGGGTCTGAACCGCGCCTGCCTGGTTTGGCCTGTGACCAGGAAAAGCCTGGCGCGCGGCATGTGGCTGGCGGTGGCCGGGATTGGTCCGTTCGTCAGCTCCCTTGCGGTGCTGCCGGGGCTTCTGTACTGCATGGCCGCCGGGCTGCCTCTGCCATCATGGAGCATCCTCTCGCTGCACGTGGTGCTGTCCTTCCTGCTGGGAGGAACCCTGCAATTCGTGCTGACAGGACTCCGCATAGGGATCGCTCCGACCTTGGGAGGACAAGTGCGCGACGGCTTTTTTGGAATGCTGTGGGGGCTCTCGCTTTCCGCCACCGGCTGGCTGGGTCTGGTGATCCCGATGCGCTGGGAGGACATTCACACGGGAGGCGCGGTGATCCTGGGTTTCATGGCCATGATCACTGTCATCTCCTGGTTCACCACTCCGGGAATGGTCGTCGCGCGTGCCGCTCCCGCGGTGGGGGGGCGGGGCCGGAGTGCGGTGCCGGGGGTGACAAACACGGAACTCCGGAATTCCCTGCTCCAGGGTGTCTCCGGCTGGCCGCTGTGGCTGGGGCTGGAGCTGCGCTGGCTGGCTTTTCTGCCTCTGATGGTGGCGCTGGTCATAGGAGTCCTCCGGGGGATCGGGCGGCTGAGCTCACCAGGCGTGGAGGCGGCGGTGGTGGCGGGACCCAACCAGTACACCTCCCTCGGCATGCTGTGCGCCATGCTGCTGCTGCCTATGTTCAGCATGAGCTGCGGGCCGCTGCGGGCGTTTGCCGCGATGCCGGTCCGCCGCGTTTCCCGCATCCTGCTCATGGTGCTCCGGCCACCGGTTTATGCCCTTGTGATGTGCGCCGCTTTCCTCCTGCTTAACCACATCACGGGGCAGGCCAACAGCGGAATTCTCCGGGCGGCCTGCCTGTTCGCCCTCATCGGTTCCCTGACCAGCCTGCTGCAGTCTTTTCTGATCCGGTGGCCCAGTTTTGCGGCGGTGATCGCTCTGGGAGCGGTGCTGGCTCCGACCGCGATGCTCCTTTTTCCCCTGCTGCTGCGGCAGGATGTTCCAGTCCTGTGGCTTCCAATAGCCAGCGCCGGGATTCTGCTACTCGCCGCAGCGCTGCATCTGCGCTGGCTGCGGACCTCCACCACGATTTACCGCAGCATTCCCTGGCTTCAGCGCTATGCTGCGGGCGTGACCGGGCGCTGAAAAACTGTCCGGGGTCCGGGCTTTCAGGCTGGGTGGACATCGGGAACTTTTCCCTGCACCGGCTGCAACGATTTTCAAAAAAACCCTCAGTCCACAACACACGACCGCGCGTCACAGCGCATCACCCAGCACCCGCTCCATCCTATGAAACTCACACCACTAACCATCACCACCGCCGGCCTGCTCTGGCTGGCCACCCTTGCCGGTGCCTATTATTACGGCAAAGCCCACGGAACCGGCACCGGTGACGCCCCATCTTCATCCGCCCTTGCCGGCAGCGGCGGAGCCCCGGTGCAGGGCCAAGGCCGCCACCTGCCCGGTGCGGCACCCGGAACCGGCGGTTCCGCCGCCGGAGCGGACTCCGCAAAACCCCCGTCCGTGAAAGCCATTCTCGCCCAGATGAAGGAAAAAATGCGGGGCGGCGGCATGCAGAATCCCGCCTCCATGATGAAAATCATGGGCCTGCTGGACAAAATCCGTCGGGAGGACATCCCGGAGGCGCTGACCGAAGCCGAGGCCATGACCGACCCGCAGCAAAAGATGACGGTATTGATGGCGCTGCTCGGCAAATGGGCGGAGTCGGACGGGCCGGCGGCCATGAAATACGCTGAGGAGCATTCCTCCGGGATGGGCATTATGGCCCAGATCGGCAAGGCCAGCGTCGCCGGTGCCTGGGCGGAGAAGGATCCGGAAGCGGTCTGGAAGTGGTACAAGGACCAAGGCGACAAGGACACCGGCGGCGTGATGGGCGGCAACATGGTGCTGGCCTCCCTTTTCTCCAGTCTCGCCGCCAAGGACCCCGACGCCGCTTTCGCCAAGCTTCAGGAAATCGAAGGCCCCGGCCGCTCCATGGCTCTGGCCGGCCTGTTCCAGTCCGCCCTCTTTGACGCGGAGAAACGGGAGTCCATGCTGAAAAAAGTGGACACCCTGCCGGATGAGTCCGAACGCAAACAGGCGCGTCAGATGATGCTCGGACAATGGGCCATGCTGGCTCCGGAGGAAGCCACCGCCTGGGTGGCGTCGCAGCCCGCGAAGGACCAGTCGGAACTGCGGGAAACCATGGGCACCATGCTCATGATGAGTGATCCGAAAAAAGGCGCCGCCTTTATGATCGAAGGGGCCACCGAGGAGGAGAAGCCGAAACGTTACGCCCAGGCCATTGGCTCCTGGGCCCGCATGGACACCAACGCCGCCGGCACCTGGCTGAGCCAACAGCCGCAGGGCCCGCACCTTGACGACGCGCGCCAGAGTTTCGTCGGTGCCGCCAGCGAGAAGGATCCCGAAAGCGCCATGGCCTGGGCCGCCACCATCACTGAGGAGTCGAAGCGCCTCTCCGCCACCACCACGGCCTACAATGCCTGGAAAAAGAAAGACCCCGCAGCCGCCGACAGCGCCCTCGCCAAATCCGGCCTCAGCGGGGAGCAGATCAACGGCATCAAAGCCCCGGCGGCAGGAGTGAAGGGACAGGAGTGAGGGGAAGGGAGGGGGTTATTGCTTATTGGTTATTGACTATTTTGAACGACCCCGGAGCGCAGGTTCAGATTTGGAAATCGGGTTGGGAATCAAAGTTCGCGGAACTTCAAAAGCATAATATGACATCCATCGCCGCACGATTAATTTTACTAATCTTGCTGCACGATCACGCGTCAAAGGCTTAACCGAAGGACGGACACTTTTCCAGCGTTTATCGGGTGCTGGGGTTGATTTATAACAATTCGCTATGCCGGCCGATGCACCAGAGCATCCTCGGAAAACCAATTCCACCAAACCTCTGCCCAAATCCCTGTGACTACCTGCAAAATCAACCTTATAGCGGGGTGGGCCGGACTGGGTTCGAACCAGTGACCAAGGAATTATGAGTTCCCTGCTCTAACCGCTGAGCTACCGGCCCGCACCGCATTCTGTCCCTGACCCGGCCAAAAGATGCAAGCGGATTTCGGTTTGGAGCCCAATCTTTCAAATCTGCCGCCTTGCCCTGCCCTGGTCTGCGGCGGCTGAAATTCCAGTTCAGGTTTCAATTTCAGTTTCCCCACCCCTTCGGCACCTCGGCGGCGTTTTCGAACAGCAGCCATTTCTCCGGCGGCACGTTTTGAAACAGGACCCCCAGCCGCGGGCCTGGCCGGGTTTCGCCGGTGACGTTGCGCAGAAGGATGCGGTGGATGCGGTCGGGGTAGCGCTGCGCCAGATCGGCGTAGATTTCCGGGTCCTGCTCGCCGGTGTCGCCGACGAGGATGACGGCGCGGCGGGGCCAGCGCTCGATGATGGCGCGGATGCCGGCGGTTTTGTGGACGTGGTGGGGGCCGAGGAAGGTGCGGAGGGTGGAGGGGTCCTTCAGGCGCAGGTGCTTCAGGTGCCAGGTCCCCTCGGGGAATCCCTCGCTGCGGATGAAGGTCTCCAGCGGGCCGTAGAGCTGCCACGGGCTGCCGCTGACGTAGTGGAACTGCGCGTGGTGAACCGTTTGCCACCGCTGGTAGAGCGGAGCCATGCCGGGAACGGCGCGGAAGGGGCGGCAGAAAGTGTTCAGCCGGAGCTGGGCACGGTCGCGGACCTCGCTGAGCTTGATGGTGTCGTCCAGATCCGAAATCACGAGCGGGCCAGCCGCGTCAGCCGCCGGCAGCAGGATTTTTCCCTCGAACCGGCGGGTGTCGCCCGGCCTGAGCACCGCAGTGAAGGGCAGTTCCCGGTGGCCCTTCACCATGGACGCCGGCAGGCGCAGGGTGGTGCGGAAGTGGCCATTGGGACCAGAGGCCGGCAGATCGAAGGTCTGGCCGCCCAGCACGATCCGCAGGGCCTTTCCGCGCTCGCAGTCCACCGTGAAAAGCGCCAGCCGCTGGCGCAGGAGAACGTTATCCTCCGCCGTCAGGGACGCCTCCTCGATTCCCAGCATCTTCCGGAGCAGCGCTCCGATCAGCCGCGACTGCTCGTTTTCAAAAATCATGCCGTGGACCTCCGCCAGCCACACGCCGGGCTGGTCCTCCGCCGGGGAGGCGGCGGTGGTGAAGAACAGGACGGTTTCGTCAGCTTTGACAGGAGAGATCATGCAGCAGCCAGCCCCCGCCGGGGAGACTGGAACCAGGACTGCGGCGGAAATGGCCGCAACGGCGGGGAACAACGGATTCATGACAACGGAAGCGCCGGAATTCAAAGTTCACTTTTGAAAAAAGGCGGCCCGAGGGCGGCGGTCGGGGAAATTGGAGCTTTTTCCGAAGGGCCGCTTCCTTTCCACCGCTGATTTGCGGATCGCGGGTTCCGGCACGCCTGAAATCTCCCGCCCGGCACGTTTCTCCTTTTCACCCGGACGGCGCGTGCTACGGGATGAGCCTGCAGCGCTGATTTTGCTGACAAACCATCCAGATTTATGAAAACTCCCATTCGTGTGGCGGTGACCGGCGCGGCCGGTCAGATCGGTTACTCCCTGCTTTTCCGCATCGCCTCCGGTGCCATGTTCGGGCCGGACCAGCCCGTGATCCTGCACTTGGTGGAGATCGAGGCCGCCCTGCCCGCCCTCGGAGGCGTGGTCATGGAGCTGGATGACTGCGCCTTCCCCCTCCTGCACGGTGTGGTGCCCACGGCGGATCTGAATGAGGGCTTCAAGGACGTGAACTGGGCGCTGCTGGTGGGCAGCGTGCCGCGCAAGGCCGGGATGGAGCGCAAGGACCTGCTGAACATCAATGGGAAGATCTTCATCGGCCAGGGCCAGGCCATCGAGAAAAACGCCGCCTCCGACGTGCGGGTGCTGGTGGTGGGCAATCCCTGCAACACCAACTGCCTCATCGCCCAGAACAACGCCCGCGGCATTCCTGCCGACCGCTGGTTCGCCATGACCCGCCTGGACGAGAACCGCGCCAAATCCCAGCTGGCCGCCAAAGCCGGCGTGCAGGTGAGCGCCGTGACCAACACCGTCATCTGGGGCAACCACTCCTCCACCCAGTTCCCCGATTTCTTCCATGCCAAAATCAACGGCCGGCCGGCCACGGAGGTCATCAGCGACCACGACTGGCTGAAGGGTGAGTTCATCAGCACCGTGCAGCAGCGCGGAGCCGCCATCATCAAGGCCCGCGGCGCCTCCTCCGCCGCCAGCGCCGCCAATGCCGTGGTGGACACCGTGCGCAGCCTGACCACCCCCACGCCGGAAGGCGACTGGACCAGCGTCTGCGTGGTTTCCGACGGCAGCTACAGTATCGAGAAGGGCATCGTCTCCGGCTTCCCCATCCGCACCGACGGGCAGAAGTGGGAAATCGTCCAAGGCCTGTCCGTCAATGAGTTCGCCCAAGGGAAAATCGACACCACCATCAATGAGCTGAAGGAGGAGCGCGACGCCGTCGCCGAGCTTCTGCCGACCGCCTGAGCCTATTGATTTTACGAAAGAGCCCGGCCCGTGAGGTGGCCGGGCTCTTCCTTTTTCGGGCATTTTCCGGTTTTCCCTTTCCGTCCCTTCCTCTTTCCTTCCCCACTCAACTCCCCACCGCCGACGCTGTATGACCCTGCGCGAACATGAGACCATCGACGTGCCCACCCCGCGCGGCCCCATGCGCTGCCATGTCCTGCGCCCGGCGGCGCAGGGGAGGTTTCCCGGCATCTTGATGTGGTCGGAAATCTTCCAGGTCACCGGCCCCATCCGCCGCACCGCAGCCCTGCTGGCGGGACACGGCTTTGTAGTGACGGTGCCGGAGGTTTACCATGAACTGGAGCCCGCAGGCACGGTGCTGGGTTATGACACCGCCGGATCCGAGCGCGGGAATGCCCATAAATTCGCCAAGGAGCTGGCCAGCTACGATGACGATGCCGCCGCCGCCATCGCCCTGCTGCGGGACCATCCCGCCTGCACGGGTAAAATCGGGACCTTCGGGGTCTGCCTGGGCGGGCACCTCGCGGCCCGCGCCGCGCTGCATCCCGAAGTGCGGGCCGGCGTCTGCTTCTACGCCACGGATATCCACACCGGCACCCTGGGTCTGGGCCGGGCGGACGACACGCTGCGCCGGCTGGGGGACATCAAAGGCGAGATGCTTTTTGTCTGGGGCCGCCAGGACCCGCACGTGCCCGGCGACGGACGGCGGGTCATTTACGACGCCCTGACCGAAGCCGGTGTGAACTTCACGTGGCACGAATGGAACGGCCAGCACGCTTTTCTGCGGGATGAGGGCCTGCGCTATGACCCCGTGCTGACCATGCGCGGGTATGCCATGGCGGTGGAACTGTTCCAGCGCCGGCTGAGCGGCGGCGGCTGATGTGCTGCGGCCTTCAGTGGCCGGGCCCGGTTATACAGCCGGCTGCCGCCGGTAAAATACAGGGTCAGTCATTCATCAGGTCCTCGATCTCATCGGCCTCCACCGGGATATCGGCCATGAGATCGACTTGGCCATCCGCCGTGATGAGCACATCGTTTTCCAGACGGATGCCAAAACCCTCGTCCGGCAGGTAGATGCCAGGCTCCACGGTCATGACCCAGCCGGCCTGCATGGGCTCGCCGATGGTGGCGATGTCATGCACATCCAGCCCCAGCGGATGGCCGACGCCGTGCATGAAGTATTTTTTCAAAGCGGGGCGGTCGGGATCCTGTTTTTTGATGTCCTTGGGCTTCAGCAGCTCCAGTTCCAGCAGTTCCTCCTGCATCAGGCGCTCGGCGGTCTTTTGCCAGTCGCGCGGCAGGGTGCCGGGTTTCAGCTCCGCGATGCAGCCGCGCATGACCCGCAGCACCGCTTGGTAAACCTGCTTCTGGCGCTTGGTGAACTTTCCGCCAACAGGGATGGTGCGCGTCATGTCCGCCGCGTAGTTGGCGTAGGCGGCCCCCACATCCAGCAGCAGCACATCCCCTTTGCGGCAGGGCTGGTCGTTGGACACGTAGTGCAGGACATTCGCCCCGGCCCCGGAGGCGATGATGGGGTTGTAGGCGAAGCGCCCGCGCTGGCGGATGAACTCGTGCGCGAACTCGGCCTCGATCTCGCACTCGTTCACGCCGGGTTTGACGAATTTCAGCACCCGCAGGAAGGCGTCGCGGGTGATGCCACAGGCTTTTTTGATCAGTTCCACCTCGGCGGCGGACTTCACTGGGCGCAGCTGATGCATCAGCTTGGCCAGCCGCTCGTAGCGGTGCAGCGGGAAGGCCTCGCGGATCCGGCGGATGAACCGCGCATCCCGGGACTCCACCTGCACATCGGCGCGGGCGTGCTCGTTGGAGTTGAGAAAAACGGCATCGCTCTGGCACATCAGCAGGCGCTGCATGAGGGGGAACTCCTCCAGCCACATGATGGTCTGGATGCCGGTCAGCTTCCGGGCCTCCTCCTTGGAGAGCTTGCGCCCCTCCCAGCGGGCGATGTGATCGTTGGTCTCGCGCAGGAAAAGGATTTCGCGGTGCTTCTCCTCATGGGCATCGGGGGCGATGACCAGGATACTGTCCTCCTGCTCCACGCCGGAGAGATAGAAGAAATCGGAATTCGGCACCCCCGTCATGGTGCCGTCGGCGTTCGTCGGCGGGATGTCGTTGGCGTTCAGAATGGCCACACTCTTCGGCGGGAGCAGGGCCCGGAGGCGCTGACGGTTTTCGACAAAAAGCTTGGAGGAAATCGGTGCGTGGCGCATGTCCGGTGATGGAATCCGAAGAGCCTTTCGTCAAACGGAAAGAGGATGGCGGATACCAAGCCGCCATCCTCTGCACCATACACCATAAGGACCCTTTAACAGGTCCGGATATTTAACTTCCCGCTTGGGATTCAACCTTTCCGGGGCTTTGCAGCCGCCGGTCATGATTGACTCCCACTGCCGGAAGGTGGACAGAGGGCGGCGGGATACCAAGCCGCCGCCCTCAACACCATCACCTTGGGACCGAACAACGATCCGGAAACAGCCTCCCGTATTGACCGCAAAACGTTCCGGAACGTTCAGCGGCCGTTGGGCGGCGGCCTCCACAGCAGGTCTGTGAACCTGCCACATCAATCATTTCGCCAACCGATGCTCTGCGTTACAGGCATTCGGCATTTTTAGGCATTTTTTCAGTGCTTTCGGAGAATGGATGCCCGTAAATGCGGGGTTGAAGACTGAAAACAGTCACTTTTGGGGGATTTTCACAATCCAGCTACACAATTGTTTTGCTGCCCGCACGAACTTATAATTTGCATAAGTCTGTATTTTTGGATGGTTTTTTGGAAAAGGCCGCACTGTGCCGCCATCACGCCGGTCCGCATCCCCAAGTCACGGGACAGCGGCACCTATCCGCCCTTGGGGATGGCTTTCTTTTCCGCCTGCAGCCTCTTCATCCCACGCGGCGGGATGGGAATTCCAAGGAGGCGGCGCGCCTCCGGGATTCAGCTGATGCCGTGCTTCCTCAGGAAGGGAATCAGCTCGTCCACGCCGAAATCCGCCAGCACCTCGCCGTCCCAGTCCATGGTCGGGGCCTTCGACTGGCCGGAGAGATCGACCATTTCCTGCATGGCCTCCCGGTTGCCGTTGACCGTGACTTTGGTGTACGGCAGCTTTTTGCGTTTGAAGTAGTCCAGCACATCGTCACACCACGGACAGCCGGTCTTCACGTAAAGGATAGGGGTAACCTGACTCATGCCGCAATTTGGCGCAGCTGGTGTCCGGCTGCAAGGGGGTTGGCCTGAAATTGTTATAGACGGCTCCGGCCATCCCTGGACTTTCCAGCCTCACTTCAGCTTGGCCTGCAGATACCGTCCCGTCAGGCTGGCAGGAGCGGCGGCGATGACCTCCGGCGGGCCCTCGGCCACGATTTGGCCTCCGCCCGTGCCGCCCTCCGGCCCCATATCGATGATCCAGTCGGCGCATTTGATGACGTCGAGATTGTGCTCGATCACGATCAGCGTGTTGCCGCCGTCGCGCAGTCCCTGCAGCACCCTCAGGAGGGTGTCGATATCCTGGAAGTGCAGGCCGGTGGTGGGCTCATCCAGCAGATAGATGGCGCGGCCGGTGGCGCGTTTGGCCAGTTCCGCCGACAGCTTGATGCGCTGGGCCTCCCCGCCGCTGAGGGTGTTGGCGGCCTGCCCCAGCTTCAGGTAACCCAGACCCACGCTGCACAGCATGCGCAGCCGGTCGCCGAGGCCGGGGACACTACGGAAAAAATCCGACGACTCGTCCAGCGACATGTCCAGCACTTCGGCGATGTTCCGGCCCTTGAAGGTCACCTCCAGCACCTCGCGGTTATAGCGTTTCCCGCCGCAGGCGTCGCAGGTCACGTAGGCGTCGCTGAGGAAATGCATGTCGATCCGGATCAGGCCGTCGCCCTCGCACATCTCGCAGCGCCCGCCGGCGGTGTTGAAGCTGAAGGTGCCCGGCGTGTAGCCCCGCACCTTGGAGGACGGCAGCTGGCTGAAAAGATCGCGGATCAGGGTGAAGGCGCCGACATAGGTGGCGGGATTCGACCGGGGATTGCGCCCGATGGGGCTCTGGTCGATGACCACCGCTTTGTCGATCTGGTTCAGCCCGGTGATGGCGGTGTGTTTACCCGGCGGCTCCTTGGAGTGGTAAAGCCGGCGGAACAGCTCGCGCCGCAGGATGTCGTCCACCAAGGTGCTTTTGCCGCTGCCGCTGACACCGGTGACGCAGACCAGGCAGCCGAGGGGGAAGTTGACATCCACGCCCCGCAGGTTGTTCTCCGCCGCGCCCTGCACCGTGATCCAGCCGTTTTCATGGCCCGGCTTGAACGGCGGCGGGGTGATGCGGTGCTTGGGAAGCGGAATGCGCATGGCGCCGCTGAGGAAGCGGCCGGTGACCGAATCCTGCTGTTTGGCCACGTCCGCCGGCCTGCCACTGGCGATCAGCGACCCGCCCCGCGGACCCGCGCCGGGCCCCAGATCGATGAGCCAGTCCGCCGCCAGCATGGTGTCCTCATCGTGCTCCACCACCACCACGGTGTTGCCCAGGGCGCGCAGCTCCTTCAGGGTGTCCAGCAGCCGGTCGTTGTCGCGCTGGTGCAGGCCGATGCTGGGCTCATCCAGCACATAGAGCACCCCGCTCAGCCGCGATCCCAGCTGCGTGGCCAGACGGATGCGCTGGCCCTCCCCGCCGGAAAGGGTGCCGTATTGCCGGTCCAGTGTCAGATACCCCAGGCCCACATTGGCCAGGAAGCCCAAACGGGAGGACAGCTCGCGCAGCACCTCGGCGCAGGCGGCGCGCAGCTTTTCCTCCACTGCGAGCCGCGGCACCAGAGCCAAGGCCTCCGTGATGGTCAGGGCGGTGAAGCGGTCGATGGAATACTCCTCCCCCTGGCCTTTCTCTTTTTCTTTGTCTTTCTCCTTCCGGCTTTTTTTCCCCGGTCCGGCTTCGGGTTCCGTTTCCGCCTCCGATGCCAGCGTGACCCCGAGAATCTCCGGCTTCAGCCGCCGTCCGTGGCAGGCCGTGCAGGGCGAGGGATTCATGAAGCGCCGGATGTTCTGCTTCATGAACTCGCTCTCGCTCTCCTTCAGCAGGCGCTCCGCCTGGGCGGCCAGGCCCTCGAAGGGTTTGGTCACCGTTTTCGTTTTGGTTTTGCTGGCCACCGCCTGCCCCCCGGAGCCGTAAAACAGCGCATTCCGGAACGCCTGCGGCAGGCTGCTGAACGGGGCCTTGCGGTCCACTTGGAAATGCTCCGCCAAGCCGTTGATCTGGCGGTCCTGCACGGCTTTCAGCTTCGCGTTTTTGGACCACCAGGTGCGCAGTGCGCCGTCCGCCAGCGACTTGTCAGGATCGGCCATCACCAGATCCGGGTCCAGGCTCAGCGTGTTGCCCAGGCCCTCGCACACAGGACAGGCCCCAAGAGGGCTGTTGAACGAGAAATGCTTCGGCGTCAGCGGCGGCATGCGGAATCCGGTGTCCGGATTGGCGTACAGGGTGGTGAACCGCCGCTCTTTCCAGCCGCCGGCCTCGTCTATCAAAATAAGTGTCTGGCTGGCCGCGCCGCTCCAGCGCAGGGCGATCAGAACGCTGTCCAGCAGACGGGTGTGGCCGTCGGGCCGGATCACCAGGCGGTCCACCACCAGCTCCACGATGCTCTTTTCGCCGATGTCGGGCTTGTCCTCCAGCTCGCGCACCGTGCCGTCCACGCGGATCCTCACAAATCCCTGCCGCGCCAGGCGCTCGCGCAGCCGCGGTCCCTGCGCGGTCTCCTCCGCCGGCAGGGGGGCCAGCACCATGAGGCGGGTGCCCTCCGGCATGGCCATGAGTTCGCTCACAATCTCTTGGGAGGTGAACCGGCGGATGGGCTCGCCCGTCACCGGATCGTGCGGCTGCCCGCAGGTGGCGTAGAGCACCCGCAGGTAGTCGTAAATCTCCGTGACCGTGGCGATGGTGGACCGGGGATTGGCAATACCGGTGTGCTGGCCGATGGCGATGGCCGGCGACAGGCCTTCAATTTGGTCCACATCCGGCTTCTCCAGCCGCTCCAGAAAGGCCTGCGCGTGGGTGCTCAGGCTTTCCACATACCGCCGCTGGCCTTCCGCATACAGGGTGTCGAACGCCAGCGAGGACTTGCCGGAACCACTCACCCCGGTGATCACCGTCAGGCTGTTTTTCGGCAGCTCCACGGTGATGTTTTTCAGATTGTGCTGCCGCGCGCCAACGATGCGGATAATGCCGGAGGGGGTCGCCATTGGAGAAATGCAATATTCGGGGAAGGGACAGCATGGCGGTGCCTCCGGCGGATGCAAGGGGGTGGGGGGCTGGGCGGGGTTAATAGTTATTGGTTATTGGGGGCGGGCGGGGGTGCCATGCGTAGGGAATTCCGGGGATGACGCTTGCCGGGTCAGTCCACGGTGATGGCCTCGTTGGTGTTCAGCAGGGCCAGACAGTAGTGGGTCAGGCCTTCCGGGCCGGGATGGGCGGCGAGGAAATCAAGACCGAGGCGGAGTTCCGGCTCCTGAGGCGGTCGTGAGAAGAGGATGGCATGGAGGTTGTCAATCCATTGGACCGGACCGGTGGTCTTATCGGATGTAACACGGGCCGCGAGCGCTTGGGCAGTCTCCAGGGAGAACTGGGAATTCAGCAGGGTCAGGGACTGTATGGCCGTCGTGGAGTGGTCCCGGCGGGAACAGGGCATGTTGCTGTCCGGGCGGTCGAAGACCTCGAACAGGGGGAACCGCAGGTTCCGGCGGGCAAAAAGATAGATGCTGCGGCGGTGGTGGGCCGGGATGTCCGGGGTCACATCCCATTGGTGCTTCAGCAGGGTGTCCGTGATTTCCGCCGGCAGCGGCGGGCGGACGCCGGGGCCGCCGCCCTGCCGGTTCAACAGTCCGGACACACTGAGGAAAAAATCGCGCACCGCCTCCCCCTCCAGCCGGTGGGGCGGCATGCGGGAGATCAGTTCATTGGCGGGATCGCACGCCAGGGCCAAGGCCCATTCCGGCCCCTGTCCCCGGCTGGCCTGCCGCCAGGCGCGGGAGGTGACCATCAGCCGGTGCATGGCCTTCAGGCTCCAGCCCCGGGCGGGCAATTCCACCGCCAGCCAATCCAGCAATTCCGGATGCGACGGGCGGGAGCCCGTGCGGCCAAAATCCCCCGGCGTGACCACCAGACCACGGCCAAAATGCTGCTGCCACAGCCGGTTCACCATCACCCGCGCCGCCAGCGGATGTTCCGGGCGGGTGAGCCAGCGGGCGAACGCGGCCCGGCGCTGCGAGGACCGGGCGTCCGCAGGCGGCGCGGGCACGGCGGCACCCACCGCATTCAGCACGCGGGGAAATCCGGGTGGGGTTTCCGCGCCGGGACGGCGGAAGTCGCCGCGTATCCTCACAAACTCCACGGGCGCGGACGGCCCATGCTCACGTGCCACAGTGCCCAGTTGCTCATCGCGTCTGGGATCGGTGACGGTGTTGGCGAAGACGGCGCGGAGCCGGTAAAAGTCGTCAATACTGACCGGATCCGTCTTGTGGTCATGGCACTGCGCGCAGCCCAGGGTCAGCCCCAGGCAGGCCTCCCCCACGGCGGCGGTCATGCCATTGAGAAACTGATGCCTCCGCTCCTCCGGCAGATTGATGTCCGGCATGTCCGGACCGGCCATAAGAAAACCTGTGGCTGCCTGGGCGGCGGGATCCTCCGGAGCCAGCTCGTCCGCCGCCAGCTGGAGCTGGAGAAACCGGTCATAGGGCATGTCCGCATTCAGCGCCGCGATCACCCAGTCCCGGTAACGCCAGGCCTCCGGGCGGATGATATCCAGCTCAAACCCGTCGCTTTCAGCGAACCGCGCCACATCCAGCCATGGCTGGGCCTGCCGCTCCCCATAGGCCGGGGAGGCCAGCAGGCGGTCGGTCAGTTTTTCATAGGCGTCAGAGGATGTGTCCCTCACAAACGCCTCCACCTCCTCCGGCGACGGCGGCAGGCCGGTGAGATCCAGGGTCAGCCGGCGGATCAGCGTGCGGCGGTCCGCCTCCGGTGCGAAATCGAGCCCTTCCCGCCTCAGTCTGGCAAGCAGGAAGCGGTCGATCCCGCCGAGGGCGGCTACCGGAATCCCCTCCCCACCGCTTTCTGCGTGCGTGGCTGTTTGCTCATGCCCTTCCAATGCCGGCAGCGCCGGGCGCGTGGGAGGCACAAAAGCCCAATGAGAACGGTCCTCCGGCGTGAGGGGTTTCTCCGCCCGGACACCCGGACTTCCGCCTGCGGACAGAAGGGCGGCGGCCAGCAGAACCGGAAACGAGCCTTTCATGCCAGAATGCCGTGGATCACTCTGCCCGCCACATCGGTCAGGCGCTCGTCGCGCCCGTGGTGGCGGAAGGTCAGTTTTTCATGATCGATGCCCAGCAGGTGCAGGATGGTGGCGTGCAGATCGTGGATATGCACCTCATCCCGCACCGCCCGCAGGCCCACCGCGTCCGTTTCCCCCCACGTCATGCCGCCCTTCACCCCGCCGCCGGCCAGCACCACACTGTAGCCCCAGGGATTGTGGTCCCGGCCCTTGCCGCGCTCGCTCATGGGCATGCGGCCGAACTCCCCGCCCCAGATGACCAAGGTGTCCTCCAGCAGGCCCCGCGATTTCAGATCCCGCAGCAGGCCGGCCACCGGTTTGTCCGTCGCCGCACAGAGGCGGCTGTGGTTGGTCAGCACATCGTCATGCGCATCCCAGCCATTCGTGTCCCCGCTGTAGAGCTGCACAAAGCGCACCCCGCTTTCGATCATCCGCCGGGCGAGCAGGCAGCGCGTGCCGAATTCCCGTGTGGACTCCTCGTCAATGCCGTAAAGCTTCAGCGTGGCGGCGGATTCTTTGGAAATATCCACTACCTCCGGAGCCGCCGACTGCATGCGGAACGCCAGCTCGCAGGACCGGATGCGGGCCGACAGTGCATCATCAAAATCCCGCTCCGCCAGATGGCGCGCATTCAGAGCCGAGGTCAGATCCAGAATGCCCCGCTGGGCTTCCGGGGAAATGCCGGACGGGGGTCGCAGATTGAGAATAGGCGACGCCCCCGGCCGCATGGCGGTGCCTTGAAAAGCGGCGGGCAGGAACCCGTTGCCCCACGCCGCCGGGCCTCCCTTGAGACCACCTCCGGAATCGGGCAGCACCACAAAGGCGGGCATGTTCCCGTTCTCCGAGCCCAGTCCGTAGGCGGCCCAGCTGCCCAGGCTGGGCTTGCCCGCCAGAATGGAGCCGGTGTTCATCTGATAGACCGACTGGGGATGGTTCACGCTGTCCCCGTGGCAGCCGCGCAGCACGCACAGATCGTCCGCCAGCTCCCCCAGGTGCGGCAGAAAGTCGGAAATCTCCGTGCCGCACTGCCCCCGGCGGCGGAAGGCTTTGACGGGAGGCAGCAAGGGATTGGCCCCCACCGCCCGCCGGGTCATCACCGGCCCAAAACTTTCTGGCAGCGGCTGACCGGCATATTTGACAAGGTCCGGCTTGGGGTCCCACAGATCAACATGGCTGGGCCCGCCGTGCATGAACAGATAGATCACCCGCTTGGCGCGGGGCTGGAAATGAGGCTGCCCCGGTGTCGGGACGGCTCCCTGCTTCGGTCCCTGACCCGGTCCCGCTTCCCTGCCCTGCCCTCCCTCTCCGCCCTGCTCGCCCGCCAGTCCCAGCCCGGCCAACAGGTGCGACAGCGCCACCGCGCCGAATCCACCGCCTGCACGGAGCAAAAACCTTCGGCGGTCAGCCTCATGGGAAAAGAACAGAAAGTTGCGGGACATTTTTTGACTGTCATTAAAACGCGGTTGAGTCCCGGATTTCACCCATAAAATGAGCCCGTGGCTGCGGGCAGCCCGTTGAGGACAGGTGCCCGGCACTTGGTTGGATTTGCCTTTCACCGCACCCTTTCCAGATTCATGCTGCCCTCTCCCCTGCATGCTTTTGCCGCATGCCGGTCCACGCCCCACACCGGCTCCACCCACCCATTCTCACCATGTTCTCCCCAATCCGATCCCGTCTCCGTCTTCGCCTGCCCTCCGGCTCCCTCCTGGCCGCTGTGGCCGCCCTTTTTTTGACGGCCCTGCCCCCGGCCACTGCCCGGCAGGAGGAATTCCGCATTCCCCCGGCCACCGCCCAGAAAATCGGGTACCGCATCTGGCAGAACGAATGCGCGGGCACCGTGACCGGACTGACCAGCTGGAACCGGGGCGAGGGCTTCGCCTCCCTCGGCATCGGGCATTTCATCTGGTATCCGGCAGGCACCCGCCGGACCTATGAGGAGAGCTTCCCCTCGCTGGCCCGTTTTCTGGCCCAGCGCGGTGCCCGCGTGCCCAAGTGGGTGCTGGCTCCGGACTGCCCATGGCCGGACCGCGCCTCTTTCAACGCCTCGGCCAACACCCCGAAAATGAAGGAACTGCGCGGACTGCTGGCCAACACCATCGCCCTGCAGGGGGAATTCGCCGCCCAGCGCAGCCTCCGCAGCCTGCCCAAAATCCTCGCCGCCGCCCCCCGCGGCAGCCGCGCCGTCATCGAAAGCCGCTTCCGCACCCTCAGCGCCACCCCCGCCGGCCTCTACTGCCTCATGGACTACGTGAACTTCAAAGGCGAGGGCACCAACCCCGCCGAACGCTACAAAGGCGTCGGCTGGGGCCTCCTCCAAGTGCTCGAAAACATGTCCGGAACCCCGAGTCCCCGTGAGGCCCCCGGGGAATTCGCCGCCGCCGCCCGACGCACCCTCGACCGCCGCATCAAACTTGCCCCCAAGGACGAATCCCAATGGCGCGCCGGCTGGTTCAGCCGCTGCGCCAGCTACGCGCGCGGACTCTGACCGTTTCCAAAAAGCCCGCCGACTGGAGACCCTCCGGGCCGGCACCGGAACCGGAACCGGAATCCGTTTTTCCAATTCACGCCCCCTTGCAATCCAGCCGGGGCAGTCCATTGTCCCGCCCTGCCTGATGCAGCCACTCTGGAGGGGTGGTCGAGCGGTTTATGGCTGCAGTCTTGAAAACTGCCGATGCGCAAGCATCCGTGGGTTCGAATCCCACCCCCTCCGCCACAGTTCCCAAGCAGGAGCCGCTGGTGAAATCCAATTTGTTGCAGCTCCCAGGTTGGAAACCCATTGAATTATTGAACCGGTTTGGAAAGATTGGAGAGTGGGTATTCAACGAGCCCGGAGCTTAGCGGGAAAATTTTCCCCGTAAGCAAAAAGTGAACAGAGTTGAAGCCGCCGCCTGAGAAATCGCGGCAGTCACAGTCGTGATCCCGATCCATGCCTGCCCTTTTCCGCCAGCCGTCACCGGAGTTGCATCCCATGGAATGCTCCCAGCCACCGGTCAGGCGGGCTTTTCGTTCCGCAGGGCTTTGCGGAGCAGGTCCGCCTCCGTTTTTATTTCCGGGGACTTCGCTGTGGGCAGAGCCAGCAGGCGGCGCATGTCGGCGAGGTCGCTTTCATACTGGCGGCGCGCGCGCTCGTAGGTGACGCGGGTTTTGGTGCAGACCAGAGTATATGGCCTGCCCTGACGCTCGGTGACGTGGGTCATATCCAGTCCGGCGGCTTCGATGGCCTGGTGAATTTCCTTCCGCGGTTCCTGATTTGCGCAGAAGCGGTGCTGCTGGGCGTTTGGATCCCGCACGAAGGTTTCCAGCTCCTTCAGAAGCGGTTTCCTGGCGGTTCCGGGAATAGAGGCGGATTGCGCCCAGTCCGTGGGTTTTGCCGGCGGTTCAGCGCTGCGGGCCAGATAGTGATTGGCGCACTGGCTCCAGAGTTGAATCCCCACTTTGGGGTCGGGGCCGGGGCTGCCGGCTTCATCACGCGCCATATACTCCAAGCAGGGGAGCAGGAGGGTCTCAGGTTTGTAAAAGCCCGGATTGGCACTCAGAGCCTCAAGAAACCGCAGACAGGGGCCGGCTCCCGCCACTGTGGATGCCGTCGCCAGAAAGTCCGCCAGCAATGGCGGGGAGAGTTTCAAGGGAGCCGCCCCATCGTCCTTGTCCTCCTTGTCCTCGGGCAAACTGGAATCACTTTCCCGCCCATAACGTGGAAGGCGCGCATAGCTAGGCAGCGGTTTTGCCTTGGGTGCTTCGGCGGTCAGGATTTCAAGAACCGCGACCGCGGCTTTGGAGCGGGCTGGAAGTTCCTCCGCCCACTGTCTCCAAAGATCCAAACATGAGGCCGGCTCGCGTGCGGCGGCAGCGCTGAACAGGGTGCGGAGCAGCTCTTGGCCTCTTTTCGGTCCCAAAATCCCGGCACAGGCAAGCAGCGCCCCGTTCTGCCGGGAATCGTAGTGTTTCCCCAGCGGAACCTGTTTGGCACCGGCCACGATGAGATCCGCGTCCCCGAAATCCGCCAATTCACTGAAGAGAGTGGACAGACGCCCGCTATGGCCGTCATAGTCAGGCCATGACTGTGGCAGCAGTTTCAGGAAATGCCGCACCCTCGCGCGCTCCCCGCTGCCCGCCGGCGTCGGTTTGGCCTCCGCCGCCAGCCGGCCCAGTCGGGCGATGGCCGCGTCCAAGCCTCCGGAGAGGCACACCTCATCAAAGCGGCTCACCGGCCAGAGCACAAAGGCCGCCCGCAGGTAGGTCCGCTCGAACGACGCCCCTTCGTTGCCGGTGGCCTCGGAGAAATGGCTTTGGTCAGGTTTTTCCCCGTCCAAGGCTCCGTCAGGCAGCGTCTCTCCGGCTCCCAAGGGAATTTGGCCAAAGGCCACCGGCTGATCGTCCGTGTCCCGCCATTCATCAATGTAGTATTGGCCATCACAGACTTCACCGATTTCGAACTCCGATTCGTCCTCTTTCTCCTCTTCCTCATCGTCATCATCCCATCGGGAGCTCCCGCTGTAACCGTAACCTCCGTGGTGGTTGGCCCAGCCGGATTCCTCGATATGCACAATCCCCAGGTGCAGGGCGCATCCGGTCTGCGCCGCGGCCTCCCGCAGCACCCAGGCGCGGGCGGCGTCAACCCTTTTCAGACCGGCGAAGGAAAGCGCGGCCTGGGTGTAATGATGGTCAAGCAGGTAAACCAGTTTCAGGGGCTCGAGGTCGGTGTCCGCCCATTCGCCCAGAACCTCCGCCGCCGCCCTGACCGCCAGGAGATTGTCCGGTGCTTTGGGGCGGCCGGTCCGGGGTTTGTGGACCAGATTGTAAACGAGGCAAACGCGGTGGCCCCCGGTGACGGGACGCACCTCATGCTCGCAGTCGGCGTAAAAGGCGGTGTACTGCACCTCCCCCGGCTCGTCACCCGTCTGGCTGACAACCGTCTCCCGGCCGCTGTGACGGATGACCAGATCACCTCCTGCGTGAGCGGAGGGGAGGGTCACCACCAGCGTGCCGAACATGCCTGCGGTCTTTTCCGTGTCACGGTGGGCCGCGAAATGCCCTCCCGCATCGTAGATCAGCAGCTTGTAGAACTCCGCCGCGACGTTGTCCGGTTCGCAGCCCAAACCCTCCGCCACCTTGACGAGGAGCTCACTGAAATGACGCTCCCAGCCTTTTCCGCGCAGGCTCATCTTTTCCGGCGGGATCTGCCAGACCCGGCGGACTTTTTCATCCACCAGCGTGCGGTCGCCACGCCCATAGGGAGCCCGCTGCGCGGCCTGGGCGATCATCGCCTGCGCCTGCGCCGGAGGAACCGGGAAGGAAATCATACCGGCCCCCTCCACTTCAAGGGAGGGCATCGGTGTTTCATGGATTCCGGCGCAGAAGTAGTCCCCCGGACGGTCCACTTCCTCAAGCACCTCCTGCAATGCCGCCAATGAAGTGTTGTAGCTGATCAGAACACGGTCATCATCGATATCCTCAACGTCATCGTCATCGTCATCATCCATGGTCTCAGGAACTGAAGGCTGTGGCAGGAAAGGGAAGGCAGGCGGGTCCGTCGATGTCCGCCGTTTCTTCGGAGGTTATAAAACCAGCCTTAGCCCTTTTGTCACCGTCACGTCAAGCTGGCCGGGGCGAATGCCGCAATGCCGCTGCACCCTCTTAGTTCTCCGGCTGATTGACAGAAAGGCGCAAACGCAGGAAGCGCGCCGCTTTATCCTGAACTGCACGGTGTCCCGAAAAGCGCTGAGGTCCACCTTGCGCCCGCAGGGTTCCGGCGGAAGGCTGAATAACAAGAGTAGCGGCCACGGCGGACAGAATAATACGGTTCATGAATTTCGGTTATAATGGCAAATGGATATCACGATCCTGACAGGGATGCGCAGGGGCACATGCCCCCCGGCATGTGCCCCCTTTTCTTTGCAGCCCCCAATTCTTCAGGCCCGCCCTGCGGGGCCTGCACCCTGCTCTCGAGCCCTTTAGAGCCGGGGAGTCTTTTCAAAAAAAAAGCCGCCACCTCCTCAGTCCCCACCGACAGGGAGATGGCGGACCGGTGTCCGGAAACGGCCGGACACCTGAAAATGACAACCCTTAAAACCGCCATGCGGCAATGACAGGGGGAAATATGAAACTGTAATAAAAATCATGACAGGATACCGTTGAAGGTGAGACTCCCGCGGGGGAGGGCCGCATCCCGCCCAAGGGTGGTGATGCTTTACCGGATGGAGTTCCGCATGTGCGGTGATTCCTGCCACTCCGCCTGTCAGCGGTCGTATCCGGGGTGTTTCCAGAGCCAAGGTAAAGGCGCTTTTTCAGAACGCAAGCAATATCCTACTGAAAACGTATGATTTTTGTTGACCCTGCCGGTTTCTGTCTGAAAAGTGACTGTCCAAGGGCTGACCCCGCACGGGTGGAGGCGTTTTAATGACCATTCGCGGAGGCACCGGAACAACCGGACCATCAGCGGTATCCCTGCCCCTGACAGGGGCGTTTCCCATGAAAATTCCCTCAACCTCCATGATGCTGAAGAATGCTCTCCGCCATCCCGCGCGATCACTCCGCAGGGCTCCGGCGGTCCTTTTGCTGGCCTTCTACGCGCCGTTTCACGCCGGAGCCGCCGAGCCCGGCCAGCCCGCCAAAAAGCCCAATATCCTGCTGATCGTCGCCGATGACCTGGGGTATGGCGAAACTGGTTTCCAAGGTTTCACCAAGGATATCCCGACTCCTCATCTGGACAGCATCGCGCGGAATGGCACGCGCTTCACCAGCGGCTATGTCAGCGGTCCCTACTGCAGCCCCACCCGCGCCGCGCTGCTCACCGGGCGGTATCAGCAGCGTTTCGGCCACGAGTTCAATCCGGGCCCGCCCGAAACCGCCGGGCAGAGTGTGGGGCTGCCTCTGGAGGAGAAAACCATTGGCGACCGCCTCAGGGCCGCCGGTTACACCACGGGCTGGTTTGGCAAGTCCCATCTCGGGAACACCCCGGAGTATCATCCACTGAAGCGCGGGTTCGACACTTTCTACGGTTTTCTGGGCGGGGCGCATTCCTATCTGAAAACCGGCGGGGGACCGAATGCCGTGCTGCGGGGCACGGAACCGGTGAAGGAAAGCGGATATCTGACGGAAACCTTCGCGCGGGAGACGGTGGATTTCATCGGAACCCGGAAGGATCAGCCATGGTTTGTGTATCTGGCCTTCAATGCCGTGCATTCCCCTCTGGAAACCACGGAGAAATACGAAAGCCGGTTCGCCCATATCAAGGACGGGAAGCGCCGGAAATTCGCGGCCCTGCTTTCCGCGCTGGATGACGCCGCCGGCTCCGTGCTGACAAAAGTGCGGGAACTGGGCCAGGAGGAGAACACCCTCGTCTTTTTCATCAGCGACAACGGCGGCCCCACCGCCCAGATCACCTCCGGCAACGGTCCGCTGCGCGGCTTCAAGGCACAGACTTGGGAAGGCGGCGTGCGCGTGCCCTTCGCGGTGCAGTGGAAGGGGCATATCCCCGCCGGCAAAACCGATCCGCGTCCGGTGATCCAGTTGGATATCCTGCCCACCGCGCTGGCCGCCGCAGGATTGGAGAAACCGGAGAAGGCCGATGGCGTCAATCTCCTGCCCTTTCTGACTGGGGAGAAAACGGAGGCCCCGCACGAGGCCCTTTACTGGCGCTTCGGCCGCCAGCTGGCGGTGCGCAAAGGCGACTGGAAGCTGGTGAAGGCTCCGGAGGGCGGCGGTCTGGATGGTCAGAACAACGCTGCCGGAACCGCCACCGTGGAGGGTGCCCAGCTTTACAACCTGACGGAGGACATCGGGGAGAAAAACAACCTCGCTGTCAGGGAACCGGAAAAGGTGAAGGAGCTGAGTGCGCTCTGGAACCAGTGGAACAGCGGTCTTGTTTCCCCGAAGTGGCGTCCCGGCGCCGGAAGGAACAACAAAAATCAGGACCGCACGGACCCTGATGCCGCTGCCCCCACGACAGCCGGGTCCGCAGGCCCTTGGAAAGCCGGTGATGCCCTGGACGGAAAAGCCGCTCCGCAGGTGGCCGGCCGCGCGCTGCGGCTTTCCGCCGACATCGAAGCCAACGCGCCGGACGGCGTGATCGTGGCCCAGGGCGCCAAAGGAAACGGTTATGCCCTGTATCTGCACGGCGGCAGACTGGCGCTGGCGGTGCGCGCCGCCTCCCGGCTGAGCACCGTGGTTTCCACGGAGGCCCTGCCCTCCGGCAAACGCAAAGTCGCGGCCGAGCTGGCCGCCGACGGCGTGGTGACCCTCATCGTGGATGGCAAAAAAACCGGCGCGGGCAAACTGCCGGACCTCATTGCCCACCAACCCGGCGAAGGCCTGACCGTGGGCGGGGATGGCAGGGGTGCCGTGGGGGATTATGAGGCTCCGAACACCTTCAAGGGCACAGTGGAAAATGTGACGGTCGAACTGCGCTGACGGTTTCCACCGCCGGGGTGCGGCATCCAAGGTGATTTCCAGTCAACCCGCACTGGTTTCCCGCAGGGACAAACCTGCGGGAAACCGACGGCTTGTCTCTCAGCGGACATGCGGGCGGCGGGCACCGTTTGCGGCTGGTGGTTGCCGGGAGCGGTCTCTAACCCACTGCGGTGTATGCCAATATTTCAACCCAGCACGGACTCCAGCGGCAGATCCGGATTCAGCCCGCTCTCCGCCAACCATGCTTTGTGATGCAGCCTGGAGAGACACTTGTGGAATTTTGCTCCGCTCCCGCACATGGCGGGACAGTCAGCTCCTGCACCCGCCTTTGCGTCATCGGAGGAAGGGCGGTGGATTGGCTCCGTTCCACTCATGGAGTCTGTGAAGCCTTGGATCCATCAGGAGCGGAAAGAGAAGCTGCACAGAAATCGATCAAAGGCACCGCACCACCCAATGGCTGTTCGACGCAATGGCAGCACTGGCAGGCTGCCCCCCCGGATACGGTTCACTCCGCCCGCCCCGTCCTTGTCTTTTCCTTTACAAGGACGCTGGCGGCATTAGGTTACGTGTCCCCTCCTCCCCGCCTTTTCCGAATGACTGTCGTCCCGAACACCCGCAACTTTTCGATCATCGCCCACATTGACCACGGGAAGACCACCCTGTCGGACCGCCTGCTCGAGACCACCCTAACGGTCACCAAACGCGAAATGCAGGACCAGTTGCTGGATTCCATGGATCTGGAGCGCGAGCGCGGCATCACCATCAAGTGCCATCCAGTGACGATGATCTACCGTGCCAAAAACGGGCAGGACTACAAGCTGAATCTGATCGACACCCCCGGCCACGTCGATTTCTCCTATGAGGTCAGCCGTTCCCTCGCCGCCTGTGAGGGCGCGGTGCTGCTGGTGGACGCCGCCCAGGGGGTGGAGGCCCAGACGGTGGCCAACCTGCACCTGGCAAACCAGCAGAAGCTGACCATCATTCCGGTCATCAACAAGATCGACCTGCCAAGCACCAATCTGCCGGCGGTTTACAAGCAGTTGGAGGACATCCTGTCCATTCCCCATGAGGAGGCCATCAAGGCCAGCGCCAAAATGGGCATCGGCATTGAGGAGATTCTGGAGGCCGTCATCGAGCGCGTGCCGCCGCCGCAGGTGCCGGACGACCGTTATCTCCGGGCCAGCGTGTTCGACTCCCTGTTCGACTCCTACCGCGGCGTGATCATGTATGTGCGTGTGGTCAGCGGCACCATCCGCAAGGGCCAGAATGTGACCATGTGGTCCACGAACAAATCCTACGAAGTCAAGGAGGTCGGAATCTTCACCCCCAAGCAGTGCCGCATCGATATGCTCGGCCCGGGGGATGTGGGTTTTGTGGTGGCCAACATGAAATCCACCGGCGAGGTGAAAATCGGCGACACCATCACCGAGACCACCCGCATGTGCCCGGATCCCCTGCCCGGCTTCAAGGAAATTCAGCCCATGGTTTTCAGCGGCATTTATCCGATCGATTCCGACGACTTCGAGCAGCTCAAGGCGGGCATGGGCAAGCTCCAGATCAACGACAGCGCCTTCCGCTTCCAGCAGGAAAGCAGCGCCGCCCTGGGTTTCGGCTTCCGCTGCGGCTTCCTGGGTCTGCTGCACATGGAGATCGTGACCGAGCGCCTGCGCCGGGAGTACAACATGGACATTATCTCCACCTACCCCAGCGTGGTGTACGAGGTTACCCTGTCCGACGGCACGGAGCTGAAGGTGGACAATCCCACCTACCTGCCCGACGCCGGCACCATCGCCGAAATCCGCGAGCCGATCGTGCGGGCCTTTATCCTGATTCCCAACGAATGCATTGGCGATATCATGCAGCTGGTGGCTGAGAAGCGCGGCCAGCTGGAGAACACGGAGACCTTGGACGACCGCCGCGTGATGCTGTCCTGCACGCTGCCGCTGAACGAGATTCTGGTCGATTTCAACGACAAGCTGAAATCCATCACCCGTGGCTACGGCAGCATGGATTACGAAAACGCCGGCTACCGCGCCGAGAAGCTGGTGAAGATGGAGATGCTCATCAATGGAGACCCGGTGGATGCCTTCGCCACCATCGTCCACCGTGACAAGGCGGAGGGCCGGGGCCGCATTCTCGCCAAAAAGCTGGTGGAGGTGATTCCCCAGCAGCTCTTCACCGTCGCTATCCAGGCAGCCATCGGCGGCAAGATCATCGCCCGTGAATCCCGCAGCGCCAGCCGCAAGGACGTGACCGCCAAGTGCTATGGCGGTGACATCAGCCGCAAACGCAAGCTGCTCGACAAGCAGAAGGAGGGCAAAAAGCGCATGAAGATGATCGGCAAGGTGAACATCCCGCAGGAGGCTTTTGTGCAGGTGCTGAAAACCGGGGATTGAGACTCCTCCGGAAAATCAGCCCCGGACAGACAGACAACGGCGGCAGCGCACCATTCTTTAAAAAAACAAATTCCCGGCGCCGGACTGTCCAGTCCGGCACCGGGAATTGGAGTTCCGGATAGGATCCCGGAATGGGTGCCGACATGCCTCAGCGACCGGGCGGTCCGCCGAATCCACCGGGACCCCCAAAACCGCCACCGTTTCTGAACATGGCGGAACGCTCCTCCTCCTGTTTGGAGTAAAGCTCATACTGTTCCGGCGTGAGGATCTGCTGCATGGCTTCCAGTGCCAGCTTTTGACGCTCCTCAAAGTACTTCCGGACATCGCCTCCCTCGGCGATGATTTTTCCCGGATCGAATCCGTTCTGTTCCTGATCCGCATAAAACTGGAAGGCGGCATCCTTCTGATCATCAGTGAGTGACAGCTTGTTCTGCAGCTCGCTGAGCTGCTGGTTGGCCCGATTCTCCACTTGGGTGGCCTTCTGCTCGGTTTTATAAGCCTCATAGGCGGTCAGCTGCTCCGGCGTCATCTGATCCGTGATGGCCTTCTCCTGGGCGGCATCGGAGGCGGCGAATTTGGCCATGTCGGCCTGGCGGGTCTTATCCGTCTCTTCTCCCCCGGCCCGGCGGCGGGCATCACCGGCCTCCCGCAGGGCATCACGGTCGGCGCTGCCCTTCTCCATAGCGGTGCGTACGGCGGCCTCCTGCTCAGGAGTCAGATTCAGCTTGGTTTTCAGCGCCAGAATGCGTGCATCAATCCGCTGGGTGCGATCCATTTTCCGCATTTCGCGGAACCGGGCGTCGCGCGCCAACCGCTCCGCATCCTCCGGCCTCGCTTTGGCGTCAACATTGTCCCCTGCGCCGGGCTCCGTGCCAGCACCTTCTTTGGGCTGCCTCATTCCGCCCCCTCCGGGCGGGGAGGCCGCACTGCGCTCCGCCATGGTCAGCGTTCCAGCCTTTCCGGCCAGCGTGGCATTGGCTTCGCGCAGCTCATGGATCTGCACCGCCTCCCAGATGGCGAATGCGGCCAGCGCGGTAAACGCGAATGCGGTGAGAAGCTTGTTCCTGTTCATGGCGGGAATGATGGTATTAAGAATAAATTAAGCAAGCCGACCGGGAGAGGAGGCGAAGGCTGAAGCCGCATAAACAGACTTCGTTCCCTCCCGGCTGGCTTGCCTCACTTATTGGGGCAAATCCGTTTCATGCCAAACCCTGAGCTGTAAGGATTGCGTAATATTTTGCTCCTGAATTCTTTACAATCCACGCGGTGCCGTGCCTCCCTGCGGAGCGCAAGCTCCGGCCATTTTTCAGCAGCCGCAATGCTTTCCAATTCCAAGCTCTCCCGGGACAGCAGGTGGATGCGGATATTTCCTGTCATGACGGGACATCGCCGCATTCCCCATGCAGTCCGTCACTCGTCACTCCAACCCGGCATTTTAAAGGAATTGTGCCGTCAAGGCTCAACCACGCTGAACCGGTAAACAGTTGTGGATTGGTATTTCCCGCCGGGCGTCAGTTCAGTGGAGGGAAAGGATCTGTGGTTCGGGCTGTCAGGATAATGCTGGGTCTCCAAGCAGAATGATCCGCGCCTCTCATACATTTTGCCACCCTTGCCCTTGATCGGTTTGTCCATCTGGTTGGCGGTATAGAGCTGCACGGCGGGTTCGGTGGTCAGACACTCCATCACGCGGCCGCTTTTGGGATCGGTGACTTTCGCGGCGGGCCGCAGCTTGCCGGAGTCGCCTTGGATCACGAAGTTGTGATCATATCCCGCGCCGTGCTCCAGCGCCGGCACGCCCGGTGTCCCGATGCGCTCCCCGATGGCGTGGGGTGTCAGAAAATCAAAAGGCGTGCCCTTCACGGAGACGATGATGCCGGTGGGGATCAGGTCCTTGTCCGTGTCCGTGTAGGATTCGCAGTGCAGTTGCAGCTCATGGTCCGCGATGGGCCCGCTGCCGGCCCCGGCGAGGTTGAAATACGTGTGGTTGGTCAGGTTCACCACAGTGGTTTTGTCCGTGGTGGCCGCGTAGTCGATGCGCAGCTCGTTGGCCGGAGTCAGTGTATAGGTCACCGTGCAGTTGAGAGTGCCGGGATAGCCCTCCTCACCGTCCGGGCTCACATAATTAAGCTCCAGCACTGAAATCCCGTCCTTCAGATCCGCCCGGACCACTTTCCAGACTTTTTTATCAAAGCCGGTTTTGCCGCCGTGCAGGCTGTGCGCACCATTGTTGACACCCAAGCTCACCTCCGTGCCGCCGAGGGTGAATTTCCCGTTGGCGATGCGGTTGCCATAACGGCCGATGATGGCTCCGAAATAGGGGTGCGGGGCCTCATAGGAGGCCAAAGTGTCAAAGCCCAGCACCACATCCTCCATCTTTTCGTCGGCATCCGGCACCTTCAGACTGACGATGATGCCGCCGTAGTTGGTGATGCGGGCCTCCATTCCGCCGGCATTGGTCAGCGTGTAAAGATCAACCGGAGCACCGGACTGGAGTTTGCCGAACGGGGATTTCTGAATGGAGGGTTCCATGGCGGAGGAGGTGGTGGCAAGCAGTGCGGCGGCGCCGAAGGCGGAGAGTGCTGAAAGCGGAATGGACATGGCGGAGGGTTGAAAATCAGCAGCTGCCGCACTGGATCGGATTTTCCTGTGTCTGTGACAAGGTGAAAGATTGATTCAGCCGGGTGAGGAATTCAAGCCCTGCGGAGGGAGCACCGGAGTCACGGCCGGAGATTCAGATGATCCGGGCCCCCGCGTGGCTGAAGTAAACATGTGCCAGGCGGTCCGACAGCTGCCACACGGAGGACACGAGCTCCGTCAGCACCGGGGTCAGGGTTTCGGGGGGAGCCTCAGTGTCCATCCCGCGGAGGCGGCTGCCGAGCTCCTCGGTCATGCGGTGCTTGAGGCCGGGATTGGAGCGGCCGGGCATGGGGGGGAGGTGCGCCAGGTGCTCGCGGATGGTCTGGATTTGGAAGTGGGCGGACCGGGGATTGGTCTCATCTGTCAGCAGCAGGTCCAGCACCCCATCGCGCTGGGCGTGGGAGTAGTAACGGCGGCGGTAGGTCATGGCGCTGTCGGCGATATCCAGCAGAGGCATCAGCAGATACTGTCCGGCGGGGTCGATCTGAAGGGAGCCACGCACGATCAGAAGCAGCGCCGCCGCCCGCTCCAGCCGGCGGCCAAGGTCCAGAAACCGCCAGCCGTGGCCGCGCGTCAT
Organism: Verrucomicrobiales bacterium; assembly: GCA_028293125.1. GTDB lineage: Bacteria > Verrucomicrobiota > Verrucomicrobiia > Verrucomicrobiales > V1-33 > CAIZWU01. Next base: position 109,876 of record JAQGPJ010000089.1, on the reverse strand, counting down.
ATTCTCCATCACCATGCCGGAGAAGGCGGAAAGGGTGCGGACCAGCCGGTTCAGCAGCCCAAGGGAGTCATCCAGCGCCATGACCGTGCCCTCCGGGGGCAGTTCCTGCTGGAGTTCCGTCAGGATGCGCCAAGTGTCGAGCGACAGCCGGTCGCGCACCAGCCAGGCACCGTGGCGCAGGCGGGAAAGTCCATGGTGCAGACCGCCCGGGCGGTCCTTTTTAAAGAGAATATTCAGCGCCTCCCGCTCATACTTCTCCATGAGCAGCGGTTTGGCCGGGGCCTTGGGCAGAATCTCCAGTGGCACCAGCAGGCGCATCAGCAGGCCGGTGGTCTCCGGACCTTCGGCCACATTGTCATCCGTCAGCCGGGTGATCAGCACGCGCATCATCCGCACCAGCACCTCCACGCGCTCGGCATACCGGCCCAGCCAGAAGAGATTGTCCGCCACGCGGCTGGAAAGATCGGTCACCGCTGGAGCCGCTGGCCGCCTCCCGGGGTCAGGCGCCAGCAGGGACTGATGGGAGACAGGGCCGTCGGACAGCACCCACGTGTCCTTGCTGCCGCCGCCGCTCTGCATGGAGACGATGGGAATGGCGGGGGAGACGGAAACCCGCGTGAGCCCGCCCGGCATGACCACAAAACTGTCGCCTGCCGCCGCCAGATAGACCCGCAGGGCGATGGGGCGCGGTTTCAGGCCCGAGCCCGTCCACACCGGAGCCTCGGAGAGAGTGATTTTCTCCTGCCCCACGAAATGATGCGGGCTCCGCCGGATGCGCTCGATCAATTTGGCCTTCTCCACCCGGGTGAGTTCGGAGGGAAAGATGGGCGGTGCCGACCTTTCGGAGAACGCGGCTTTGATCACAAAATGGTCCAGATTCGAGATCACATGCTCCCGCTCCCGCCGCTGGCCGCACCACCAGGTGGCGGTGTTGGGCAGCAGCAGGTCCTCCCCGAGCAGGCGGCGGCACAGGGCGGGCATGAAGGCCATGAGCGCCGGGGATTCCGCAAGGCCGGATCCGATGGGATTGGCCACACTGACATTCCCTTCGCGCATGGCCTCCAGCAGTCCCGGCACGCCCAGGAAGGAATCCTGCCGCAGCTCCAGCGGATCGCAGAAGCTGTCGTCCACGCGGCGCAGGATCACATCCACCGGCTGCAGGCCCTCCAGGGTTTTGAGAAACACCCGCCGGTCCCTGACGGTCAGGTCGCCGCCCTCCACCAGCGGGAAACCCAGGTAACGGCTCAGGTAGGCGTGCTCGAAATACGTCTCATTCAAAGGGCCCGGGGTCAGCAGGACCACGCGGGGCGGTTCGTCGGTGCCGGCACGGCGCGGGGCTTGGCGCAGCAGATTTTCCCGGAAGACGCGGTAAAATCCCGACAGCCGCTGCACATGGAGATCGCGGATCTCATCCGGCAGGCTGCGGGACAGCACGATGCGGTTCTCCAGCACGTAGCCGGATCCGGACGGGGACTGCGTGCGGTCGGCAAAGCACCACCACCCGCCGTCAGGCCCACGCGCCAAATCGACGGCATACAGGTGCAGCCAAGTGTCCTCCGGAGGGTGCAGGCCGTGGCAGGCCACCTGATACGCCGGATTCCCCAGAATGACGCCCGGAGGCAGCGCGGCGGAGCGCAGCAGCGTCTGCGGGCCGTAAAGATCACTCAGCACGGCGTTCACCAGCCGGGCGCGCTGGATCAGACCCTTCTCCAGCACTTCCCACTCATGCCGGGGAATGACAAACGGCACCGGGTCGAACTCCCACGGGCGGTCCATGCCGCGCGGATCCCCATACACATTGTAGGTCACCCCGTTCTCCGCGATCGACTGCCGGGCCTGCCCGGCGCAGGCGGTGAGACCGGAAACCCCCAGCCGGTTCAGCGAGCCCGCCAGCCGCTCCCAGTGCGGGCGCAGGGTGCCCCCGGTGGAGACCATCTCATCCCACACCCCGGCCGGGGTGGGGTAATCAGTAAGCAGGGACGGGAGAACGGAGGGCACTTAGGCGGAAAAAGCTGGGGGACTTAAAGAAGGGAAATTTCCATCAAAGCATGAATAGCGCATTTCCCAGAGGGAAAATGTGCTCTGATTTTCAGTGAGAAGCAGCACACCCTCTGAAGCCGATATTAATTCCGCTTTTAACACCGGAATCCCGTCAGATTTCGAACCGCTGCCTCCATACCCTCCCAAACTCCCCTGCCCGGCTTCCCGGCAGGGGCTGACAGGCCTGTTCCCAAAGCGGTTTTTGCTGGTTAAAAGCCGCTTTGAAGGGATCCGGAGGGGATGACTTCAACACTTTCCGAAGTTTCCCGGTTCAGGCCGGGTTATTCCCTGAGAGGCTCCGGAACCTGCCTCATGAGATACCACCAGGCTATGGCCACTAGGGCGGCCAGCAGAGTGAAGATAAGCAGCCGCCCAATCCACTTCGCTTTGCCCGCCATGCGCTCCGTGGGATTCAGCACTGGCGTGAGCACGGTGAAAATCAGGATCATCAGTAGCGGGATCACCAGCGGCGCGCCTCCCAGCAGGACTGCGGCGGGTGCCAGAAAGACCGCCAGGAAAAGCGCCATCAGCATCAGAATGCAGCCGATATCCGGCTTGTCCCGGGAATCCTGCAAGGGAGCGGGCCGGGTGGCACGGGTATCCGGGGTGTTGTTCTCGGAATCGGCGGGGATAGGGTCCGGTTCAGGGGGCATGCGTCCTTCCTAAACAGCAGTGATGCCGTTCCCGCAATGGAAGCCGGGCGGAATCCGCAAAACGGATCAACCCCGGGTTTTCATGAAAAAAGCGCCTGCCGTAGCTTTCCCGGCAGCCGGAGCCCAATTCGACTTTGGATTTAACTAGTTGATTATCAATCAGTTATTACTTAATTTACCAAAGTCGAACGCAGGGAGCGGTTGCCCACGCAAAACCCTGCCCTCCCAAGCAGGGTGACGCAGGACTGGCTGAGGCTGGCTCTTGGTTCCGCGGAATCAGAAACGGGACCTTATCCGGAAATACATCCGTTCTCCAAAGCCGGAGGGAACGGTCCATGAAACCGCTGGCGGATAAACGTCGGCCAGGCTTTGCCAGTTGAGCAGATCGTCGCTGCCCTCAACCTCATATCGGAGAGCGCCGGGAATGGGATCCCAGACAAGAACCATTCCACCGGCGGCCGGCTGAAGGATGACATGGGAGGCGGGAGGCCCCTCATCAATGAAGGCTGTGGCCCACGTGCTGCGCAGAATATGGGTTTTCCCATTGCTCCCCTCCACGCTGCCCACCGCGAATTCACTGCCCCAGCCGGCCGGGCCCGCACTGAATCCGCCGCCGGGAACCACCGCTGAACCGTCCAGCAATTGAACCTGCGACCATTCGCGGGTGGCACCCCGCTGGTAGAAATAAAGATTTCCTTTCCCCGCCGCACCGCCGGCCCAGGGAGCGCCCACCGCCAGCGTATCCCCCGAGAGGTGCAGGGAGGAACTGAAATTTCCGGCCGGGATGGCCTGATTCCAATTGAGGACAGCGGTGTTTTCCCAAGTGCCCGCCGGGGTTTTATCAAAAATATTCACAGCGGATCCCGCGGCGCTTCCCACGGCGAGGGTTTTCCCCCACAGGCTCACCGCTCCGCCAAAGTGCTGCAACAAAGCAGGACCGCTGGTGTTCTGAAATTTCCCGACCTGTCCCCAGGCTTTGGTGCCTCCGGCATTCCGCTCAAAGAGGTAAACCGCCCCGGCATCCTCCCTGAGGGTGTCATCATCAGGGGCTCCGGCCGCCAATGTATCCCCGAAAAGTGCCAGGCTTCCCCCCAGGGACTGGGCGGTGGTTCCATCCGCTGTGATTTCCCGGCTCAACTTCCACACTCCGTTCACCAGATCATAAACATACACTGCGCCCTCGTTGCCCCGCGGCCCTTTGCCCGTCGTACGCAGGCGGGAGGACACGGCGAGGGTGGTTTTATGAATGGCGACCGCCCATCCAAAATAATCACTTTCCCGCGCGCCGGGAGCATCCAGCCGCTGAAACTGGGTCCAGCCATCGCGGCTTCGGCGGAAAATGTAGGCGGCTCCACTGTCGGAGGCCGCTCCGTCCCGGCCGATCGCTCCGGCCACAAGCCACTCCCCCCACACGGCGACGCTGTGTCCGAACACATCGCCCCGCACCCCGTCCGAGTGACTTAGCCGGGCCTGCGGCCCCTCCCATCCGGAGGACGTGCGGGAAAACACCAGGACCTCCCCTTTTCGCCCATTGCCCTCCGGAGCCGCAACCGCCAGCACGTCCTCCTGCATGGAACTGCTCTGCCCGTACTCCGATCCCGCCTCCGTGGCTGCCGGCAGCGTCTGGCTGAGGAACCATCCTTCCCCGGGACCGGACAGGATGGCTCCTTCGGGATTGCCCGGCTGCAGAGTGAACGCCTCCGCTCCCTCAATCAGGTTGTCCGTAATGACTGGCGCTTGGATCCGGGAGAATGTTGTTCCCGGATCAACCGTCAGAACACCGGAGCCGCCGACAAAATCCTCTCCAGCCCTGGCACTTCCGCCCACCAGGTTCCATGGCAAGGTTACAACGGTTGCACTGGGACCGCTTAATTGAACATTGAACACCGCGCTCACGGCATCCGGTCCCGCGTCGGACAACGTCCCCGCATGGGAAAAGGTGATGACCGGCATTGGATCATTCTCAAGAAGGGTTCCCACTGCCGTCCCATTGGTGATCACTCCTCCCGAGGGAGAGGATAGAGTCAGGACCACGGTTTCCGCAGGCTCAAAAACAAAGTCATCCAGCACGTTCACACTCACGGTTTTCTCCAGCTGGGATCCGGTGAAGGTCAGCATTCCACCAGCTCCCGTGAAGTCCACACCCGGAGTGGCCGTGCCTGAAAAGGAGTATTGCACGGAGACAGGACCATCCCCTGCCCTCGCCAGCGCCACCGTGAATGTGAGGGCCGCCGTTCCACCTTCCGTCACCGGTCCGGAACTGGTAACGGTCAGAACATTGAGAGCCGCATCGTTGTCGTCCGTGAGAACGACGTTGCGGGCAGAGGGATTTCCCAGCTGGGCATTAACGGAATTTGTCAGAGTCAGAACAATGGTTTCGTCCCCTTCCGGCAATTTGTCATTGATGGGTGAAACTGTGAAAGTGGCATCGGTCACGCCCGCCGGAATAGTCACCGTGGAGCCGGAAACCTCATAATCCACATTTTTGACCGCCGAACCGCCCGTACTCAGATCCACCGTCACGGGCAGCCCGCTTGGCGTATTGAGACTCACCGTAACCGTCGCCGGCCCGCCGTTTTCAGCCAGCGTTCCACCCGCGGCCAGACTGACGGACGGCTGCGGGTCATTATCCGTAATCGTCAGCGTGTGCTGCACGGCGCTTCCCAGTCCGGCTCCGGCGGGCGTGCCCAGAGTGAGAATCACGGTCTCGGCATTTTCATAAAGCCTGTCATCCGCGACGGTCACGGAGATAGTCCTGCTGGGGGATCCTGCAGGGATCACCAATGGGGAGGACGCCACGGCGGCATCTGCCCCGGTAGCCGTGCCCGACACCGTGAAGGGCACTGTGATTTCCGAAGCGCTGGATCCGGACAGCGTCAACGCCAAGGTCACGGTCCCGGCATTTTCCCCTGCTGAGGAGGCTGCCTGGGCGAAGGCTACTGTGGGAGGCGCCTCGTTGTCGGTGATGGTCAGCGTGTGCCGCACCACACTTCCCAGACCAGCTCCGGAGGGTTCGCCCAAGGTGAGAATCACTGTCTCGGCATTCTCGTAAAGCGTGTCATCGGTAACGGCCACGGAGATGGTGCCACCGGAGGCTCCGGCGGGAATCACCAGCGGGGAGGACGCCACCGCCGTCGTGCCCAGAATGGTGGGCGTGCCCGACACCGTGAAAGGCACCGTGATGTCTATGGAGCTGCGGCCGGATAAGGCCACCTCCACATTCACTGTTATAGTGCTTTCCTCCACTGTGGAGGCCGCCTGGGCAAAGGCCACTGTAGGCACTCCCTCGTTGTCGGTGATGGTCAGGGTGTGCTGCGGCACGCTTCCCAGACCGGCTCCGGAGGGCGTGCCGAGGGTAAGAATCACGGTCTCGGCACCCTCATAAAGGGTGTCCTCGGCGACGGTCACGGAGATGGTGCCGCCGGAGCCTCCGGCGGGAATCACCAGCGGTGAGGCCGCCACGGTGGCATCTGTCCCGGAAGCAGTTCCTGATAGTGTGAAGGGCACGGTGATTTCCGAGGCGCTGGGGCCGGAAAGGGCCACCGCCACGGTTACGGTTCCGGCGCTTTCCCCTGCCGTGGAGGTGGGCGCCGCAAAGGCCACCGTAGGTGCCGCCTCGTTGTCAGTGATGCTCAGCGTGTGCCGCACGGTGGTTCCCAGTCCGGCTCCGGAAGGGGTGCCAAGGGTGAGAATCAAGGTCTCGGCATTTTCGTAAAGGGTGTCGTCCGTGATGGTCACGGAGATGGTGCCGCCGGAGCCTCCGGCGGGGATCACCAGCGGCGGGGACGCCACGCTGGCATCCGTCCCGGAGGCGGTTCCTGATAGTGTGAAGGGCACGCTGATGTCCGTGGAGCTGGGGCCGGAAAGGGCCACCGCCACAGCCACTGTTCCAGCATTTTCCGCCACTGTGGAGGCCGCCTGAGTGAAGGCCACCACAGGCACTGTCTCGTTGTCGGTTATAGTCAGGGTATGCCGCACCACGCTTCCCAATCCGGCTCCGGAGGGGGTGCCAAAGGTGAAAATCACGGTCTCGGCATTTTCGTATAAAATGTCGTCCGTGATAGCCACAGAGATAGTCCCACTGGAAGCTCCGGCAGGAATCACCAGCGGGGAGGATGCCATGGTGACATCCGCGCCGGTGGCCGTGCCCGACACGGCGAACGGCACCGTGACATCCGTGGAGCTGCGACCGGACAAAGCCACTTCCACAGTCACAGTCCCGGCATTTTCCCCCGCCGTGGAGACCGCCTGAGCGAACGCCACCGTGGGCACCCCTTCGTTATCCGTGATGGTCAGCGTGTGCCTTACGGTGCTTCCCAACCCGGCTCCGGAGGGTGTGCCCAAGGTGAGAACCACCATCTCGGCAGTTTCATAAACAGTGTCATCCGTGATGGTCACCGGAATGATGCCGCCGGAGGCTCCGGCAGGGATCACCAGTGGCGACAACGCCACGGTGGCGTCGCCACTGGTGGCTGCGCCCGACACAGTGAAGGGCACGGTGATTTCCGAGGCGCTGGGACCGGAAAGGGCGACCGCCACAGTTACGGTTCCGGCGCTTTCCCCAACCGTGGAGGCGGCCTCCGCGAACGCCACCGTGGGCACCCCTTCGTTATCCGTGATGGTCAGCGTGTGCCTTACGGTGCTTCCCAACCCGGCTCCGGAGGGTGTGCCAAGGGTGAGCACCACGGTCTCGGCAGTTTCATAAAGAGTGTCGTTGGTGACGGCCACGGTGATCGTGCCGCCGGAGGCTCCGGCAGGGATCACCAGCGGAGAAACCGCCACCGTGGCGTCCGCGCCGGTGGCGGTGCCAGCCACTGTGAACGGCACCGTGATTTCCGAAGCGCTGGGGCCGGAAAGAGCCACCGCCACGGTCACGGTCCCGGCATTTTCCCCTGCCGTGGAGACCGCTTCCGCAAAGGCCACCAAGGGTACCGCCTCGTTGTCGGTGATGGTCAGCGTGTGTCTCACCACACTTCCCAGACCGGCTCCGGAGGGTGTGCCCAGAGTGAGAGCCAAGGTCTCGGCGCTCTCATAAAGTGTGTCGTCTGTAATGGTCACGGAGATGGTGCCGCCGGAAGCTCCGGCGGGAATCACCAGCGGGGAGGACGCCACCGCGGCATCCGTGCCGGCAGCCGTGCCTCCCACCGTGAACGGCACGCTGATGTCCGAGGAACTGAGGCCGGACAGGGCCACCGTTACGGTTACGGACCCGGCATTTTCCCCCACTGTGGACGCCGCCTGGGCAAAGGCCACCGTGGGCGCTTCCTCGTTGTCGGTGATGGTCAGGGTGTGCCGCACCACGCTTCCCAGACCGGCCCCGGAGGGTGTGCCCAGAGTGAGAGCCAAGGTCTCGGCGCTCTCGTAAAGTGTGTCATCGGTGATGGCCACGGAGATGGTGCCACCGGAGGCTCCGGCAGGGATCACCAGCGGAGAAACCGCCACCGTGGCATCCGTCCCGGAGGCGGTGCCAGCCACTGTGAACGGCACGGTGATTCCCGAAGAGCTGGGGCCGGAAAGAGCCACCGCTACAGTCACGGTCCCGGCATTTTCCCCTGCCGTGGAGGATTCCTCCGCGAAAGCCACCGTAGGCACTCCCTCGTTATCGGTGATGGTCAGGGTGTGCTGCGCCACGCTTCCCAACCCCGCGCCGGAGGGCGTGCCCAGGGTGAGAACCACCGTCTCGGCGCCCTCATAAAGGTTATCATCAGTAATGGTTGCCGCAATAGTCCCACCGGAAGCTCCAGCAGGAATCACCAGCGGAGAGGATGCCACTGTGGCGTCGCCACCAGTGGCCATGCCGGATACTGTGAACGGCACCGTGATTTCCGAGGCGCTGGGACCGGAAAGAGCCACCGCCACCGTCACAGTTCCCGCGCCTTCCCCTACCGTGGAGGATGCCTGCGCAAAGGTCACTGTAGGCGCTTCTTCATTGTCCGTGATGGTCAGGGTATGGCTCACGGTAATTCCCAGCCCCGCCCCTGAAGGCGTGCCGAGAGTGAGAATCACGGTCTCAGCGCTCTCATAAAGGGTGTCATCGGTGACCGTCACGGCAATGGTGCCGCCGGAGGATCCGGCGGGGATCAGCAGCGGCTGGGACGCCACGGTAAAGTCCGCGCCGCTGGCCGTGCCCGACACGGTGAACGGCACGGTGATATCCGAAGAGCTCGGCCCGGAAAGAGCCACCTCCACGGTCACTGTCCCGGCGTTTTCCCCCCCCGTGGAGGACGCCTGAGCGAACACCACCGTGGGCACTCCCTCGTTGTCGGTGATGGTCAGGGTGTGCTGCGCCACGCGTCCCACCCCCGCTCCGGAGGGTGTGCCCAGGGTGAGAACCACCGTCTCGGCATTCTCGTAAAGCGTGTCATTGGCGATGGCCACGGAGATGGCCCCGCCGGAGGCTCCGGCAGGAATCACCAGCGGAGAGGTCGCCACAGTGACATCCGCGCTGGTGGCTGTGCCGGACACCGTGAACGGCACTGTGATATCAGAGGAACTGGAACCGGACAGCACCACCGCCACGGTTACCGTCCCAGCGTTTTCTCCTGCGGTGGAGGCTGCCTCCGCGAAAGCCACTGTGGGCACTCCTTCGTTGTCTGTAATGGTCAGCGTATGCCGCACCACACTTCCCAGTCCAGCTCCGGAAGGCGTGCCCAAGGTGAGAACCACCGTCTCAGGGCTTTCAAAAAGGGTATCATCCGTGATGGCCACGGAGATGGTGCCACCGGAGGTGCCGGGGGAGATCACCAGTGGGGAGGACGCCACAGTGGCGTCGCCACTGGTGCCTGTGCCCGAAACCGTGAAGGGCACAGTGATTTCCGAGGCGCTGGGGCCGGAAAGAGTCACCGCCACAGTCACCATCCCCGCGCTTTCCCCCGCTGTGGAGGCGGCCTCCGCAAAGGCCGCCGTGGGTGCCGCCTCGTTGTCGGTGATGGTCAGCGTGTGCCGCACCACGCGTCCCAACTCCGCCCCGGAGGGCGTGCCGAGAGTGAGAATCACCGTCTCAACGCTCTCATAGAGGGTGTCATCGGTGACGGCCACGGAAATAATGCCGCCGGAGGCTCCGGCGGGGATCACCAGCGGGGAGGCCGCCACGGCGGCATCCGTCCCGGAAGCGGTTCCTGATACAGTGAACGGCACGGTGATGTCCGAGGCGCTGGATCCGGACAGCGCCACCGCCACCGTCACGGTCCCGGCACTTTCCTCAGCCGTGAAGGCCGCCGCCGAAAAGGCCACTGTGGGCGCTGACTCGTTGTCGGCGATGGTCAGGGTATGCTGCGCCACGCTTCCCAACCCGGCCCCTGAAGGCGTGCCGAGAGTGAGAATCACCGTCTCGGTGTTTTCGTAAATGACGTCGTCGGTGACAGCCACGGAGATGGTGCCGCCGGAGGCTCCGGCAGGAATCACCAGCGGCGGACCCGCCACCGTGGCATCCGCGCCAGAGGCGGTGCCAGCCACAGTGAAGGGGACTGTGATCTCCGAAGAGCTGGGCCCGGACAGGCCAACCGCCACCGTCACGGTCCCGGTGTTTTCCCCCACTGTGGACGCGGCCTGCGCAAAGGCTACCGTGGGCACTGTCTCGTTGTCGGTGATGCTCAGCGTATGCCGCACGGTGTTTCCCAGTCCGGCTCCGGAGGGCGTGCCCAAGGTGAGGATCACGGTCTCGGTGCTCTCATAAAGCGTGTCATCGGTGATAGCCACGGAGATGGTCCCGCCCAAGGCCCCGGCGGGGATCACCACCGGCGGGGACGCCAGAGTGGCATCCGCGCCGGTGGCTGTGCCCGAAACCGTGAAGGGCACGGTGATATCCGTGGAGCTGGCACCGGACAGCGCCATTGCCACGGTCACAGTGCCTGCGTTTTCCCCCGCAGTGGAGGCCGCTTGGATAAAGGCCACCACAGGCACTGACTCGTTGTCGGTTATAGTCAGGGTATGCCGCGCGGCGCTCCCCAATCCGGCTCCGGAAGGTGTGCCAAGGGTGAGTATCACCGTCTCGGCACCCTCATGAAGGGTGTCATCCGTAACGGTCACCGCTATCGTGCCGCTGGAGGCTCCGGCGGGAATCACCAGCGGTGATGATGTCACAGCGGCGTCCGCCCCGGTGGCTGTGCCGGACACCGTGAAAGGCACCGTGATATTTGAAGAACTGGGTCCGGAGAGAGCCACAGCCACGGTCACGGTCCCGGCGTTTTCGCCTGCTGTGGACGCAGCCTGGGCGAAGGCCACCGTGGGCATTGCCTCGTTGTCGGTGATGGTCAGCGTGTGCTGCGGCAAAGTTGACAGGCTGGCTCCGGAGGGGGTGCCCAGATTGAGAATCACGGTTTCGGCACTCTCATAAAGCGTGTCATTGGTGATGGTCACCGCGATCGTGCCGCCGGAGGCGCCGGCGGGGATCACCAACGGTGACGATGCCACCGTAGCGTCCGCCCCGGTGGCTGTGCCGGACACGGTGAAAGGCACCGTGATATTTGAGGAACTGGGGCCGGAGAGAGCCACCGTCACCGTCGCGGTCCCGGCGTTCTCAACCGCTGTGGAGGCCACTTGGGCGAAGGCCACCGTGGGTATCTGCTCGTTTTCGGTGATGGTCAGCGTGTGCCGCACGGTGCTTCCCAGTCCGGCTCCGGAGGGTGTGTTCAGAGTGAGAATCACGGTCTCGGCATTTTCGTATAAAGTGTCGTCCGTGATGACCACGGAGATAAAGCCGCCGGAAGCTCCCGCGGGGATCACCAGCGGGGAGGCAGCCACCGTGGCGTCCGCGCTGGTGGCCGTGCCCGACACCGTAAAGGGCACCGTGATGTCATTGGGGGCAGGACCGGACAGGGCCACTTCCACCGTCACGGTCCCGCCGCTTTCCGACGCTGTGGAGACCGCCTGCTCAAAGGCTACTGTCGGGACTGGCGTTGTGGACGGCGTGGCGGCCAGCGCCAGGTTGTGCTGATTCCCCGCGGAGAGATGCATCACCCTCCTTCCAAAGAGTGCGGAGACACCCTCGGCACTGTTAACCGCCACCGGATCGTAGTGTTCCACCAAGGTGTTGTCACCCAGCTGCCCGCGTCCATTGCCGCCCCAGGCGGCGGCCGTGTCATCCGAACACCGCGCCAGAGTGTGATTCCCTCCTGCCGTGACCGCCACGACAGTTTTCCCGAAAAGAGCGGACTTCCCCTGCTCCGTGCTTACAGCAATGGGATAAAAACTGCCCTCCACACTGATGCTGCTGTTGCCAAGCTGGCCAAACGAGTTACTGCCCCAGGCGGCAAGGGTGCCATCCGAGCACAGCGCCAGGCTGTGGCTGTCGCCGGCGGAGATGGCCACGACGGTTTTTCCAGTAAGCGCGGAGCCCTTCGAAGTGTCGACCGCGATCGGGTTATAGAGGTCTCTCCCCGGAGTGCCCCCCAACTGGCCATTGAAGTTATAGCCCCACGCAGCGACAGTGCCGTCCGAGCACAGCGCCAGATTGTGACTGCCGCCGGCGGAGATGGCCACGACGGACTTTCCGAAAAGGGCGGAACCTTCGGAATCGTTCACGGCGATTGGTATGAGACGGCCCTGTCCCTCATTGCCGCCAAACTCCCCCCACCCTGCGACAGTGCCGTCCGAGCACAGCGCCAGACTGTGGCCGTTCCCCGCGGAGATGGCGACGACGGTTTTCCCGAAAAGCGCCGAGTCATTGTCGGCCGCATACACCGCCACCGGGAAGGACCGGGATTCGGCTGAGCCATCCCCCACCGCTCCATTGTAATTGCTGCCCCAAGCGGCAACGGTGCCGTCCGAGCACAACGCAAGGCTGTGACTTTGGCCGGCGGAGACCGCCACAACTCTTTTACCGGAAAGGTAGGAACTGCTCTGGTCGGTGCTTACCGTAATGGGCAGGTAACTGGGGCCACTGGAATTATTGTTACCCAACTGGCCACTGGAGTTGCTGCCCCAGGCGGCAATTGACCCATCCGAGCACAACGCCAGACTGTGCCCGCCGCCGGAGGAGATGGACAGAACGGTTTTACCGAAAAGCGCGGAGGCGCTTGCGGCGTCGCTCACCAGGACCGCCGCCCGGCGGTCCGACTCCGAGCCGTCGCCAAGCTCTCCATTGGAGTTCGCGCCCCATGAAACGACTCTGGTTTGAGCCCAGACCAAAACAAGGTCATTGCCGGTGCCTCCATAATAATTGGCCACAAAACTGTGCACCAGACCACCTTGGCTCAGCTTCACCAACTGCCCCTGCGGCAGGTTGCTGAAAGCCCCGTTGATAAAATTGCGGCTGGTGTTGTTCACCACCATCAGCTCCACGCCGGTTGCCGGGGCTTGGTTAAGAGTGAACTTCACGGTGTTTCCAGACGCCGTGTAACCGTTCGATGTTATCGGAATGTCACTATCACTGTTATAAAAAACAGTAACTTCAGCGCTTTCCAAGTTTGCCGCTTTAAGCAGACCTTTGAAAAAAACCGGATGTGCGTCACTGGAACGGAGCAGCCTCTCTCCGTTGTCCGGCATTAAAATTTGATCATCACTGGTCAAGGAACCAACGGACGCGCAATCGGGCACTCCAAAGGAGTATTTGCTTATGAAATTCCCATTTCTTGAAATTCCGGCATCATTTTCACCATTGGACGGCGTTTTACCCGTGAAACTGTAAGGCAGTGAATGATCTCCTCTTGGCATATGGGCCGTAAAAGGCACACCGGCATTGGCCGCGACAAAAAGACAATTTAAAAATACAAAACAAAAGATCCGTATTAAAATTCTCATTTGGCGCAGGAGTTTATCAAAGATTCCGGATGCAAACTGCAGTTTGCCCCTCTTTTACGAAGAGGGCATCCAAGGATTACAGAGCGATTTTGTTTCAGGAGGAATTGTCCCGGTGGTGATAAGGCGCAATGCAAGATGCGGTCGCAAGCACAAAAAACCGTTAGATTGCCTCTGAACAGCACTGATTTTGAAGAAAGCCCCCGAAAACCTTGGTTTTGAGGGCAACCCCGCCGGAAAATCCGGTCCTGATCCGGATGTTTTCAGTGAAACTTTGAAGTATTTACCGGAAAATTACGGCGGATCCTATACTTTGCCTTGCAAAGCATAGCTTCCGGAGCAGTCGGAACCTTGGAAATATTTTTAACATTTCCAAGGCCGCCATGCGGTGAATCCGGATAAACAAGCTACGGGGCCGCCTCCCACGCCTCCAATGCGCGCGCAGGGACGGGGGGGTCCAGATAGCGCTCAATCTGGGCCTCGTAGCGGCGGGGGATGATGGCGTCCACAAGCACGTCGTTGCCATCGTAGTCCTGCTTCAGGATTTTGCCCTGCTGGTGGATCAGGCTGATAAGGCCGAATTCCGACTGCGGGAGCCGCAGGTTCACCCGGCGCGTACGGTCCAGCATCATCTCGCTGAGGCGTTCCTGCAGCAAGGGCAGGCCTTCGCCGGTTTTCAGGGAAACCATGGTGGCCGGCTGGTTGAAATGGGCGGCCACCTGGTTTCTGCGATCAGCGGGCAGAAGGTCGATTTTGTTCAGCACCACCAGCATTTTTTTATCATCCGCGCCGAGTTCCTTGAGCACGGCCATGGTGGTTTCGTAAAATTCAAAAACGCGCTCCTGGCTGGCGTCCAGCACATGAACCAGAAAGTCCGCCAGTGCAGCCTCCTCCAGCGTGGCCTTGAAGGATTCCACCAAACGGTGCGGCAGGTTGCGGATGAAGCCCACGGTGTCGGTCAGCAGCAGCTGCTGGCCGTCGGGGAGCTGCACCTTGCGCGTCGTGGGGTCCAAGGTGGCAAAAAGCTTGTCCTCGGCCACCACCGACGCCCCTGTGATGGTGTTCAGCAGGGTGGATTTGCCGGCGTTAGTGTAGCCCACGATGGCGGCAGCGGGCACAGGCACGCGCTGCCGCTCCTTGCGTTGAGTCAGGCGCTGCTGCCGGACCTCCACCAGCTGCCGGCGCAGGGCGTCAATCCTCCGGCGTGCCAGCCGGCGGTCCGTTTCCAACTGGCTTTCCCCCTCACCGCGCGCGGCACCCATGCCGCCTGACCCTCCGCCGCCGCCCTGACGGTCCAAGTGGTCCCACATGCGGGCCAGCCGGGGAAGTGCATACTGCTGGCGCGCCAGTTCCACTTGGAGCTGCGCCTCTGCCGTCCGGGCGCGCATGGCGAAGATATCCAGAATCACCTCCTCGCGGTCGATCACCGTGACCCCGCCCTCGTTCTCCCAGGCCCGCTGCTGCATGGGAGCGAGAGAATTGTCAAAAATGATGACATCGCAGCCCTTCTCCTTGGCCATGGCGATCAGTTCGTGGGCCTTGCCCTTTCCGGTCAGGTATTTCCGGTTGCTGTCCTTGACCATCACCAGTTCCGCGTGCTCCACGGGGATTCCCAGTGTGCCCACCAGTTCGTGAAGCTCCTCCAGCAGACTGGCGGCCTCGTCCTTCTCCCTGCGGTCAAAATAGGCCCCAATGAGCAGCGCCTTCTCCACCACCTTCGGCTTGTCCCGGATTTCAAACATCGAACACTATGCCCTGGGCCGCGCAGCCTGGCAAATACTTAACGAATCTCCCGAATTCCGCTGATCCCGTGCTTTTTCCCTGCATCCGATGCCGGCCTTTGCGGTGGCAAAACACAGGTTTCCGCGTATCTGGACAAGGCATGGGAATTCGGCTACCTGACCCCGCATGAAACGGATTTTCCCCCTGATCCCCGCCGCTTCCGCCTTGTTCCTGAGCGCCTGCGCGGACACTCAACACCGCATGATTGTCAGTGTGGCGGAGCAGCGCATGGTGGTGCTGCGGGATGAAGTGCCCATCGCGCAGTTTCCGGTCAGCACCTCCAAATTCGGCATGGGGGATTCCCCGAAAACCAATTACACCCCGCTGGGCCGCATGAAGATTGCCAAAAAGATTGGCGGAGGTCACCCCATCGGCATGAAATTCAAGAGCCGCAAACCCACTGGCGAAATCGTTCCCATTGATGCTCCGGGGCGCGACCCCATCGTCACCCGCATCCTGTGGCTGCGCGGTCTGGAGCCGCAGAACCGCAATGCCCACTCCCGCTACATCTACATCCACGGCACGCCGGAGGAGCGGAACATTGGCCGTCCCGCCAGCTTCGGCTGCGTGCGCATGAAGTCCGCGGACGTGGTCTGGCTTTTCGACACCGTAGGCAAGGGAGCCAAGGTGGACATCGTCCCCGGCCCCGCCGCCAGCGTCCTGCCCCCGGTTCAGGAAACCGCTCCTGGATCCTGACGCGGGCGGAACGCAAAGCCGGCAGACCATCCGCCCAGCCCCCGTCCGCCGCACCCGCCGTCGGCAAAGGGGGCGGCTTGGCGCGCCGAGGCCCGCAGCGCGGGTGGTCATCTCACACTTCAGAGCTCCGGCAGTGCCGCCGTCGGCGCCCACCCTGCCGGAGAATTCTCCCACCGCGCTTTTCCACCGCGTGCGCCGCAGCCAGTAGGAGCAGGCCGCTCCCGGACCGGGGCCAAAAACCCTGACTGGCCGGATTGATTCAATACACAGCCCAAGGGCCGGGAAACCTGAGTTTCCCGGCCCTATTGCACTGCCGTGCCACTCCGCTTGGAACGCTCGCTTCCCGGCTGGCCAAACATTCTTGCGGCCAAGTCCTGCGCACAACAAAGCCGCCGGGGTGTCCCGAAACATCCCGGCGGCGGAAAGCTTGAAACAGGGAAAGTCCGCCGGTTTATTTTTTCAACTGCTCCCGCAGCCAGGCGGGCTTGTTGGTGGTGATGGCATCCACTCCGCTGTCCACCAGCTTTTGGGCCAGCGCCGCATCATCCACCGTCCACACCATCAGCTTCAGACCGGCGGCTTTGACTTTGGCGGTGAATTCCGGGGTGATGGGCCAGTCGGAGTGAAGGTTCAGCCCTTCGAATCCCGCCTCTTTGGCAAGGGTGATCAAAGGCTCCAATTCGGGGAATTCACCGGTTTTGGCATCCTTTTTGTATCCCATCAGAAAATAATGGGGGATGTCCGGCAGTGCCTTTTTCGAAGCCCTCAGCGTGGCCTCATTGAAGCTGATGACGCAGTATTTCTCCTTGGGAACGCCGGACTTCTTCAGCACCCGCACCAATTCGGGAATGATCTCCGGTCCATCCTTGATCTCCAGCACCTCCCGTTTGCTGTCGGGAATGATGGCGAGGATGCTTTCCAGACTGGGAACACGGGTGCCGGCGAATTTGGGATCCTTGAAGGACCCGACATCCAGCTTCCGCACCTCCTCAAGAGTAAGGTCCTTGATTTTGCGCTTCTCCGTTTCAAAACGCTTGGTGTCGTTGTCGTGGAACACGATCAGACGGCCGTCCTTTGACTGCCATAGATCGAGCTCGGCGGCATCGGACTTCTGTTCCCAGGCCAGTTCCATGGCCTCCAAAGTGTTTTCCGGGGCATCGGCGGAGGCACCCCGGTGGGCGATGATCTCGAGGGCGGACACGAGAGCGGGAGCCATCGCCAGCAGAATGGTGGAGGTGCGCAGCAGGGATTTCATGGGGTTGATGGGTGACAACATATATACTGATTGCCAGAAGTCATTTCCGGAAAGGCTGTGCTTCCGGGGTGAGCGGCGGCTCATTTGGGGATGCGAAGTCCTCGAAGCTATCCCCAATCCTGAGAACGTGTCACCGGAGGAACTGACGGTGGCGTTGGAGGCTGAGCCGAACAAGCGCGGCTATATCCGTCTGGCGGCGCTGCGCGCCCTGCTGCCGGGCACCCTGCGCCCTGCTGTATGCCAGCTTTTACACCGCACCGGCCGCATGGTGCGGCTGTGGATTGAAATGTTCAACCGGGGCGGCATCGACGCCCTCATCACCGGACCGCGCCCCGGCCGGCCGTGCCGCATTGCCTTGGAGACCCTCGGCAGCCTGCTTGTTCCCGTGCGTATAAATTACCAAAGCCGAAGTAATGGGATCCTGCCACAAAGCGGAAAATGCTGCCTTCAACAGTCTGCGGAACAGTCTCCGCCGACCCCGTATTGGCACGGGGCCACGCCGCGCGGAGTCAGTTCCGGAATCCGCGTGCCGGCCATTCCATTCAGCCGTTGGATCTTCTTCATGGCACTGGCCGGTTTGAAAGCCGGCGGCCGGGGGACCGGGATCACTCCCATTCGATGCTCGACGGCGGCTTGGTGGAGATATCGTAGAGGACGCGGTTGATGCCTTTGACGCCGTTGAGGATGGCGTTGGAGACCAGTCCGAGGAAATCCCAAGGGAGTTTGGCGAAGTCCGCCGTCATGGCGTCCTCGCTGGTCACCGCCCGGAGATTGACCGCGAACTCATAGCTGCGCTCGTCGCCTTTGACGCCCACGGTTTTCACGGGGATCAGGCCGCAGTAGGCCTGCCAGACTTTGTCGTAGTGCCCGTGCTCCTTCAGCAGGCGGATGAAAATGGCGTCGCCCTCACGGATAATGCGCAGCTTCTCCTCCGTGACCTCGCCGGGACAGCGCACCGCCAAGCCGGGGCCTGGGAAGGGATGGCGGTGCAGGATCTCGTGGGGAATGCCCAGATTGGCCCCCAGAGCCCGGACCTCGTCCTTGAAAAGCTCCGCCAGAGGCTCCAAGACCCGGCCCTGCCGGTGCAGTTCCATAATGCGCTCCACGCGGTTGTGGTGGGTCTTGATTTTGCTGGCGATGGAGCCGCTGGTGGCGCTCTCGATGACATCCGGATAAAGCGTGCCCTGGGCCAGCATCTCCACATTGGCGGCGGCCTCCCAGAAGACATCGACGAAAAGATTGCCGATGATCCCGCGCTTTTTCTCAGGATCCGCCTCCCCGGCCAGAGCGCCCAGAAAACGGTCCGCCGCGTGAGCGGTCTCCAAGTTTACACCCAGCCGCGCAAACTGGGCCTGCACCTCCTCCACCTCATTCAGCCGCAGCAGGCCATTGTCCACAAAGATGGCGCGGTGCGGCACATTGGCCTCCTTCAGCAGCACGGCCAGCACGGTGCTGTCCACCCCGCCGGACACGGCGCAGACGACTTCGCGGCCATGGCAGCGCTTCTTGATTTGGGCGATGAGCTCCTGTTTAAAGTCCTCGATCCGGAACGGCGCGGCGTCCGGAGCCATGGCCAGGAAGTTGGAGAGGATTTTGGAGCCCTCGTGCGAGTGACTGACCTCCGGATGGAACTGGATGCCGAAAAGCTTTGGTCCGAACTGCAGGGCCACCGGCACTCCTTGCTGGTTTTTGCCCAGCACCACGGCATCGGGCGGCAGGGTTTTGACGGTGTCCGAGTGGCTCATCCAGATCTGGGCGGAGGAGCTCAGGCCGGCAAACAGGGAATTCACCGCGCAGGGCACCAATTGCGCCGGGCCGTACTCCCGCGTGTTGCCGGGGGCCACCGATCCGCCCAGCTTCTTGGAGAGCAGCTGCATGCCGTAGCACACGCCCAGCACCGGCACATCCATGGCCAGCAGGTAATCGAGATCGATGTCCGGCGAACCCTCCTCCGTCACGCTGCGGGGCCCCCCGCTGAGAATCACCGCCGCCGGGGTGCCGGTATCGCGCAGCTCATGCGGCTGATAAAGCCGGGAGAAAAACCCCTGCTCCCGGACGCGGCGGACAATAAGCTGGGTGTATTGGGAGCCGAAGTCGATGACGGCGATGTGGCGGGAATCCATTCGGGAAAGTTTTCAGTTTTCAGTTTTCAGTTTTCAGCATCCGGGGCGGCGGCGCGGGGAATGGGCAAAATCGGGACTGATGCGGCTGGAGCAACGGTTTTATTGGGATTTTGAGGAAATTTACGGGGGCGGGTTTTCTTTTTTAAACGGGGCCAAAAGCAAGCAGGGGAAATTTCTCCCGACCCTTGGTCAGGTGGCTGAAAGTCACTGCATCAGATGGGTGGCGCAGAGACGTTTCCCTTTCAGCGCCGGATGCCGGCACCTGGCAAAAATACATTTCTCATCGCTTTTCGCCGAACTGTCATCGAGTTCCGCCACACGGTGAGAAACCTTTATTTCGGCTTGGTGAATTTGCTTTGAGCGTTTCTCATCAAGGAGCCTTTGAGTGTCCCAGTAGGATGGAGTATCCGCCGCTTCAAACTCCTCACGGGCACGGATGGCGCAAACCATCTCTTTTAACTTCCCGAGGCTGGAAGCTGCATTGTCTCCAGAGCGCGCTTTCGTGTCTGGGTTTTGAAGAAATTGATCCAGCGCCTCAAGAATGCCGGTTTCCTCAGGGCTGGAAGTTACAATCGGACAACTGCAACCCGGATCAGGCAACTGATGGCTCCAGCTTTCGTACAAATACTTATGTCTTGGCCCATTATAATCCTGTTGAAAACGTTGGGGATGCCGGGCAAGCCAAAGGCTATAGCCCATGCCATTTTCAAGAGTGAAGACCACTCCAAACGACCCCCCGTCCCTGTAGACGTCGCAGGCATGGAGGTGTTTAAGATGCCGGACCAATCGCGCTTCCTTCACTTGGATGAGGGTGAAACAGAATTTTGCGAGACTTCCCAAGGCAGAATTTCCTGCCTTGGGAATGCCGTGAGCACGGGAATTGAAACTCAGCAATGCGCGGAAAGCCTCGAAATTCCAGTTTCGAAGTGGATGGGATCCAAGGTGCCAAACCGGATAAAGGAGATGGTATCACCACCAGCCTTTTTAAGAATGCGCCTCCAAATCCTGTCTGCCAATCACATGCTCTGGTAGTTCACCGGCTCCTCCGTGACCACGATGTCGTGGGTGTGGCTCTCGCGGAGGCCGCCGGCGGTGATACGGACGAACCGGGCGCGGTCGCGGAGGTTCTCCAGATTGGAGGCCCCCAGGTAGCCCATGCCGGACCGCAGGCCGCCCATGAGCTGGAAAACGACGTCGCGCAGGCGGCCCTTGAAGGGAACACGGCCTTCGACGCCCTCGGCCACCAGCTTGCCGCTGGCGTTCTGGCCGTAGCGGTCGCTGCTGCCGGCGCGCATGGCCTTGAGGGATCCCATGCCGCGGTACTCTTTAAAGGTGCGGCCCTGGTAGTTTACCATATTGCCCGGACTTTCGCTGGTGCCCGCCAGGAGGGAGCCCAGCATGACCAGATCCGCGCCGCCGGCCAGGGCTTTGACGATATCCCCCGAGTAGCGGATGCCGCCATCGGCGATGACCGCCACTCCCCGGCTGCGGGCGTAGGCCGCCACATTCTGGATGGCGGTGAACTGGGGCACGCCCACACCACTGATGACACGGGTGGTGCAGATGGAGCCGGGGCCCACGCCGACTTTGATGGCGCTGGCACCGGCGTCGATCAGATCCTTGGCCCCCTGCTCGGTCACGACATTGCCCGCCACGACCGGGAGATCGCCGAACTTCTGCTTCAGAGCTTTCACCACCTCGATCACCCGTGTGGTGTGGCCGGTGGCGGCGTCGATGAACAGGGCATCCGTGCCCGCCTCCACCAGAGCGGCGGCGCGCTCCGCACAGTCGCCCCCCACTCCCACGGCGGCGGCCACCAGCAGGCGGCCCCGTCGGTCCTTGGCGGCCTCCGTGAACATTTCGCGCTTTTTAATATCCTGGGTGGTGATCATGCCCGCCAGCTTGCCTTGGTGGTCCACCAGCGGCAGTTTCTCAATGCGGCGGTCATAGAGAATGGCGCGGGCCTCCTCCAGGGAGGTACTCACCGGAGCCGTGATCAGACGCTCGCGGGGCGTCATGACGTCGCTGACTTTGGCGTCTGGATTCTGAATGTACCAAACATCGCGGCTGGTGACCATGCCCGCCAGATTTCCCTCGCCGTCCACCACCGGAAAACCGGCCACTCCCCGCTGATCCATGATCTGCTGCAGCTCCTGGAGGGTCAGGTCCGGCGTGACCGTGAAAGGCTGATCGATCACGGTGTTCTCCGAACGCTTCACCCGGCGCACCTGAGCCGCCTGCTGGGCGATGGGCATATTCCGGTGAATCACTCCCAGCCCGCCCTCACGCGCCAGCGCGATCGCCAACTCGGCCTCCGTCACCGTGTCCATGGCCGAGGAGATCACCGGCACATTCAATTCCAAGCCGGGTGCCAGCCTGGTCCTTAAATCGGCTTCCGAAGGCAGGATTTCCGTCAATTGCGGGACCAGCAGAACGTCGTCAAAGCTGAGTCCAAGGGGTATCTCATCTGTCATAAAGGTATGGAAGGCCCTCATGGCGTGGCCTTATACCCTCAGCGCTTTCACTCAGCGCAGGCCCGGTGTCAAACGGAAGAATGGAGTGCGGAATAGGGAATGCCAGCGGGCCAAGGTCAAAGTCATGACTGCCGCCCCAGTTTTCCGGCGTGTCCTCCCCGTAGCGGGGCGTTTGCCCTCCCTGCCCTGTGGACCGCTCCGGGCGTTTATTTTTTCCGCCGCTGGCAGTCGCCCATACGGCGGAATTCATCGCAGCTGGCCTCAATGCGCACTGAACTGGTCTCCGGGCGGAACCCCAGCCGGCGGGTGATGCAGTCCTCCAGCAGACTCATGTGGGTGTCCTCAAACTCCACCACCTTCTGGCAGTCGGTGCAGATCAGGTGGTTGTGGTGCGGGTGATCCACAAAATTGGGATCGTAATAAGTCTGGTCCCGTCCCAGATCGATCTCCTTCAGCAGCCCGCTTTCCACCAGCAGCCCCAGAGTGCGGTACAGGGTGGCACGGGAGGCCGTGGCATCGATTTTCCGTGCTTTTTCCCACAGCTCGTCGGCCGTGAAGTGATCGGTGGTGGAAAAGGCGGCCTCCACGATCACATCCCGCTGGCGGGTGCGGCGCAGGCTCTTGGAGACCAGGAATTCCTCCAGCCTGTCCTGGATCTGCTGACTGAGACTCGAAGTCATGCGTGGAAAGTAGTCAGCACGCAGGGAACGTCAACCGCAGGCCCGGATTTGACAGGCATTCGGGTGATTGAAAGAGGCGCTGTCAGAGAACCACGGCAGTGCTGGACAAACTACCGTTGCTTCCTTCCGGACCTGGCGGGGTTCGCCTGCCGGCACTCCATGGCCCCTGACAGCGCCCCACCTTTGTCACGGCCTGGGCAACAGGCAACCGAAATCGCCGCACACCCGTTTTTTCACAGGTTTATCGGGGGAAAACACGTTTTGGCGCGCTTGGTGACGAAATTTCTTGCACCCCCTGTGGAAATTCGTGTTGTGTTCAACATCGATCTTCTCTAAACCATCACGAAGTTCTCAAACACAGGAATCAGAACACGAATTTTTATGTGGAAGCCCTTATCGATTGTCTCAGGCATCGCTCTCCTTGCCGCCGGCGGGATCAGTTACGTCATGGTCCGCCCAGTCTATGTTTCTGAGCGCCTGCAGACCCAATACGCTGAAAAAAATCTTAAAAGCGCTCAGAAACTGGAGGCGGATGCCAAAGTTGCCGAGAAAAAAGCTGAGGAGGAGCTGAAAAGACTCCAGTCGACCCTCACCAAAGCCCAGTCCGACAAAGCCGCCGCCGTCGCCGAGAAGGAGGCAGCCCTCAAAGTATTGGAGGAGGCAAAAGCCGCGCAGGACGCCGCCGACAAGGAACTGGCGGGCATGAAGGAGCAGATCAAGGGCTTCGGCAACCTTGAGACCATGACGACGGAGCTCAATTCCCTCAAGGCTAAGAGTGCGGAATACACCAACCAGATCGAAGGTGTGAAAAACGCCATCGCCAGCTCCTTGGCCCGCAAAGCCAACACCGACAAGCTCATCACCAATGCCAAACGCATTGAGCTGTGGCAGCGGTCCGGCAGCATGCCCGACAATTTCACCAGCCGCGTGACCGCGGTGAACCAGGAATGGGGATTTGTCACCCTTGCCGCCGGCAATGGCTCCTCCGTGGTGAATCAGGCCAAGCTCGACGTGACCCGCGGCGGCTCGGTGATTGGCCGCGTGGTGGTGACCCATGTCAATCCCACAAACTCCGTGGCGGAAATCGTGCCCGGCACAGTGGCTCCCGGCGATGCCATTCTTCCCGGCGACCGCGTCTCGGTGAGCGACGCCTCCAGAGGCTCCCGCCGCAATGTGGAGGCTCCGGCCCCCAGCGCGCCGGCTGCCCCAAAGCCCAGCACACCGGCTGTTCCCTCCGATCCGTTCGCCACTCCGGGTGAAACTCCGGCGGCCCCGCCGGATGCCACCACCCCGCAAACTCCGGCTCCCGAAACGCCCGCCCCGGAAACACCCGCTGCGGGTCCCACCGAACCCGCTCCGGAAACGCCTCCCACCCCTCCGGCCGACACTCCCGCCACCGGCAACTAAGCCTGCTTTTTCACCTCTTTTTCCCTTTTCGCTTTTCGCTTTTTTTTATGAAGCCACTTCTTTTCCTGGGCCTGCTTGCCGCCGTCGGATCCGCCGGCCTGGCCTTTATGGTCCGCACCAGCCTGAAGGAGACCCGTCTCCAAAAGGATGAACTGAACCGCAAAACGCTGGTGATCCACAACACGGTCGTCAACACCAACAATCCGGCCATCACCGCACTTTACGACCAACACACGGAAACCCACAAAAACGCCAAAAACGAGGAGATTTCCGCCAAAACCGAAAAAGCGGAAGCCAAATCCGCACAGGATCAGACAGCGGAAGTCAAGAAGAAGACCGACGATATTCTCGCGGAGAAGCAGCAGATTCAGGCGGAGATCAACCGCCTTATTGGCGGCCAAGGCACTCCCGAGGAAATTGCCACCAACATCGAAACGCTGAAGAAGGAGAACGACGCCAAGGTTCAGGAAATCGAGCAGGTGGGCAAGGAACTGGAAATCGCCAAGAAAGCAGCTGATGAAAATGATCAGCAGCTTGCTCTTCTCCGGAAGGTTCAGGAGGCCCGCACCAAAGCCATCAGCCTCTCCAGCCGCACCGGCACCGTGGGAGCTGTGAATGCTGAATTGGGTTTTGCGGTCGTTAATTTCGGCAAAAACCAAGGCGTGACCACCGATTCCCGCCTTCTGGTAAAGCGTGGCACCCAGTTTATCGGCAAGCTGCGGGTCGCCCAGGTGAACGCAAACCAGACGGTCGCCGACATCGTCTCCGGCTCCGTCACCCGCGGGTTCGCCATCCAGCCCGGGGATGAAGTGGTGTTTGAAAACAACAACTGATCATGAAGTTTCTCCGGCTCGCCAGCGTGGTGGCACTGATTCTCTCCACTGTGGTGGCCTGTGAGTCCACGGACGGCGGACGGAAAAAGAAAAAGTCACGCCCGCCCCTTCCTGGGGAGTCGGAAAGCGACCTCCCCTGGTCCCGGCCCACCCGGTCCACGGATATGGTCAACCCGTTCGGCCTGCCCGCCTCCCGCTAACCGCGCCCGGAATTCATTTCCGCAGCGGCTCAGGGTTCCGTATCACACACCATTCACTCCCAGTCCGGTTCTCCGGGCTGGGAGTTTTTGTTTGAGGACCGCCCATCGTGAGACATGCCCGCTCCATTTGGAAAAGGGCGCTCCTTTGCTCGGAGGGTTTCCAAGGCTGAAAGCTGAAGTGCTTTGCAGGTTTCAGGCTTCCATCACAGAACTGGAACTGGCACCCATTCCCTGTCAGCCTGCTTGGGTTTCCGTGAAAACGGAAGGCGCCGGTCTGTTTTACCTCACCCACCATGCTTTATTGCGGGCTCCGGCAGGACAGCAGGAGCTCCGATGACGGGGGGCTTCAGGCCCTCCCGTTTTCACCTTTTGTTATGAACCGACTCTCCCTTCTGTGCATGGCCCTTGCTCTGTCCCCGGTCCTCAGTTCCGCCGGGGAGGTTGTTCCCGGCCGTTCGGTCATCGCCACGCGCGGAGGCATTGTGGCCTCCAGCCAGCCGCTGGCGGCGGCGGCAGCAGTAAGAGTGCTGGAGGCTGGCGGCAACGCCATGGATGCGGCCATCACGGCGAATGCCTGTGTCGGGGTGATGGAGCCCACAAGCAACGGCATTGGAGGGGACATGTTTGTGCTGGTTTATGAGGCCAAATCCGGGCGCATCCACGGGCTGAACGCCAGTGGCTGGTCTCCGGCGGGACTGACACCGGAGGTTCTCGCCGCCAAGGGCCTCACCAGGATGCCGGAAAAGGGTATCCACGCGGTGACCGTGCCGGGCGTGGTGGCCGGTTGGGCGGCGCTGAATGAGCGCTTTGGCGCCAAACCGCTCGGCGAACTGCTGCAGCCCGCCATCCGCGCCGCGGAGGAGGGATTTCCGGTCATGGAGATCACGGCGCATCACTGGAAGGGGTCGGAAAAATGGCTGGCGGACCTCCCGGAGGCGGCCAAAACCTGGCTGGTTAACGGTCAGGCGCCCGCCGCCGGGGAGGTTTTCAAAAATCCGGCCTTGGCGGCATCGCTGCGGCGCATCGCGGAGCAGGGACGCGCCGGCTTTTACGAGGGGGAAACCGCCGCCGCCGTTCTGGCCGTCTCCCAGTCCGAGGGGGGCACCATGACCGCGGCGGACCTGTCCGAATTCCGGGCTGAATGGGTGGATCCCATCTCCATCGACTACCGGGGCTGGCGGGTCACGGAGATTCCGCCCAACACCCAGGGCATCGCGGCCCTCTCCATGCTGGCCATCATGGAGAACTTCCCCATGCGCGGCTACGGCCTGCACTCGCCCGACGCCCTGCATGTGGCCATCGAGGCCAAAAAGCTGGCCTATGCCGACATGCTGGCCTTTGTGGGCGATCCCCGCACCGGCAGTGTGCCCGTGCAGGCCATGCTGGATAAAAAGCATGCTGCGGAGCGTGCCCGCCTGATCCATCCGATGCAGGCCATGCCCAAGGCCGAGCCCTCCGTGTTTCCCGGCCTGACCGATTCCAAAGGACACGACACCATTTACCTCTGCACCGCTGACCGGGACGGCAATGTGGTGTCCCTTATCCAGAGCAACTACATGGGATTCGGCTCCGGTGTGGTGCCGGCGGGATGCGGCTTCATGCTGCACAACCGGGGGGCGCTTTTTATTCTGGATCCCGGCAAACCCAACACCCTTGCTCCCCGCAAACGTCCTCTGCACACCATCATTCCCGGCATGATGTCGCGCGGGGGCACGGTCATCGGATTCGGCATCATGGGCGGGTGGAATCAGGCCCAGGCCCACGCTCAATTTGTTAGTAACATCGCCGATTTCGACCTCAGCATCCAGCAGGCGCTGGAGGCGGCGCGCTTCACCAAGCCCACCTTCGAGGGCCGCGATGTGATCCTGGAGGCCGGCATCCCCGAAACCAGCCGCGCCGCCCTTGATGCCCGGGGGCATCAGACCACGGCGGCTCCCCTGCGCACCAGCACGTTTGGTTATGGCCAGGCGGTGATGACCACTTCCGCCGGAGTCCGCTTCGGAGCCAGCGATCCCCGCCACGACGGAGCGGCCATTCCCCAGCCCTGACTGGTTATCCCCTGCCCACCCGCCTCATATCATTCCAGAGATATTCCGTTGAATTTGCGGGTGGATTTCCCGCATGGATTTCAGCGGCCCGGGTAGAACAGCCATCCTGGCTGTCCCGCCGGGCATCCTGCCCGGTGCCACTGCCTCGGCAATAGTCCGTTTCCAGTTTTCACGGATCTTCAGGTGGCTTTCGTTGGAGCCATTTCAAAGCAAGCCGCCCTGCCGGGCTTCCTCCGGCTCTTTCAGCACCGGCAGATGACCGCTGGCCACGGCCTGATTGAGCATCTCCAGAGTATATTCCCAAAGCGCGGATGAACCGGCGGCGATGTGGGCATTGCGGGCCAGCACCTGATTGTGCGTGATGCCGTGCTGCTGCCACGCGTGCCCTTGGGTGAGACAGTTCAGCAGCAGGGGTTGCACGCGGTCACAGGCGGCGGCGAACCGGGCCTCCGGCGTGGCCCGCTCCTCGAACTCATCCCAAAGCCGGCGGAAATCCTGTCCCTGATCCTCTGGCAGCAGGCCGAAAATACGCTCTGCCGCCAAGGCTTCCCGCTCGTGCTGGCCCACCGCGCCCACCGTGTCATAAACAAACGTGTCCCCGGCGTCGATCTCCACCAGATCATGCAGCAGCACCATTTTCAGCACCCGCAGCACATCCAGCGGCTGGTAATCCGAATGCTCCGCCAGAGTGATGATCATCAGCGCGAAATGCCATGAGTGCTCGGCGCTGTTCTCCGCGCGCCGGCTCTGGCTGAGCACCGTCCGGCGGAACACCTCCTTCAGCCGGTCAGCCTCAATGATGAACTGCATCTGGCGGGCAAGGCGTTCGTGGGACATGGGAATGAAATGAGCCCGATGCCGGCGGGCCCGCAAGCCGAATGCCAGGGTGGCTGCCGTCACTGCTGCCGGCATTGCCGGGGCCAGAGGGTTGCAGAGATGGGCTTGGGAATGGAGAGGCGGAAAATCCCGCCGTCACCGCTCCAGTTGTGC
Source organism: Verrucomicrobiales bacterium (assembly GCA_028293125.1). Taxonomy (GTDB): domain Bacteria; phylum Verrucomicrobiota; class Verrucomicrobiia; order Verrucomicrobiales; family V1-33; genus CAIZWU01. The sequence goes on along the minus strand of JAQGPJ010000089.1, from coordinate 81,958 downwards.
GCGGGCGCAGGACGTGTTAAACAGACCACCCCGCCGTTCACGCATCAGCCCATGATCGTTCCCCTTTCGTCCTACAATCCTGACAGCCAGCCTCTGGGGCGGTTCCGGGGCTTTCCTGTCTATCTCTCCACGGTGCTGGTCGTCAGCCATGTGGCCGCTCTTTTTCTGTCCGCCATCGTGGGCATGGGCCTGTGGGGAACCTCGCTGGCGTTTGCGGCCCCGCCCTCCGCCCTGGGTGGATGGGCGCAGGTCTGGCGCTGGGTGACCTACCTGTTCGTCAATGTTCCCGACATCTGGTTCATCCTGGACATGGTGTTTCTGTATGTCTGGGGCATGAGGCTGGAGCAGACCTTCGGGCGGAAGGTGTTCGCCTCCCTCTACGCCTGGCTGGTGATCATTCCCCCGGTGCTGACGGTTGTGCTCTCCTCCACGGGCTTGGTCTCCCTGCTCGCCGGCCCGCGCCTCAACCATTTCTGCCTCTTCCTGGCCTACTGTTTCATGGAGCCGAAGGCCCCGTTTTTTGTGCCGCATCCCGCCTTCCAGGCCAAGTATGTGGGAACCGTCTTTTTCGCCATCAGCGTGCTGGGCTACTTGGGGAGCCGCCAGTTCGGCCTGCTGGCCGCTTTCATTGCCAATTGCGCCTTCACCTACGCTTTTCTGCGGCGTCAGGGGCTTCCGGACCGCTTTAAGAGCATCACGGATGCCTTCCGCCAGGCTCTCCCCCGGCTCCGCCCAGCGAAGACGAAGGCCAGGTCCCCAAGGACCGCCTCCGCCACTGCCGCCTCCTCCTCCAAAGCGCAAACCCGCCCGTCCAAAGCAGGCGGCGCGCCGGAGGACAAATACAAACCCAAAATCAGACCCCGCGAGGATCTTCCTCCTGAAAAGAAAGCGGTCCGCGATGTGGACGCCCTGCTGGACAAGATAGGCCGCCATGGCATGGAAAGCCTGACCCCGGAGGAGCGCGAAACCCTGCGGCAGGCCAGTGCCCGGCTGAAAAAGGAGGAGTAGTTCGGATTCCCCCTCTGCTTTTTTCCTTCCCTGATTTTCATTTTCCCCTTGCCGGACCGCCGCCACTGACCGTCCGCCACCGTATTTTCCAGATATCATGACCGCCGCCGCCCCTCCCGCCCTTGATTTGCATTCCGAAATTCTCCGTCTGAAAAAGCTGCGGAACGCCGTCATCCTGGCCCACAACTACCAGGACCGGGAAATCCAGGAGATCGCCGACTTCGTGGGCGACTCCCTCGGCCTGGCCTACAAGGCCAAGGAGACCGATGCCGATGTGATCGTGTTCTGCGGCGTCCACTTCATGGCGGAGACGGCGAAAATCGTGAATCCCTCCAAAATCGTGGTGCTGCCCGACAAGGACGCCGGCTGCTCCCTGGAGCAGAGCTGCCCTGCCCCGGCGCTGGAGGCCTACCTCAAAAAACACGCCGACAAAAACTATTACGTTATTGCCTACATCAACTGCAGCGGCGGGGTGAAAGCCCTCAGCGACTGCATCTGCACCAGCGGCAACGCCGTCAAAATCGTCAACGCCACCCCGCCGGACCGGAACATCCTCTTCGTCCCCGACGCCAATCTCGGATCGTGGGTCATAGAGCAGACGGGCCGCCCCATGGAGCTGTGGCAGGGTGCCTGCTACGTCCACGTCGAGTTCACCCGCGAAAGCATCCAGCGTATCCGGGAGGAGTATCCGGACGCCCCCGTGGTGGCGCATCCGGAGTGCCCCTTCGCCGTGCGCCTGCTGGCCGACGAGGTCTGCAGCACGGAGAAGATGGTGCATTTCTGCCGCGACCATCCCTCCCCGCAGTTCATCATCGCCACCGAAAGCGGCATGCTGCACCGCCTGCGCCGCGAGTGCCCCGGCAAGAAGTTCATCCCCGCTCCCACCAGCCACTGCGCCTGCGCGGACTGCCGCTACATGAAGCTCAACACCATGGAGAAGCTCCTGAACTGCCTCCGCGATCTGGAGCCCCGCGTGGAGATGCCTGAGGAGATCCGCCAGCGCGCCGAGCTTCCCATTCTGCGGATGCTGGAGATTTCCAAGTAAAATAGAGCCCCTGCCCGGCGCGGTCTGGTCTGGTCTGCTCGAGTCAGCGCCGGGCCATTGAGGACAAGGGGATGGACTGGATGGACAAAGTGGACTGGGCGGACAGGCCTGTCCGGCGGAGTTTGCTGTGGCTTTACAAGGAAATCCCGTATTTCCCAGCGATGGTCCGCGTAAGGACGAACAGCCCCACCGTGAGCACCGCCCCGGCGATCAGCGCGCCGTAAAAGCCCCATTGACGCGCCATCCACGGGAAGACCAGAAACATCGGCAGCGTGGGCAGCACATACCAGAAGACCAGCTGCGCGTGCGTGGATACCTTGTCGATCCTCGTTTCCGCCGGGGCCTCGTGGTAAATCCACAGCATGGAGATCACCGTCACAAACGGCAGACTGGCCAGCAGCGCGCCCATTTTGTCACTGCGTTTCACCGCCTCCGTCACCAGCGTAATGACCAGGGCGCTCAGCAGGAATTTCACGACCGTGAAGAAGGACACATTCATGGCCGGCAGCATGGGACAGGGCGATGGCCTCCGCAATGCTGTCCACGCTTGAAAAACCGTCTGGTTTCTTGCTCAGTCTGATTGAAAGGATATGGCGCATGAGTGACACACACCCCCGCCTTGTGGAACCACCGGACGGCTACACTCCTTGGCTGGCCGAACTGAAGGAGCGCATTCACCACGCCCAGCAACGCGCCTCACTGGCGGGTCAACCGGGAGCTGGTCCAGCTCTACTGGCGGATCGGCCGCGACATTCTGGCCCGACAGGCGGCCCAGGGCTGGGGTGCTAAGGTAATCGAACGCCTCGCCCACGACCTCCGCACCGCCCTTCCGGAGATGAAGGGGTTTTCCCCGCGCAATCTGAAATACATGCAGGCATTCGCCGAGGCTTGGCCCGATGGGGAATTTGTGCAGCAGGCTGCTGCACAATTGCCGTGGTTCCACCTCTGCACCCTGATCGACAAGCTCAAAACCCGCGCGGAGCGCGACTGGTATCTGCATCAAGCCATCGCGCACAACTGGTCCCGCAACATCCTGGTGATGCAGATCGAAACCCGCCAGCTGGAGCGCAGTGGCAAGGCGGTGACCAATTTCGAACTCAGCCTGCCCAAACCTCAATCAGACTTGGCGAGGGAATCCCTCAAGGATCCCTACCGTTTCGATTTCCTCGGCCTGACCGAGGAGGCGCAGGAGCGCGAGATCGAAAACGCGCTGGTCAGACACGTCACCGACTTCCTGCTGGAGCTGGGAGCCGGCTTCGCCTTCGTTGGCCGGCAGGTCCTGCTGGACGTGGGAGGGGACGAGTTCTTCATCGACCTGCTCTTCTATCACCTCAAGCTGCGCTGCTATGTGGTGATCGAGCTCAAAGCAGGAAAATTCAAACCGGAGCACCTGGGCCAGCTCAGCTTTTACCTCACTGCGGTGGATGCCCAAATGAAACATCCCCAGGACGGCCCGACCATCGGCCTCCTGCTCTGCAAAAGCAAAAACAAGGTGGTGGCGGAATACGCCCTGCGAGGCAACCCGCAGCCGCTCGGCGTAGCCGAATACCAACTGGTGGACTCCCTCCCGATCGAGCTGCAAATCAGCCTTCCGAGCATCGAGCACATCGAACGCGAATTGGAGGCCGGAGATGGATAACCATCCGAAGACCAGTCTAGGCGCAGACGATGTTTCAAGCATTCTGCACTGCTTCATAAAGCAGGCTTGCAGGGAACTGGGTAGGGTATTTCACTTGAACACATCAGTGCCCAGCCTGCGCTGAAAGGAGGCTTGTTGCCGGATCGCTGCTGAAATCTACTGACGTTTCCCTCAACCCAGCCGGTCAACGGGACGTTTTGCATGCAACAGATTTGCGGACCGGCTTTGAGCCGCAATCACACCATCCCTGCCCCGCCTCACTTATTCAGCGCCTCATCCAGATTCATCACCTGATTGGCAATCAGCGTCCACGCCGCGAGCTCCGCCGGCGGCAGGGCCGGATCGGGCTGGGCCTGGCCGGTGGTGATGAGTTTTTTGGCCTCGTCGGGGACGGTTTCGTAGTCCTTGGTGAGACTGATGAGGGAATCGAGGAGGATGGCCTGCTCCTGGGGGCGGAAGGGGCGGCTGAGGACGCGTTGGGCCATGAAGTCGAGGCGGGTGATGGCGGTGGGCCCTCCCTGTTTGAGGGTGCGCTCCGCCAGCACGCGGGCGGCCTCCACGAACTGGATGTCGTTGAGCGTGTTCAGCGCTTGGAGAGGGGTGTTGGTGCGCTCGCGGCGGACGGTGCAGACTTCGCGGGCGGGGGCGTTGAAGTTGTCCATGCTGGCGGGCGGGGCGGCGCGCTTCCAGAAGGTGTAGAGGCTGCGGCGGTAGAGGTTCTCGCCGGTGTCGGCTTTGTAGTACCGGGTGTTGCTCTCCGGCATGGCCACGGCCTCCCAGAGCCCATCGGGCTGATAGGGACGGACGCTGGGGCCGCCGATTTTGTCCACCAGCAGGCCGGCCACCTGGAGGGCGCTGTCGCGCACCATTTCGGCGTCCATGCGGAAGCGCGGGCCGCGGGCCAGCAGGCGGTTGGCAGGGTCCTTGGCCAGTTTTTCCGGGGAGATGACTGCCTGCTGGCGGTAGGTGGCGGAGGTGACCAGCAGCTTGTAAAGGTGCTTCATGTCCCAGCCGCTTTCGCGGAACTCCACGGCCAGCCAGTCCAGCAGTTCCGGATGACTGGGCTGTTCCCCGGTGATGCCGAAATCCCCTGAGGTGCGCACAAGGCCGGCTCCGAAGATTTCCTGCCAGAAGCGGTTCACGGTCACGCGGGCGGTCAGGGGATTGTCCGTCTGCAGCAGCCACTGGGCAAAACCAAAGCGGTTGCGCGGCAGATTATCGGGCATGGGTGGCAGGGCCGGAGGCGTGGCGGGGGTCAGGCGCTCGCCGCGCTTGTCATACTCCCCGCGGGCCAGCAAAAAGGCGTGGGCGGCCTCGTCCTTTTCCTGCATGACCAGCGAGACACTGCTGCGCTGACGGATGCCGTTCTGCTCCTGCTCCAGTTTGGCCACCTCCTGGTTGAGGCCGGTGTAGGACTTGTCCAAAGAGGTCAGATACCATCCGTAAAGGCTGGCTGTCTCCTCCGCCGACCGCTGGTCCACGGGCTTGGCCAGAATGCCGGCGAATTTCGGCGTCTGCCAGAGCGAGACCACATCCTCCGCGCTCAGCCGGCGGTTGTAGAGCCGCACGTCCTGGAGCGCCAGCCCGTCGATGCGGGAGGCATCGCGCCGCTGCCCCAGCTTGAAGCGGGTGGTGCCGGCGATGCTGCTTTTCAGGGAATCGTTGTCAATGCGCAGCGGCCTGTTCTCCCCGTTCACATAGATGGAAAGGCCGGCGGCCTTGCCGGAGCCGTCATAGGTCAGGAACACGTGCTGCCATTCCTCCTGCTTCAGAGGCTTCTGCGTGACCGCCTTCAGGCAGTCGCCCGGCCAGTTGCTGATGATGTGGGCTCCGATGCTCCCGTTTTCCAGCCAGAAGTCCCAGCCGCGATAGTTTTTGTCCCCCTCCTCCATGCGGGAGAACACGGCGCCATTGGCAGCTCCTTTGGGGATTTTCACCCACGCCCCGTAGGAGAACGGCTTGTTGTGCTCAAACCCGTCCTCGAACGGCAGCTCCACCGTGGATCCGGCGGTCACGCGGTAGGCTTTGCCGGAGACAGGGCCGGCCTCGGCACCCACCCCTTTCTCCACCGCCGCCCCTGCGGACTGCAGCGTGTTGTCCCCGGCGTTCCGGCTGAGAGCACTGACCAGCAGTCCCCCGTCCTCATTCAACGGCAGGCGCAGCCGGAAAAATTGGGAGACGGCGGTTTCCTGGAAATAGTCCGGCTTCACTGTGGCCAGCCAGGCGGCGAACTCCGGTTTGGCGGCCTCGCGGCGGGCCTCCACCTTCTGCTTCGCATCAGCAATTTCACCGGGCAGCGCCTCCGCACGGGGCCGGTCCTCCATCCGGGGCACGGTGACCGCCGGGGGGGTGTTGGCCACATTGCCGTCCATGCCGGCCATGGTGCTATTGTTGAAAAACGCGGACAGGGCGTAGAAATCCTTCTGCGAAATGGGGTCGAACTTGTGGTCGTGGCACACCGCGCAGCCGGTGGTCAGGCCCATCCACACCTGGCTGGTGGCCTCAGTGCGGTCGCGGGTGTAGAGCACCAGATACTCCTCGGGAATGGCCCCGCCCTCATTGGTGGTGATGTTGCAGCGGTTGAAGCCGGAGGCCACCTGCTGGTCCAGGGTGCGGTTGGGCAGCAGATCGCCGGCCAGCTGCTCCACCGTGAACTGGTTGAAGGGCATGTTGGCGTTGAAGGCCTCAACGACCCACTGGCGGTAGGGCCACATTTCCCGGTAGTTGTCGAAGTGGATGCCGTGGGTGTCGGCATACCGCGCATAGTCCATCCAGTAGCGGGCGCGGTGCTGCCCCCAGGCGGGCGTGGCCATCAGGCGGTCCACCAGCTTTTCATAGGCTTGGGGATCAGAGTCAGCGACAAAAGCGTCCACCACCGCGGGCTCAGGCGGCAGGCCCGTCAGGTCCAGGCTCAGGCGGCGGGCCAAGGTGCGGCGGTCGGCTTCGGAAGCGGGCGTCAACCCGTTGGCGTCCAGGGTGGAGAGAATGAATCGGTCTACGGGATTCCGCACCCACTCGGGATGGCTGACCTGCGGCAGGGGCGGCTTCACGGGCGCGATGAAGGACCAGTGCGGCTCATACTCCGCTCCCTGCTCCACCCAGCGGCGCAGGGTGGCTATCTGTTCCGGCTTGATCACCTTATGGATCTCCGGGGGCGGCATGATTTCATCCGGGTCGGTGGAGCGGATGCGCTTCAGAAACTCACTTTCATCCGGCTTGCCGGGCAGGATCGCAGCCATCCCATCCTTGTTGGGGGTGGTGGCGGTAGCAAAGGAGTCCAGACGCAGGCCGGCCTTGCGGGAGGCGGAGTCCGGGCCGTGGCAGCTGAAGCAGTTCTCCGAGATGATGGGCCGGATGTCGCGGTTGTAGGAAAGCTTGCCGTCCGGGCCCGAGGAGGCAAAAGCCGGGGTCAACGGCACCAAGCCGGTGGCGGCGGCGACTGGCAGAAAAAGGCGGATAAGAACGCGGGACATGGGAGCTTGAACTTGAGCTTGGCAGCTTGAACGCAAAGGAGGGACCAAAACCAGCAAAATCCACCCCTCCCCGCACGGGACACGGAGGAAGGCAAGGAACCGGACTCCTGAATCTACGTCTGAAAACGGCCCCGCTTTCCCGTAAATTCACCGCGTGCAATTCCAGCTGCCTGCCCGGACCGCATCCGGCGCGGAGGGGTGGCATCCGCTGCGTTCAAGCTTCTTTCCCCTTCTGGACGGGGCGTGGACAGAGCTTGAAAAGTCAGGATGCCCCGGTTATTAAGCGCCCCCATTATTAACCATGAACGACACCGCCGCCGAAAAGCTGGACACCATGCAGCGCATTGAGCTGGCATCCGGCGCGGAGGTGGAGCTGCACCCCGCCGGGCCGCTGGTGCGGGCCGGGGCCTGGATCATCGACGGGCTGTGGATCATCCTGCTGTCCGTCATCCTGCTCCTGGTGCGGCTGCTGCTCTCCCTTGCGATCGGCGCGGAGGCGGGTGCCGGAGCGCATCTGGTGGTGCTGTTTCTGCTGACTTGGTTTTACCGGGTGTTTTTTGAGGTGCGTCGCGGGGCCACGCCCGGCCAGAAAGCCAAGGGTCTGCGGGTGGTCATGACCTCGGGAGCTCCCATCACCTGGCCGGCCTCCCTGCTGCGCAATGTGCTGCGGGTGGCGGACTGGCTGCCCTTCGCCTACCTCACCGGGCTGATCTCCTGTCTGATGACCCGGCGCTTCCAGCGGCTGGGGGATCTGGTGGCCGACACCATGGTGGTCTATGCCACCCCGGCGCTGTCCCCCGGCAGCCTGATCCCCGATGGCTCGTGGGAAGGTGCCCTGCCGCCGCCGGTGCCGCTCAGCCGGGAGGAGCGGGCCGCCATTGTCCACTACTCCGAGCGGCTGCCCATGTGGTCGGCCAGCCGCCGGGAGGAGCTGGCGGCGCACGCCCGGGAACTCACAGGCACCGATGGCCGGGAAGGCGTGCTCCGGCTGAACGCCATGGGGCGCTGGCTCCGCGAATCCTGAACCTTTTCCTCTTTATTCCCTCAGTCACCCCCTGTGAAACAGAACCGTTTTGAAGAGGAGAACGAAGCCCGCTGGCAGGAAACCCGGCTTTTGGTGGAACTGGCGGAGAAAGGCCGGTGGAGCTCCGAAATGGAGCGGCTGCCCACCCTGCACCGCCAGCTCTGCGCCGATCTTTCCCTGGCGCAGCACCGCATGTACGGCTCGCGGCTGTGCGCCCGGCTGAACGATCTGGTTCTGCGCTCACGGGACGCGCTCAGCCGCAGCATTCCCAGGGGAGGCGACCGGTCCACCGGCAATGTCTGGAAATCCTTTCCCCGTGCCGTGCGGCGGGAGTGGCGGCTGGTGCTGCTCAACATGCTGCTGTTCTGGGTGCCCTTTTTCGCCTTCATCGCGGCGGCACACCACAATGAGCGCTGGATCTTCGCGGTGCTGGACGAGGGCACCATGAGCGGTCTGGACCAGATGTATGGGCGGAGCAGCGGAGGGATGCTCGTGAGGGATTCCCACGGGCAGGATTTCGGTATGTTCGGGTTTTATATCTACAACAATATCAGCATCGGTCTGCGCACCATCGCCGGCGGGGTGCTGGCCACGGTGGGCGCGGTGCTTTCCGTGGCTTTTCAGGGCATTCTGCTGGGAGCGTCCTTCGGGTATGTGCATTACGCGGGCAACACCGAGCGGTTTTATCCGTTTGTGGCCGGGCATTCGTCCTTCGAGCTGATGGGGCTGGTTCTCTGCGGAGTGGCCGGCACGCGGCTGGGCATGGCAGTGATCCATCCCGGGGTGCTGAGCCGGACGGAGGCGCTGAAGATGACCGCCCACCGCGCCCTGCCTATTATTTACGGAGGTCCGATTCTCATCCTGCTGGCCGCTTTCGTGGAGGGGTTCTGGTCCGCGTCCGCCGCTCCCGCGCAGATGAAGATCACGGTGGGGGCGGTCCTCTGGATCCTGCTGGCGGCTTATCTGTTATTCGCGGGGAGGGGCGGACAGCATGAGGGTTGACCAGATCTCCGCCGTGCTGCGGCCCCGTTCCAGCCAGGAGGCCGCCGATCTCGGTTTCTCCCTGGTCCGGCGCCATGCCGGAGCGGTCTTCAAGGCATGGCTGACGCTGCTGGTTCCCCTGTGGGGCCTGCTCATTGTCCTGCTGCATGATTATCCCTCCGTGATGGTGTTGATGGCCTGGTGGCTGAAGCCGCTCTATGACCGGGTGGTGCTGTTCCACCTGGGCCGCGCCCTGTTCGGGGCCGCCCCCTCCCTGCGAACCCAGCTCCGCGCCTGGCCCCGGCTGCTGACCCGTCAATTGCTGCCGGCCCTGCTCTGGGGGCGGTTCTCCACGGTGCGCAGCTTCGTCCTGCCGGTGCTGGTGCTGGAGGATATGCAGGGCAAGCCGGCCCGCCAGCGGGCGGCCCTGCTGAGAAGGCACGGCGGGGTCGCCGCGGCCTCGCTGACCTCCATGTGCGGGGTGCTGGAAATGGCGGTACTGGCGGGCATCATCACCTTTGTGCGGCCTTTTGTGCCGGAGGATATGGTGGAGACCATCACGTCGGGCCGGCTGCTGGCCGATTACGGGGCCAGCATCGTCCCTCCGGCCCTGCTGTGGACCGTGGGAGGGTGTTATCTGATGGCCATGGCGCTGATGGAGCCTTTTTACGCCGGCGCGGGTTTCGGTCTGTACCTCAATGCCCGCGCCCATCTGGAGGGGTGGGACGTGGAGGTCGCCTTCCGCCGGCTGGGCGCGCGCCTGCGCAGCCGTCCGGGCAACAGGACGTCCGCGCCCGCGCCGGTCGCTTCTCCCCTGCCTCCACCGCCGCCTTTGGCGGTTTCATTGCCAGGCTCCGCCCCTCCCCTTCCCCTTCCCGGCCTCCATGCCAGGGCCGAAGCCCCCACTGGAACCGCCACCGGCGGAGATGCCGGCACCGGCCAAAATCCCCACAGCCGCTGGATGATGCTTCTGCTGACCGCCGCCTCGGTGTGGTTTTTCTCCGCAGGGCTGTCCACCGCCGCCACTGTGGACCCGCAGGAAGTTAAGTATGATATTGAGGAGGTGCTGAAGCACCCTGATTTCATCAATCACAAGGAGAAGTACAAAGAGTGGAAGTTCGACTCCTCCTCCGGATCCAAGTCCTCCTCACCGTCGTCATCCGGGTCTGGCTCCAGTTGGTCCTTTCCCTCCCTTCCCGGCTGGTTCAAGGGTTTATTCTCCGGGGACTTGCCGGCGGTGGCGTTGAGACTGCTCTTGGTCGCCATTTGCCTGGCCTTGGTCTCCTGGCTGGTGTTTCTGGCTTATAAGAACCGGTGGAAATTCACCGGACTGCGGGGCGGACCGCGCGGCCCCCAGGGCCCGCGCACGATCATGGGTCTTGAAATCCTGCCGGAATCCCTGCCGGAAGACATTCCCCGCGAGGCCCGGGCCTGCTGGTCGCGCGGGGAGTCCGAGGCCGCGGTGCGACTGCTCTACCGCGGCGCCCTGGCGTGGCTGGTGCAGCGCGGCTCCCTGCCCATCCGCGAAAGCGACACCGAAGGCGACTGCCTGCGCCACGCCGCCACGCTGCCGGACCGCACCCGCATGGGATATTTTGAAAACCTCACCGCCGCCTGGCGGGGCACCGCCTATGACGGAATGCCGCCGGACAGCGGCACCATGCAGGAACTGTGCGCCCGCTGGCCTTTCGCCCTGACAGTGGATGCCGCCCCGATTCCGCGGGCAGACAGCTCCCCGCCGGCACCCTCCTCCCGTCCACGCCCCGCTGTCACCGCTTTGCTGGCGCTGGCCGCGGTTCTCGTTCTGCCCGGCTGCGGCCATTATGAGGAAAAGGAGCGCGAGCTTGGCCATCAGGGAGAGGCCCGCCGCGATCCCTGGCTGGCGGCCACCCGCCTGCTGGAGCGGCACCACTATCAGGTGAGCGCCGCGCGCGGCATTCTGCAGCTGCCGGACAGCGATACCCTCATGATTGTGCCCGCCGACGCGGTGACCACCGACATGCTGGCCCGTCACGCCCTGCGGTGGGTGGAGGACCACGGCGGGCATCTGGTTTATCTGGCGCAGGGCGGCAACACCGCCGAAGACGACTGGCGGGAGGGGAGCCGCCGGCACGCCACTCCAAGCCAGCCCCTGCTGGAGGCCCTTCATCTTTCCGAATCCACTGCCGCGGCCTCCACCGGACCGGTCACCGTCAATATCGACTCCACCGCCTATCGGATCACCGATGGCAGCAGCAATAGTCTGAACACCACTGCGGAGACACCGCATATTGACATCAAAGCCGGCTCCACCAAGGATACGGCCCTGATCAGCATGCCTTACGGCGCGGGGCGGGTAACAGTGCTGGCCGATGCCTGGCCCTTCCGCAACCGTCACATCGGGGAGGAGGACAATGCCGCGCTGCTTCTGGCCCTGGCCGGGATGGATGAAAATGTGCGCGCCGTGCAGTTCGTCAAAGCCGGCCGTGTCAGTCTGTGGGAAATGCTGACCACCGAGGCCTGGCCCGCCCTGACCGGACTGACGGTGCTGCTGCTGGCGTGGCTGTGGCACTGCATGCCGCGGTTCGGCCCGGTGCAGGCGCTTTCCCGGCACGGCCCCCGCCAGTTCGCCACCCATCTGGAGGAGGCAGGCTGGTTTTTCTGGAAGCACCGCCTCTCCGAGGTCCTGCTGAACGCTCCGCGTCAGGCGGTGATCACCGCCGCCCGCCGCCGGTCCCTCCGGGAAACCGAAGGCCAATTTATCCCCCTGCTGGCCGCGTGGTCCGGCCTAAGTGAGGACCGCGTCCGCCTGGCCATGGAAAGCGGGGAAATCCGCGATCCCCGGATATTCACCCAGCAGATGGCCGATCTTCAGAAAATTCTGCACTCCATCTGAATCCCTTCCTCTCCCTCATCCTGACATTTTCCGCCTGACCTTTCCCTGACCGCATGGACGCTCCCGCCCCCGATTACGATCCCTTCACTGCCCACGCTCCTTCCCCCGCCTCCGGATATCCGCCGGAGGCACCCCCTGCCCACGCCGCGGTTCCGCCCCTGGCTGAAGCCGCCTTCCTGCTGCAGCGGATGAGGGAGGCGGTCGGCCAGGTGATGCTGGGTCAACCGCTGGTGGTGGATCAGGTGCTGGTGGCCTTCATCGCCGGCGGCCATGTCCTGCTGGAAGGCAAACCCGGTCTCGGCAAAACGCATCTCGTGCTGGCGCTGGCGCGTACCTTCGGCGGGCAGTTCCGGCGCATTCAGTTCACTCCGGACCTCATGCCGGGCGATGTCACCGGTCATTCCCTCTATGACATGGGGCGGCAGGAGTTCCGCATCAAAACCGGGCCGGTGTTCACCAACCTGTTGCTCGCCGACGAGATCAACCGCGCGCCCGCCAAAACGCAGGCCGCCCTGCTGGAGGTCATGCAGGAGAACCAGGTCACCATCGACGGCCAGACTCTGCCCCTCTCGCTGCCCTTCATGACGCTGGCCACCCAGAACCCCATCGAGCAGGAGGGCACCTATGCCCTGCCGGAGGCCCAGCTGGACCGATTTCTGATGAAGGTGCTGATCGACTATCCGTCGGCGCCGGATGAGGAGAGCATCGTCACCGGCGTGACCAGTGGCGGCGGACCGCTGTCGGTGGCCCGCATCGGGGCCTTCGCCACACCGGGGGACATCCTGCGGTTGCAGGAGACCGCCCTGACCATCAAATGCGTGCCGGAGGTCGTCTCCTACGCGGTCCGCCTCGTCCGCGCCACCCGTGAAACCCAGGGCATCGCGCTGGGGGCCGGCACGCGCGGAGCCATCGCCCTCGTGCGGGTGGCCAAAGCCTTCGCCCTGCTGGCGGGCCGGAGTTATGTCATCCCGGACGATATCAAGGATGCCGCTCTGCCCACGCTGCGCCACCGCGTCTCCCTGGCACCGGAACTGGCCATCAGCGGCCAGGGGGTGGATGAAATCCTGACCAGCCTGCTGCGCGGTGTCGAGGCTCCCCGCTGACGGGGGAAAAGCCGCTTTCAGCAAATCCTCTTCTCCGCGGAACCTGCCCTGTCCGACATCCTGCCGCCGCCGTGACTGTCCCCTCCCCCCGGTTTATCCGGCTGCTCCTCCTGTGGTTTCTCCTGGGTGTGGCCGCCTGCCTGTGGCCCCTGATGCTGCCGGTCTGGCAGGTTTCTGGAGGGCTGCTGCTGGCGGCAGCGGTGACGGACTGGCTGCTTTCGCTGGGCCAGCCCCGGATCACCGGAGCCCGCACCACTCCGGGCCGCATGGCGCTGGGGGTGGAGGAGGAGGTGCTGTATGTCCTGAAAAACCCCGGGAAACTCCCGGCCAGGGTCACGGTGATGGACACCCTGCCCTTTGGTGTGCAAAGTCAGGATTTCCCATGGACCGGCACGGTGCCCGCCCATGGATTCACCCGCTTGGAGATGCGGCTCCAGCCTTCGGAGCGGGGAGCGGCGGATTTTGGGCTGATCCATGTGTCGCATGGGTCACCCCTCAGCCTGTGGGCGCGGCGTAGCCGCACGGGGGAGACCTCGCAGACCCGCATTTACCCCAATTACGAGCCGGTGGTGCGGTTCGCCCTGCTTTCCCTGCTGGACAACCAGGCGCAGATGGGCATCCGCCATCTGAACCGGCCCGGGCTGAGCCGGGAATTCCGCCAGCTCAGGGAATACCAGGATGGCGATCCGCTGTCACGCATCGACTGGAAGGCCACCTCCCGCCAGACGCGCCTCATCAGCCGGGAATACGAGGAGCAGCGGAACCAGACCATCATTCTGGCCGTGGACTGCGGCCGCCGGCTGCGGGCCATGGACGGCGGACTGACGCAGTTTGATCACTGCCTGAACTCCCTGCTGCTGCTCAGCTTCATCGCCCTGCGGCAGGGTGACCACGTGGGCGTCATGAGCTTCGGCTGCGAGCCCGCACGCTGGCTGCCGCCGGTCAAGGGCCCGCACTCCATGACCACCATCCTGAACCACCTTTACGATTACCAGCCCGGCAATGGCCCCGGCGACTTCAGCGAGGCCGCGGAAACCATCCTCATCCGCTGGCCGCGCCGGGCTTTGGTGGTCATTGCCACCAATCTCCGCAGCGAGGATGAAACCCATCTGCTGCCCCCGTTGCTCAATCTGAGGAAGAAGCACCTTGTGGTTCTCGCCAGCCTGCGGGAGCGGGGGGTCACTGCCCGGATTGAGGAGCCCGTCACCCAGCTTCACGAGGCGGTCGGCTTCGCCTCCGCGCACCGTTATTTCGAGGAGCGGGCGCAGGTGCTGGAGCGCCTGCGCCGGGCCGGCATCCATACTGTGGACGCCCACGCGGCCGATCTTCCCATCGCGCTGGGAAACCTTTATGTCAGCATCAAAAAACGCGGCCTGCTTTGATGGCGTTCACGCCATCGGACAGAGTCCGCGCTTTGATAAAACCCTATTTTACGGCCTTGGCCGCGGTGACCGGAATCGATTTTACTGCTCCTCCAGCTCCTGAACCAGACGCTCCTGCCCCTTGCGGTTGCGGTGGCTGAGAAGAATCACGATGGCCTTCAGGAGCTCAGTGCCGGCCTCCGGGCTTCTATTCAGAAAAAGCTCGAAAGCGTCCTTGGAAATGCGCCAGACCTTGGAGGCCACGGCGGCGGTGACATAGGCGCTGGCCTCAAAGCCTTCCAGAAAGCTCATCTCGCCCACAGTTTCGCCCTCATGAATGTAGCCGAGCGGCACGATCTGGTCCGGCTGATGCAAAGCCACGGCCAGTTCGCCGTCCACCACGATGAAGAGGTGGCTGGTCGGCTCCCCCTGCACCACCACGGCCTCGCCTTTGACGTAGGAGATAAACTCGCCACCGTCGGTGAGGGCGGCCCGGCTGCCCGGCGAGACCTGACTCAGGATTCCCAAGGGCGGCAGAATTGCGGAAGTTTCGAGGATCTCGGACATGGCCGGACCCTTCGCAAATCCGGATCAAACCGCAAGAGTTTAATCCTTTTGGTCTGCTGATTTCCCGTCCGGCGGCACCGCTGCCCGTCCTGCTGGCGCTGATGCTAAGCCAGCGGTTTCTATATACACATCCACCTGCTGCCCCACATACAGCCGTTTGCCTTCGCGCTGGTCGAGGCTGAAGATCACCTGCAGCACACGGGTGTCCACCCGCTCCGTGCTGTCGCCGGTCAGCGATTTTTTGGGAACCACGAAGGGATCGATGCGCACAAACTTCAGCGGAAGGCGGTTGCGGCTGTCCCCTTTCAGATAGGCGGCGGCGGCTCTGCCCGGCTCCACCAGCGGCGCATTCTGCTCATCGACATCCGCCCGTATCTGCAGGGTGTCCACATCCCCAAGGATCATCAGAGGGGACGGCGGGTTCACATTGGCGTACTCGCCCCCGCGCAGATTGATCTGAAGCATGACCCCGTCCCGGCTGGCGCGCACGGTCAGCACCTCCAACTCTGTCTCCGCCCGGATCAGCTGCGCCTGCGAGGCTTCCAAGGCCGCCTGGCGCTGGTTCAGGACACTCTCCATCGACTCGACGGCGAACTTCCGGCGGTTCATCTCGTCCTCACTCAGAATCCGGGAGTTGCCGGACTGGCGGCTCACGCGGCGGAACTGGTCCACCGCCTCCTCCCGAAGCACACGCTGGGCGGCCAGCGTGGCAGTGTCCACCTCCACCTGGGCTTTCATGGCGGCCACATGGGCTTTGGCCTCGCGGTCGTCCAGCTGAAACAACGGATCGCCCGCCTTCACCGCCGAGCCCACGGCGGGAAACACTTTGGTGACCAGCCCGGCCTTGCTGGTGGCCACGTTCACATTTTCCCGCGCCGCCTCAATGATGCCGGTCGCCGCCAGGGAACGGGTGAACGGTGACCGCGCGGGCTCCTCCAGGGGAGGCGGGGCCCCCGGTTTTTCACTTTGCTGCTTGGCCAGCATCACCCCTTTCCAGACGCCGAGACCGGCGAGCAGAATGATGCCAAATATCACAATCCGGTAAGCCATGAAGTAGAGGGGAGATGAGAAAATCAGTGGTGGGCCGCCATTTCCGGCAAGGCTTCGGCGGCGGGCCGGTTGCCCAGCACCCTGCCGTCCTCCATGGCCGCAATGCGGTCCGCAAATTCATAAACGCGGGGATCATGGGTCACCACGATCACCGAACGGTCGGCCTGCCGGGCCACGCCCTGGAGCAGTTCCATGACCTGATGGCCCGTCTCCCTGTCCAAGGCCGAGGTCGGCTCATCGCAGATGATCAGCCGGGGATCGTGCACCAGCGCCCGCGCGATGGCGACACGCTGCTGCTGCCCGCCGGACAGCTGCCGGGGGTAATGCTTCCCGCGTCCGGCCAGGCCCACGCGCTCCAGCATTTCATCCGCGGCCTTTTCCGCCTTCCGCCGGCCGGCTCCGTTGAGCAGCAGGGGGACACTGGCGTTCTCGGTCAGATTCAGGGTCGGGATCAGATTGAACTGTTGGAAGATGAACCCGATGAACCGCCGCCGGAAATCCGTGACCTCCCCTTTTCCCAGCTCCGTCAGCATTTCCCCCAGCACCCGCACGTCCCCGGCGTCCGGCACCAGGGTGCCGGCAATGACGGAGAGCAGCGTCGTTTTCCCGCAGCCGGACGGCCCGATGATGAGCTGAAGCTCGCCCAGCTGCGCCTCGAAATCCGCCCCCTTCAGGGCGAGGGTGCTGGCATTTCCTTTGCCAAAGGCTTTGGTGATGCCCGTCACATGCACCGCCAGCTCGCCGGCATTCAGGGAAGGGAGTTGGGAATTTTTCATCGGCATCGGCACCGGCATCAGCCGCGGAACACCACCGCCGCCTCCAGACGGCGCACTTTGAGGATTGCGAGCAGGGCCGCACCCATGCAGATCAGCAGGATCAACACCAGCACCGCCCCCATCAGTTCCCATGGGAGCATAAAAGGCGGCTGGCCTTTTTTGGCCGCCACGGCGCCGAAGGAGGCCGCCGCCCCCATTCCCAGGCCGTAGCCCAGCAGACCCACTGACATCACCTGCAGCAGCAGCATCCCCGCCAGCTTCAGATCGCTGGCCCCCATGGCCTTCAGCGCCCCCAGGTTTTTCAGGTTCTCCAGCACGAAGCTGTAAAAAGTCTGTCCGCTGATGGCCACCCCCACGATGAAACCCAGAATGATCGTGGTCCCGAAGCTGAAAGGAATGCCGGTGTTTTTGAAATACCAGACGATGGTGGCCCAATACAATTCATCCTCCGTCCAGGCCTTCATGCCGGGCACGGAGGCATTGATGCGGGCCGCCGTCGCTTCCGCCGTCATGCCGGGCGCGGGCTCCGCCAGCACGGCGCTGAGCATCTTGCGCTGGCGCGGGGCGAACTGCAGAGCCTGATCATAGGTCGTGAACACATACGGATAGCCGAAGAACGCGCGGTCGCTTTTGCAGATGGCCACGATGCGGGCCTCGCGGTCGTTGATCTCGAAGGAGTCGCCCACATCCAGTGATTCGCCATCCGGGGGTTTAAGCCGCTCCAATGCCAGATCGTCGATGATGACGCTGTTGGGCAGCCGGATGTCCTCAATACGGCCCTTCAGAATCGTGGCCGGACGGCCCACCAAGCTGGTGGAGTCCAGACCGATGCAGAGGATAGGCTTGAAATTCCCGTCATTCAGGCGCGCCTGCAGCACCGAGGCATACAGCGGCACCGCCCAGGCCACCCCGGCCACGGAGCGCACCCGGCTCACATCCGTGTCGCGGAGGGGCTTCAACTCGTTGACCTGCTCCACCCTGGCCTCCACCACCCAAAGCTTGGACCGGATGTTGCTGAGATGGCTGGTGGTCCAGCCCAGGAGGCCGATGAACACCGCGCATTGCTGGGTCATCAGCAGCGCCGCAAAAAACAGTCCGCCCAACAGCATCAGGAACTTCGCCTTGTCGCCGATCAGCATTTTGAGCGCGAGATGAAACATGAATGGCCCCAGCCGTAGCACATGCCGGCCCCGCGGCAAGGCGCTGCGGACAAATCGTTGCCGATGGTTTTCCGGTTGGAGGTGCCGCATCCGGCGGAGACCGCGTGATTAAAATTTTCACATTACCAGCCGCCGGCGGTCAGAAAAAAGCACACAGGCCGGAAGTGTTGACGCTTTCCACGCGACCCGTTAATCTGGCGTCCCGCGCCGGATCAGGATCCGGTCCGGTTGTTTGAAGTTTGTTTTGTTTCCCGTTTTATCCGTCCAATCCGAAATATCATGCAAATCCTTCGTCCTCTGCTGATCCTTTCCTTCGCCCTGCCGGCGTTCGCCCAGCAGCCTGCCGCTCCTCCCGCCGCTCCGGCTCCGGTTCCAGCGCCCGCCGCCGCGCCTGCTCCTCCTCCCGCCCCGGCTCCGGGAGCGCCCGCCGGCGCTCCGCTGCTGCCGCCCCCGGCCACCCCGGCTCCCGCGCCGCTCGGCCCTTTCAAGGATATCAAGGAGCGCCACAGCTACGGCTTGGGGACTTTCCTCGGCAACCGCGAGAAGACCAATGCCGCCGCCAACCCGGACAAACCGGGGCTGAACGCCGCCGAGATCCTCGCCGGCCTGCAGGACGGACTCGCCGGCGCGAAATCCCTGGACTACACCAACGGCCTCGCCATGGCGGGCCAGATCAAGCGTTCCGGTGTGGATATCGACCAAGCGGTGCTTGTCGAGGCGGTCCGCACCGCTCTGGAGAACAAGGAGGCCAAAATCCCGGCTCCCGATGTCCAGACCATCATGCAGGAGATCCAGACCTCCATCCAGCAGCGCCAAGCCGCCAAACAGAAGGAGGAGGCAACCAAAAACCTTGAACTCTCCAATGCATGGCTGGCGGAGAACGCCAAAAAAGAGGGTGTGAAGACTTCCCCCTCCGGCCTCCAGTACAAAATTGAGAATCCCGGCGCGGGCAAAGCTCCCGCCCCCAAGGACCTCGTGACCGTCAACATCTCCGGCACCAACACCGAGGGCGCTGAATTTGACAAATCCCCTGCCGGTGCCCCGGCCCGCCGCTCCCTGGCCGCCATGCCCAAGGGGCTTCAGGAGGGTATCCTGATGCTCAAAGCCGGCGGCAAAGGCAGCTTCTGGGTCCCTCCGGTGCTCGGATACGGCGAAAATCCCCGCGGCGCGGTGCTCAAGGGCAACTCCGTGCTGCATTATGAGGTCGAGCTCATCTCCAGCGAGACCCCGCCGCCATCCGCTGCTCCCTCAGTCTCCGGCCAGCGTCCGGTCAGCGCGGTGACCCCTCCGGTCGCAGTGGACATCCCCCCTGCTCCGGGCAAGGCGGTGTCCGCTCCCGTTCAGGTTCCCCCACCGCCGGTCACGCCTTTGAAACCCGGCGCGTCTCTTCCTCCTCCGCCCGCGCCTCCTGCGGCCCCGGTGCCCCCGCCCGCCCCGGCCCCGACTCCCGCGAAGTAAGGCCGCCATTCCGGCTTTGACATTCCTTTGAGGAAAACAGGCCGGTTTTGAAAAGCCTGTCATATCACTCAAGCCACCCGGCAGCGGTGCCCGGCCCGGAGCCTTCATTGCCCGGTCCGGCCTGCCGCCGGGTCATTTTTACGAATGCCGCCGCGAAAAGCGGACGAATTTGACGGGAAAGAGCCGAACTCCCGGTCTTCCCGTTTTCCTTTCCGCATCCGGCGGGTCATTTCCAATTTATGCCGGTCTTTCACAGACTTCTTTGCTTTCTCCTCCCTGCGGCTTTTCTGACCGGACCGGTGGCCGCCGCCGGTGAAAGCTCTGCGCCCGCCAAACCGGTGGCCGGTCCTGACTGGGACGCGCTGCGCGCCGACACGGTGCAGAAAAGCTTTCAGCTTCTGCTCCGCAGCCCTGCGGATCCCGGCGCTCTTTCGCAGGAGGCGCTGAACCGCGCCGCGCTGAGAGGGATTCTGGAGCACGGCCAAACCGGAGCGTCGGTTGTTCTCCTCGACACTGCGGGCTGGGAGACCACCCTGCCCGGCACCCCGCTCTGCGCGGCTCTGTCCCAAACGTCGGTGTATGTGCGCCCGGGACGTTTGATTCCGGACCATATCACCGTCATCCGCCGGTTTTTGACGGACCAGCCACCGGAAATCAAAACTTTGGTGCTGGATTTGCGGGCTCCAAGCCCGCCGCAGCCGCTGGCTCCGGCGGCGGAATTGACAGGCCTGCTGGTTCCGGAAAACACCCGCCTTTTTGATATCCCCTCCAGTGGTGGGAAAGTCAGCTTTTCCGCCCATGGCCCCCGTTGCTGGTACCGCCGGCTCTGGCTGCTGGTGGACGGGGACACCCCCAATGATCTGGAGCTCGCGGCCCTGATTCTTTCCCGCCAGCCGGACGTCCGGACGATTGGCAGCCCCACAGCGGGCAAAGCCGTGGAATTCGCGGAGATTCCGCTGGGGACCGGGCATGTGCTGCGCGTGCCCGGCACCTCCCCGGTGCTCGCCGACGGCACCCAGGCCGCCGGACAGTCCGTCAAGCCGTCCTTCGGCATCGGGCCGGACGCCGCCCTCAAACAGCCCCTGATGGCACTGACCGATCCCGCCGGCCTGCTGCCGGCCCTGCGTGAGACGGACCGCCCTCATTTGAACGAGGCCGCCCTGATGGCCGGGACCGACCCTGAACTGCCCGGACGTCTCGCAGCTCCGCCGCCGCCCGCTGTCCTGCCCGACCCCGTGCTGCAGCAGACTCAGGACATGCTCGAAACCGCGGCTTTCCTGCGTCTTGATCCCGAGGAAGCCCCCAAAGCTCCCACCGCAGCGGACCAGTCCCTGCCACCATCACCGGGTGCTGCCTCGGCTTCGGAACCCGTCCCGCCCGCCCCTTCATCGGCTGCTGAAACTCCTGAAAAGCCGGATGCCCTTAAATGACCTGCTGACTTTCCCCTTATGTGACGGACATCGCTGGATGCCATTTTATCATGTTGAAACCAGTCCTGCGGCAGCCATTGCCATTTGCCGGACACACGCCTTATTCCCAGCTTATCCTCCCATTCCATCCCTTCAAGCAATCCCATGTCACCCCGTTATTTGCTGATCCTGCCGCTGCTGGCTCTGGCCTCCTGCGAAACGCCCTATCCTCCGATGCCGGAGAAAGGTGAATTGCCCGGCCCCGGCGCCTCCGATCCCACCCCCCTCATGAAGGCCCCGGCTCCGGCTCCCCAACGGATCGATGTTTACCGCTCCTCCTCTGAAATCAAAGGGCTTCACCGGGTGATCGGCGAGGTGCGTCTCGCCACCGATGGCCGCGAGTCCCCGGAGACCATCCGCAACACCTTTGAGCGTCAGGCCCGCTCCCGGAATGCTCAGGGAGTGATCATTCAGGACCCGGCGGACCGCCCGTATGGCGGCAGCACCGGCCCGGCTTTCGACCAGCCCCGCGAGATCACTGCCATCTTCATCCGCTATGATGACAGACGTCCCAGCGGATACACTCCTGGCGGTCCCTCTCCTTACTCCAGCCAGCGGCGGAACGTTGGATCCTCCTACGACCAGTAGCGGATGGGCCGCCCTGCCGATAAGGCGCGGTCAGTTATCGATTCCGTCATCCCTTCACAAACCGCCGCCTCCGCTCTTCAAACCCGCGGATGGCGGCGGTTTTCTTTTCCCGCTTCCCCTCTATCTGTTGGCTGATGCCCAATCTCTACGAAACCCGCCGCCTGCTTGATGAATACCTGCTGTTCCACTACGGGAGCAGTCAGGATATCCTGCCGTGGCCCGCGGGGCCGCAGGCGGCCTTGCACTTTCCTGTGCGCAGCGTCACGGAGCTCCAGCCGGAGGAAGGCCGGGAGTTGGCGCGGGCCCTGGACATCGGCTGCGCCGTGGGACGCTCCAGCTTTGAACTGTCCAAGTTCTGCCAGGAGGTCACCGGCATCGACTTCTCCCACTCCTTCGTGAACGCTGCGGAGGAAATGCGCACGGCGGGGCCGCTTTCCTATCAGGTCACTGAGGAGGGGCGTTTCACCAGCACCCGCACCGCCGCCCTCCCCGATGGAGCCCATCCCGGACGGGTGCGCTTCCTCCAAGGCGATGCCATGAACCTGCCGGATGATTTGGGAACCTTCGACCTGGTGCATGCGGCCAATCTGGTCTGCCGGCTGACGGAGCCCCGGCGGTTTCTGGACCGGCTGCCGGCTTTGGTGAAGCCCGGCGGTTTTCTTCTTCTCACCACGCCCTGCACCTGGCTGGAGGAGTTCACTCCCTTGGAAAACATGCCGGCGGTCCGCACCTTCGACTGGCTTCAGCATCTGCTGTCGCCCGCCTTTACCCTGCGTCGGCGGGTTGATCTGCCGTTCCTCATCCGTGAGCACGCACGGAAATTCCAGTGGAGCGTCGCGCTGGGCACCCTGTGGGAGCGGCGGGTCTGACGGCAAGGACCGGCCAATGGCAGCGGAAGGAACAGAGCACAAAAGGAGAAAGGACCGGCCATCCCGGAACAGCCACGCCGGTGTGTGTGTGCTGTCCCGGAATCACCGGCCCTCTTTTTGACTGAAAAAGAAAAGGACCGCTGTGCGGAACTGGTCAGTTCCGCCGGCTTATTTTCCCTTTTTGCCAGCCGCCTTCAGGCGGGCGGCCACCGCGGGCCAGTTCACCACATTCCACCAGGCGGCGATGTATTCAGGACGGCGGTTCTGATAATTCAGATAGTAGGCGTGCTCCCAGACATCCAGACCGAGCAGCGGCGTGCCGCGGTCGGTGTTGGGAACGATGCCCTGCATAAGAGGATTGTCCTGGTTCGGCGTGGAGACCACCGCCAAGCTGCCATCCTCCTTCGCGATAAGCCAAGCCCAGCCGGAGCCGAAGCGCTTGGTGGCAGCCTCCCCGAACTTGGCTTTGAATTTATCGAAGTCCCCAAACGCCTTGGTGATGCCGGCGGACAACGCCGCATCCTCCGGGGTGCCGCCCACACCGACCCCGCCGGGTGCGGCCATGCTCTCCCAGAAAAAAGTGTGGTTCCAATGGCCGCCGCCGTTGTTGCGCACGGGCATCTGGGCGCTTTCCGGCAGGAAGGAGATACCGCTGATGAGCTCCTCAAGAGATTTTTTCTCCAGACCGGCGCTGGCTTTCACTGCCGTGTTCAGGTTGTTGATATAAGCTTGGTGGTGCTTGCCATGGTGGATCTCCATGGTTTTGGCATCAATATGCGGCTCCAGGGCATTGGCCGCGTACGGCAACGGATCCAAGGCAAAGGGACCGGAGGGCGCGGCGGCGGCGGTCGCCGCCGGCTTGCTTTGGGCACGGGCGGAGCCGGCCAGAGCGGCGGCGGCGGTAAGGGCGATGAACTCGCGGCGGGAGGATGGAGTGTGCATAAAGGATCGGAAAGACTGGAATGAGGAGGATACCGGGGATTCAAAAGCGCGGACTCCGGGATCAGAGGAACCCGCAGACCACTGATACGCGGTGCGGCAGTTATCCTGGCGCTGAAATTTTTCTCCGCATTCAGGGTTTCCCCAGAAGTCCCAGACAGGCGGCTTCAAAGTCCCGCGCCATGCGTTCGGAGGTGAAATCCCTCGTTACGGCCTCCCGTCCCGCCTCCGCCAGCGCCCGCCGCCGGGGCTCGTCGAGCAGCAGGGATTCCAAGGCCTCCGCCAGCGCGGCGGGATCGTCCGGCGCGCACAGCACCCCGCCGCCCGTGGCCCGCACCACCTCTCCCAACCCCGCGTGATCGGGCTCGACCACCGGAATACCGCAGGCATTGGCCTCAATGATATACAGCCCGAAGGCCTCGCCGTAGGTGGCGGGCACGCTGAGGACGCTGAGACTCTGCAGGTGCTGGATCTTCTGGTCAAAATCCAGATTCTCCCGCCAGGACACACGGTCCGTCAGCCCGGCGGTGGCGAGGGTGTTTTTCAGCTGGGCGATAAACGGCTCGTCCGCCTTGGTGGTGGTGCCGGCGATCGCCAAGCGCGCCTGTGGCAGCCGGGGAGCCAGCAGCAGAAAAGCATCGACCAGCGCCTTCAGCCCTTTTCCATAACACAGCCGGGCCAGAAAACCGATCACCGGCACCTCCGGCGGCGCGGGCGCGGGCGTGAAACCGGTGAAGTCCATGCCGTTGCGCACGGTGATGATTCGGCCGGGTGGCAGCCGCAGGTGGGCGGCCATCACGTCCCGGTAATAATCGCTGGTGGCGATGTAGAGGGCCACGTCGGCATTGTTGGCCCGGAAGGCATCCCAAGCGTCCGATTTCCACGGCTCGGGCAGTGTGTCCAGAAAGGAGTCCTCCCCCTGAAGGCTGCAGATCACCGGCACACCCAGATCGCGGCGGATGCCAGGCGCGAGGCCATTCAGCAGGCCATTGGACAGCGAAACGAGGTCCGGTTTGCCCTCGGTGCCGATCCAGTCGATCAGGCGCTGCCACTCGGCGGCCTGCCGGCCATCCAGCCCCCGCAGGCTGCCCACCGTCATCTCCCCCAGTTCCCGGGCGCTGGTCATGGAGGCCATGGAGGCCGCCAGCCGCAGCAGCGGGGGCGAATCCAGCAGCCGGCGCAGCCAGGCGGGACGGCGGAAGGAGGGGAATTTCTGTTGGAGGTAAAGATTGATCCCGCCCGCAAAGACCGGCAGCGGGCCGCTGGCAGCCTCGTGATCGGTCACCAGCGGGAGATAAAGCGGCACCATCACCACATCGTGCCCCATGCGGCGCAGGGCCTTCACCAGATGATTGTCGCGCAGGCAGCTGCCGCAGTGGAAATTTCCGGTTCCGGGGGTGAGGTGGACAATCTTCATGGCAGTGTTCGGCATCGGTGCCCCGCGGTTTTCCAAAGGCCCGCCGGGTTCCAGCAGATACGCGTGGAAACGTGGCGGGATTCCATGCGCGCCCACGGATGCAGGCGGGAAAATCCGCCGTCAATCCGGGAATGGCCGGCACTCCATTCCTCCTCCCCGGATAAGGAAAAGGGCACCCCGGATGGGGTGCCCTTTGAGTGGGGAGGATCTTTGGCGCCCGCCATCAGCCTGTGATGACTGAGGGAACAGGGCTTGACCGGCATGAAGCCGGCAAAGTATCAGTTGCCGACGGGAGCTTCAGCCTCCGTGCTGCCTTCGGCGGGAACCCCGGCAGGTGCCGGAGCCGGAGCTTCGGCGCCTTTGGAGGCGGGCTGGTTGGAGAGTTCGCGCTCCTTGTCCCTGAGGACGGCGCGGCGGCTCATCTTCACACGGCCCTTCTCGTCAACACCGATGCACTTGGCGGTGACGATGTCACCGGTTTTGACCACGTCCTCAACCTTGTTGACGCGGAAATCCGCCAGTTCGGAGACGTGGATCAGACCATCACGGCCCGGGAAGAGCTCCATGAACGCCCCGAAGGCGGTGGTGCTGACCACGCGGCCTGTGTAGAGCGCGCCCACCTCCGCCTCCGCGAAGATGTTCCGGATCAGGCGCAGAGCGGCGTCCAGACCCTCCTTCTTGATGGCGTAGATGTGCACGGTGCCGTCGTCCTCAATGTCGATCTTGGCGCCGGTCTCCGCCTGGATGCCTTTGATGACCTTGCCACCGGGGCCGATGAGCTCGCCGATACGGTCGGGCGGGATCTTGGTGCTCTCGATGCGCGGGGCATACTGGCTGATGGATTTGGGGCTGCTGATCACCGAATTCATGTAATTCAGGATGTCCAGGCGGCCTTTGCGGGCCTTGTGGACCGCCTCCTCCAGAATGCTCAGCGGAATGCCGGGGAGCTTGAGGTCCAGCTGGTAGCCGGTGACGCCGAGCTCGGTGCCGCAAAGTTTGAAGTCCATGTCGCCGAAGTGGTCCTCGCTGCCGATGATGTCCATCATCGTGAGGTAGCGCTTCATGTTCTCCTGCTCGTCGAACTCCGTGACCAGGCCCACGGAGATGCCGGCCACCGCGCGTTTCAGGGGCACGCCGGCGGCATAAAGGGCCAGCACGCCGCCGCAGGTGGAGGCCATGGAGGTGGAGCCGTTGGACTCCATGACCTCGCTGCTCACGCGGATGGCGTAGGGGAAGTCCTCAATGGCGGGGATCACCGGCTCGATGGAGCGCTCGGCGAGCGCGCCGTGGCCGATCTCGCGGCGGTTCTGACCACCGAAACGGCCGGTTTCACCCACGGAGAAGGGAGGGAAGTTGTAGTGCAGGATGAAGCGTTTGCTGTCCACGCCGCCCGTGTAGTTGTCCATGTTCTGGCCTTCGTCGAGCGGGGCCAGGGTGGCGAGGGCCAGAGCCTGGGTCTCGCCGCGGGCGAAGAGTGCGGAGCCGTGAACGCGGGGCAACACATCCACCTCGCCGCTGAGCTGGCGGATTTCATCAAGACCGCGTCCGTCGGAGCGCACCTGCTTGTCAAGTATGGAGATGCGGAAGGCCTTTTTCTGAAGATAATCGAACGCTTGGCTGATCTCAAAGGAGCCGGCATCCGGATATTTGGCCAGGATGGCTTCCCTCACTTCGTTTTTCAGGGCGCCAACCGCGCTGCTGCGGGCGACTTTGCCGGGAGTGTAGATGGCACCCTCAATCCGGCTGCCGGCCACCTCATAGGCGATCTCCAGCAGGTCCTCGCGGGCACTGAGGATTTTGTATTGGCGCACGGGCTTGCCGCAGAGTTCCCGCAATTGCTTCTGAGCGCTGATCAGGGGCTGCACGGCCTCATGGGCGAAGTGCAGAGCCTTGATGAACTCCTCATCGGGAATCTCCTGCGCCGCGCCCTCGATCATGATCACCTCAGTCTCGGAACCCACGTAAATGAGATCGAGGTCGCTGACTTCACGCTCGGTGTTGGTGGGGTTGGCCACGAATTTCCCGTCGATCCGGCCCACACGCACCGCGCCAAAGGGCTTGGCCATGGGGAGATCCGAAATATAACAGGCCGCGGAGGCACCGTTCATGGCGGGGATGTCGGAGTCATTCTCGCCGTCAGCCGAGAGGAGGATCGCGACGATCTGGGTGTCGTAAAAATATCCCTTGGGGAACAGCGGACGCAGCGGGCGGTCCGTCATGCGGCAGGTGAGGATTTCCTTTTCCGTGGGGCGTCCCTCACGTTTGAAATAACCGCCAGGGAATTTGCCGGCGGCGGAGGCCTTCTCCTTGTACTCGACGGAAAGCGGGAAAAAGTCCTGCCCCTCCTTGAGGCTGGTGGAGGAGACGGCAGTGACGATCACGACTGTTTCGCCCATCTGGACGGTGACGGCCCCATCGGCCAGACGGCCCATCTTGCCGGTTTCGATGATGAGGCGGGTTGAGCCGACCTGGCTCGTGGTGGTATGGATACTCATATTGTGTTTTTGTTGCTTCTTGTAGGAAAAGGCCGCGTGGTGCGCGGAATGAAATGCCAGGACGACGGGGGTTTACTTCCGGAGACAACCCGCCGCTTTGGGGAAAGTGCGGAGCGGAGCTGGGAGGAAAACCGGAACCGGAAACAAAACAGGGACAAAGCCCTGGCGTGCTTGCTGGCGGGGCGGGATGGCGGCGGCTGGGGTTGGCAAAGAGAGCGGAATCAGGGTCCGCCATGAAAACCCGGTAAGCGCCGCCTCCAGGGATTAATATCTGAAAAAAATTTGATCCCGCCTGAACGGATGTCCGGGCGGGATCACAAAGACTTAACTCATATCGGTGGGTCCGTCCGGGCGGAGAACCCGGATCAGCGGCGCAGGCCGAGGCTCTTGATGAGCTTCTGGTAGCGCTCCTCGGCGGTGTTGCGCACGTAGTCGAGGTGGCGGCGGCGCTCAGCCACGGCGCGGAGAAGACCGCGGCGGGAAGAGTAATCCTTCTTGTGGACCGCGAGATGCGCGGTGAGATGCAGAATGCGCTTGGTGAGGGAGGCGACCTGGTAGTCGGCGCTGCCGGTGTCCTTCTCGTGAAGTTGATAGTCCTTCAGATTGATGTCCTTATTGACGGTGGTGTTGCTCATTGATGAATAGTTGGCCGTAAAGTTCGGAAGCCCGCCGACGGCATGGCCTCCCCTTCCCGCCCCTCGGGAAGTCGGGCATTTTGCCACAGAGGTCTGCAGGCGCAAGCGGAATTCCGCAGTTTTCGGCTGTGGCGGCCACCGCTGGAAAGCTTCGCGGAATCCGGAATCAACCGCGCGTGCGTCACCCTTTCACCATCACCAGTCCGTCGGCAGGTCCTTCAGAGTGGCTTTCAGAATGCTGCGGATGGCGGTTTTCTCCCCGGCCCCCAGATAGGCGTAATCCCCGTCCGGCACCGCGGGATCCAAAGCTCGGCGCATGCGGGCGAAGACCCGTGATTTCATATCCGGCGGCAGGCCGGTGAAGACGGGGGAGTGGATCATGTAGCTGCAACGGTGACGCAGCATCCGGTTTTTCAGGTCCAGATCGCGCAGCGAGCGGCCCTCGCTGTCCGCCAGACGGCCGGTGCCGGTGAAATCCTTCAAAAAGGCGGGCTCGCCGGCCACGCCGCCCGCCGGCAGCGGCACCTCATCCCGGAACAGCAGGTAGCGGGTCACGGCTTCCGCCACCGTGTTCATTTCCTCCTCCCGGTCCGGCGGCACGGTGCCGTTGCCGGCCTGCAGAGCCACGCGGCTGCGGTAGGTGGCCTCCAGCACCTGGGTGATAAAGCCGGCCTGATGCTCATGCAGCAGCTGGGGCAGCAGATCGCTGCCGGTGGAGGGATAGCGTCCGGGATCGAAAGTGGTGCCCCACTCCACCGGGGTGGTGGTCAGGTTTCCTTCGGAGAGGCGGCCCGTCACATTGCCATGATGCTCCGTCAGGCTGCCCAGCCCGGTGACCAGCCAGCCCCCGAAGCGCTCGCTGAGCGGCACCCCATGCCCCAAGGTCTCCTGGCGGAAGGAGATGAGGCTGCCGCCATTGGCTCCGGGAATTACAGAGCTCAACACCAGCCCCGGCACAAACCCGGTGTCCGTGGCCCCATGGCAGTTCATACAGCGGGTGGAGCGCTCGATATTCATCGGCCCCCCGGTCCGGCGGGGCACATCCATGATGTAATAAATCCCGCCCAGCGCAGGGTCCAGAGACACGATCTCCAGCTGCCCGCCCGGCACCCAGCCCACATAGAGGTCGTCCGTGAAATACAGGGCGCGGGGATTGCGCAGAGAGATCCGCGGCAGCTGCAGGCTGGTGGCGGAAAACACCAGCATCTGGGAGCTCACCGGCACTTTCAGCGCTCCCAGCAGGCTGACCACAAAGGCCTTTTCGCTGCTGGAGTCGAGGGGGATGGCCCCGGACTCCAGACTGGCCTTCAACAGGGAGAACCGGTCGGTGACGGGCCGGGACCAGTAGTTGTGCGGCGGAGCCTTGAAGTCCTGCCACGGCTCGCGGGCCGCCCTGGCGGTGGTCCCGGCGGCCAGCACCGTGAGCATTGAAAGTAAAATCCGGGGGAAAGTCAGCATGGGAAAAATCGGCAACCGGTGGGGAAAATACGATCGTGAAGCGCCTCACCTCGCGGAAAAGCGGCGGATTCTCAATGGCGCAGGCGTGTAATCCCCGGTCTTCCCGCCGGACCTGGTCCGCGGGCCGCCCCCCCTTTTTCACTCCAACACGTAGTCGCAGATGACCATGCGGTGGTCGGAGTGCTGGCTGCGCACCGTGCGCCCGCGCACGGGAATCAGCCGGGCATTGCTCCACTGCTGGTCGATGCGCAGCATGGGGGCGTAGTTGGGAAAGGTGTTCGGCCAGCCCGCCCCCGCCTCCGCGAAGGCATCCCGGAAGCCGGCGGCGCTCAGCAACCGGAAGATGGCGTCGCCCTGCGGGGCATTGAAATCCCCGCCCACCACCGCCGGCCGGCGGCCGCTGATGAGCGTCTGGATGGTCAGCACCTCCTGCAGCTCCGCCCGGCGGCGCAGGCGGTTGAGGGCGTGTTTGGACAGGGTCTCCCGGCTGTAAAGCCGGAGATCCGTCTCCGCTCCCTGCAGATGCACGCAGGCCACCTCCACGATCCGGTCAACCCCCTGGGCGTCCTTTCCAAAATGGACGGTGGCCAGCAGGGAGTGCTGAAAGTTGCCGGTGACCATCTTGGTGGTCCTACCGCGGGTGATCAGTCCACACTCCCATCCTCCGGCATAATGGCCCGCAGGATCCCCTCCATAAAGCTGCCGGGCGACATCCTGCAGCACGCCGCTGTTGGCGGACTCCTGAAGCAGCACGATGTCCGGACTCCACGGAATGACCTCATACGGGGATCTGGGATTGAAGTGCCCGGCCTTGCAGTTCAGCGTCGCGATGCGCAGCACCGGTTTGCCGTCGGGCGCGGGCGCGGCAGGGCCGGGCTGGGGCATCCGCGAGGACGGGCGCAGCAGCGGCACGGTCTCGTCGGAGTAGACCAGCATCGTCACCAGCCACAGCGCCGCCACTCCCAGAGCCAGCCGCCGGCGGGTGAAAAGCCAGGCGGACCCGGCCATCAGCATGCCCAGCAGCGCCCAGGCCCAGAAGGGAAAAACCGTCAGCGCCGCCACCTTGTCCCACCTCCGGGCATAGCTGATAAAGATAATCCCATGCAGCAGCAGCGCCCCCGCCGGCAGCAGCGTGGTGACCGTGAGGTGAAACAGGCGGCGCATGGCGGAAAGTGGAAGCGGCGGGTATGATGGCGGCGGAGCGGCGGAGTGGTGAAACAGAAGCGGTTCGGAAACTGGTGACAGCCCAGTCCGGCAGGCCGGCGGCCGGAACCGGGCCATCCGTCTTTTCAGCCCGTCCGTCCGTCCGTGCGCGGGCCGGCTCTCAGAAGCCGAAGCCGGGCGGCAGTCCCATGCCGGCGGTGAGCTTCTTCATCTCCTCCGCCGCCATGTCGCGGCCTTTGCCGATGGCTTGGCGCACCGCTGTCAGGACCAGATCCTCAAGCATCTCCACATCATCCGCGCTCACCACGGAGGGGTCGATGCGCAGCGAGAGCACATCCCCCGCGCCGTTGGCGGTGACGCTGACCTTGCCGGCCACCGTGACATCCACCGTGCGGGCCGCGAGTTCGGCCTGCAGGGTCTGCATGTTGCTCTGCATGTCCTGAGCCTGCTTCATCATTTTGGCGATATTCATAACAAATGGGGGGATTGAATTGAAAAAAAGGTTGTGGAACCTGGTCGGTTCCATGCCCCTTCCCCGCCTCTGCCGCAAGCCGCAATGCGGATGGCCGGCAGCGCCATGCGGCGCGGCGCGGCATGACAGCAGCAGCAGCGCCTGGCTCAATGCCTGACCGTGACCGCCACGGCCACGGCGGCGAGAATGAGCAGTGATCCCGCCAGCCGCAGGCCCATCACGCCCTGGGCGGTGTGGCGCTCGGTGTTCCCGAACCAGCGCCCGGCGAACCACACCAGCACCAGCGACCACAGCCCGCGCGTGCCGTAGAGGATGTTCATGCCGGCGGGGTCATTGAACCACGCCAGCCCCATGGCCATGGCCATGCTCTGCCCCATCACCAGCACCGCGCCCTGAAACAAATACCTGCGGGCCGCCACCGGCACCCGCAGGGCGGAAATCCGGAACCGGGCGGAGAACATGGAGAACACTCCCAGCAGGAAAAAGGTGGCCCCCAGAAAGCCCGGCTTTCCAAACCCGGACGCCCAGTGCCCGATTAGCACATCCGCGACCGCGAAGATGACCGCGCTGAGCAGGCACCAGCCCACCGCCGCCGCGCTGGCTCCGCGCCGCAGGTCGCGCGCCCCCAGAATCAGAATGCCCACCGTGGTCAGCAGGGCCGCCATCCACAGTCCACCCGGCAGCGCCGTCCCTGACACCCACGAGACCACCAGCGCCGTGAGCACCACCTTGGTGCCCATCAGGGGCGTCACCAAGGAGACATCCCCTGCCTTGATCGCCGCGAAGGTCGTCCAGTGTCCTGTATAATACAGCAGCCCCATCACCACCGGCTTCCACCATTCACCCATTGGCGGCATCCCCCGCTGCAAAGCGAACAGCGGCAGAAACATCAGCATCCCTGTCAGATTGACCCACAGGAAAACCGCCCGGCTGTCCACTCCCGCCGCATACGCCTGCTTGAAAAGCATCGACGCTCCCGCATAAACCGCCCCCGCCAGCAGCGGGATCATCAAATACCATGGAAACATGGCCGCTAGCCCTGCCCCGGTCCCCCGCCCTGCGCAAGGCCATGTCCCTTCATTCGCTTCACTGCGACGAACAGGATGGAGGTGCGGAGCACGCATGCCTGGTGTAGCCTGCGGACTTTCCCCAATGGCCCACCTGCACTTACTGCTGGCAACAGATTCTCCAGCCGCCATCCTCATCAAACACGGGCCCGGCTCCGGCTCCTGCACTGTGGGCTGGGACCGGGAGCGGGACACCTTCCAGATGGGACAGTGCCTGCGGCAGCGGCTCGAATGTCCGGACATTTCACCAGACGGGCGGTATTTCAGTTATTGCGTCAATACTTGGAATCCCCACAGGAAGCATAAAAGCTACCGGGTCATTTCACTCAGTCCCTGGCTCAAGGCACGGGCATTCTGGGCCACCGGAGGAGGCGACCCACATCCGGGAAGCTCCCTTTTTCTTCGAAACAACTCCGAACGTCCAAATATCTTCACCTGCAACCCCAGTTTGCCAAAATGGGACTATTTGGATACCAAAGTCACCTCCAAACTTCCACGGCGCTGGGAAAAATTCCTATCACCTTACTTTCAGTGGCAGCGGGATGGATGGAGCGCTGTCACGTCAGGAGCCACGGAGCAGGCTGAACCCAACCATTCTCCCAACTGGGAGGGAAGGGCTGCCAGTCTGCAATGTGTTTTGGAAAAGCGTTTGCCGCATGGCTGGAAACTGAAATGGCTCGTTGGAGCGGAGGCAACAGGATGCCCAACCGAAGCGCAGCCTTTGAAACCTTCGCCCTGATTTCCCCGCAAAATGAAGTCCATCAGATGCCGGACTGGGTCTCCGCCGACTTTGACGCTCCACACGGCCGGTTGGTCTGGACAGCGGACAATGTGCTGTATGCGGCTTCAGTGCGGGAGAATGGCCTGGGAGAAGTCAAAATGCTTTGGGACGGCCGGGAACTGAAGTTCACGCCTATCAAGGCACCTTATTGACAGGCTCGTCTGGCATGGAAATGTCAAAGCGCTGCTCCTTACGATTTCGATTCGTATGGCATCTTTCCCTGCGTGCGGATGACGTGTTGGAAATTGCCTTCGCGGCCATGAAATGCCATGCTGCCCCCATGGCCCGACTCAGTCTGCTGCTGGCTACCCGCTCCCACACTGCGGTTCTCATCAAATCAGGATCTCGGAAAGGACCCAACCGATACTCCTGCACGGTGGGCTGGGACCGGCGGAGGGATACCTTTCAGTTGGGCCAATGTCTGCGGTACCGGCTTCAATTCCCGGATCTCTCACCGGATGGACAATATTTCAGTTACTATGTGAACACCAACAACCCACTCAGGGAACACCCTTGCTACAGTGGCATCTCCCGCAGCCCTTGGCTCAAAGCGCTGACCTTCTGCGGAGAATATCCATTGCGGTCACTTTTTCTGCCTGGCAGTGCTTCGGGACATCCTAAAATCTGCACCTTCGGCCAACGCTTCAAACCAGATCGGAATCTGCTTGGAGTGGAGATGATCCCGGATTGCCCGCCGGAGTGGGAGAGTTTCGGGAAAGAGGGCATTCCCATCATTCAGTGGCTGCGCGACGGCTGGAGGCTTGCCGCTCCATGGAAACGCAGTTCAAGCGCGGAGGTGAAGGAAATTCTGCGATGGCCCAGAACCCGTGGAACTTACCACATGATTTTTGAAAAAGCTCCAGCTTATGGATGGAAACTTCAAATGACTCATTGGCATGGAAACTATACCGACGATCCCGACCGTGAACCCACTTTTGAAACTTTTGCTTTGGTTTCCCCGCAAAATGAAGTCAGCCGGCTGCCGGACTGGATATCCGCCGACTTTGACGCTCCGCGCGACCGCGTGGTCTGGACAGCGGACAACATGCTTTATGCCGCCCCATTGAAATCCATCGGTCTGGAGGGGGCCAAAGTGCTTTGGGATGGCCGGGAACTCAAATTCACGCCAATCGAAGCTCCGTACTGAGACACCAGCCCGCCATCGCGCCCGGACTCTGAAAACTGAAATACTGAAAACTCTCCCCCTTCAACCAAACCTCCCACTGATGTAATCCTCCGTCCTCTGCTTCTCCGGCGTGCTGAAGATTTTGGTCGTGGGCCCCTCCTCCACCATTTCACCCAGATAGAAAAAAGCCGTGCGGTCCGCGCAGCGGGTGGCCTGCTGCATGTTGTGGGTCACGATGACGATGGTGAAATCCTGCTTCAGGTGGTGGATCAGCTCCTCGATGCGCAGCGTGGCGATGGGATCGAGGGCACTGCACGGCTCGTCCATCAGGATGATGTCCGGCTTCACGGCCACGGCGCGGGCGATGCAGAGGCGCTGCTGTTGGCCGCCGCTCATGCCGAAGGCGCTTTCATGCAGGCGGTCCTTGGTCTCGTCCCACAGGGCGGCGGCGGTCAGGCTCTGCTCCACCGCCTCGTCCAGCACTTTTTTATTCCGCTCCCCGGCGAGGCGCAGGCCGTAGGCGATGTTTTCGTAAATGCTGTCGGGAAAGGGATTCGACTTCTGGAACACCATGCCCACCCGGCGGCGCAGGTCGATGACCTCCAGTCGGGGCTCGTAGATGTTCACCCCCTCCACGAGGATTTCCCCCTTGGTGACCCTAGCGCCGTGCACCATGTCGTTCATGCGGTTGAAGCAGCGCAGCAGCGTGCTTTTGCCGCAGCCGCTGGGACCGATGAAGGCGGTGACTTGGCGGGGGGCAATGGTCAGATGGATATCGCTCAGCGCCTTCTTGCTGCCGTAGCAGAAATCGACGCCGTTCACTTCGATGGCCGGCTTGGCGGCGGCAGTGGCTCCGTTGGATTCTGTAACCGTCATGGGTGTCAGCTGAAAAGTCCCCGGATATAGGCCTCGGTGCGATCCTGCGCCGGGGTGTTGAAAATAACGCCGGTGGTGTCGTACTCCACCAGTTCCCCGAGATAGAAGAAGGCGGTGCGGTCTGCGCAACGCGTGGCCTGATGCATGTTGTGGGTGACGATCACGATGGTGAACTCCTTTTTCAGATCCTGGATAAGGTCCTCGATTTTGAGCGTGGCGATGGGATCCAGAGCCGCGCAGGGCTCATCCATCAGCAGAATCTGAGGCCGGTTGGCGATGGCCCGCGCAATGCAGAGCCGCTGCATCTGGCC
Organism: Verrucomicrobiales bacterium; assembly: GCA_028293125.1. GTDB lineage: Bacteria > Verrucomicrobiota > Verrucomicrobiia > Verrucomicrobiales > V1-33 > CAIZWU01. Next base: position 46,771 of record JAQGPJ010000089.1, on the reverse strand, counting down.
CCCGGAAAGTCCGTAGGCGCTTTCGTGCAGGCGGTCCTTGACCTCATCCCAGAGGGCTGCCCCCGCCAAGCTGCGCTCGACCACCTCATCAAGTTCCGACTTTTTATTCTGCCCGGCGACGCGCAGACTGAAGATGACGTTCTCGTAGATGGATTTGGCGAAAGGATTTGACTTCTGGAACACCATGCCGACCCGCTTCCGCAGCGAGATCACCTCCACGGAGGGATCATAGAGGCTGGTGCCGTTCAGAGTGATGTCCCCGCTGTGGCGCACGCCGTCCACAAGGTCGTTCATGCGGTTCAGATTGCGCAGCAGGGTGCTTTTGCCGCAGCCGCTGGGACCGATGAAAGCGGTGACCTGGCATTCCGGGATGGCCATGCTCACGCTTTTGATGGCGTGCTTGGGTCCGTACCAGAAATTGAAATCTTGGACGTTAATGTAGGCGGGATTCAGAGCGGGCACGGCGGGGGATTGGCGTGATACGGTCACCGTCAAAGGTTCAGAATGTGCCGGCGGCATATTTTTTGCGGAGTTTGTTGCGCAGAAGAATGGCCGCCAGATTCATGATCACCACCAGGGTGATCAGCAGCAGGGTGGTGGCGTACACCATCGGCTGGGCCGCCAGGGAGTCCGGCGACTGAAAGCCGACGTCGAAAATGTGGAAGCCAAGATGCATGAACTTCCGCTCCGCGTGGATAAATGGCGCCTGAGTGTCCAAAGGAAGTGCGGGGGCCAGCTTCACCACGCCCACCAGCATCAGCGGGGCCACCTCGCCGGCGCCGCGCGCCATGGCCAGGATCACGCCGGTCAGCACCCCCGGCGCGGAGGCCGGCAGCACCACCCGCTGGATGGTCTGCCACTTGGAGGCCCCGCAGGCCAGCGCGGCCTCCCGTACCCCACGGGGCACGGCGGCCAGCGCCTCCTCCGTGGCCACGATGACCACGGGCAGCGTCAGCAGCGCCAAGGTCAGCGAGGCCCAGAGAATGCCGCCGGTGCCGAAGGTCGGGGTCGGCAGGGCATCGGAAAAGAACCACTCATCCACATGACTGCCGATGGTGTAGACAAAGAAGCCCAGGCCAAAAACGCCGAACACGATGGAGGGCACACCCGCCAAGTTGTTGACAGAGATGCGCACCACCTGCACCAGCAGCCCCTGCCTGGCATATTCCCTCAGATAGATCGCTGCGATCACCCCCAGCGGCGTGACCACGGCACTCATCAGGATGGTCATCACGAAAGTGCCGAAGATGGCGGGGAAAATGCCGCCCTCCGTGTTGGCCTCCCGGGGATCCTCGCTGAGGAAGTCCCAGAACTGGCTGATGGCGGTTCTAAGCCGGCTCCAGAATCCCAGTTTGTTGGGCTCATAAATCCGGATCAGCTCGCCGATGGCCTGATCCCTCTCCTCCCCGCCCACCAGGCGGCAGCGGAGGATATCCTTGCCCAGCGCCTCATGCAGGCCGCGGGCCTGCGCCGCCAGCTTTTCGTATTCCGCCTGAAGGGAGGCTTTTTCCGCCGTCAGGGATTCCGCGCTGGCAGGGTTGACTTTAATTTTGTTATCCAGATCCTGGATTTTCTGATTGATCCGGCCAATCTCCACCTTCTCCAGTTTCTCCACCTGACGGCGTTCGGATTCGCCCGTTTTCATCAGGGCCTTGAGCTTTTCGTTGAAGCCGGCATCCGAAACCCTCAGGCTGGCACCGTCGCGGGCGGTCAGGTTTACGGGATAAAAGAGAGCATCACCATACTCCATCCGCTTCGCCTTCATGACCCCCGCGGGCTCCGTGGTGCCAGTCACTTCCCCGGTGTCCACATAACGGTAGGCGCTGCCCGGATCATCCTTGGATTTGTTGCCGGAATGCACCAGCCACTCCTCGCGGCCGGTTTTGAGGTTCTTCTGGCGCAGGACGATTTCGCCCAGCAGGGAGCCGCCCTCCTTCAGCTGGATCTCCACCACCCGCTTGGGCCAGAAGACATCCGTGCCGCGCTTCAAAATCAGGCCCAGCAGGCCGACCACCATCACAATGCCAATGGCCAAGCCCATGGCGGTGAGCCACACCTGGGCTTCACCCTTGGGTGGTTTGACGGAATAGGTTAAGATAGGATGGTCTTTGGCCATGTCAGACAAGTTTGTATTTTTCCCGCAGGCGGTGGCGGAGCAGCTCCGCCGCCGTGTTCAGCAGGAAGGTGAGGGCGAAAAGCACCAGCGCGCCCAGGAAGAGCGTACGGTAGAGCGTCGAATGCACCGGGGCCTCCGGCAGTTCGGTCGCGATATTGGCCGAGAGGGTTCTCATGCCGTTGAAAAGGTTCCAGTCCATCACCGGCGTGTTGCCGGTGGCCATGACCACGATCATGGTCTCACCCACCGCGCGGCCGAGACCGATCATCAGCGCGGAGAAAATCCCCGAGCTGGCGATGGGCAGCACCACCTTCCGCAGCGTCTGCCAGCGGCTGGCCCCCAAGGCGGCGGAGGCAGCAGTGAGGGAGGCCGGCACATTGGACAGCGCATCCTCAGCGATGGTGAAGATGACCGGGATCACCGCGAAGCCCATCATGATGCCGACAACGAGGGAGTTCCGCTGCTCGAAGGGCGTGCCCGTGGCCTGCGGCCACCAGGCGCGGAAGTCCATGACCGTGCGGCCGGTGGCGGGATCAGTCACCGGATTTCCCGACGCATCCCTCACCACGCAGATCCAGCTTTCCAGCACCGGTCCCAGCGACCAGAAAATCCAAGCCGCCACCAGCATAATGGGGATGAAAGCCACCCATTCCATGCCTGGGCGCAGCCGCGCCCGGTGCTGGGCTGGCAGGCGGCTCCAAGCCACGCCAACCACGGCCGCGGTCAGCGGCACCCCGGCGAAAGTCAGAAACACCGATGGCACCCGGCTCTCAATGATCGGCGCCAGCCACAGCGCGGCCAGGAAACCCAGTACCACGGAGGGCAGCGAGGCCATGATCTCCATCATGGGTTTCACCACCCGCTTCACCTCCACCCGGAGGAACTGGGCCGTGTAGACAGCCGCCAGCAGGGCGATCGGGACCGCGAAGAACAGAGCCCAGAACGTGCCTTTCAGCGTGCCGTGGATCAGCGGACGCAGCGAAAGCTTGGGCTCGAAATCATCCGTCCCGCTGGTGGACTGCCAAGTGTAGTCCGGCTTGGTCGCGCCCTCGTACCAGACCTTGCCGAAGTAGGCTTTCCAGCCCGCCTCCGGATGCGGATCATCAAGGGAGTAGCGGTGCAGATTCCCATCCGAGTCCAGCAGGGCGAAGCTCGCGCACTTGGCATCAATGACCGCCCCCTTGACCTCAAAACCCACGGTCTTTTCCCAGCGCACCTGCTCGGTGGTGGAATGCCGCAGGCTCACCTGCGCGCCGCTGCCGGTCAGGAAGAGCTTGTTCCGCTGGCTGCGGGCGAAAAAGGAGGCGGGTCCCGCCAGATTGGGCAGGGTCTTGGTTTTGACAAACACCCGCTGCTCGCCACCCTCGGGCACCAGCAGGCTGAAAATGGACATCTCCCCCAGATCGTCGGTCAGCACCAATGAGACATCGCCGAAGACCAGATCGATGGAGCCGATTTTGCGGCCCTCGCCGAAGGGCTTGAATTCCTGACGCTTCTCCGGGGCGTCACCTCCCAAAAAGATATAATCCACCACGCCTTCGGCGGTGGTCACCAGCACGGAGTCCCCGGTGCGCGGGACCCGCAGCTGCAGGGGAGCGCCGGTGAGCAGGGGGGTCAGATCGTAGGCGCCCTCCTTGGTCAGCTTGCCTGAGCCCATGAGAGACCGCTTCTGCCTCAGCAAGACGGCGTGGACCTCCAGTTTGCCGCCGGACTCCTGCACGGCGGCGGCCACCTTGGAGTCGCCGCTGTCTCCGTATCCCACGCTGCGGATGGAGCCGCCCGAAGTGCCGACGGGATAAAACTCCCCTATGGTTACGGAGGGCACGATGGAGCGTTTGCCGCTGTCCCCGAACTCTGCGTCGTAGGACACCGTAAAGGTGCCCACCTGCCCGTCGGCGGTGCCGACCACCACCAACTGATCGGCGGAAATGTATGACGCTGCCGTGACCTGTGCCCCCCCGGGCAGTGTCAACGGCAGCGTCTGCGGCGGTTTGGCGCCGGTGGCATCCACAAAGGTGACTTCGCTTCCCCCCTCATAATAAAAAGGAAGCTCCGCCCACTCATCGATTCCGAAAACCAGCGGCGCCTTGCCGGCCGCAAAGGGAATGGCTGACGTCTCCTCCACCTTCGCACCGCGGAAGAGAGGCAGCACCTGACTGACAATAAAAACGAAAATGCCGAAAACCGCGATGATGATGCCCAGTCCGCCAAGCCGGATGGCGGCGGTCATGAAGCGGTCAATCCGCAGGATGCCCTTGGAGACCAGAAAGCGGCCGGGCACGTCGGGGGAGGTGGGGGGCATGACAGGGAAAACAGCCGGCCATGGGCCGGAAGGAATGGCTGGGGAAAGGGAATGCGGTCCAGGATGACCCCGGACCGCATCTCCAGGAATGGTCAGACAGGCGATGGGCCGGGCACGGTCACTTTTTAGCGCCGGTCACCAGCTCCTTGGCGATTTCAGGAGTGATCGGGTAGTAGTGGTCCTTGACCACAACCTCCTGTCCCTCCTTGGACACCACGAATTTCAGGAACTCCGCCGTCAGCTTGTCCATGGGCTGGTTGGGCTTCTTATTGACGTAGATGCTCAGAAAACGGGCCATGGGATAGTCACCACTGAGGCAGTTCTCATAGGTGGCGGCGGAGAAGGGGGCACCGGCTTTGGCCGCCAGCGGCACCGTCTTCACACCGGGGGTGCCATAACCGATACCGGAATAGCCGATGGAATATTGATTGGAGGCGATGCCCTGCACCACGCCGCTGGAGCCCGGCTGCTCATTGACGGTGGGCTTGAAGTCGCCTTTAGCCAGCGCGTGCTCCTTGAAGAAGCCGTAGGTGCCGGAGGCGCTGTTACGGCCAAAAATGGAGATAGCCTTGCCGGACCAGGCATCCACACCGGCATCGCTCCAGACAGCGATGTTTTTGCCGCCCGCCTTGTAGGTGGAGGAGAAGATGCCGTCCACCTGCTGCATCGTGAGGCCCTTGATGGGATTGTCCTTGTGCACAAACACCGCCAAGGCGTCGATGGCCACTTTCACCTCCGTCGGCTTGTAACCGAATTTTTTCTCAAACTTGTCCAGCTCGTCCTGCTTCATGGGGCGGCTCATCGGGCCCAGCTGGGCGGTGCCTTCGATGAGGGCGGGAGGCGCGGTGGCCGAGCCCTTGCCCTCGATCTGAATGGTGACGTTGGGATACTGCTTCTTGAAGCTCTCCGCCCACAGGGTCATCACATTGTTCAGAGTGTCGGAACCGATAGAGTTCAGCGTGCCGGAGACACCGCTCACGGACTTGTAAGGTTTGATGGCGGGATCAACCTTGACATTTTCAGCCTGGGCGGCGGTCGTGGCGGCCACGGCCAGCACCAGAGCGAGTTGGAGGTTTTTGAGTGACGGGAAGTTCAGTTTCATAACGTGAGGTGGGATGCTGGATCGGCTCGGGCGGCACGGGGAAATCCCCCTTCAGCCGCGGCTCTGCTGACCACGCCTCACATGAGCGCCGGCAATCCCGCCGGACAAATAATCCTCTGTGACAATACCGTAACTCTGGGCCTTCCGCCCCCGGCTCAATCCAGAAACTTGCCAGGATTAAGGAGCCCCAGCGGGTCCAGTGCGGCCTTGAGGGCGGCATGGGTTTGCACCGCCACCTCACCGACGGCGTCGGGAAACCAGCGCTTTTTGGCAAGACCGATGCCGTGCTCCCCGCTGATGACACCGCCGAGGCTGAGCACATGATGGAAAAGCCGGTCCAGCGCCCCCTCCGCCCGCTCCCTCTGCACCGGATCCTCCATGTCCGGCACCATGATGTTCACGTGGATATTCCCGTCCCCGGCATGGCCGAAGCAGGCGATGGGGAAGCCGCTCTGCGCCTGCAGGGACTCGGCGAACTGCACCAGATCCACCAGACGGCTGCGCGGCACCACCACATCCTCGTTGAGCTTGGTCAGGCCGGTGGCCCGCAGGCTGTAGGAAAATTCCCGCCGCAGCGACCACAGATTCTCCACCTCCTGCTCGGTGGTGGCAGTCTTGATGCCGATAGCTCCGGCTCCGCGCAGGAGGGCGGTCAGTTTTTTTGCCTCCGCGCCCACGGCCTCGGCGTGTCCGTCCGTCTCCACAAACAGGTGGGCGTCGCCGTGCGGGGTGCGTTCCTCTCCCAGAAAATTGCGGGCCGCCTGCAGCGTGAATTTGTCCGTAATCTCCAAGGCGGACGGCAGATGGCCGGCCCCCAGGATTTTCTGCACGGCGGCGGCGGCTTCCGGGAAAGTGCGGAAGGTGGCTCCCAGCAGCGCGCGGGTCGGCGGATGGGGGATGATGCGCAGGGTGATCTCCGTAATGATGCCCAACATGCCCTCGCTGCCCACAAATACTCCCGTGAGGTCGAATCCCTGGCGGTTTTTATGGCATCGCCCCCCGGTGCGCAGGATATCGCCATTGGCGAGCACCACCTCCAGCCCCAGCACGTAGGGGCGGGTGACACCGTATTTAAGGCAGCGCGGACCGCCGGCGTTCGTGGCCACATTGCCGCCCAGGCTGCACTCGCGCAGGCTCGCGGGATCCGGGGGATAATACCAGCCCAGTTTCCGCACAGCATCCTGAAGGTCGCCGGTGATGACGCCGGGCTGCACCACCACCACCCCGTCCTGCGGGTTGATTTCCAGAATCTGGTTCATGCCCGCCAAGGCAATGACCAGGCCTCCCTTCACCGGCACGCAGCCTCCGACGTAACCGACCCCGCCTCCGCGGGTGGTGACAGGCACGCGGTGCTCATGGGCGATGCGCATGGCCCTGGAGACCTCTTCCGTATTGGAGGCCAGCACCACGGCCTCCGGCTCCTGGGAGGCAAACCACTTGTCGGCGGCATGGGCGGTCAGCGTGACGGCGTCGGTGTGGACGCGGTCCGGGAGCGCTTGAATCAGGACATCGAGCCAAGGGGACATGGGTGCGGGAGAAAGAACGGATGAAAGCCGCGCACTGGCTAATGTGGGAGCCAGGGCTTGCCAATCAGCATTTTACAAAATCCTTGCATTCGGCGCGGAGGCCTCAGCCCACTTTACGCCGGTGGTACAACACGGATTCCAGAAGAAGAAGCACCAGAGCCGCCAGGGTGAGCAGCAGATAGGGCGGCCAGCCCCGGGCGATGGGCTGGAGCGTGGTGGCGGTGGCGGAGTTGTCCAGCAGGCTTTCGCCGGGAGCCATCAGCGAGGCCGCGGTCAGCCAGGTGCCCGCGGCATTGGTCAGGGAATAAAAACCGGGCACGGCCAGCGGACCATAGGTGGCGGCGGCGGTTTCGCCGGTGGTGCCGTCCGGAGCGGTGATTTGCGTGGTCTTTCCCTCCCCTGCCCCGGGCACAGCAATGGTGCTGCCGGGCGCATAGGCCGCCGCCAGGGGCTCACCCCGCGAGGCCAGGCTGGAGGCGGTCGTGTAAACCAGCACCGGAAACCACGCGGAGTAATAAAACTCCGCCGCCAGCGGATCCATGTTCACCACCGCCGCCGCCCGGCCGCCTGACCGGGCGATGTAAAGCAGCGGCACGCCGTCCCCGGTGTCCACCAGCACCAGCGCCCCCTCGGGCGCGGTCAGCTGACGCGCGCCGGCAAAGCTGAGACTGGCGGCGTCCACATGCCGCAGCACGGGGTGATCCGGGATTTTCACCTGTGGCACCACGTTCTCCAAGGGATCCCCTAATTTGCTCCACCAGGCCGAGTCGCCTTCAGGCTGGAAAATCATTGACAAAGGGGCATCCGGCGCGCCGCCTTTGGAGAGCACCAGCTGGGGTGAATCCTGCACCAAGGTCAGAAATCCGGAATCGCCGGAGAACGCAGTCACGGAGTGCTCAAGGAAGTATTTGTCCGCAGCCTCCACCCGCACCCGCAGCGCGGGCGGGCGCATGACTGCCAGAAAAGCGGTGTTGTCCCCCGGAAAAGCGTCCTTGAGTTCCAGAGTGGCGGTCCATTTGCCCGGAACGGCGTCCTCAATGGTGAAAGTCTCGCCGGCATTCAGTCCCGGTTGGAGAGTCAGGGAGATCAGCTTTCCAATCGCTTCGGAGCCTTCCGGTTTCAGCACCAGATCCGTCCGCACCGGCTGTTTGAAGGAGGAGGCCGCCCGCAGGTAAAAGGACAGCCGGTTGCCGGAGCCCGGCAGATAATGGGCATCGGCGGCCACGATGCCGGCATTCTCCAGCGGGGTGCCAACCTTCAAAATTTCGATACCCTCCGGCGGCGGAGCGGTTCCCGTGAAGCAGCCGTCCGTAATGAGGATCACCCGGTGGTTTTTCATCCACTCCGCGGAATCCCCCGAACGCAGGGCCGCCAGCGCCGCCGGACGCAGGGAGAGTGAGGTCGGGGCCACCCCGGCGATGGCGTCCAGAAGCTGTCGGGGATTATCAGTCTGATGGGATAGAAAAGTGACTTCATCGGCCACCGTGGCTACCGCCGCGCGCTGCGTGCCGTCCATCCCGCGGATCAGATCCCCCGCCGCCTCCCGCGCCAAGGCCATGCGCTGGTCACCGCCCGCGCCGGCGGCCATGGAGGCGGAATTATCCAGCAGGATGAGCAGGTCCTGCCGGGCGGTGGCGGAAAGCTCCGGTTTGGTCAGCGCCAGACAGACCGCGCCAAACATCAGCGCCATCAGCGCCAGCGACCACAGATCCCGCAGCCGCTGGAACAGGGAGGCCGTCTTTTTCTCCGTGAAAACCTTTTCCCAAAGGAAATAAGCCGTCGTCTCCCGTCTCCGGGGCCGGACTTTCAGGAAATAAACCGCCACCAGCGGCAACAGACTGAGAAACGACCAGAAAAAGAGCGGGGCCAGAAAGGTCATTGGATCAGGCGGACACGGAAAGGGCGGGAATCCTTACAGGGAGCATCATTTCCGTCAGGCGTCCATCGTTTCCCCAGGATGCCGGGAAAAAGGAGCCATCAGTATCAGGTGTGGGCAACCTTTTCAAATTGTGGGATCTCTCCGCGTGAGGAGGACATCCCGACTCTACAGAAAAACCTGTGCGCAACCCGTCCTCAAATATCCGCCAGCCTCCCCGTACTGTCGCCGAAACGCTCCATGCCGGGAATACCCATGTGGTCGAGCATGTTCAGATACAGGTTGCACATGGGAGTATCGTCCAGCTTCAGAAAGCGACCGGGGTGGACCGCGCCGCCGCCGTTGCCGGCCACAAGGATGGGCAGGTTGGTGTGGGTGTGGCGGTTGCCGTCGGAGTTGCCGCAGCCGTAGACGATGGTGGAGTTATGCAGCACCGACTGGCCGTCGAGGTCCTTTTTGGACTCCAGTTCCGTCAGAAACTCCGCCAGCCGGGTCACGTAGAACTGGTCGATGCGCGCCACCTTGGCGATCATGTCGGCATCGTTGCGGTGGTGGGAAAGGCTGTGGTGCCCTTCCGAAATCCCGATTTCGCTGAACGGGCGGTTGCTGCCGTCGTGCGCCAGGATCAGGGAGGCCACGCGGGTGGAGTCCGTCTCGAATGCCAGGGCCATCATGCTGAACATCAGCTTGATGTACTGGTCATAAGCGGAGGGGATACCATCCGGAGTGGGAATGGAGGGATCCGGAGTGCGGTCGGCAAAGCGCTCGGCGATGGTGATGCGCTCCTCGATTTCCCGGACACCGGTGAGGTATTCCTCCAGCTTGGCCTTGTCGCGGTGGGTTAGGGTTTTCTGGACGGCTTTGGCGTCGTCCATGACAAAATCGAGGATGGAGCGCTGCTGCTGCCGGCGCTGGAGCAGGCTGGCGGAGCGCTCGCCAGGGACTCCGGCTCCAAAAAGACGCTCGAACACCAGCCGGGGGTTTGACTCCGGGGACAGCGGGGAGGTCGGCGAGCGCCAAGCCAGATTGGCCTCGTAGGCGCAGGAGTAGCCGGAGTCGCAGCCGCCGGATTTCCGATGGGGATCGGTGGAGAGCTCCAGCGAGGCGAAGCGGGTTTGCCCGCTGATGTGCCGGGCCACGATCTGGTCCACGGAGATGCCGGCATAAATGTCGCTGCCCGCTGTCTTCTTGACCCGCACTCCCGTCAGAAAGGTGCCGTTGGCGCGGGCGTGGTCGCCGGCGCCGTCGTTGCCGGCCTCCGCGTTTTTATGCTCCAGGCCGGAGACGACCTGCACGCGGTGCTTCAGCGCCTCCAGAGGCGACAGCGTGGGGCCAAAGGCGAAATCCCTCCCCTGCCCGGTCGGCCACCAGTCGTTGTGGATGGCCCCGTTGGGGAAATAGATGAAGCCCATGCGCAGCGGTGCCCCCGTGGCCGTGGTGGCCATGGCGGAACCGGCCCCCGCCGTGGCTGTGGCCGTGGCGGCGCGGCTGAGGGTGGACTCAAAGACAGGCAGAGAGAGGCAGGCTCCCATGCCGCGGAGAAAGCGGCGGCGGCTGGTGGATTGAAGGATCATGGCGCTTGGCTTTGACGTTGGCGTTTTTGAAAGGCTGGGGAATCAATGATGCCCGTGATCAGACTGGAGAATTTTCCGTGGCTTTGCTCAAGGCGGTTCACGATGCCGTCAACGGTCTGGATATCGCAGGGCTCCGGCCCGCGCCCCAAGGCGTAGGTCAGCAGCTTTTCCGTCAGGCAGCGGTAATAGTCCATCCGCCGGTCGGTGACCAGAAGGCGCTTCAGTTCCCGCACATCCTGGAACGCCTCGCCGGTTACCAGCTGGCCCGCCGGGGACGCCAGCGGCTGGCCGCGCTCCTGATCGCGCCACAGACCGATGGCGTTGAAGTTTTCCAGCGCCAGCCCCAGCGGGTCCATCCGCTGATGGCAGGAGGCGCAGAGCGGTTTGGCGCGGTGCATCTCCAAGGCCTCGCGCAGCGTGGGATCGCTGCCATCCTGGTGCGGTTTTTCCGAAGCCTCGAGCGAGGGAATATCCGGCGGCGGGGGCGGTGGCGGAGTGCCAAGAATATTGTCCAGGATGAAAAGCCCCCGCTTTACTGGCGAGGTACGGGTGGGATTGGAGGTCACCGCCAGCACCGTGCCCATGGTCAGCACCCCGCCGCGCGGACTGTCCGGCGGCAGGTCCACGAGCCGCATGTTGCCTCCGGTCACGCCCGGCACGCCGTAGTGGTTGGCGAGGATTTCATTGAGAAACGTCTGGCGGGTGTCCACCAGCTCCAGCACGCTGCGGTCCTCCCGCAGCAGATAGCGGAAAAACAGCTCCGCCTCCTGCCGCATGGCCGAGCGCAGATCGCCGCTGAACTCGATCCGCCGGGTGCCCAGCAGGTTGCGCAGCTTGGCCATCTCCGCCTTCAGCGCCGCCACTTTCACCTGATCGTGCGCCTTCTCCGCCTCGTCAATGGCGGCATTCAGTTCCCGCCGGCGCTGGAAGCGCTCGCGCAGATCGCGCTCCGATCCCGCGTCGCGGGACAGCACGGTCCGGGCATCGATGCTGACGCTTTCGACATCGCGTGTCTGCAGCCACTGGCCGGCGAAGTTGCTGACAAACTGGTTGGACCGTTCGTCCGCCAGCAGCCGCCGCACCTGGGCGGGCAGGTTTTGCCTCAAAGTCCCGCGCTCCGCCAGCTCCCGCAGTTCCGCGTCCGGCATGGTGGACCACAGGAAATAGGACAGTCTGGACGCCAGGGCATACTCATCCAGCAGCGGGTAGGCCTTGGGATCCTCCACCGGCAGGGTGTCCTCCATGCGGAACAGAAAGCGCGGGGAGGCAAGCACCGCGGTCAGGGCGCGGGCGATGCCTTTTTGAAAGGAGCCGTCCGGCGCGCCGGCGGTCTGCTCCGCCAGTCCGGTCAGACGCTCCACCGTGGCCTCATCCACTGGCCTGCGGAAAGCCAGGGCAGTCATGCGGCGCAGAATCTCCGCCATGTACTGCCGGCGGTCCGCCGGTTGGTCCGGAATGGTTTCGCGGGGGAAAAAGCGTGCGAAATTTGGCGGCCGGGCCGCCGCCTCCTTCTCCAGCGGCCCCTCCAGCGTGGCCCCGCGCAGGCGCAGATCGACAAAGGGTTTGCCCTCGCCAGGGATTTCCGGCGGTTGTTTGTCCCGCCCCTGCTGCGGCTCCAGCACTATGCGCAGCGGGTAGGTGCCGGGCTCCCATTTCAGCTCCGTGTCAGATTCCAGCCGCTGTCCGGCGTGCCATTGGATGGTTTTTTGAAGAATCTCCTTGTCAGCAATCGACCATGTGACCGTGGCCTTGCCGGGATCATAGGGGAACGAGCCCACCACCATGGCCTCCAATTTGATGCGGTAGGTGCCGGGCCTTGTGATTTTCACTTCCGCGGTCACATCCGCCGCCTCATACACAGGCATGATGATTTCCCCGCCTCGTTTGAAGTGATCGCCTTTGCCGTGGAAGTCGTCCTTGCCAATCTGGCGCTGCGGAATCACCCACTCCACCAGCGGCACTGCTTTGGCGGTGATGGTTTCCGCCGCCTGCATGTATTTCTCCAGCAGCAGCGGCGAGGTGGTCAGCACGTCGCCGATATTGTCAAAACCATAGCCGGTATCATCGGCGGGAAACTCCTCATCCGTCCGGAAATCGATTCCCATCAGGTCCCGGATGGTGTTGCGGTATTCGATGCGGTTCAGCCGCCTCAGCGTCACCCGGCCCGGATCGGGATTGGCCGGGTCCAGTTTCAGCGCGCTGCTTTTGATCCATGCCTGCAGCTTCTCCAGCTCCTCCCCCGGCATGCGGTCCTTTTTGGGCGGGGGCATCAGTCCGCTGCGGACATTTCTCAGCACATGCACCCACAGATCCGTGCGGCCCGTCAGTTCCTCCAGGGATCCGGCGTCGAAGCTCACACTTCCCTTGTCCGCCCCGTCCGCATGGCAGTCAAAGCAGTGCTCCTGCAGGATTGGGCGGATGTTTTTTTCAAAATCCGTCTCCGCCTCTGTTTTGATATCCTCCGCCCGCGCCGGGGATTGAAGGACACATCCCACCATTCCAGCCAGCAGCGGCAGAACTGGAAATGCGGAACGGGCCAATGAGAAAACGGGCATGGGAAAGCAGAGCGGGCTGCGTGATTTTGTGCAGCCCAGCAAAAACCATACGCGCCCCGGATGCAATTGTTGCTCCGCGGGTTCCGGTTCCGTGATCGCGTGGGGCTGGCGGTCATCCCTGCGGAGACCGAGGGAAGACATTCCGCCGCCGGACTGGCCAGCCGGCGGCAAAACAAAAACGCACCGGCGGTGACGGTATTCAGTCAGGGGGGACGGAGACATCGCCAGCATGAAGAGCAGCCTCCGGGAGGGTGCAGCCGCAGCTGTGAACGCGGCCGATCATCTTGCGGGCGATCTGCTTGACAGCACCGCAGCGGCAGCGGACCTCCCACAGGCGCATGTGCCCTTTGAGCCCGGCCCGGCGCAGGACGGTGAGCAGTCCGAAAGTGCGGCCGGAGAGGTCCTCCCCGCGGAAGGACTCCGCTTTATCCGCAATGGCGTCGGATTCGCATAGAATCCGGATCCCGGTGGCGGCATCGCGCCGGGCAAGGCGCAGCGCCTCCGCGGCGGCGGCGCGGGCCCGGGCTTTGGCCTCGCGCTCCAGCAGGATGCACGCACGGGGGGTCTTTTCCTCCGCGAGGCTCCGGGTCCGGGCAAAGGCATCGCAGGGGGTGGTGCCCAGATCCAGGCACAGCCGCGAGGCGGCGGGGCTCAGGAGGAACCCCGCGGACTCCAGCGCATGGCGGCGCTGGCGGCGGCGGGATTTGGTGAGCCCGGAGCCGTGCTGCGTCGGCACGGGCGAGAGAGTGGCGCAGTCCAAGTCGCCCACGGCGATGCCGAGCGCGGCCTCATCCATGGAGAGGGCAAGCATTTCAGCAAAAAGACGGGCCGCGCGGGCGGCGGGACTGGCGCTCTCAGAGATGACGGGGGAGGCTTTGCGGGCTCCGGACCGCTCCGCGGGGGTGACTCGATGACGGGCCATAAAAAAGCTCTGTCAGGATATGTGTGGCGGGGGCAATCTCCGGACTGCGGCTTTGCGGGCGCGTGAAGGGCGGCGGCGGACAGGCATGGCACAGCCTGAAGCCTGACGGAATGCCTGCCTGTTACGACGGTCCAAATGAGGGCCGGGTGACTTCCCTGCCACGCTGTCCGCTTCCTCAAAAACGCAGTTGGAGGGACGTGTGCTTTATTCAGTTCCGACACTCCGCGTCATCGGACGCCGGGGTGACATGGTGCTTTTCCGAAGCGGAATGGATTCAGAAACAGCGGGTGGACTGCTGGAATCAAACAGAGCTGGCGGTGTGGCCTTCATGCGGATCAGTAATAGTGTTAAATGACAGGGTATAACCCTTGGTATCATGGCAGCCCATGCCGGGCAAGGGCATTACCGGATTTATTTTGCGCGCTTGTTTCCGTGCATGGAAAGGCCTCCGCGCCAGTCCTCAAGGAATGAGGACTGGCGCGGAGGCCGGACCGCCGGCTTTCCGGCTTTATTCCTGAACCGCGGTAGTAGCGGCGGACATTGAGTCCGGAGGGCGCCTCCGGATCCACAAATTCCTGATTGCTGCCCAGAGGAGTGGCGAGCTCCAGCCCTTCCACTCCTTCAGGTCATGGGAGGCGTAAATCCGGAATGTCTCCCAAGGCATGTCCTGCAGGCGCCCCTTGGGATAACCGACGCCGGTCACTGCGATATCGGAAATGTTATCGCCCCGGCTTTCGCCGGTTTTATTCTATAAATGATCAATGGCGCAGGAGGCACAAAACGCACGCAGCGCCTGGAATGGCTCCTCACCCGTCCACTGTCCGGATCCCTGCACTGTCCGCCGCCTGACCCGCAGTGAAGGCGCAGCGGACCCGCCCGGGATTGCCGGTGATCAGACGCAGCGCCGCAAGATTGCCCAGCAGCGCGGCATCCAGAGCCGGCTGTCCTGACAGCATTTTTTCCAATTCCGCCAGCACGGCGGCGGCCTCCGCCAGCGGGGCTCCCTCCAGCCGCTCGGCCAGCAAGGACGCTGCGGCCTGGCTGACCGCGCAGCCGGCTCCCGCAGCCCGTGCCTGGCGGATCACGCCGTCGGCCACCTGAAATCCCAGCTTCACAATATCCCCGCAGGCCGGGTTGCAGGCCTCTCCGCCATGGGTGGGGGATTCACAGACTCCGGCGCAGCGCGGATGGCGGTGGTAATCCATCAGGACGGCCTGACAGATTTCAGGATCGGCAAAAGGATCGTCAGACATATCCCTGCAAACGGGGAAAGGAGCCTGATGCTCCATGGAAAATCTTTGATTTCAAAACTGTCCGGAGCCGCAGCCGGCGGCGGAAAAGCAGGCCGGGCTGGACCCTTTGAGGGGGCTATTTGGCCGGCTCAGTCCCCTTTTTACGGCGGCTCCAGGTTTCGGTGAGCTTGGCGATCTCCCGCGGATCCAGCACCCGCCATTTGCCCATCTTCAAATCCGGCAGAACGAGATTGCCGATGCGCACGCGGATGAGGCGCTCCACCTTCAGGTCCAGATGGTCAAACATGCGGCGGATCTGGCGGTTCATGCCCTGCTGCAGGACCATCACCATGCGGCGCGGGGAAATAACATGGATGGCCTCGGCTTTGGCCAGACCCTCCTCCAGCTGAATGCCCTCCAGCAGCTCCGCGACACGCTCGCTGCGGCAGGGGTGGTCCAGAGTGACGATATACTCCTTCTCCACCTTGTGGCTGGGATGGGTGAGCCGCTGGGTCAGGTCGCCGTCATTGGTCATGACCAGCAGACCCTCGCTTTCGATGTCCAGCCGGCCCACATAGTGCAGTTTTTTATGCTGCGGAGCCACCAGGCTGTAAACCGTGGGGCGGCCCTTGGGGTCGCTGCGGGTGCAGATCACGCCGGGGGGTTTGTGCAGCACGATGGTCTGCAGCCGCGAGGCATTGACCTCCTTGCCGCCCACGTGGACCTCATCCGAGGGCTTCACCTGGGTGGCGAGATTGGTGACAATGCGGCCATTGATCTCCACCTCGCCATTGGCGATGAGAACCTCGCAGGCGCGGCGGGATCCCAGCCCCGCGAGGGCGAGGTAGCGGTTCAGGCGCAGGGTTTCTTCTTCGGCCACGGCGGATAAGGGAAAGCAGGAAACGGAAAATGGACTGACGGGAAAAACGAAAACCGGGCTGGACGGCGGAGACGTCCAGCCCGGTTCACATAAAACGCTGTTTCAACGGAACTCCACCGGGAAATCAGGCACGGAATGGCCGGAAAACCCAAGAGTCACGGGGAGCCCGGGTTTTAGATGTCCGGCGTGGTTTTGGGCAGGTTCAGAGGGCTCTGGCCCTCTTTCCAGAGACCGCGCTTCCTGAGAAGCTTCACGCGCTCGAAACGCTTGAGAACACTGCGCTTGGCTCCGATGGAACCGCCGCCGGATCTGAGACTGGGATGCTGGGACATGGAATTCGGAAAAGGGAAAAAGTTAGGGTATTTCCAAAAGGGAAGGTTGAGTTAAGCCGCCGGTTCCGCAATTGCAATAGGAATTTCACCTGCCGGGGGATGGCAGCGGAAAACAATGGCCCCCAGCACGGCTCCGGTGGTGGTCAGCAGCAGCAGCAGGGTGAAATGCGCCGGGTCCAGAAACGGGCGCGCGGCCATGGCCTCCGCCGCCAGAACCGCCGGCGGGGCATTCAGAAAAGACAGCACCGGCACCTCCGGCAGCAGCAGGTCCGGGCGGCACCAGGCGGCGACGGTCCCCGACCCCAGCAGCGCCCCCGCCAGCGCTCCGGAGGAGGCGGCAAGCCCGGGCCGGTGGCAGCGCAGCCACAACAGCACCGGCAGCCAGACCACGGGGGCGAAAGCCAGCACCGCAATACTCTGGCTGTTGTGATGCAGGATGGGCAGCACTGCGGCCATGCCGGCGGCGGAGATCCAGATCTGGGTGGAGACGGGCAGCGTGCCCATTCCCCCCCGCCCCCGCGTCCACCATTGATGCAAAGCCCTGGGGAGCGCCAGATGGAGGATGCCCAGCAGGGCCGCCATGCCGCCATGGACCGGCCATGGGGCCGCGTTCCGCCACTCCAGGGTCAGCAGGACCGCCAGCATCGTCACCCGCCAGCCCACGCGGGCGGGCAGGCCTTCCGCGGCATGGACACCCTGCTCCCGCCCGGCCTGCGCCAGATCCCGCAGCATTCCGCCCAGCAGCACCAGCGGGGCCCACCACCAGATCTGCCCGGCATGGGCGGGCACCGGGGTGATAAAAGCCGCCAGCACTGGACTGACCGCCAGAACGCAGAAAAAGGAGGCCATCCACAGCGCGTGCAGCCGGGGCAGCAGCCGCACCCCCTCCCGGCCCTGCCACAAAAATCCCACCCCCGCAGCCAGCACCGCCACCCCCGCCCAGACATGCCCCCAGGCGGCCACTTGGAGCTCCCAAGGCCAGGACGCCATCCAGTGATCCAGCCGTCCGGGACCGATTCCGATGCGCAGCCGCTCCGCGCTTTCATGGCTGCTCAGCCACTCAATCACCGTCACTGCGGCCCACAGGAGGGGAAACAGCCGGCTCACCGTCCGCAGTGTCAGTCCGCGCACCGTCAGACGGGTGACGCTCTCCATGATTTTGAGAAAACAGACCGCAAACCCGCCCGCCAGCCAATACCACGCCAGGAGGGCGAGATACCCGCAGTCATTGACCACCTCCGCCGCCCAGCCCTGGGTGGCCTCCGGACCGTGGCGGAGGCTCGAGGCCGCAAGCCCAAGGCCGATCACCGCCACGCTGCCCGCCAGCACCCGGCCGAATTCCGGCTCCGTCCACCGCCGCCGCCGGAACCATGACCGCAGCCTCCAAGCCGGTGCCAGCAGGGCTGCCAGCATCAGAGGGCCGGCCCACTCCCTGAGCAGGCTGATTCCACCAAAAAGCCTGTTCAATCCCAGCGGTGCTGCCAGAAACCAGCCCGCTCCCGCGCACAGCGCCAGCCAGGCCGCCAAAGGCCCCCAACCCGGCGCCGTGCCCCGCCGCGCGCCCACGGCCAGCCCCACCGCCACCAGCCACAACACCGGCAGCGGCATGACCGCTGTGCCCACCCAGGGGGCCATCAACAGCAGTCCATGATAGGCCAGCCAGAACGACACCAAGCCAAAACCCCACAGGGGCAGCGAGGCCGCCGCCGCACAGGCCGCCGACCACGCCAGCCCGGCCAGAATCATGGTGGGAATGCCTGGCTGCGGCCCCCCCAGCGGAAATCCCCCGCCCTGCCCGGCGGTCACCCACACGGTGGCCACCGACAGCGCCAGCAGCAAAAGAAGCCCTGTCCGCACCGCCGCACCCGCTTTCCATCCTTCCCGGATAAACCCTTTGGAAAGTCTGATCTGCCCCGTCAGTCCCCGGTGCCCGCAACCCGTCAGCCGGCACCGCGCCAGTCCCCGCCAGCGTTGGGCGAGGCGGCGGCTCCAGGAAACCCGTCGCGGAGAAAGGAGGTCAGGCATGAACTCGGTGGAAAATGGACTTCAATTAAAACGAGCCTGCGGAGAGGCTCCGGATATTCTCCCTCTGCCAGCCACCTTCCCCGCCCGAAACGGGGCCGGCAGCCGAGGGAGTCTCCGGCTCCGGGCAACTCAC
Source organism: Verrucomicrobiales bacterium (assembly GCA_028293125.1). Lineage (GTDB taxonomy): Bacteria > Verrucomicrobiota > Verrucomicrobiia > Verrucomicrobiales > V1-33 > CAIZWU01. The sequence continues at coordinate 28,196 of JAQGPJ010000089.1, read as the reverse complement.
AGGAATCCAGGGAAACAGGGCCGTCAATTCGTCAGAAGCCCCGCTCTGAAAAAGTTATCCGCCACCGGTCCCTGCCCACCGCTCCGGTTTGCTTGGTTCCGACCGCGCAAACCAGAGCCTCACTCCCGGCTGTGGCCTGGCCAAATCCGGCGGGTGGCGGTCAGACGGTGGGAATGCGCCCCACTGCTTCGGACCGTGATGCCGCGCTCCGACAGCTCGTCAATGCGCACGAAAGCGCTGGAATGCAGCACCTCCCCGCCGCCCAGCACCAGCCCGACATGCCGGCCGCCGTCGCGGGTGGTTTCAAAAAATGCCAAATCCCCCGGCCTCGCCTTGTGCAGACCGTCCACCGCTTCCCCCTGGGTGATCTGATCCACGCAGTCCCGCCGCAGGGCAATGCCCTGGTGCCGGAACAGAGTCTGCATCAGCCCCGAGCAGTCGATGCCCCACAGCGTCCGTCCGCCCCATAGATAGGGTGCGCCCAGGTATTGCCGCGATTCCCGCAGCAGGGCCGGCCAGTCCGGCACGGGCGGAGGACAGTGCACCCGGCCTTCCCAAGTCCAGACTTCGTCCCCCAGCCGGAACGTATGGTCCTCCGGTAAGAAAGCCGGCAGCGCAGTGCCCAAGGGCAGCAGCAGGGTCCGGTCCCCGCAGCGTGCCCAGGCGGTCACCTCATCGGTCAGCACCATGCCCTCCGGAGGTTTTTCCTGCTGTGGCGGTGTGAACTGCCGGCTGTCCACCCAGCCCTCATAACCATCCGCCAGCAGCCGCACCCGCCACAGTCCGCGCGTTTCCTCCAGAATTTGGACCGCCTCCCCCGCCCTCGCCTGAGTGGTCATTTCCCCCGTCGCATCCGCCCAGCGCCTCACCGGAGCCACGCTCAAATGGCACACCGCATACTGAAAGCCTGAATCATTCATGCTGGGGAGGGGAAATGGAGGAGAAGGAGAAAGACAGTGGGGGCCGGCAAACTATCAAAACCAAGCAGAACCGCGGTCCCGGCCGGCATTAAGCAGAACGAGAATCGCCGGCCACCGCAAAAAAGGGCTCCGCCATTACCGTAGACCCACCTTTGCCTGGCTCCGGCCCCGCCGCACCGGAAATGCGCCTGGGTGAACGCCGCACATAATCCCGCACCTGCGCATGAATTTTTGCTTCCAGCGAAATGCCGGACCGGTCATGCTCGTTTTTCACCCACTTCTCATGAGCACATCCCGCCGACAGTTCATCAAAAAATCCGCCGCCTTCGCCATTCCGGTCATCATCCCTGCCGCCGCGCGCGGGGCGGATGGCGCCGTGGCCCCCTCCAACCGCCTCACCGTCGCCGCTGTCGGCTGGGGAATGCAGGGACCGGGCAATACCCAATCCACCATGTCCCTGCCCAACGCCCAGGTGGTCGCGGTCTGTGATCTGGACAAAAACCATCTGTCCCAGGCCACGGACGCCGTGAACGGGTTTTACAAAAACCAGGACTGCAAGGCCTACACAGACTACAAGGAGATGTTCGCCCGCAAGGACATCGACGCCGTGACCCTCGCGGTGCCCGACCACTGGCACGCCCTCGTGGCCACCGCCGCCGCCAAGGCCGGCAAGCACATCTGGGGGGAAAAGCCGCTGGCCCGCACCATCGCCGAGCAGCAGGCCATCGTGAAAGCTGTGGAGGACCACAAGGTCATCTGGCAGACCGGCTCCTGGCAGCGCAGCGTGGACAATTTCACCAAGGCCGTGGAATTGGTGCGCGGCGGCTACATCGGCCAGATCAAGGAGGTTCAGGTGGGCCTGCCCTCCGGCCATAACGACTTCGCCGGCACCGCCAAAAGCAACACGGTCACGGAGCCCCCCGCAAATCTGGATTACGAAAAATGGGTCGGCCCCTCAGCCATGGTGCCCTACATTGAGGCCCGCGTGCACCGCAACTGGCGCTGGCACTACAATTTTGGCGGCGGCCAGCTCCTGGACTGGATCGGCCACCACTGCGACATCGCCCACTGGGGCATGGACATGGACAACGGCGGCCCCAGTGAAGTGGAATGCGAGGGCGAATTCCCGCCTGCGGACGCCATGTGGAACACCTGCACCAAATACCGTGGCGAACTGAAGTATCCCAAGGATATCAAAATGACCATCGCCGGAGGCCATTCCGATATCGCGGGCGGCACCAAGTGGATCGGCACCGAAGGCTGGATCCATGTGGACCGCGGCGCTTTTGAAGCCTCGGACCCCTCCTGGCGCGGATTCCGCGTGCTGCCCGAAAAAATGCGCAAGGCGGACATCTACCGCTCCACCAACCACTTCAAAAACTGGGTGGACTGCGCCCTTTCCGGCAAGCCCACCATTACTCCGGTCCGGACCGCCCACCACTCCGCCACCCCGGGCCACCTCTGCCTCATCTCCATGCTCTCCAAGAGCAAAATCCAGTGGGACGTGGCCAAGGAGGAGATCCTCAACAATGCGGAGGCCTCCAAGCTCCTCAACCGCCCCTACCGCAGCCCTTACACCCAGGCGGATTTCGCCTGATGCGTGCTGCGGCCTCCGAATATAGGGCCCGCCTCCATATCCGCACTGTCATGGTTCAAGGGACGCCGGTTCACCACCGGCGTCCTTTTCTATTTCAAGCGTCCCGGCATTCCTTTCAGCACCATCACCTGCAGGGAGGCGGATTTGATAGTGCCGGCCCATGCTTTGGCTGCGGCGGGATCCTCCTTTTTGATTCCCCACGCATAATAGGCGGCGGCCTTATCATAAACCGGTGCGTCCTGGTTGGCATTCAGCCAGTTTCCCGGAGCTCCGGTATCCCTCTTTGTCCAGTCCGTCATGATCATGGGCACGCTGCTGCCGAGAACCGGATGAGTGGAAAGATTCGCCAGCACCAAGTCCAGGGATTTGACCGGATCCAACTGCCCGAGGCTTGTCAAAGCGGTTCTAAGCACACGGTCAGTGGTCAGCTTCCCGGACCGGTTCAGGTATTCATTCGTCAGATTCTCCACTTTTCCGGAATCCTTGTCCCACATGGCTCCCTCCAGGAAATGAAGATCGGCGGTTTCCTGAGCCACCCGGAAACGCTCGGAGTCACGGCCAAACTCCGCTTCCGTCCTTGCCAGCCAACCCTCCACCCCGCTCTCGGGTCCGGCGGATTCCCAGCGGGCCATATCCCTCTGAGCGGCGGCGATCTGCGGCCACAACCCCTTGGGCAGCCGGTCATACAGCTTGTCGAGGGAGGCGACCGATGCCTCATCAATACCCCACAGAAAACCGATTCCCATGCCGTCGCGGTAGCGCCCCTCGGGCAGTGACTCCACAAAGGCCTGAGCCGCGGCCCGGTCCACCGCCGCCCAGCCCCGCACCACATTCCGCGAGCCGAAACCTTCGTAATCCACAAGCTCATTGTCCGGCCTGAAGTGCCTCGCCGACGCCTCACCACCCACCGCTCCCACCCGCATCATCAGGGCGCCCCATTTGTCGGGATGGAGAAAATCATAAAGCGGCAGGGCGGTGTCGATAGCCTCCCTCCAGTTGTCAGGGGTGAGCTGGATCATGAACTCCTCAAGCTCCGCCTCCAGCTGTGGGGAGCCCTTGAGAGCCACGATCCTGCCCGCCCATTCCTTCATTTCCAAGCCTGTCCTGCCCGCTGCCTGTTTTTGGTCAGCTGTTTCCCTGCCCTCTCCGTTGTCCACTTTCGTGGATTGTCCGGGAATTCCCCGGACGCCAAAAGCGCCAAGGCTCGGATCACCCGCCTTTTTTCCGCCTGGCTGTGCTGAAAGCGTGGAGATGCCGGCCTTAGCCCCGCCACTGCCCGATTCCGGCCGGTCATTATCCGTCCACTGCTGCCACGCAGCCCGCCAGGAGACAGGCAAAAGCCCAGCCTCCACCAAATCATCCCGCATCCGGAAAGCCGTCACCGCAAACCCGGTCCCGCAAAGCAGGATCCATAAGGGTTTCCGGGAAAATTTGGACCGGGTCAGAAATGGTGAACGCTTGACGGAACAGAAGAGGGGAATACGGCGGTTGGAGCAGCCTGCCCCCGTGTTTCCACCCTATGACCACTCAAAAATCTGTCCACACATTATACATACATTCCTGCCCATTTCCCCACTTACGGGGCGACACGGGCCCCCACTGTCATCAGCTCCGCCAAACGGCCCACATCCGGCTGCCGGGCCGCCCAGGCGATGCCTCGCAGGACGATCAGGCGGTAGAGTGGATCGTCGAAGGTCCAGGTGTAGTGGCCGGGGATGCAGCCGAAGACGCGGCTGTCCCCCCGGTGCATCACCCAGAGCTGGGGCTCGGCGTTGTTCTCCTCCAAGGAGGTGGCCAGCACGCCGACACGGGACACATCCCCCCGCAATGCCCAGTAGGATTCATCCAGCACCGCCAAGGTTTTGAAGCCTTTGGTGATGGGGTGATCCGGCTGGGTGAAGACCAGATCCAGCGGACCGTGACGGTATTTGGAGAAGGCGGTTGCCAGCCCGATGCGCTCCGACAGCGCCGCCGCCTCCTTGCCGCCCTCCATCGCCCAGTGCAGGTAAACCAAGCCGCCGCCGCGCTTCTGGTATTCGTCCATCAGGATGGCGCTGTTGGGATTCCAGCCCACATTGGCGGAATAGAAAACGGTGACATCGGCATTGGCCAGCTGCTCGCGGGTGGGAAAGCCCATGCAGGTGCTGACGGTGACGTTGTCCGCCAGCGGCAGCAGCTTCGACCAGCGCTCCAGCCAAAGCGGGTAGTCATGCTCGTTCAGTCCGTGGTCCTTGGCCCCGGCGGAAAGCAGAATGCGCAGCGGGGCGGGAGCGGCGGCGGGGGACGCCGACGGATCCGCCACGGACAGGAACGGCGTGACCTCCGCCGCGCTGCGGGCCATGGGTGGGCCAGGATCCAGCCGGGTGATGGGAGCGGGCTCCAGCGGCTGGGTCAGCAAAAAGGTGAGCAGATCCTCCATCTCCTCCGCACTGAGGTTTTTGCCGTGGGCCTCGGGCATCAGCGACTCCTTCATGGGCGCGATGGATTTCACCTCCGTCCGTGGCCGGTCCATATTCGCGCCGCCAGGCAGGCTGAGCACGATGCGCTCATCGGTCAGGGTGCGCACAATGCCGTTGAGCACCGCGCCATCCGTGAAGGTGACCGTGCTGCCCGTCTGCTCGGGATTGAGGGTGGCGGAGGGGTTCAGAATATCCTGGGTCACGGATTCCCGATCGCGGTGAATCAGGTTGGTCAGATCCGGTCCAAACTCCGCCCCCTCGTTGCGGGTGCGGTGGCAGGTGAAGCAGGCCCCCTTGCCGAAAAAGATCCGTCGGCCATGCAGCCAGTTGCCCTTCACATCCGTGCGCGCCACGGCGGGTCCCGCCGGCTTCTCCGCCGCGCCGGTGGTCGCCCAGGGGACAAACAGCCGGCGCTCACTCACCGGGCGCACCCGGCCATCCAGTTCAAAGGTCAGGCCGCTGCCCTCCCGCTCCAGTCCGGAGGCGACTTCAATCCGCAGCTCCCTGCCGGGGGCATGGTCCTCGCTTTTTAAAGTCACCGTCTTCGGATCCTCCTGGGAGAAATCCTCGCGCACCGTCATGGTGCGCTTGGCAAAGGCGTCCTGACCGACATCCCAGTCCAGCACGGAGCCCGGCTGGGTGATGGGCTGGAAAATATTGGAGACATCCACCTGCCCGCGCACCGTCAGTTTCCCGTCCCCTTTCACCAAGGCTTCAAGGAAGTCCGCATGATCCGCCGAGCCCTCCGCAAAGGCGCCGGCCACCGCCAGGGAAGGGTGCGGCATCACCGCGCGGCGGCCATCGGCCAGCGTCATCTGGATGCCGTTCAGCGTCAGGCCCAAGTCCATTTCCGGACTCTGCGGGATTTTGCTCTCCGTGCGCCAGGAGGCGGGAAGCGGCAGGGTGATGGAGTAGGACACCGCCTCCGTCTGCGCCGGCACCCGCAGCACCAGAGTGCGGTGGTCGGCGGTCAGCGCCAGGCTCTGCACCTCCACCCAGCGGCGGGAGGCCCCCATCTGGTCACGCACCACCTGATAACCCGGACGGATGACCTCGAAGCGGTCGCCCGCCGCCACATAGCGCCCGGCCTCCACCTTCACCCGATCCCTCACGCCCGCCCACTCCTCCGGCTTCAGCGGGCGGTCGAAAGCCACGCGGAACTCGTCAGGAGCCGCCGCCCAGGCCAGCACCGGCTGCGGTGCCTGCGGCGCTTTGTGGCGAACTTTGAAAATATGGCCCTCCCCCGCGGGACCGGTGCCCCAGTCGGGCGGACCTGTGTGGCAGGCGATAAGCAGATCGCCCTGCGGGGAAACGCAGTTGTCCACCGTCAGCAGGCTCAGACAGGCGATGATCTGGTTCTGCCCCACATAGCCCTCCCGCGTTTTCACCAGCCTGGTGCGGTAGATTTTCCCCCGCGACTCGCCGCAGATCAAGGCATCCCCTTTCCAGAACGCCGGCCCGAAAACCGGGCCTCCGTTCACCCCCTCATTGAAGACCATGCCCACCGCGCTCTGATGCTGCGGGCCGTATTCCATCACTGCCGGCTCGTCGATCACGCGGGGCAGGAACTTCGGGTGGCGGGGCGGAAAGCCATAATGCCTGCCGTGCTGGATGTGCAGCAGCTCATCAAAGGGATTGCCGTTGGGCAGCCAGGTGGCCCCCTCCTGCTCGGTGGCGAACAGATCGCCCTCCGCATTGAAGGCCAGCGCACAGGCGAAGCGCACGCCGGTGCAGACGGTTTCCCGCTTTTTGAAATCCGCCGTCACCCGCTGGATGGAGCTGCGGTCGGTGGCGATATCAAAATTCGATTTTCCCGTGGCCGGATCGACCAGATAGGCGTTTGCGAAGTTTTCTACCCCCAGGCAGAAATAAAGAGAGCCATCCCTCGGATCCACCGCCATGCCCGTGGCGTCCACATTGGTGAAGTTCTCCTTCCACCCGGTGGCGGCAACGATCTCCTCATCGCCCCGGCCATCGCGGTCGCGGTCCACGATCAGCGACACCTTGCCCTTGCTGGCCACAAACAGCCCGTCGCCGCGGGGATCGCCCGCCGGCAGCAGGGCGATGCCGATAGGGCCGCGCAGCACGGACTGATCCCAGAAAATCGACTCTTTATCCTCCAGCCCGTCGCCATCCGTGTCCGTCAGCAGATGGATGCGGCCATCGTAACCCAGCGCCACCAGCTTTCCGTCGTGGCGGTAGCGCAGATTGGTCAGGTTGGTGAGCTTCAGCGGCAGCTCGTCCACGGAGAATCCCGGCACCAGCATCTGCACCGGCGGCGGGTTCTTCACCTGCTCCAGCGCATGGCCAGTGCTGCCGGACGCGAGGGCATTGAGCGCCGGTGTGCGGGCGAAAAGATACTCCTCCACCTTCGTGATTTCGGCATCATCCAGCGCCCGGTTATAAACCAGCACCGCCGCCAGATCGCCTTGGAAAAACCCTTGGGCGAAGGGCGGCTCGCCGGGGTCATTGGAGCAGAGGCGCGCCCCGATGTTCATCTGGTCGAGACCAATGTTGGACTCCATGCGCAGCCGGTCCCCCAGCAGGATGCTGTCGAGAAACAGCTGGTTGCCCTTTTCCCCGATTTTGGATCTCACGGTGAAGACGTGAAACCCCTCGAACGGAAGCTCCGCCGCCAGATTTTTGGCGGGCTCCAGCAAATCGCGGAAGCCTGTGCATCCGGCGCTCTCCACATTCAGCACGCTCAGCTGTTTGGTGCCCAGCGGTCCAAAGTCCAGATTCAACCCGCTGGTGTAGTCGTTTTTCCCGGACTCCGCCGTGGAGAAAAGCGCGGAGAACCCGCCGGGATTGCCCCGCGGCGCGGCCAGCACAAACACCGTCATGGCCGGCGTCAGACGGCGCGGACCGGTGATGGGCAGAAAGTCATCACGGCCATCGAAGCGGACAAACGCCTCCGTTCCGTCGGCGTGGAACACCGGACGCGATCCCGCCGCCTGCTGCGCCGCCGCCAGTCCCCCGCCGGAGGAGTCCAGCCACTGGTCCACCGGCCGCATATTGGCGGCGGGAGGCAGAGAAACCCGCTGCCGCGCCCCGGCCTGATCCATGGCGTCCAAATGCAGCACCAGCCCGTCCTTCACCGGCACTGGGCTGGCGGCGGCGGAGCCGTTGGCGATGGCTCCAAGTGTCAGGAGAAAGAACAGATGTTTCATAGGCGGCGGCGGGGTGGTCGGATGAGTTGCGGCCAAGGATTATCAGGAACCGCCGCTGCCGGGCAATCTTTTCAAGAAGTTTCCCCGCCCTCGGGTGGGGGGACTGTCCCTATCCCGCCTGGTAGGCTCAGCCGGCTTTACAGGGTGGTTTGTGATAGCCGGGTCCATAAGCGTCAAATCCAATGGATCATCCAAGGCGGCCTGCTCATCCTGCAAGGTTTGAAACAGGCTTGCCAACCGGTCCTTCTGCTCCGGGCCGGCGGCAAGATCCTTCATCTCCAATGGGTCCTGAGCCAGATCATAAAGCCGAAGCACGTGCGCTTTGGGATACACCAGGAGTTTCCAGCCATCCACGGTGATGGAGCGCTGGCGCTCAAGGTCGGAGCCGTAGATGGCTTTGCGGCCCTTGTCCTTTGCCTTCGCGGCATCCGACTGAAGCAGTGGCAGCAGGCTCCGGAATTCGACATGGTCCGCTTTGGCCGCACCCGCCGCCTCCAGAGCGGTGGCCATGGTGTCCTGAAGATACACCGGTGCCTGCACCCTGCCCCCGACGGGCACTCCGGGTCCTGACAAAATCAGAGGGACGCGGGTGCTGTGATCGTACAGGCTCTGCTTGCCCATGAATCCGTGGCGGCCCAGCGCCAGCCCATGGTCGGCAGTGAAAATGATGAGGGTGTTGTCCGCCTGACCGGACTTCTCCACCGTCTCCAGGATTTTGCCCACCCAGGCGTCGAGATGGCTGATAAGCGCATAATATTCCCGACGGTGGACCTGCACCGCATGCGGCGTGCGGGGAAAGGGCGCCAGAGCCTCATCCCTTAAATCAGGCCCTTGCCCCACCGCATCCCGCCATGGATACTCCGGAAGGAAATTCTCCGGCACAGTGATGTTCTCTGTTTTGTAGAGATCCAGAAACTTCTGCGGCGACTGCCTCGGATCATGCGGCGCATTGAAAGCCACATACGCAAAATACGGAGGCTGAGCCTGCCCGGCAGCCGCACCGGCAGTGGCTTCATGAATGAATCCGACAGCCGTTTCCGCCGCCACCTCCGTCCAGTGTCGGCCGCCCTGCCAGTAGCCACCGAGGGAGGTGTCCGTCGGACTCCACGCATCCTCCCCGGCGTTGGCGGGCGGGCGGTTGTAGGCGGATTTCACCGTGCCGGGCATTCCCATGACGCGCGGCATCCGCACCACATCAAAGCAGGCGTCGGGAGCGATTTCATTGTGCCACTTGCCCGTCATGAAGGTTCGGTAACCGGCGGCCCTCATCATGCCCGGCCACAGCCTTCCCGCCGCATTCTCCGCCTCCAGTTCCGCGTGGCCCGCCACCGCCCTGGCATGCCACAGGCTGCGCCCGGTCAGCAGCATGGCGCGGCTGGCGATGCATACCGCGCCATTCCAAGCCCCCATGTTATGGGCATCCGTGAAAATGGTCCCCCGCGCCGCCAGCCGGTCCAGATTCGGCGTCTTCACATCCACACCGCCAAAGGCGTGCACCCCGTCACAGGCCAGATCGTCCGCGAAAAGAAACAGCACATTGGGCTGTTTTGACGAGGGCGGCGGTGCGGATTCCTGGGCATTGCCACAGGACAGGAAAAAGCCAAAAACCAGCAGACTGAGCAAAGGAGGCCGGAGACGCGGTTTCATGATACCCGCATCCCATCCATTTCATCCAGAGATGTCAAACTTTGGATGACTGGAAGCTGAAGGCTTACCCACCCTCTTTCTCCTGCCCCGTCAATCCACCAGCCCCTTTCACCGCTCAGGCGAAACGGAAGTTTTGACAGAAATCAATGCTCAGCCCCACCCGGGCGGCGAGCTTTTCATCAGCCTCAATTCTCACCGTGAACACGGATTCCCCGCGCTCCTGCGTGATCCCCGCCTCAATCATGGAATCGCCTTCCAAGGCATAATGAAACCACACTCCGGCACCCTCATCAGCTGAGCGCGCTCCAAAGTTGACCGCCGTCCAGCCATCCTCATCAAAATGGTACCCGGAGATCCATCCCAAGGCCGTCATGAACGGATGGAGGTTCTCCTCATAAATCCAGTTTTGAATGATGGCGGTCATTCTTGTTCGCTCCAAAATTCTGTGAGGCTGCGCTCCATTTCGTGTTTGCTGAACCTGTAATCCGGATCGTCCTTCAAAAACAGAAGGAATTCGCGGACCACCCGGCGCTGATCCTGATTCAGAGCGGCGAAACAATCGCGTCCGGATCCAACCCGCAGCGTCAGCGTGGAAATTAGAAAGCCGTCGTATTGATCACGCAGCTCCGCGGTCATGAAGGCGGGCAGGTGAAATCGCATTCCCTTAGCGTCGAAGAAGGAAAGACTGCTGCCGCATGTGGTCAAAACATCAGGCGGCATGCTTCCAGTCCTCCTTCTCATCATCCTCCCGCAGGGTGGCGCGTGCGGCCGCATCCGCATAGTCATCCATTCCCTGGCCCTCCGACAGCCCGATTCCGTCCCCCAGAACCACGTCATGAAAAGCCGCCTCAATCCTGACAATCAGCTGATCGGCCATCAGACCCCTCTCATAGGCGGTCCGCGCCTCCTGGATGGTTGAAGGATCAAAGCCTCTGGAACGCATATCACCAATTTCGCTGCGCTGATGGTCACTCTTCGCATGGTTCCTGTTTGAAATGGTCTGAATCCTCAAAGCGTTAATGTCCCATCCAGCCGTCGCGCCTTGTAATCCTCAGTCTTGCCCTCATCAAGGCATTTGCAAGACTCTTACATTCAATAAAAAACCCGCCCGCCGCAAAAGCTGCGGCGGGCGGGTGCTTGAGGATTCAAACCAAAAGCCTTTTCCCGCCTGCGCCTACGACTGCTTCGCTTTGTCGAACTGGGCGTCGAAGACGATGTTGGAGCTGGGGAAGTCCACGCGCTTGGTGTAGGCGCAGCTTTCGGCGGCTCCGAACTCGCGGTCCATGCCGCCGTCCTCCCATTCGATGCTCAGGGGTCCGGCGTAGCCGATGTCGTTCAGGGCGCGGATGATCTTCTCGAAGTTGATATTGCCGCGGCCCACGGACTTGAAGTCCCAGTAGCGGTTGGGTTTGTGGAAATCGACATGGCCGCCGAAGACGCCGGCCTCGGTGCGGGTGTCGCTCCAAGCCACGTCCTTCATGTGGACGTGGAAAATGCGGTCGTGGAACTTGCGGATGAAGCCCACGTAGTCCACGCCCTGATAGCCGAAGTGACTGGGGTCGTAGTTGAAGCCGAAGGCGGGATGGTAATCGAGAGCCTGCAGGGCGCGCTCGGCGCTGGCGATGTCGAAGGCGATCTCCGTGGGATGCACCTCCAGCGCGTAGCGGATGCCCAGCTTCTGATATTCATCGAGGATGGGCTTGAAGCGGCGGGCGAAGTCCTTGAAGCCGTTCTCGATCTGGCCCGGCAGCACCGGCGGGAAGCTGTAGCACAGGTGCCAGATGCTGGAGCCTGTGAAGCCGTTCACCACCTTCACGCCGAACCGGGCGGCGGCCTGGCCGGTTTTGATCAGCTCCTCGGCCGCGCGCTGGCGCACGCCCTCGGGATCACCGTCGCCATAGACGTAGTCCGGCAGGATGGTCTTGTGGCGCTCATCGATCAGGTCGCACACCGCCTGCCCCACGAGGTGGGTGGAGATGGCATAACACTTCAGGCCGTGGCGGTCCAGCAGGGCGCGGCGGTCATCGCACCAGGCCTGGTCCGCCTTGGCGACTTCAAAGTGATCGCCCCAGCAGGCCAGCTCCACGCCGTCATAACCGAAAGCCTTCGCTTTTTTGAGCAGGGTCTCGATCGGCAGGTCGGCCCACTGGCCGGTGAAAAGGGTGACAGGTCTTGGCATGAGTCGGTGGTCGGTATGGGTTGGGGAAACAAACGCGGCGGTTTGGCGGTTACTTCAATACGCCGCATCCGCGAAGTTCTGACACATGCCACGCGCCCGCCTCCCCGCGCAATAAAAAACCTGCCGGCGGCCCGGTGAAATGACCGCGGGGAACAGGATGCTGGATGCCTGATCAGCGCCTTGCCGGCGGCCGGACGGCCAGTCCGCCACCCCTTCCCCGTCTGTCCTCCGCCCTCCGCCCCGGCACCGGTGGGAAGCCGGTTTTCCGGAGCGGCGGATGGGGACCTGACCTGCCGCTTTTTCAGGAGGCCAGCGGCACCGATTCCTTCCAGTAATCCCAGACCCCGTCATCATACCAGTCTTTGCAGACAATGCCGGCCACCTCATAGTCCTCACGGCTGCGCCAGATGGGCAGCCGCAGCACTTGGGACAACATCAGATTGCAGGTGGCGAAAGCGGCATTTAGCTCCGTCCGGCTCCGGTGCGCATAGACCGCGAAGCAGACCAGCATTCCCTCCTCGGACAGGGCCAGCAGCTGCCGGGCGATGATTTTCCCGGAGGCGTCGCGGGCCTGAAGCAGCCGCTTGTTGGCATCCAAGGCCACTGCCGCCGCCGAGTGATCATTGCAGCCGCCCAAGCTCAGGCAGGTGCCGAACCGGGTGCCCATGCGGAGGATCTCCTGAAGGTCGTCCTCAAAGGACAGGGTGATTTCACCCGCCTCCGGAATCCGCACCGCCACGGCGAAACCCTCCCGCCAGACGGAATGCCCCGCCTTCGGATGCGTGGCCAACCAGCGCCGGTTCAAAGGCAGATCCAGAGCCCAGTTCCGGTCCGCGTGCCCATGGCTGCCGGCGCGCACGATGCTCCGGGTGGCGGCGGCATTTTCCTCCGACTCCCGGTTGCTGATGGCCATGCACAGGGTGTGCAGCTGCACCCCGCTGTCGTTCCGCAGACCGGGGAATCCACGGCGGATTTCCCAATCCACCAGCTGATCCAGCACCTGCACGGCCAGCTGCCACCACCGTTTGGCCAATTGGCTCCGGGCCTCCGCGAAGCGCGCGGCGGGGACAGGACCCTGTGCCTTTCCGAATGAGGTGCCATCACCGCTGTCCGTTTCAGCAATAAGCCGCCGCACCGACCCCGGAAGGGCCGGCACTCCCTGGCGTCCCGCGGACACCGCCTCCAGCAGGACCACCGCCTCCCGCAGCGGCATGGTCTCCGGATGGCAGGAGCACAGCGGATGCTCCGCCATGGATTGCCAGACGCGCCGGATATGCTCCGGCCTCAGCTGTGACAGAGCCGACAGGATGGCCACCATTTGCCGCATATGACGGTGCAGAGCCCGGGATAAAAATTCACGCGGAATGTTGTCCGGCACCAGAGCGTCCGTGATGCTGCGGTTAAAGCCCCAGCTGTCGGCCAGTCTGCGGAAACGCCGGAAGTCCTCGGCGGTCCAGGTCCGCAGTAAAGCCCTTCCCTGCGGCGTCAGCCGAGTGCAGCAGCAGGCAAGGAACCATGAGCCGTTACTTGGCAGCGCCACCGGTGCCGCCCCCGTCCGTCTTAGCCAGAACAGCAGATCCTCCTCCATCCCCGGCCAAGTCTCGGGGACATCATTGATCCACTTTTCCGTGAAGCACCAGCAGGCATGCCTGTTTTCAGGATTCATGACCCGGGCCTCAGCCAGAAGGCGGGGCGCCAACCGGAGATAAAGGGCGCGGCGCCACAGGTGATCAGGATTTTTGGGATCCAAGCGGGAGAAATCACTGAAAAGATTCCGTCCCCACGACGGAATACGGCTACCACGGCCGAGAAAGGCGCGGGCCGCCTGGCCAAAAGTGCCGTCGCGGTCCAGGCTCAGCGCCCGCCAGACCTCCGCCGGCTCATCTTTGTGGTCGCCGCCGCCGTGCCGCATCAGCAGGCGCAGCAGCCGCGCGGGGGGTTTGGCGGCATCCGGCGGAATCTCCGGCAGATGGAGGCTGTGCCTCAAATGCCAGCGCAGAGTGGCTGCGATGTAAGCGGGAGCAGCCCCCTCCGCCAAGGCCTTCAAAGTCCATCGCGCTCTTTCCAGCCAGGTGTCAGGCTGCGAAAGGCAGCGCAGAGTGGCCAGCAGCCGGTGCGTGCGCGGGGGCGGATTCCGCTCCAGCGCCCCCGTTGCCAGCAGCACCCTCAGCAGGGCGCAACGCATCTCCGGCGGCTCGCCGGCGATCAGCGGCAGCCAGCCGGTGCCGGCGGCGGAAACCGTCAGAGCCTCCCGGTCCAGCTCCACTCCCTGGATCACTCTCAGAAAAGCGGTGCCTTCTTCCGGGGATACCCTGTCAGGCTTCAGCCAGGGCACCCATTTTTCAGCCACTGCCGCCGGCAGGGCCTCAAGCGGATTGGCGGGCGGAGCCGCATCCCCGTCCAGCCACGGCCTGAAGTCCGCCGGGTCCAGCCCCTGCCGTCTCAATTGGCGCAGCGCCTCATGGCGGTGCGGATGCAGCAGGTCCAGCATCCGCCGGACCGCCTGGCCGCAGCCGAGCCCTCCACGGATATCCACCGGCCCGCGGTGGCTCAGCCCCGGCGGAGCGGCCGACCGGGTGTTCGCCCCCGCTGGGGACGCCGGGACCATCCGCAGCACCAGCAGCAGGTCCGCCAGGGTTTCCGCTGAAGGCACCGCCACGCCCAGCCGCTGCCAGGCCGCCGCCAGGCCGCGCAGCGCCGGCGACGGCAGCGGGCCTTTCAGCAGCGGGCGCCGCCTCATCCGCCAACCGGAATCCATGGTGCCCAGAGGGCAGGCATGCCAGTCCCGGTGCGGTCTGGCGGCCTCGAATTTTTCCAGCAGTATCAGATCCCGGTCCACGCGAAGCACGGGATAAATCACAGTTCGTTTCACAAAAAATCGCTATAAATGCAGGGATACTATCAAAGCAAAGCACTCCCCTTCCCTGCGTCTGCGGGGATTGTGCGGTGTTCGAAAACGGCACGCGGGCGCGCTCCGGCGAAGGAGACGGAGACCGTCCGCGGTGATGTCCTGGCCTGATATTCCCGCCGTCGGCTGAACCGGCTCCGGAGCTGTCCTGCTTCTGAACCGCGCAATGCCCGGTGATCCGGGGCAGGATACACGCCTGACGAGTAAAATCCCCGGTGAAGCCGGGTATTATCCTCTCAGCGGCGCTTCCCTGTCTGACTGAATTTCAGTCAGCTTTTTGCATTGCGGCGTTCACGGGTAATAACGCCCGTGAATGATCCAAAAACCGCACGCGGTATGGAAAGGCCAGGGGAATAGGCGGGGTCCACTGGTGGCGGACCGCCGCGACATTCAGGGAATGCTGTGAATGAGGAGACGCATGGCGAATGCATATCCCATCCCATCATTTCCGCAAGTAAAAATAAAAAACAAGCTAGTTTTTCGGTCGCTTTTTCGTCTTTCCAAGCTGTGGAGCGGTCCCATATTCACGTTTTCCCTGTCATGCCCGCCTCCGATGTCCCCACCACTCATCCGCGTTACCTTTCCCTCATCACCCGCGAGCGCATCGTGGCGGGGGTGCAGCGTGGGGTCACCTCCCTCCATGGCCTGATCGCCCATGGCCGGGGCGAGGCGTTTGATTACCTGCTGGGGGAGCGGACCCATCCTTTTGCGCAGCGCGCCATCGCCGCCGCCGCCGCCGCGCTGAGGGCGGCACGGCATCCGGTGATCTCCGTGAACGGCAATGCCTGCGCCATGGCGGCGGGCGATCTGGTGCGGCTCGCCAAAGCCACCGGCGCGCGGCTGGAGGTGAATATCTTCCACACCTCGCCGGAGCGGGAGCAGGCCATCCGCGCCATGCTGCTGGAGGCGGGAGCGGACAGGGTGCTGATGCCCTCGCGGACCCACGCCATCAGCCACATCGACCACAACCGGAAGTGGGTGCATCCCGAGGGCATCCTCATGGCCGACGTGGTCTGCGTGCCTCTGGAGGACGGTGACCGCTGCGAAGCCCTGGTCAAAAACGGCAAGCAGGTCATCACCATCGACCTCAATCCCCTCTCCCGCACCGCCCGCACCGCCCAAATCACCATTGTGGACAATCTCACCCGCTGCCTGCCCCGGCTGGCGGATCTGGCGGAATTCAGCACGCCGGGCTCCGGCACCGCACTTTCCGACTGGGATAACCAAGCTGTTTTGTCTGAAGCCGAGACCGCGATGCGCACTCCCCGCAGCCCTTCATAGCCCGGTCCGCGGCGCAGTCCGGAGGGCTTTTACAGCATCCACATGAAAGGACGTTCATTTTCATTGACCGGATACCGGCTCCATGCGGAGAGTCGCTCACCTTGAAGCTCCTCCTCGTCATTCCCTGCCTTCGCGAAAGCGCAAGGCTGCCCGGTTTTCTGCCTGGACTGCTGGGTGCCCTTCAGCCGCTGGGCAGCCGGGTGGAGGTTCTGACGGTCGATGACGGATCAGGAGCCGGGGAGCAGGCGTGGCTGCGGAATTACTGTGAGGAAATGCGCCGGGAATTTGCATCGCTGCGCCTCCCCTTGTTGCTGCCGGAGAATGCGGGCAAGGGAGGGGCCGTATACGCCGGATGGGCCACCGCCGGTGCGGAGGTGACACATCTGGCGTTTGTGGATGCGGACGGAGCTATCCCCCCGCGGGAGGCCATCAGACTGATCCACCTTGCCCCTGGCGTGCCCGACAGCGCCTGTTACGGCATCCGCACCGGCGCGGACGGCACCTTGGTGGAGCGCACCCTGGGGCGGAAAATCGCGGGACTGGTTTTCCGCGGCATTGTCAAAACCCTGTTCCGCTTTCCGCTGCCGGACACCCAGTGCGGATTCAAGATCGTGCCCGCCGCCGCCTGGCATCTCTGCCGGCCGCATCTGCGGGAGAACCGGTTCTGTTTCGATGTCGATCTCACCTGGCATCTGCTGCGGCAGGGCACTCCCCTGCTGGCGGTGCCGATCGACTGGAGTGAGCGCCCCGGCAGCCGGCTGCGTCCCGGCAGCGTCTGGGGCATGGTCAGCAGCCTGTGGACTCTGCGGCAGCGTCTGGGCTCCTGGCGGGTTCCCGCCGTCGGGTCCGCGGCTTGCCCTTGACCCGGCAGCCGGCATCACCCACCTGCGCTTATGAATGAAGATCTCCCGGCCTCCGCACCGGCTGCCGGCTCCCTCAGCCTGACACCGGCACCCGCATCCGCATCCGCACCTGCGGCGGCCCCCACCCCGCCCTCAGCCATTGGCAAGCCAGCGCCTTCCTCCAAAAAGTGGGAGGGTTTCTGGTTCCGCCGGCGGTCGGTCCCGCTGCCCACCTGGCGGCTTTGGCTTTGCGCGCTGGGCACCGCCGCCGCCATCACGCTGGGCGTCGGCTCCCAACTGCACTCCTGGCTGGCGGTCACGGATCCCGTCAGCGGGGCCAAATACATCGCAATCGAGGGCTGGGCTCCCGATGAGGTGGCCCGCAGGACCCAGGAGATCGCCGACGACACCCATGCCGTCCGCATTTTCTGCACGGGCATGCCTTTGGAGAAAGGACACTATCTGGCGGCATGGAAAACGGATGCCGACGTCACCGCCATCACACTGGCAAAACTGGGCGTGGACCCGCAGCGGATCTGCCCGGCCGCGGGCGGGGCCGCCAAAGTGGACCGCACCCGCGCCATGGCCATGGGACTGAAGGAGGTGCTGGACGGCGAAGGGATCCCCGCCTCGGATCGGAAAATCAACTTGGTCTCCCAAGGGACCCATGCCCGGCGCTCCCGTGATGTTTTTCAGGATGTTCTGGGGCCTGAATGGCAGGTCGGTATCCACAGCATTCCCAGCTCCGAATACGATCCCGCCAAGTGGTATCGCCAAAGTGCCGGTGTCAAAGGAGTGATTGCCGAGACGGCGGCCATTTGTCTCAGGGCTGTGGGCCTGGTGGATTGAGGGTGGGCGGGGGAGGAGGGTGAAAGGGTTATTGGTTAATAGTTATTGGGGTTTGCTGGTGGAAAAAACCGATCCGGGCAGCTGTCCGCTTTTTTCTGCCCACGGCTTTCCGTGTGATTTTCTTTTTTGTTATTAATAATTTCCATTCCCATGACCCGGTTCCGTCCCTGTATCGATCTCCATCATGGCCGTGTGAAGCAGATTGTGGGGGGCACGCTGTCGGACGATGGCGGCGGGCTGGTCACCAATTTTGAAAGCGGATACCCAGCGGAGTATTATGCGGATCTTTACCGCCGTGATGGCCTGACCGGGGGACATCTTATCATGCTGGGGCCCGGCAATGAGCAGGCCGCGCGCGCAGCGCTGGCTGCATGGCCGGGCGGGCTGCAGGCCGGGGGTGGCATCCGGGCGGACAACGCCGCCGCGTGGCTGGAGGCGGGGGCTTCCCACGTCATCGTCACCTCCTGGCTGTTCTCGCCGGAAGGGCAGTGGCTGCCGGACCGGCTGGAGGAGCTGCGGGATATCACCACCCCGAAAAAACTGGTGATCGATCTCAGCTGCCGCCGCGATCCGGAGGGCGGCTGGAGCGTCTGCATGAACCGCTGGCAGACCCGGACCACCTTGGACCTGACGCCGCAGGTGCTGGAGCGTCTGGCGGGCTCCTGCGCGGAGTATCTGGTCCACGCCGCCGATGTGGAGGGCAAATGCGCGGGCATGGATGAGGCGCTCCTCGCCTTCCTCGCACGCCACAGCCCCATCCCCGTCACCTACGCGGGCGGGGCGCGGTCGCTGGACGACCTGAGGCTGGCTCAGGACCTTACCGGGGGCAGGGTCGATGTCACCATCGGCAGTGCGCTGGATATTTTCGGCGGCAGGGGAGTCACCTACGCCGAATGCCTGGACTGGAACCGGAATCCCGCAGGGGATTGATAAATCAGGCTGGAGCCCTCAAAACCAACAGCTTAGACCGGCTTCGTGCTGGAAAGCATTCATTTTCAGCGAGTACTGGCACGTGAAAACCTCAAATCCATTTGACAGCCGGCACCGGCCATGTAGGATCGCCGTCCCCCGCCGGAGGGTTTTCCGGCATTACTTTCACTCCTGCCATGAAAACATTCTCCGCCAAAAACGAGGAACAACAGAGGAAATGGTTCATCATTGACGCCAACAAGCGCGTCATCGGTGCCGTTGCCGTGGAAGCCGCCAATCTCCTCCGCGGCAAAAACAAAGTCACCTACACCCCGCACATTGACAATGGCGACCACGTCGTCATTCTCAATGCGGAGAAGGCTGTCTTCACCGGTAAAAAGGAAACCAACAAGCTGTACACCCGCTTTTCCGGCTATGTCGGCGGCCACCACAGCGACACGCCGAAAAGCCTGCGCGCCCGCCGTCCCGAGCAGCTGCTTACCCTTGCCATCCGCGGCATGATTCCCCACAACCGCCTGGGCCGCCAGATTCTCACCAAGCTGCGCATCTACCGCGGCACGGAGCATCCCCACGTTGCCCAGCAACCCGTTCCCCACCAGTTCTAACATTTTATTCCAACTACTTTCAGCATTATGGCCGAACCCACATTCTCCGCCACCGGCAGAAGGAAAACAGCCATCGCCCGCGCCCGTCTGGTCGCCGGCGAGGGCCGCATCACGGTCAACGACCGCGCCTTTGAGGACTACTTCGTGACCCCCGCCCAGCAGCTGGCGGTCCTTTCCCCGCTGCAGACCACGGGGAACACCACCAAATTCGACGTGACCCTGCTGACCACCGGCGGCGGTCTCAACGGACAGGCCGGTGCCGCCCGCCTTGCCATCGCCCGCGCCCTGCTCACCGTGGACACCGAGCTACGCCCCGTCCTCAAGGCCGGCTTGCACCTCCGCCGCGACGCCCGTGCCAAGGAGCGTAAAAAGTCCGGCCAGCCCGGTGCCCGCAAGCGCTTCCAGTTCAGCAAGCGCTAACCGAAGCCTTCCCAAAAACGGCACCCGTGCGGAACGGGTGCCGTTTTTTTATGGGAAAGTTTTGGAGAAGTTTTCAGTTTTCAGTTTTCAGTCCATTGGGACAGCACTTCCGGCTTCCAATAACAGGTTCGGTCTCAATTTCTGAAAACTGAAAACTGAAAACTTTTTCCCTCCCATGTTTCCCTTTTACACCCTTCAAAACATCCAATCCGCCGCCCGCTTGTCCCCTCCGGCGCGTCTGGCGGTTTTTGGCGATCCCGTGGGTCACTCCCTGTCGCCCCAGATGCACAATCCCGCTCTGGCGGCCTGCGGAATCGATGCCTCGTATGTGCGGCTGCAGGTCAAAACCGAGGAATTTCTCCCTGCCCTGCGGGCTTTGAGGGAGCTGCAGTTCGTCGGGGCCAACGTCACTATTCCCCACAAGTTCACAGCACTCGACAGCGTGGATGAGGTTGAACCCGCCGCCCGCCGCCTGGGGGCCGTCAATACCATCCTCTTCCGTCCGGACGGCACCACCCTGGGCCGCAACAGCGATGGTCCGGGATTTGTCCGCACCATTCAGGAGGAGTTCCGGTCGGATGTTGGGGATCTCCGCATCCTGCTGCTCGGAGCCGGCGGAGGAGCCGGCGGGGCGGTGGCCGTGCAGAGCGCTCTGGAGGGCTGCAGTCAATTGATCCTGACCAACCGCACGGAGTCCAAAGCCCGGACCTTGGCCGCCACTTTGGGCGACCTGCTCCCCGGCGACCGCTGCCGCACTCTGCCTTGGACCGCCGATGACCTCGCGCGGGCGCTGCCGGATATCGATCTCATCATCAACGGGACCTCCCTCGGCATGTCCCCGGACGATCCGCCCCTGCTCCCGGATGGCTGCCTGACGAGGGATCACCTCGTTTACGACATGGTCTACAAACCGCTCGTCACCCCTCTGATCGCCACCGCGCGCGCCGCCGGAGCCAAAGCCATCAACGGCCTGCCCATGCTGCTCTGGCAGGGAGCGCAGTCCTTTGAGTGGTGGTTCAACCAGCCCGCCCCCGTGGGGGCCATGCGGGCCGGACTGGAGGCCGCCGTTGCATCCGTCGCGGACATATAAGCCCTCATGCGGACAAGCTTTGTTTTGCTGAATCTTATATCATTTTCCATAAATCCTTTTCGGAAAGCCGCGCATTCAACAGGGAAATTCCCTCCCATTCCGCGAGATACCTTTGGCAAGTAATATGGGCTCCCCGGTTTTTGGAGCAATTCTCCCAATGTTGCAGCCATTTTGAGGTTGATTGTCTTGGGAAGCGGGGCTGCGACATTGGCGGAAATGCGCTATAAGGATTTGACATTACGCAACAGGAGTGGGGTCGGAAGGCCTATTGGCGGCCTGGTCCGGAATCAGCATTGGCGAAGTCAGCAGTGACCCGCTGCGCGGGCTGCCATGGCGGAAACCTGGACATTATAACACCGACTTACCACGCTTAACCCGTGACTCATTCAGAATCAGGAATTTACCGCTTTCGCGGACAACCCCCTCACACTTTGCATAACTCGTTGATTATCAATAATTAAACATTAAAAATAAGCGAAATGGAAGCAAATAAACCAAGGTGGAATGTACGCATGATCCGAAGAATGCTTGACGATTTCATGCTTGGCTCCCAGACTGCATATGTTGTGCGCCACCGGGTTTTCCTCAGTGCGCCTTAAAAGCAGGAAGCAACTCCAATCCCTGACAAGCAATTTTTTCCCTATTCAGTGATCGCTCCGGATAACATTCCTGTTTGCGCAGTAACCTTCACCACGGCATTCCCTGTGCCTCCACCTTACCACCGTAATATCAAACCAAATCCACATCCTTATGTCCACCATCACACTTGGCAAACGCGCGGCGGCTGAAATGCTTGGCACCGCCTGGCTGGTTTTCGGCGGTTGCGGCAGCGCTGTTCTCGCCGCCAAATTCATGACCGCCGATGGTGCGGTCAACTTGGGCATCGGTTTCGTTGGCGTCTCCCTTGCCTTTGGACTTACGGTCCTGACCATGGCCTATGCCATCGGCCACATTTCCGGCTGTCATCTCAATCCGGCGGTTTCCGTCGGACTTTGGGCAGGCAAACGGTTTCCGGCCCGGGATCTTCTTCCCTATATCGTTGCCCAGGTCGTCGGCGGGCTTCTGGGTGCCGGGGTTCTTTACTTGATTGCGTCGGGTCAGAGTGGATTTGACGTGCATGCCGGGTTTGCCTCCAATGGGTTTGACGCACATTCCCCGGGCGGATACTCCTTACCCGCCTGCCTCGTGGCGGAAATCGTGCTCACTTTTTTCTTTCTCATGATCATCCTCGGAGCCACTGACGGACGCGCTCCCAAAGGCTTCGCACCGTTGGCCATTGGACTTGGTCTGACTTTAATCCACCTCATCGGCATTCCCGTCACCAATCTTTCCGTCAATCCCGCACGCAGCACGGGACCGGCAGTATTTGAAGGCGGCTGGGCTATAACCCAACTCTGGCTTTTCTGGGTTGCCCCGATCATCGGGGCCGTCATTGCCGGTTTTGTCTATCGCTGGCTGGAAGCTGAAACGCCGGCTTCGTCCTCCTCAATGGAGGACATCGTCGGCGAGGCGAAAGTCTAATCCATCTGCCTTGGAGCTTGTCCCCATTGACTGCCACAGGTTGTCAGCGGTGTAAAGGGCGGCCATCACCGCGCGGATGAAGGAAAAAATCAGTCTCCACACCGCCATTTCAAACCTCTGGCTCTTCCGGGCAGCCCCCATCGTGGGCGCGATCCTTGGAGGGGTCCTGCACAGTGTGTTGGCTCCGGCTGACAGCGAGTGATGGCCGGCCGACCGGTCGCCATCACTGACACCGGGCACTCAGCCAAACTCCGCCCGGCACTCCGCGAAAGCCCTGACAGCCTCCGTGATGTCCCGCTGCGTGAGCGCGGAGCTGATCTGGGTGCGGATGCGGGCCTTGCCCTGGGGCACGACGGGGAAGAAGAAGCCCACGGCGTAAACCCCCTTCTCCAGCAGGCGTGCCGCCATTTTCTGGGCCAGCGCGGCGTCGCCGAGCATGATGGGAATGATAGGGTGCTGGGCCTCGCCGACGTCAAAGCCGTTGCCGCGCATGCCGGCGACATACTGCCCGGTGTTGGCCCACAGGACCTTCCGCAGCGAGTCATCGCGCTTCAGCAGCTCCAGCACCTTGAGTGAGACGGCGGTGATGACTGGCGCGAGGGTGTTGGAGAACAGATACGGCCGGGAGCGCTGGCGCAGCAGGCTGATGATCTCCCGGCTGCCGCTGGTGTAGCCGCCGCTGGCGCCGCCGAGGGCCTTCCCCAGGGTGCCGGTGATCACATCCACCCGGCCCATCACCCCTTCCCGCTCATGGGTGCCGCGTCCCTGGGGGCCGACAAAGCCGACGGCGTGGGAGTCGTCCATCATCACCAGCGCCTTGTATCTGTCTGCTAGATCACAGATCGCCCGCATGGGGGCGTAGGTGCCATCCATGCTGAACACCCCGTCGGTGGCGATGAGCTTGAAGCGCGCGCCCGCCGCATCGGCGGCCTGTAGCTGGGCCTCCAGGTCCTGCATGTCCCGGTTCTGATAGCGGAAACGCTTCGCTTTGCAGAGCCGCACTCCGTCGATGATGCTGGCGTGGTTCAGGGCATCGGAGATCACGGCGTCCTCCGGTCCCAGCAGGGTTTCAAAAAGCCCGCCGTTGGCGTCGAAGCAGGAGGAGTAAAGGATCGTGTCCTCCGTGCCCAGAAAGTCGGAGATGGCCTCCTCCAGCTGGCGGTGCAGCGTCTGGGTGCCGCAGATGAAGCGCACGCTGCCCATGCCGTAACCCCATTGGTCCACAGCCTCATGGGCGGCCTGCACAATCTCCGGATGGTTGCCCAGGCCGAGATAGTTGTTGGCGCACATGACGATGACCTCGCGTCCGCTGTCGAGGGTGACGCGGCCGCCCTGCGGGGTGGCGATGAGGCGCTCGGTTTTGAAAAGCCCGTCGGCCTCGATCTGACCGAGGATGGATTGGAGATGGGAGGAGAAGTCGGGATTCACGGCTGAATAATATGGAAATAAACATTGGGACCGCGCTGGGAGCCGGCGGAAACAGCTCCACACCAGGACGGCTCAAAAACGGGGCCGGAACAGTGGAATCAAGCAGTCCAGTCCAGCACCACTTTGCCCGCCTGCCCGGACTTCATGGCTTGGAAGCCCTCGTTGAACTCCGAGTAGTGGAGGCGGTGGGTGATCACCGGAACAATATTCAGGCCGCTCTGGATCATAGTGGTCATTTTATACCAGGTCTCATACATCTCGCGGCCATAGATGCCTTTGATAGTGAGCATGTTGAAAATCACCTTGTCCCAGTCGATGGCGAACTGCTCCGGAAAAATGCCCAGCAGGGCGATGCGCCCGCCATGGCAGGCGTTGTCCACAATGGTATCCATGGCCTTCGGCGAGCCTGACATCTCCAGGCAGACGTCGAAACCCTCGGTCATGCCCAGTTCCTTCTGCACCGCGCCGAGGTCCTCCCGCGACACATCGACCACACGGGTGGCCCCCAGGGTTTTGGCCAGCTCCAGACGCCAGGGGTTCACATCCGTGACCACCACGTGGCGCGCCCCGGCGTGGCGCACGATCGCCGCCGCCATGCAGCCGATCGGGCCGGCGCCGGTGATCAGCACGTCCTCGCCCAAAACATCAAATGACAGCGCCGTGTGCGTGGCGTTGCCAAGCGGGTCAAAGCAGGAAATGATCTCCTCCGGAATTTTGGGATCCGCATGCCACACGTTGGTCATCGGCAGCGCGAAGTATTCCGCAAAGGCCCCCGTGGTGTTCACCCCCACTCCACGCGTGTGGGCGCACAGATGACGCCGCCCGGCCAGGCAGTTGCGGCAGCGGCCGCAGACCAGGTGTCCTTCCCCGCTGACGATCTCGCCGGGATGGAAATCATGGACATTGCTGCCCACGGACACGATCTCGCCGCAGAATTCATGGCCCACCGTCATGGGCACCGGGATCGTCCGCTGCGCCCAGGCGTCCCATTTGTAAATATGCAGATCCGTGCCGCAGAGGGACGTTTTGCGTATTTTGATGAGGACATCGTTGATGCCGGTTTCCGGTTCGGGAACATCACACAGCCAGAGTCCGGGCTCCGCGTGTTTTTTGACAAGGGCTTTCATGCGGTGGGGTAAGGTTGGGCTCATTTCCATGCGCCCCGGCGTTCCCGCAATGGAATTCGCAGCCTTTGGCTGACAGAATTTCCATACAAAACAAACTTCTCCGGCCAAAATCCCCTCCAGTGGTGAAAACTCCATGAGACCGGCGGCTTACCGCCTTTCCCATGCCCTTTCCCCTCTCTCCTGGCAACCGCCGCTCCTCTGCCCTCCTCAACCCCGCCGTCAGGTTTCTTTGCGTTCCCGGCGGCGGTCTTTCCTCCTGGAGGAGACGGGCACCCGCCCAGGCGGCAGCGGTTATGCTGCTGATTCTCGCCGGAGCAGCGGCCCCGGCGGTGGCGGCGGATGCTGAGACCACCGCCACGCCGGTGCTGTCCGCGGGAAAGGAGGGCGGCCTCCTGCGGAATGGCAAACCCTGGCGCGGTCTGGGGGTGAACTATTACGATGCCTTTGCCCGGCTGCTGGGGGACGGCAAAGCCGGGGACGTGGAGGCCGGTTTCCGGGCGCTGGCCGACGCCAAAATTCCCTTTGTGCGTTTTTCCGCCTGCGGCTACTGGCCGGCGGACTGGAGCCTTTACCGGACGGACCGGGAGGAATATTTCCGGCGTCTGGACACCGTGGTGAGGTGCGCGGAGAAAAATGGTATCGGGGTCATCCCCTCGCTGTTCTGGCACCAGCCCACCGTTTCCGATCTGGTGGGCGAGGCCCTTCAGGAATGGGGAAACCCCGCCAGCAAAACCATCGCTTTCATGAGAGCTTACACCAAGGAGACCGTGACCCGGCTCCGAGGCTCGAAAACCGTCTGGGCCTGGGAGTTCGGCAATGAGTTCAATCTCCCCGCCGACCTGCCCAACGCCGCGGAGCACCGGGCGCCCGTGGCGCCGGCCCTGGGCACCGCCGCCGCGCGGTCGGAGCGCGATGACCTGCGGCACGCCGATATCCGCACCGCCCTGACAGAATTTTCCCAGGAGGTGCGGCGGCACGATCCGCACCGCCTGATCCTGAGCGGCAATGCCTTTCCCCGGGTCTCGGCGTGGCATCAGATGCACCGCCGCACTTGGGACAGGGACTCCGCGGCGCAACGGCTGGAAATGCTGGACCGCGACAATCCCCCGCTTATTTCCACCCTCACCGGCCGGATTTACGCCGCCAGCGATCTCGAGTTCCTGCCCGCCGCCGCCGCGGAGGCCAGGCGCGCGGGCACGCCTCTGTTCATCGGGGAATTCGGCGTGCCCGGAGCGCCCACGGAGGAATCGCGCCAGCAGTTCCGATCCCAGCTGGAGGCGCTGGATCAGAACCGCGTCCCACTGGCGGCCCTGTGGGTTTTTGACTTCAAAGGACAGGATGCCGACTGGAATGTCACCACTGCCAATATCCGTGCGGAGCTGCTGCGGCTGGTGTCGGAAACCAACGCCCGCTGGCAGGCAGAGTGAGGGCGGAGGCACTGCGGATGCCGGATATCGGCAAAGAGGTGCCCGGATGATAACAAGCCATCGAAGCAATTGCCAAAATCCGCATATCAATGCATAGACCATAAAATACACATTATAGGATCGACGCGGTGAAAATGCAAGACCGGGAGCCGTAAAAAAGCCTTTTTCCAATCTTTTTACGCCCTTCGCCAGCTCCACCCACACGCCGTTTTATGGTGTTAAACGGCTTTACTTCCCGTGAAATCCCTTGCGCGAAATGAGGTCCGGTGCTTCATTAAGAATAACTAGGTCATCAATGTCTAACGTTTCTGTTCTGCCTCTTGTTAAAGCCATGCCCGCAGGGGATGCGACCACCCCCGGAGCGTTCAAAGCCGGGGCCATTTTTGCCTATGTCCGACCTAGCCCGCATGGAGAGAAACGCCGTCGCCTCCCGGATGCGGTCCGATCCAAAAAATGGGCCGGCCCAAATATTGACCCCGCCCAAAAACCGGACTGGGTATGGTCCAAAAAATGGGCCGGCCCCAAAATAACCCCGCCCAAAAAACGGCCTATGGGTGGGCCAAAAAACGGGTCGGGGTCAGCCCGAAAAACGGGCCACAAAGGTAATCCCACTAAGGATATAAAAGAAGAAAATCCATTTTTCATTTTCCGGATGCCTGTGGCATGGCTGCCGATACGGCTGATGATGCACCGGAACCAGTGCCCGCACCGCCTGACTCCACAGCTCCGGAACCATTCTTCGCTGCCGGAAAAACACCCCAGCTTCCGGAAACATCCGAACGCCGGCCAGTCCCGCCGGGGCTGGCGGATTGGATCCGGAGCGGATGTCCTGACCGGCATGCATGTCAGCCAGGCGAAAATATTCCCCAGGAAAACCAAGACCGGGGCGTGATGCCCAATGACGACTCATCGTTGCCCCGGCCTCCAACCTCCGCTTTCCTCCCCTGTGACTGCATCCTCCGACTCTCTCCCCGGCCAGCCGTCCGCGGTGCCGGCCCAGCAACCGCCACTGCCCATGCCGCCGGCATCCTCCACGGCACCGCCGGACCGGCAGCGGCTGCTGGCCGCGCTGGAGCGCTTTGAGCGCCCGCTCATCGCCTTCGCCCGGTCGGTGTGCGGGGACATCGAGACGGCGCGGGACGCGGTGCAGGACACGTTCCTGCGCCTCGCCCGGCAGCCGCCGGCGGGGGAGGTGGAAAGTCTGGCACCGTGGCTCTTCACGGTCTGCCGCAACCGTCTCATCAGCCTCCAGCGCAAAAACCAACGCCTCATTCCCATGGAAACCCTGACTCTTCCGGACGCCGCGGATCCGGCGCCCAGCCCCGCCGCCCAGGCGGAGAGCCGCGAGGCCTCCAGCCGCCTCTCCCAGATCATCGCCACCCTGCCGGCGCGGCAGCAGGATCTGCTGCGCCTGAAGTTCCACGGCGGTCTCAGCTACCGCGACATCGCCGCTGCCACCGGACTCAGCGTCACCAATGTCGGCACCCTGCTGCATCAGGCGCTCGACACTCTGCGGCGCAGGTATGCCGCCGCTGAATCCCTGCCCTCCCTTTCCTGATCTTTTTCAAAACCCATGAACACGCAATCCGATCCAGAAACCGATTTCCCTCCGCCCGGCGATGCGGAGATCCGCGCCACCGCCTGGGCGCTGGACCAGATGGACTCCGCGGAGCGCGCCGCTTTCGAAAAAGAGATGGCCGCCGATCCCGTCCTGGCCGCGTATGCCCGGGAAATGCGCTCCTTCTGCGCCACGGTCAGCGCGGAGCTGGAGACCGGCACCGACGCCTCCCAGCTCA
>JAQGPJ010000045.1 GCA_028293125.1 Verrucomicrobiales bacterium | reverse complement strand
GTTGACATACAGACCCACAACATCACGCACTTTCTCCACAAAGAATGGATCGGTGGAAAGCTTGAACGTGTCCTGAAGGTGGGGTTTGAGGCCGAAGGCTTTCCAGATCCGCAGGATGGCGTTCTGCATCAGGCCGGAGGCTTTGGCCATGGAGCGGGTGCTCCAGTGGGTGGCGTTGGCCGGAGTGCTCTCCAGGGTGCGGGTGACCACCGCCTCCACTTTGGCGTCGGTGATTTTGCGGGGCTGGCCGGGCCGCGGGGCATCGGACAGGCCATGCAGGCGTTCCCTGGCAAACCTTGTCCTCCACTTGCCGACGGTTGGCATGGCCACGGAAAGCTTCGCCGCCACCTGGGTGTTGGTCAGGCCGTCCGCGCAGTCCAGGATGATGCGGGAGCGCAGAGCCATGGCTTGGGAGGTTTTGCGGCGCCGGGCCAGCTCCTCCAGTTGGCGAGCTCCTCAGGGGTGAGTTCAATGATGGCGACAGGACGGCCGGCAGGCATGCGGCCATCCTGAACTCAATCAAGAATTTTTCAACTAATTAATCCATCAGGACACTAGGAGGAGGCCATGGAAACCGTGCGCAATCTCCCGCTATGGGTGGATTCCACCAGCAATATCACGGCCAGGGGCATTGCCTCCAAGATCAAGCTCCTCCACTCCCGGCACGGCATCCGGGTCTTCGTGGTCGATTACCTCCAGCTGCTGGGATCGGAGGGCGGCAGCCGGGACAGCCGGGAGCGCATCGTGGCCGATATGAGCCGCACCCTGAAGATTACGGCCAAGGAACTCGATGTGGTGGTGATAGCTCTGAGCCAGGTCAATGCCGATGGGGAGCTGAGGGAGAGCCGGGCCGTCGAACAGGACGCCGATGTGGTGCTGCATGTGGTCGATATGCCGGATAAAATCCAAGATCCCGGCAACCCCCGGGGCCCGAAGATCGACGGCCCGGACTACGAGTTTTTCCTGCGGGTCTCCAAGCAGCGGGGCGGCGAGGCCCACGGCCCTATCGGACGCGTCCGGGGGGAGAATCCCGGAATACCCCTGCGGTTCCACAAAACCAATTTCCGATTCTCCGAACGATGAACACTTTCGTTTCCATGATCGTGGCCAATGACCGGCCCATCCACTGGCTCCGGTATGTTGAGGAGCTGCCGGGCTTGGATGTTCCCGGGGTGGCTGACAGCCTGCTGGATGACTGCGACGCCATTCTCCTAGCCGCTGCTGAAACCTTGGGAGTGCCGCCCCGGGATGTTTATCCCACCGCCGCCGCCGGACGCATTGAGTGGGAGTCCCCGTTCACGGCGGGGCGGACTGATCCGATTTTCGCCAGACTCGATGGCGGCCCCTGGGTTCTCCAGCCGGGAATCCGCAATGGGGTGATGCTCTCCAGTCTCAGCCAATCCGCCATCCGTCCAGCAGCATGATCCACGGAACCCGCACCTGCCCCGGCCTCACCTTCACCTCGGGCAGGGTTCCCAGCGGCCAGATCACGGCAAATCACGGCCACTCCGAATCCGGCCTGCATGCCGGCTCCCCGCTAGCGGATGTGCCGGCTCCAAGCGGATCGCCGCTGATTGCCTGGAGCCGGCTTTGCCATCCATTGCCGGCATACCGACCGACGGGATAAGGAAATCCGATCTGTCCGGAGCTGCCACCCGTCCGGTCTGGAAAATCGCGGGGCATCCATTCAGCGTGTTCGGGGCGTTTAACTGAAAACTAATCATGCAGAAAACCGGAACAAAGCACATCGCATGGGACACCGTGAGCGCGGCGGATTGGGCCAAGGGGTGCAACTATGTGGCGGCGCTGAAGGGCGTGACCCCTTCAGCAGCCGCAGCGGCTTGTAAACGGCTGGGCATCCCACCGCGTCCCGCGTCCTGCGCCTGAGGGCATTTAATGGTTGGTAAAAAGTCTTTTTTTATTCAATCCTCCATGAAAAACAACCGTATTCAAATGCTTCTAGGTGTGGCCGTCTCCGTGGCGGGACTGGGCCAAGCCGCACAGGCCCAGATCAACACTCGGCAGGTCGCAGGCACCGTGCAGGGGGACCCGGCGACGGGGCAGGTGCTGGGCTCCGCCTATGTGAGCGAGAACGGCGCGGCCACGGGTGAGCCCGTGAATTGGACAGTGTCAGTCTATCCGCGTTCATCCTTCGTGCCGAAATTCGGCATTTCCGGCACCCGGAAGGATCCCACCTTTATGCCCCCCCGGCTGCTGGTCCCCGCGGCCAATTTCCGTCAGGGCGGCCCCGGCTCCCCCGCCGGTCTGACGGCGGACATCTATCTCAATCCGACCGACCGTATCAAGGGGTCCAACACCAACAACCTGGCTGGGAATCTGGCCCTGATGACCGCTCCCGGCATCACCAAAACCTCCGTGGTGATTCCGCAGGTTCTCTGGAACGCCGGCGCCTATCCGCAGGACGGCCAGGGCAAAAACATTTTCGCCGCGGCCTTCAACGGCTCCGGCCTCTTCACCGGCAACGAGGACTACTACGGGGTGGAGATGAAGGGCCAGATCTTCATTCCGGGCGATGCCGACCGTGCGCAGCCGGATCTGCCCGGGGAATTCATTCTCTTCAAGGACGGGGTCGGTGACTTCGCCTATCTGGAGATCGACGGAAAGCAGCTGATCAACGACAACAAGTGGACGGGGGTCACTTCCAAGGACAACGGCGGCGGCAATCTGGCGGTGTTTGATGTCAGCAATCCCAAATATGACGACGGCGAGTGGGTTCCCTTCCGCATGATCATGTGGGAGGCGCAGGGCGGCGATTCCGCCGCTCTTT
>JAQGPJ010000112.1 GCA_028293125.1 Verrucomicrobiales bacterium | reverse complement strand
GCGGGCTCGCCAGCCATCAATGCGGGCATCAATCCCTCAGCGCGCCTCGGCGCTTTGTTTCTCCAGCAATTCGGGTATGACCTGAAGTTCACCGACCGGGCAGGAACCCCGCGGGGCACCGGCGGAGCGTGGGACATTGGGGCATACGAGTATAATGGCGCTTCCACAGAGGTTACGCCCTCCCCTGTGAGCGGGTTGAGAATAGTTCCGGAATAGGCCCGGAACGTCCATGGACAAGAGTGCGGCCAAGGCTGGCACCACCCGTTGTGGTGCCAGCCGGGGTGCGATTTCTGCTTCGGCCGATCTTGCGCTGAAAGCCCGATTTTGCAAAGTCAAAATTCAGCTGGGGGGTGGAAGGAGCGAATCCACGCCCAGGAAACCAGCATGCATTGCGGTTGTTATTCGTGATAACTGTATCCCGCTTGGACAGGAACGTCAAAGCCATCAGATCCCACTGTCTTTTTATCATGGACGAGACCATTGAATCATACGCCGTCAAGAATCTGGCGCAGAAGTCCGCGACGAGTGATCCATTCTCATTGGAGCGGTACGCGCAGTTTGCCAAGTATTTACCTAAAAAAGCAAAGGAGGTTCTCGACATTGGCTGTGCCGAAGGACGGGGAGGCGCTCATCTGATGTCCCTGCGTCCGGATCTGATTCTGTCCGGGCTGGACTGTGTGGAGGAGAGGCTTGACAAGCTGCCAGGCTGCTACACGCACAAGGTACAAGGCCTTACCAATCAGATTCCTTTGCCGGACAAATCCATGGACGCGGTGCTTGCCGGAGAATTCCTTGAGCATCTCTATCCGGCGGATGTGGATCCGACGTTGTGTCAGTTCCAGAGAATCCTCCGGATTGGCGGAATGCTTCTGATGACCACCCCAAATCCGCATTCCCTGAAAATGCGATTCAAGGGAGGGACGGTTTACGGGACTGCACACCTGACGCAGCACGATCCCAAGTGTCTTAAAATCCGGCTCATTCAGCATGGATTCTCCCGGGTCAGAATTCTGGGTTCCGGTGCCGCATCCCGATATTTCGGGGACCACTTTCCCTATTTGTCGGTCTACGGCAGCTATTTGGTCACGGCGCTGAAGATTTAGTGGAAGCGCATAGGCGGCAAAGGCAGGCTTTTCCGGTCCGGATAGAGCGCCGGGTAATTGATTCCGGGTTGGGCGAAATACAGCATTCATGAAATCTCATCCTGCGCGAGCCCTGGTTACTGCGTTTCAGTGCAAATACGGAGGAAAGTCCGAAGGATATTCGGCTTGGAAGTGGGTCGAGCAGATTGCGCGGTTTAATGAAGTGACCCTGCTCACGGTGGATGAGACATCCGTTCCGGAAGGGGTGGTTTACCGGAAGCCCTCAAATCGGTTTCGTTTTCCCCTGAAGCTGCTGAACCGCCTCAACGGGGAGCTGAAGCTGGACTATTTTTGGTTCGACCGCCGGATCAAACAGGGCTTCCGTAACAGGATGAGCGAGTATGATCTCGTTCACCACGTGTCCCCCATTGCCCCGCGTTATCCTTGTTCCATCGGCACCCTGGCCTCGAAGTTCATTCTCGGACCTATCGGGGGGTGTCAGAGAGTGCCTGAAAAATTTCGGGAAGAGGTCGAATCGGGGGAACCGTTTTACACCAGGCTGCGCCATCTTGACGGTTTCCGGCTGAAACATGACCCGGTTCTCCGCAAGACCTTGGAGGCAGCGGATCTGATCATTATTGTGGGGGCGTTCATGTTTGAAATTCTTCCGAAACAATACCATGCCAAGTGCCGGGTGATGCTGGAGACGGGAATTGATGTCAGTGAGGTGCCGCACCGACCCAGCTTGGCCATTGGTACGGACGGCCGCATTCAGCTGCTGTATGCCGGGAGAGTGGTGCCCTATAAAGGATTGGTTTATCTGTTACGGGCGCTGGCAGCGTTGCCGTCCGGTCTCAGGGCCAGATTCAAACTTACGGTGGTCGGCGATAACGGCGATCCGGGCTACGAGCAGGAATGCAAATCCTTCGTGAAGAAAAGGGGACTTGACTCCGAAGTTCAGTTTCTGGGCCTGAAACCAAAACATGAAATTTTCGCACTCTACGAGGCTTGCGATCTTTTCGTGTTCCCGAGTCTGGCTGAAACGAGTGGGAATGTGGTGATTGAAGCGATGGCTGTGGGGCGGCCCGCAATGGTGGCAGGCTGTGGCGGGCCGAAGGAGATCGTGACGGAAGGAAGTGGGTATGTGATCGATCCGAAAAGCCCTGAGACACTGCGGGACGGTATGAGAAAAGTGTTGGAATCCATTGCGGAGAACCCCGCCATTCTGCTTGGGAAGGGGATAACCTCCCGAAGGGTGATTGAAGAAAAATTTGACTGGAAGAAAAAGGGGGAGGTCCTGCAGGGATGGTATGATGAGGTGCTTAAAGGGCCTCCCCGGCTTGCCGCCACCGGACGCGATCCACAGCAGAATTCATTGTCCATCACTCAGCCGGCATGAAGGTACTGATCGTCCGGGACCGTGAGAGCGCAGGGGGAGGTATCTTCAACTATTATCAGGCCATTTCACCCTACTTATCCAGTGAACACCGGTTCGTGAACATTGGACAGCCTCATGGTCACTATGGAGGGGCATCGTCAGCCCTGCTCCGGATCACCATTGTCCGTCTCTTTGTCGAATGGGCGACCGTTTTCTGGCGGTGCGTGTGGTTCAGGCCGGACATCGTGCATGTCAATCCGGGCATGGATGCCTCGAAATGCCGGGCCTTGAGGCGTGATGCCGTTACGGTCAGAATCGCTCTGTTGCTGCGCCGCAGGGTGCTGGTGTTCTGGCGGGGCTGGGAGGGGTCTTGGGTCGGGAAAGCTGAATTTCCGGGAGGAAACCAAGGATTCCCTGCGCAGGCGTTCCGGGCCGCCAATGCCCAGATTGTTCTGGCCAGTCGATTCAAAGAGGACTTGGAACGGTGGGGCTTCGCCTGCCCGATCCATATAGAGACCACTGTGGCCTCCGATGACTGCCTGAAGGCCGCGCCGGCTGAAGGCGGCCAAGGGGAAGGGATTCATCTGCTTTTTCTTTCGAGGGTTGAAGAGATGAAAGGAGTATTTGAACTGGTGGAGGCCTATCGGGCGCTCGCGGCGAGGAACCCGCGATATACCCTCACGATAGCGGGCAACGGCCCTCATTTGGAAGAATTGAGGGCCTACGCCATTGAGTTGGGGGTAACGGACGTGCGATTTCCTGGGTATGTCAGCGGGGTAGTGAAAGCCGAGTGTTACAGGGCCGCCACATTATTCTGTTTCCCCAGTGCTCACGGCGAGGGCATGCCCAACGCCGTTCTGGAGGCAATGGCGAACGGACTGCCGGTCATTGCCAGCGATGCCGGGGGACTCAGGGACATCCTTGAGGACGGACTTACGGGGGAAATCCTGACTCGGCGTGGGGTTGAACCGCGGAAATGTTTTGATTCGGAGGAGATCGCCGCCGCCATTGAACGATTGGCCACCGATCAGAAAATGCGGGCTGAAATCTCCGCCTACAACGGGGCATATGCCCGGAAAAGGTTTGCCGCGCCGGTGGTGGCGGGCCGACTCGAGGCAATTTATCAGAGTGTGGTTTCGGGCATCGATCCTTCGCGATCCGGCGCGGGGTCCATCGAGGTTCCATGCGGCAGTGAATGAGCCTTCCCGGCAGTACCAACAATCCGCGGCAGATGCGGTGCTTGCGTTCAAGGTATCCGCTCATTTGTGCTTCCAACGACTCGAATCCTGCTCTTGCCAGTCCCCTGTTGAGGCCGGCATCCGGGAAATTCCGTGAATCACCTACATCCATGAATTCAAATCTTGCGACTCCAGCCCCTCCGAAAGTTCTGGCACCGGCCAGGGAAGCACCGGCGCCGCTCTTCGTGGATTTGGACGAGACTCTGATCAGGGTGGACCTGCTGGTGGAATCGGCCAGTCAGTTGCTGAGCCGGAAGCCGTGGCTGGGGTTTCCCCTGGTGTTTCAGGTTTTGTCAGGGAACCGCTCCCGGCTCAAGGACTGGCTGGCGGAGCGCACTATCATTGATCCCACCCTGCTGCCCTATCGCCCAGAGGTGCTCAATCTGATTGCCGAGCGGCGGGCGGCGGGGGGGCGGGTCATTCTTGCGACCGCTTCCCATCGGCGACTGGCCGGACCGATCGCGGCTCATCTCGGATGCTTTGATGAAGTGCTTGCCAGCGACGAGGCCAGGAACCTGAAAGGCAAAGCCAAACTGGGGGCGATCCGGGAAAACCTGACGAGAACCGGCGAGGGGGGATTCGATTACGTGGGGGATTGCGCGGCGGACCTGCCGATTTTCCGGGAGGCTCATCAGAGTTTTCTGTTTGCCCATTCACATGCGTGGCTGAAGCGCTGCCGGTCGCTGATTCCGGGAACCCATGTGCTGGGGAATGATCCCCGGGACTGGCGGGCCTATGTGCGGCAACTCCGGCCCCACCAGTGGGCGAAGAACGCCTTGCTGCTGGTTCCCCTGTTCCTCGCCCATAAATGGCTGGATCCGGGCCTGCTGGGAAATGTTCTGCTGGGGATTGTTTGCTTTTGTCTCGCCGCCTCGGGGGTTTATCTGCTGAACGACTTTGTGGACGTGGAGAAGGACCGCAAGCACTCCAGCAAGCGCCACCGCCCCCTTGCCAGTGGAGCTATTCCGCTGTGGCAGGCACCCATCCTGTCATCGGCTCTCCTTGTGGCGGGGATTGGCGGGGGCTTTTGGCTGCTGCAGCCGGCCTTCGGGCTGATCGTAATGGCTTACGTCATTGCCAACGTGGCTTACAGCGGCGGGCTCAAGCGGAAGCCGGTCATTGACGTGGTTCTGCTCACGCTGATGTATGTCATCCGGATCCTGGCCGGCGGCGTGGCGGCGGGACTGCCGGTCACTGATTGGCTGCTGAGTTTCGGACTGTTCTTATTTCTGTCGCTGGCCTTTGGCAAACGTTATCAGGAGTTGGCGGAAGCCAAGCTCGAGGAGGATGGGCCGGGACGGAAGATCCGGGGCTATCGGGTCGGGGACCTGAGCCTCGTTGAAACCGCGGGCGTCAGCTCTGGACTGGTGGCGGTGCTGGTGCTGGCTCTTTTCGTCCGGAGTTCCGACGTCACGGTGCTATACACCAGTCCAAGGCTGCTATGGCTGCTCTGTCCGCTGATGCTCTACTGGATCGGGCGCTTCTGGTTGATCACGATCCGGGGCGGGATGCATGACGATCCCGTTGTTTTCGCCCTCAAGGACCGCATCAGCTATGGAATCGGGCTGGTGATGGTGGCAGTCATTCTGGCGGCCCATTCCCTGACTATCAGACACTAACGCTCATGCCGTCTGTCACCATGGAAAAATCTCTGAGCGGATGGGGAGGATATCATCCCGTCAAATGCGCGGTCGCGGTTCCTGCCTCCCGCGCGGATTTACGGCAACTGGTGGCGGATGCCTCAGGGAATCCGCATTTGCTGATACGGGGACTGGGCCGCTCCTACGGCGACTCCGCGGTGGAGCCGGCCGGCACGGTGATACTGCAGAACCATCTGGACCGGATCCGGTCCTTTGACCGCACTGCCGGATTGATCCGCTGCGAGGCGGGGGTAACCTTGGAGGATATCATTCAGGTGGCGCTGCCGCATGGCTGGTTTCTGCCAACGACCCCAGGCACCAAATTCGTTACTTTGGGCGGGGCGGTGGCGGCGGATGTGCATGGAAAAAACCATCACATCGACGGTTCCTTCGGAGGATGGATTCGAAGCTTAAACCTGCTTCTGGCCGATGGATCGGAATGCGAATGCAGCCCGGAAGAGCGGCCGGACCTGTTCTGGGCCACCATCGGAGGCATGGGACTGACTGGAATGATCCTGGAGGCCGCACTGCAACTGCGGCCTTGCAGCAGCGCCTATTTCCGCGTGACCTACCGACGCTGCCGCAATCTCGAGGCTACGCTGAGGGCGATCGAGGAGACCGACGGTTCCTACACGTACTCGGTAGGCTGGATCGACTGCCTCGGTCGCGGCGACCGGCTCGGCCGCTCAATCCTGATGCTGGGTAACGATGCGCGACCGGAAGATCTTCCCGCCAAGCTCCGCAGTCAGCCGTTTCACGTCCCTCGGAAGCGGCGTAAGCGGGTTCCCATCTATTTCCCGGACTTCGCGTTGAACCGGCTGACGGTTTCGGCCTTCAACCGCTTCTACTACACCGTCCATCCGGACCGGGAAGTGGTGGTGGACTACGACACTTACTTCTATCCGCTGGACGGTATTCATGACTGGAACCGGATTTACGGCCGTCGCGGTTTCGTTCAGTACCAAGCTCTTTTTCCCTTGGCTACGGCGGAACGCGGGCTCCGCCGGGTCCTTGAAACGGTCGCCCGGTTCGGGCTGGCCTCTTTCCTGGCTGTGATCAAGCGCAGCGGTCCTGGGAATCCCTCGCCTCTCTCGTATCTCTTCGATGGCTACACCCTGGCGCTCGACATCCCGAACGTCGGGCCCCGCATGCTGGAAATGAGTCAGCAACTCGATAAGATTCTGCTGGAGGAAGGGGGGCGGCTCTATCTCGCGAAGGATTCGCTCATGTCATCGGAAACCTTCCGCGGCATGTACCCCAGGATGGAGGAATTTCTGGCCGTCAAGCGGTCGGTCGATCCCGAAAACCGCTTCACCTCGGCCCAAGCCCGGCGCGTGGGGCTGATTCCCTCCTGATGAAACAAACTTATCTTATCCTTGGCGCGACCTCCGGCATGGCAAAAGCCATCGCCCGCAAGCTTGCCGAACAAGGCCACGACCTGATTCTCGCAGGCCGCTCAGAGGGCGAAACCGGCCTGCTGGGGGCGGATCTGCAGGCCCGTTCCCAAATCCAAGTGAAGACGCTGGCCTTCGATGCCGGACGCCGCGACCAAGTAAGTGGGATCCTCGAGGCCGCGCGGACGAGCAACGATGGTGAGCTTCCGGAAGGCGTAGTGCTGGCGTACGGGGTCATGTTTCCCCAGACGGAAACAGAGAAGGATCCGGATCGGATGGTGGAAACCTTCGAAATCAATTTTGTCTCGGCGGCCAGAATCCTGCAGGACTTCGGTACTGCTTTTGCTGGGCGGGGCCGTGGGGTCATCGTCGGCATCTCGTCAGTGGCCGGCGACCGCGGACGCGGCAGTAACTATCACTACGGCTCTTCCAAGGCCGCCCTCACCGCCTTCCTCGACGGAATGCGGCACCGGCTTCAGGGCTCGGGAGTTCATGTCTGCACGGTCCTTCCCGGATTCGTTGACACGCCCATGACCCATGGTATTTTGGATCCAAACTCGCCACTCTGCGCCAAACCGGAACAGGTTGCACGGGATGTGCTGAAGGCCATCCGGCGCAGGCGCGGCCGGATCTATACTCTCTGGCCGTGGCGCTGGATCATGATGATTATCCGCCACATTCCTGAAGCCATGTTTTTGAAGACTAAACTTTAGGAATGAGTTGCCTGTCCTTGTGGCCAACAGGGATTTGGATCCACACCACTTTCTCCAGCTTCGGCGATACAGGAATTGCCAAGGGAATTTGATGCCTTCGTAGGTCCCTGAGTATCAGCCTCGCCGCTCCAGACCAAAGAAAATCCGGCATAACCCGCTTCACCCGGTATTCCGGTTTTCCTTGGCTCCCGCTCTGAGCCTGATGGGACGTCATTATCGGATTTCACGCGGTGAAATGCCCTTCTGAAGGGTCTTTCAGGCGGTTCCCTGCTGATCTCCACTCCCACCACCCCGATTCAGAGCCCAGCTCATTCCCGTTACGCCCAGCGCTCATCAGGCTGCGGGGCCAGCAAGAGAGCATACTAACATGGAAACCATTAATACACGACGCGTTGAATTCCTGGGCTGTCCGCTGGACCTGATGACCACGACGGAATTACTGGAGGAATTGAAAGGGGTGGTGGCCTCACGGGGGCGGGCGAGGGTGATTCAGTTCATCAATGCCAACAAGATCGCCCAAGTGCACCGGGACCGAGGGATGGGAGAAATCATGCGGCGGGCGGATTACGTGCTGGCGGACGGGATGCCCCTGCTGCCAATGGGGAAAATGCTGGGGGTGCGGATTCCGGAACGGATTGACGGGATTGGACTGATGACACGTCTGCTCGGGTGGGCGGAGGAGAACGGATTTTCGGTATTTTTTCTCGGGGCGAAGGATGAGGTGCTGCAGGCCTGCGTGGCGAAGTTGCGGGAGCGGCATCCGAAGCTGAAGGTGGCGGGAATGAGGGACGGATATTTCAAGACTCCGGAGGCGGCCGGTGTGGCGGCGCAGATCAGGGAAGCGCGAGCGGACTTAGTGTTTCTGGGGATGGGGTCGCCGATGAAGGAAAAATTCGCCGATGAGCAAGTTGAGGCGATGGGAGTGTCAGTGATTCAGGGAGTGGGAGGCAGTTTTGATGTGATGGCGGGTGTGGTGAAGCGGGCGCCGGTGTGGCTGCAGAAGCTGGGGCTGGAGTGGTTGTTCCGGATTGTGCAGGAGCCGCGCCGGATGTTCTGGCGCTATGCGGTAACAAATTTTTCCTGCCTGAGGCTGTTTGCCAGGGCGTTGCTCTGTCGACTGACGGGTATGGGCAGGGTTCCCTCCACATCGCCCGGCCCGGTCCAAGTAAGGGTGCCCGACTAGAGCCTCCCGGCGGATGCGGGAGAAGCCAATTATTATTCAGGGGGCTGTGCTAGTTCGTGAACCTGAAACAGATCATGCTCTGCAGGAAGCGACCGCAGCCCGGCGGTTTATCCGAAGGAATTTGTTAAAAACCTCCCATGTCTTTCCCAAGCTGCTTCCCCTGAGACACAACATGCCCCACTTTGGCCTGCATTTTTTATGATTTTTTCTCTCTCTCCTGGCTGTTGCAAGGGATTCCGCCAGTCATTATGATGCGTCTGCGCCATAAGCTGTTGATTCAGGCTTTCCGTCTTTCCGATCAGGTTTCCCTTTGGGTGGCGCTGTTTGTTTCCGTAGCTTTGTTCGGCGGTCGGAGAGGGCAGGCTTTTCTGCGTGATTTTGCGACGGATTACCATCCCATGACGGACTTCATCGGGGTCGGGCTGGTCGCCTTAATCTGGTGGGTGATCTTTGCCCTGATTATCCAATACGATGCCAACCGGTTCACGTCGTTCGGAACTGCGGTGGCGGATGCTCTAAGGGCAACGACCTTATGCTCCTTCCAAGTGCTGATGTTCGCGGAGGTGTTCGACGTCAACATGATCACGGGCCGGGTGGTGGCTGGTCACTGGCTGCTGGCCAGCGCTCTCATTATCCTATGCCGCGGAGTTTTGCGGCTCCTGTTGACGCTGCTGCGGAAATCCGGATATAACCGGCGGAATGTGGTGTTTGTAGGGGCCAATCCCCGCTCCTTTAAACTAGCAGCCTCTATAGAGGTTAAACTGGAATTAGGGTACCACATCCAAGGATTTGTGCTGACGGAGCGGGAGAAGGCTTCAGAAGAAGTAACCGATCCCCGCTGGCCAGTGGTCTGCGGACTGGCTGATTTCCGGTTATATCTCGAGACGGGGGTGGTCGACGAGGTGATGGTCTGCCTTCCAGTGGAGGAGTACATACGGGAAATTTTTCAAATATTCGGTTTGTGCCGAGACCAAGGGCTGGTGGTGCGGGTGGTGCCCGACCTTGCGGATCTCCGGGTGCTGGAGCGGGCCGAAGTGGAGGAGTTTGACGGTGAGCAACTGGTGACCTTCTTCCGGGAAAACCTGCTGGGTCAGTTGCTGGCAAAACGCATTCTCGATGTGTCAGTTTCAGGAGTGCTGCTGATTCTGCTGTCTCCGCTGCTGCTGGCCGTGGCACTGGGAGTGAAGCTGACCAGTCCAGGACCCGTCCTTTTTTCCCAGGAGCGGGTGGGCATGAACAAAAGGAAGTTCCAGCTGTTTAAATTCCGCTCCATGGTGGTGAACGCGGAGGAGTTGAAGGCCTCACTGGCATCTAAAAACGAGATGAGCGGCCCGGCTTTTAAAATAAAAAATGATCCTCGGGTCACCAAGGTGGGCCGGATTCTGCGCAAGACCAGTATTGATGAACTGCCACAGCTTTGGAACGTGCTCAAAGGAGAGATGTCCTTAGTGGGACCGCGCCCTCCGCTGCCAAAGGAGGTGGAGAAATATGAGTGGCTTGACCGACGCCGCCTTTCCATCAAGCCCGGCATCACTTGTCTCTGGCAAGTGGGAGGCCGGAGCAACCTCTCCTTTAAGGAATGGATGGAACTGGATAAAGCCTACTGTGATCACTGGTCCTTCTGGCTGGATTTGAAAATCCTCCTGAAAACTATTCCCGTCGTTCTGCTCGGAAAGGGAGCCTCCTGAGGCTCGTTTCCGCCCCTTTCTTCCTCCCCACTGAATTTTCCCATGCAAAACAGCCAGCTACGGCCCCGGCGGCTCAGCCTCACGGTGGATTATGAAATTTTTGGAAACGGCACCGGCGATGTCCGCCGTCATGTGACCGAACCGACGGAACGGATGTGCCGGATCGCCGAAAAATACGGCGTGCCGGTCACAGTATTTTTTGAGGTGGAGGAGTATCTGCATTTTGTGAAACACAGCCGGGAGCTGACCGCCGAGCTGGGCTATGATCCGGCCGGGGAAATGCGGCGACAGGCGGCAGACCTCGCCAACCGGGGGCACGATATTCAGCTGCATCTGCACCCCCAGTGGTATGAGGCGGAGCGGGAAGGCGGGGAATGGCACCTGCACCATCACCGACTGACGGTGGACGCCCTTTTTGACAATCAGGTGGAAACCACCGCTTATCTCCGCGAAAGAAAGGAAGCTCTGGAAGCAATCTCAGGCCGGCCGGTCACCGTTTATCGGGCGGGGGGATTTGCCGCACAGCCGGGAGCGAGACTCCTGGGGGCCATGGCGGACACGGGCCTCATGGTGGGATCCTCCGTTGTCAAAGGCATGCAACGGAAGAGACCTCACCCCTTGGATTTCCGGAAGGCTCCGGCGGCCCGACGGATATGGCGGGTGAGCGATGACGTGGCGCGGGAAGACCCCGAAGGCAGAGTGTGGGAAGTGCCGGTTTACTCCAAGATGGGCCGCCGCTACCAGCAATTAACCTGGCACCGCCTGAAAGCCAAGTTTTCCCGTCATGTGCCCAAAGCCCGTCAGCAGGAAATGATGGATCAACTGGGCGTGAGAAAAACTCCGGGCGGGATTTTGTCCTTCCTCGCCCAGCCGGTGCCGATCAAACTGGACTATCACAATCTGACACCTGGCGCCCTGCTGCGCATGATCCGGAGAGCGCCGGCTGCTCCCCCCGGGGATCCCGATGTTCTGGTGCTGATCGGCCATACCAAAGAGCACTCCAATGATAAGGAATTTGAAACCTTCCTGCGCCAGGCCACCGCTGATCCCAGGTTGAAATTTATTTCCATGGCGGACTTGGCGGCACAACTGGATGCTGGTGGGGAACCGGGAAACGGCACAGACCTTGTGACAGGTGGAGCCTCTGGAGCGATCACTTCTCAAATTCCGGTGCTGGTGGGGCGTTGAACCGGAACTGAACCAGAAGTTGCGGCCTTCAACCGAACCCGGGCGGACATTTCCCACCGCTTTCCGACCTGCTTAATTCTACTTGTCACTTTTTAAAGTGAGTTTATTGATAATCAATGAGTTACGCGAATTATGAAGAGACTTTTCATTAAATTAGCAACTCTTTGATGCTAAATTAGCTGTGCTTTTTATATAATAAATTAGAATTAATATGACAGAATCCGAATTGCCTGTCACCCTGAAGCGGTTTCTGGCTTGGCTGAACCGTAAGGGCAGCGCCAGTTACGATCCTTATGATATCTGGGGCACCCGTTACAGTCTGTGGGCCCGCCGGGTTTATTACCGCAGTTCCTTGTTGGGGTTGCCCTTGATCGCCCCTCTGCTTCTGATCGAGATTCTCTGTCCCTCGCTGCGGAAATTGTTTGCCAAGAAGGACCGTTTTGCCACGGCGGATGCACAATTGCTGCTGGGACATCTGAACCTGCATCGGCTCACGGGGAGTCCGGAATTTCTGAAAAAAGCCCGTCAACTAGGAGAGGATCTGCTGGGGTACAGCATTCCGGGATATAGCGGCCACGGCTGGGGATATCCTTTCGACTGGCAGAATCAGCGGGGCATGTGGCCCCGGAAAACGCCTTTCATCACCTGCACTCCCTATTGTTACGAAGCCTTCTGCGGGCTTTTTCAAATCACAGGGGAAGACCGCTACCGCGAGATCGCAGAATCCATCGCCACCTTCGTCTTCACCGATTTGCACGACACTCCGACCGGACAGGGAGCGGCGGCGGCGAGCTATTCTCCCATTGATCACAGTCAGGTGATCA
Organism: Verrucomicrobiales bacterium; assembly: GCA_028293125.1. Classification (GTDB taxonomy): domain Bacteria; phylum Verrucomicrobiota; class Verrucomicrobiia; order Verrucomicrobiales; family V1-33; genus CAIZWU01. The sequence goes on along the minus strand of JAQGPJ010000112.1, from coordinate 9,747 downwards.
ACGCCACGGCGTACCGGGCGTGGGTGCTGGTGGATGCGGCGGAGCGCTTCGGCCGTGCGGACTGGCAGGCGAAGGCGGAGAAAAATATCGCTTTTGTGCTGCAAAGCCAGCGACCGGATGGATCATGGTTTTACGCCATGGACGGTCATGGAAACTACATCGATCACTTCCACACCTGTTTTGTGCTGAAAAAACTGCACATCATAAACCGGCAGTTGCAGCGGCAGGACATCCGGGCGGCCGTGAGCCGGGGATATGAATTTTACCGGCGGGAATTGTTTTTTGCGAATCGGTTGCCAAAAATGTTCGCCTTGAAACCGCGCATCGGAATCGTGCGGCATGAAATGTACGATTTCGCTGAGGCGATCACCCTCGGAGCCGTGCTGCAGAAGGAAATTCCGGAAGCATTCCGGCATGCGGAGGAACTGGCGGCCGTGCTGGGTTCCCGGTACCAGTTGCCGGACGGCCATTTTGTGACCCGGGTCTATTCCGGCGGCTGGCACCACACTTTTCCCTTTATCCGGTGGCCGCAGAGCCAGCTCTTTTTCGCTCTCACCAATCTGGAAATGGCGAAGTCCGGTCCATCCGGAAGCGGGATCGCCACTCCGCCGTCCCGGAACCGTTTGCCTGAGCAGACGAAGGAAGCGGCCTCCGCCCGCTTCCCTGCCGGCGGCCTCCGCGCCTCCGTTCCCGCCTCCGCTAGTGTCCAGTGAACTGACCAAGCCCCGCCTTTTCGGGCTGGTGTCCCGCCGTGCCCGCTGGGGTCTGACATGGAAGGGACGTGGAGTAATCCTCCTCCTCCTCCTCCTTGCCGGGTTACTGTTGGTGAGAGGAATGCAGCCATTTCTTGCGGTTACGGACCGGGTTCCTGCCCGGATCCTCGTGGTGGAAGGCTGGATTCCGGTCTACTGCCTTAAGGCTGCCGCAGAGGAATTCCACACCGGAAAGTACGAACTGCTCTGCACCGTGGGAGGAAGCCCGCCGGGCCGGGGAGGAGATGCCGCCAGCCACAATCCGGCGGAAATCACGGCGGACCAGTTCCTTGAAATGGGAATAGGATCGCAAATGATAAAAACGGTGATTTCCGGCGAGCCGGAGCGCGACCGCACCTACACCAGTGCGGTCAGCCTCAGGGAAGCTCTCCGCCACGACGGAATTGTGGTGAAGGGATTGAATGTGGTGACCCACGGAGAGCATAGCCGCCGCTCCCGTTTGATGTTCGAGGCCGCCTTCGATGGGGTGGCTCCAGTGGGTGTCATTTCCATTCCCAACAGATCGTTCGATGGTGATCACTGGTGGCGTTACAGTGAGGGTGTCAGAGAAGTTATCAGTGAAGCAGCGGCATACTTTTACGCTCGCTTTTTATTTCATCCCGAACAGGACCACGGCGGCGGCGCGAAGGATCCTACACCAGTGAAGGTGATCCACTGAAAAATTAACCCATTTATTATAAATGGGTTATTACCTAATTTACCAAATCCGAATTAAAGTTCAAGGTTTTTCCTTTTTCCTGATTTTTTAAATTAAAAATTTATGACTATTCAACTCTGAACCCTAATCTATATTCAAATGCACTCAATTTCCTATTCTGAATCCGGTTTGTCGCCGAAACCGAAAGACAAGAATGCGTCATGTGAAGACGGGCCAGTGGCCATTGTGGGGCTGGGTTATGTCGGGCTGCCCTTGTCTCTGCAGTTTGCGCGGTCGGGGGTGTCAGTACTGGGGCTGGACATTGACAGCACCAAAGTGGAGGCCCTGAATGCTGGCCAGTCGTATATCCGGCACATTGAGGGGAGTGCGGTGCAGGCGGAACTCGACCGCCGGCGCTTTGCCGCCTCCACGGATTTTTCGAAGGTGCGGGGAGCGGCGGCGGTGATCATCTGTGTGCCCACCCCGCTGAATAAAAACCGCGAGCCAGACATTTCCTACGTCCTGCGGACCGGCGAGGCTATCGCGCCCCATCTTTCGCCGGGCACGGTGGTGTGTCTGGAATCGACCACCTATCCGGGAACCACCGACACCAATCTGCGCGAGGTGCTGGAAGCAGGATCCGGACTGAAAGCGGGGGTGGATTTCCACCTCGCCTTCTCGCCGGAACGCGAGGATCCGGGCAATCCCGACAGCAAGGTGGGCAAGGTGCCCAAGCTGGTGGGAGGTCTGACTCCGGCCTGTCTGGAAAAGGCCCTCGCGATCTACGCTCAGGCCGTCGAAAACCTCGTTCCAGTGTCCTCCTGCCGGGTCGCGGAATCCGCCAAGCTGCTGGAGAACATTTTCCGCAGCGTCAACATTGCCATGGTGAATGAACTCAAGGTGGTGTATGCTGCGATGGGGATTGACGTCTGGGAAGTGATTGACGCCGCCAAAACCAAACCCTTCGGTTTCATGCCGTTCTATCCGGGACCGGGGCTGGGAGGGCACTGCATTCCTATCGATCCATTTTACCTCACGTGGAAAGCGAGGGAGTTTAACCAGAGCACCCGGTTTATCGAACTGGCGGGAGAAATCAACACCGCCATGCCGGAATATGTGGTGCAGCGGGTGGCGGAGGCCCTGAATTCGCGCCGGAAAGCGGCCAATGGGTCCCGGGTGCTGGTGCTGGGTCTGGCTTACAAACCCAATGTGGACGACGACCGGGAATCTCCCAGCTATGTGTTGATGGATCTGCTGCAGGCAGCCGGGGCCACCGTGGAGTACCACGATCCCTATGTGCCGGTGATCAAGCCGACCCGGGAACACCCGCACTGGGTTGGAAAACAATCGGTGCCCTGGACCCGGGAGAGCCTCGCCAGCTTTGATGTCGTCCTGATCGCCACCGCGCATCAGTGCGTGAACCATGAGGAACTGGCGGCGTGGTCACCCTGTATCGTGGATTCCCGCAATGCGATGAAACCGGTAAAGACTGCCGGAGGACAGGTCTGGAAAGCCTAAGGAAGGGGCCGCCGGGTTGGAAAACCCTGGTTCTGCCTGACGCCAACCCCACCTGATCCCGTATGGATAACAAATTGCCGGCGGCCACCGATTCCGCAGCGGAAATTCAGAGGAAAACCTTTGCACGGGGATTGGATGCCGGAGTGGCCGGGGAGGTGCGCTGGAGGGATTCGCCGCAGCCGCACGGGCTGCGGCGCTTTGCCTGGTTTTTCGGAGTCCTCGTTGGAGCCTATAGCTGGGTGCTTTTGCAACTGGCCCTGTATGCTGCGGGGGCGGAACTGCACTCCCACATCCTTCTGATTCCCTTTGTTTCCGTATGGCTGATCCGTCAGGAGCCCCGGGTCTGGCCGCAGGAATGCGCTCCTTCCAAAAGATGGGCTGCGGTTTTTACCGTGGCCGGAACAGCGGCGCTGGTCTATGGGCTGATCACCGGAATGGGCGAGGCAGCGCTGAGCCGGAATGACTGGCTGGCAGTGATGGTGTTGTCATTTCTCTGCTTCCTGGCGGCCGGCGCATTTTACCTGCTGGGCCGCAAGTGGCTGGCGGTGGTGGCCTTTCCGCTCGCTTTTCTGCTGTTTCTGATTCCCCTCCCCGATGCTGTGGTGGATAGGACCGAACATCTCCTGATGGCCTTCTCCGCCGATGCCGTGGATCTGCTTTACGCAGTGGCAGGTATTCCATACCTGCGGGACGGCCAGGTTTTCCAGTTGCCGGGAATCACTCTGCGGATCGCCCAGGAATGCAGCGGCATCCGGTCCAGCTGGGTGCTGGTGATCACCAGTCTGGTGGCAGCCTGTTTGTTCCTGCGCACCCCGTGGCGGCGGGCTCTGCTGGTGGCGCTGGTGATCCCGTTGGGCATTTTGCGCAACGCATTCCGCGTTCTGGTGCTGGGCTGGCTGTGTGTGCGCCAAGGCCCCCACATGATCGACAGCGATATTCATCACCGCGGCGGTCCGATTTTTTTCGCGATTTCCCTGATTCCGCTGTTTTTCCTGCTGTGGTGGCTGCGCCGGGGAGAGGCCGCGGATGTCCCTGCAGCGACACCAGGAACGGGCGGCAAAGGCACCGGGTAATTTTTTCAGCGCGACCACTTTCGCTTTCCATGATCTCTTCTGGCGTCCTTGCCATTTTCTGTGAACTTCGTCCGAAATCCATTTCCCAACAACCAAGACCCGCTCTCCATGAACACTGAAACTTTCCGGGCTGCTTTCTTCACTTTGCTTCCGCAGCTGCGCCGATGGGCCTCCTCCGGACTTCGTGCCGCCTGCCACCCTCTGCTTTTACTGGGTGCGGTGATGACTCTGGGATCAGGATGTCAGTCCACCGGACAGACGGGAACGCTTCCGCCTTACGGAAAAGTGACCAGCAACACTCTGGCATCCGGGGATGTGATCCAGATTACGTTTCCGGCGGCGGCGGAACTGAATCAGTCCCAGAAGATCCGGATCGATGGCAAAATCACTTTGCCCATCGTGGGCGAAGTCACGGCGGCAGGAAAGGCCCCCTTGACGCTGCAGAATGAACTGATCGGCAAATACGGGCCCAATCTTCAGGATGCCAAGGTGATTGTGAGTCTGCTCAGTTCAGCTTCGGTGGTTTATGTGAACGGAGCGGTGGGGGCTCCCAATAAGGTGGTGCTGGACCGGCAGATGACCGTGTTTGAGGCCATCATGGAGTCCGGAGGATTCTCCCCGGTCGCCGATTTGAAGAAGGTCATTTTAACCCGCCAAGTTGACGGGAAATTGCAGCGGCAGATTCTGAACCTCAAAGAGGGAAGCGATGGGGTGATGTACGTCAAACCTTTCGACACCATCTCGGTGGGTCAGACCTGGTTCTGACTCCGCAAAATTCATTCTCGGGCCCGGAGGCGGTAAAACCGCTGCCGGGCCATTTTTGTCTGGTCCGGGATGGTGCGGGTGCCTTGGTCATCCAATTGGAAGGCTTCCAGCAGAGACCAGTCGGTCAGATTTTCCGAAAACTCCAGACTGAGGGGCTGAAGTGGTCCTCCGGAGACCAGCACTTCCAGACCGTTTTCCTCAGGATTCAGCCGGTCCGGACCGCGGGAAATGGTCAGAGTGGGTCTGGGCCAGACGGAAATAACGGCCGGTTCCGTCAAAATTTCTGTCTTCTCCATGATGATCTGCACCTGATAATTTCCGGCTTCAGCCGGGGATGCCGGCCCAATGGTCAGGGTGGGGAAAACGGCACCCGGAAGCGGCTTCCCGTTGTGAAGCCACTGCCAGGAGGCCGGGCCGGTTGCGGCAGTGGGCACTCCGAGAACAGTTGTATCTCCCGTAAATAAGGATTGTGACTCGGGAGTAGAGCTCACCGTCAGAAAATTGTTTCCCGCAGGAACTTCAGGAGGAGAAACGAAAGACGAATCCGCGGAATCGGGCCATTTTCCAGTGTCGGTCTCCTGTTCCGCCGTAGAAGGAGGGATGTAGGACAACAGAGCGCTCATGGGAGAAACGCTCATGGAAAGGCTCAACTGGACCTCTGCTGCAGGAACTTCCGGAACAGAGCCGGAATCAAAAAAGAGGAGATTGGAGGGAGCACTTTCGAGACCGAAAGCATTCTGGGCGACTGCCAACGCAAGCCAGCTTTTCCCTGCCGGAAGCCCAGAAAGGACGGCCCGCGTCTGGTTTCCCGTCTCAATCTGCTGGAGAGAACTTCCCGGCAGGCTGATATAATAAATCCGGTAACCAACGATATCAGGTTCGGGATTCGGGTTCCATTCCAAGGTGACATCCACCGCCAAACCGGCGCAAGGAAGGAGAAGAAGGAGGCTGATTTGCTTGAGGATCGAGAACGGTATCACGGAATCAATGGGCGTAGGGATGGAAAGCTCCCAAATGAATGGCCGGTTCCGCTTGCGATGTAAGCGGCTGAGTTTCAAGCCCTCCATGTGGGTGGAATTTGCCTTCGTGGTCAACAGGCAAATTCCATAGCGGCCATTTCCTTAAACAGACCTACGGGAAAAGAGAAGAAATTTATAGGGAAAATTCTTATCTTCGGCGTCAGATAAGGAATCCCAACCTTCCAAACCGGTGTTTTCGAGTCATCACTTGTGTTTTGCTGCGGCGGTTCTGGCGGGGTTGCTGGGGGTGGGGGTAGTCCTGAGAAAGCGGTCGTCGGTGGCCCGTTGGAGTTTTTGCTTGGGGATGCTGGTTTTCTCCTTCAACAGTGTAATGGGGGGAATGGCTTTGCGGGCTGGCGGGGATGGAGACCGCTTTGCTTTCTGGCACCGGGCCGCTCTCGCGGGGCAGGCGTTTCTGCCGGGATTCTGGTTGTGTTTCAGCCTGAGTTTTGCCCGCGGGAATTTCCGTGCCGTTCTGAGGAGCTGGCGTCCCACTCTGGTCGCCGCTTTTCTGGTGCCGGCGGCGCTGGCATTTGGATTCCGGGATCAGTTGATTCTCCTGACACTGGCTTCGGAGGATCATGAGTCCGTGCTGCGGTTTGGACCGGCAGCCCGGGCGCTGGCCATGATCGGTCTGGTGGCGTCCGTGCTGGTGCTGGCAAATCTCGAGCGCACTTTCCGGGCTTCGGTCGGCACCACCCGGTGGCGGGTGAAGTATATGGTCCTCGGGGCGGGAGTGCTGTTCGGGACGCGGATATACACCCTAAGTCAGGCTCTGCTGTTTCCGGAGCCCAGCCCGGCGATGATTGTCGTGAATGCAGGGGCTCTGGGAATTTCCTGCGTCCTGATGGCAGTGGGTTACAGCCGCAGCGGACTCATGGATCTGGAAGTCTACCCCTCACGGGCTGTGCTCCATCACTCCGCTACCCTGCTGGTGGTGGGGGCGTACCTCTTCGTGGTGGGAGTATTGGCGGAACTGGTGTCCTTTCTCGGGGGGCCCAATTCCTTTGCGGCCCAAGCCTTTATCGTGCTGCTGGGAATCGCCGGGCTCGCTGCGCTGCTGCTTTCGGACCGGTTCCGGGTGGTGCTGCAGCGGTTTATTTCGCGGAATTTCCGTCGGCCGGAGCACGATTTCCGCAAAGTCTGGTCCCGGTTTTCCCGGGATCTCTCGGGGGTCACTGGAGTGGAAGCGATCTGCGCCAAAGTCTCACGTCTGATCGCGGGGACCTTTGAGGTGCTGTCGGTGACCATTTTCCTGATGGATCGCCACCGGCAGCAACTGGTGGCGGTTTCCTCGACCTCCCGCACCGGGGGCGATTCCCCGGAATCCCCTGAGCTTGATCCTGCGGTCAGCGGCAGGATTGTCACCGATCTTCGCGGGACCGGCCGTCCCTTTGATCTGGATGAATCCGGCGCGCCATGGGTTGCGGCGGTGCAAGCCCTGACCCCGGTGCAGTTCGCGCATGGCGGGCACCGGTGGGCGGTGGCGCTGATGTCCGGGGACAGAATTTTGGGACTTTTGGTGCTGTCGGACCGGGTGCAGGGGCGGATTTATTCACAGGAGGAACTGGATCTGCTGGGATGTATTGCAGAGGAACTGGGAGCTCGCCTGCTCAATCAAAGTCAGGGGGAGGAACTGCTTCAGGCCCGGGAGATGGAGGCATTTCAGGCAATGTCCGCTTTTTTTGTGCATGATCTGAAAAATGCCGCCTCCAGTCTGAACCTGACTTTACAGAATCTGCCCAGACACTACGACAATCCGGAATTCCGCGAAGACGCCTTGCGGGGGCTGGCCAAAACCGCCGATCGCATCTGTCAACTGACGGACCGGCTGGGGTCGCTCCGCCGCAGTCTGACTCCCGCCCTGCAGGGAAATGATCTGAACTCGGTGGTGGAGTCAGCCCTCTCCACGATGGGTGCCGCTGTTTTACAGGGCCGGAATTTGGTGAAAAATTTACAGCCGGTGCCGCAGCTTCAACTGGACGGAGAGCAGATCCGCAGTGTGATCACCAATCTGGTATTGAATGCCCGGGACGCCACCGGAGCTGGCGGACAGATCACCATTTCCTCGCGCTGCGAGGCTTCCCGGGTGCAGCTGACAGTTGGGGACAACGGATCGGGAATGTCTGCGGAATTTATCCGGAACTCTCTTTTCCGGCCTTTCCACAGCACGAAAAAGCAGGGATTGGGAATCGGCATGTTTCAGTCCCGCATGATCATCGAAGCCCATCAGGGAACCCTTCTGGTGGAAAGCGAGCCTCATCAGGGAACATTGTTCCGGGTCAATCTTCCGATTTCTACTGCCCCGGGCCCGGCGGAATCCGCCGCCTGAATCCGCCGGCTGCGCCCTTGCCAGCGCTAACCGGAAGTTGCAGCTTCACACGAAATTCATCCCGCCGCCCGGGTCCTCCCCGGACAAAGCGGTTCAGTTCCTGCAGGTTCCGACTCCCCGCGCATGAAGGCCACCATTCTGATTGTCGATGACGATGAGGAAATCCGCACCCAGATGAAGTGGGCCTTGACCGGCGATTACAGCATTCTGATTGCGGGGGACCGCACTGAAGCGCTTGAACAATTCCAAACCGGAGATCCCCAAGCAGTGCTGCTGGATCTCGGTCTGCCGCCCCGCCCCAATGATCCGGAGGAGGGACTGGCCACCCTGTCCGCACTGCTCGCGCTGGATCCGGGCGCTAAAGTAATCATTGTTTCGGGGCAGGGGGAAAAAGAGAATGCCCTCCGCGCGGTGGGGGCCGGAGCGTATGATTTTCTCTGTAAACCGGTTGATACCGGAGAACTTCAGCTGGTGCTGCGGCGCTGTCTGTATCTAAACGGACTGGAGCGCGAGTTCCGGAGCCTGCAACAAAATCTCAAACCGAAGGTCTTCGAGGGCATGATGGCTTCCAGCCCGGAAATGCACAGCATTTTCGACATGATCCGGAAGGTGGCCAAATCCTCCGCTCCGGTTCTGGTGCTGGGGGAAAGCGGGACCGGGAAAGAAATGGTGGCGCGGGCGATCCATCGACAGAGCGACCGGAGGGCGAAACCCTTCGTCGCCATCAACTGCAGCGCCATCCCGGAAAATCTGATCGAAAGCGAACTCTTCGGGCACGAAAAGGGATCTTTCACCGGAGCCGACAAACAGCGGAAGGGGCTGATTGAGGGCGCGGAGGACGGCACCCTGTTTCTGGATGAAATCGGGGATTTGCCCGCCGCCATTCAGGTCAAACTGCTGCGCTTTCTCCAGGACAAACGGCTTCACCGGGTCGGCGGACGGGAGGAAATCCAAATCGACACCCGCATTGTGGCCGCCACCAATGCCGACCTGAAGCAGTCGATTGCGGATGGGAAATTCCGCGAGGACCTGTATTTCCGTCTGGCGGTGGTGGTGCTCAGTCTTCCCGCCCTGCGGCAGCGCGCCGGCGACGCTGTCGCTCTGGCGAGGGACTTCCTCGTCCGCTACGCGGCTGAAAACGGACGCAAGGACCTCGTATTTGCTCCGGAAGCCCTCCACGCCATTGCCTCCCACAGCTGGCCGGGGAATGTCCGCGAACTGCAGAACCGGATCCAGCGCGCTGCTATCATGGCCGACGGGAACCGGATCCGTATCAACGATATGGAGCTGCCAGCGGCTCCTCCGGGCATCACTCTCCGGGAAGCCCGGGAAGCCCTCGAACGCGGCCTCCTCCAGCGTGCCCTTGCCACGCATTCAGGAAAAATAACCGCCGCCGCCAAGGAACTCGGCATCAGCCGACCCACTTTCTACGAATTGATGGACAAACTGGGGCTGGAAAAAGTGGAATGAAAGTTGCAGGTTATTGTCAGTCAGTGAAATGGAGCTTAGTTTCAAATTCCAAGCCGAACGGGGATGCCGAAAGCTGGCATTGAAAGGGATGTGACAGGTTTTTCTGAACGTCCAACACCTGCATACATGGTATTTCGACCAATGCAAGCACTTGTCATAT
>JAQGPJ010000115.1 GCA_028293125.1 Verrucomicrobiales bacterium | reverse complement strand
CCGCGCTGCTGGGATGTATGCTGCAGCGCTTTTTCGACCAAACTCAAAAAACAGCGCCATGACCGGTATCGCCTTTCGGGAAGCAACGCGGGAAGACGTGCCGGCTATGCAGGTAGTTCGTCACCTGGTGAAGGAAAATGTGCTTTCCGATCCTTCGCTCGTTCCTGACTCGGATTGCATCCGCTATCTGGAAGTGCGCGGCAAAGGATGGGTAGGGCATGATGGGGCGCAGCTTGCCGGCTTCGCCATTGCCGATCTGGTCGATCACAGCATCTGGGCGCTTTTCGTGGATCCCCTTTACGAAGGACTTGGTATTGGAAAAGAGCTGCACCGGCTTATGATGGATTGGTATTTCACCCAGACCTCAGAAACGGTTTGGCTAAGCACGGCCTATGATACACGCGCCGAGCGCTTCTACCGCCTCCAGGGCTGGACCGATGCAGGCGCCTACAGCACCAGGGAGCGCAGGTTTACTATGACCGTTGACCAATGGCGCCAGCGCCGGTAGTCTTCGGATTAACGAACGAATAAACGGTTAGTCGCGCGGTTATACCCTGCGTTTCATCAGCCAGTCGCGCTGCTTGTCGTGGCCGAGCAGGAAATCGCACTCGCTGAATTTCTCAAAGCCCCAGCGTTCGTAAAAAGCAATGGCGCGGGCATTGCGCTCCCATACGCCAAGCCAGATCCACTCCTTACCTTTCCCGGCAGCGATCCGGAGGCTTTCTTCGATGAGGGCGGCGCCAATGCCTTTGCCGATAAAGTTTTTCAGGGCGTACAGGCGGGCTACCTCCAGGGCAGGCCCGTCGATACCTGCGGGTGGGCGGGCATCACGTAGCTTCAGGTATCCGGCCACCTCGGAACCAACATAAGCAAGTATGAATTCGAGGCCCGGACGCCCTACTTCGATCAGCAGGCGGCCACGGGTAAACTGCTCATTCAGGAACAGCTGCATATCGGCCGGATCGTTATCGGCGGCGAACGTGTCGTAAAAAGTTTGGCGGCTCATATCGGCAATGAGCTCGGCGTCGGCGATAGTTGCCTTGCGCAGGGTGCAGGTCATGCCGGAAAGTTACGGATTGCCGCCTTTGACACAGGCATTATAGCCCTCTTTGATTAAGCTTCCGGGTCGGGCGCTGGAGCCGCTGGCTGCGAAGGAACACCGGCTTCTTCGAGCAGGTAGTCTTTTCTTCGCAGCTCGAAGTTCCGTCCGAGGTAAAGGCGCTTCACCTGATCGTCATCGGACAGTTCCTCGGCGGTGCCGTGGCGGAAGATCTTTCCGTCGATGAGCAGGTAGGCGCGGTCGCAAATGGAAAGGGTTTCCGTTACATTATGGTCGGTGATAAGGATACCGATGTTCCGGTACTTGAGGCGCGCCACCACCATCTGGATATCTTCCACGGCAATGGGGTCGATACCCGCAAAGGGCTCGTCGAGCAGGATGAACTTCGGATCCACCGCCAGCGCCCGCGCAATCTCGGTGCGGCGGCGCTCGCCACCCGAAAGCACATCGCCATTGCTTTTGCGCACGTGCTGCAGGCGGAACTCATCGAGCAGGGCCTCCAGCTTTTCGCGCTGCTCCTTTTTCGGCCTGCCGGTCATTTCGAGCACTGACACGATATTTTCTTCCACGGTCAGCTTACGGAAGATCGATGCTTCCTGGGGCAGGTAGCCAATGCCCATTTGCGCCCGCTTGTACATCGGCAGCTTGGTGATATTGGCGTCGTCGAGAAACACTTCCCCTTCATCCGGCTTGATAAGACCCACGGTCATATAGAAGGTGGTGGTTTTGCCGGCACCATTCGGACCCAGCAGGCCTACGATCTCGCCTTGCTTCACTTCGATCGAAACATGATCGACCACGGTGCGGGCGCGGTAGCGCTTTACGAGCGCGCTGGTATGAATGCGGATGGACAAGCGAAGAAGTTTGATCAAAAGTAGGGCTTGCCGCTTTGCCGGCACTGTCTTTTGCCAATACCTTAACGGCACAGCCGCGTGTGAATGGCGCGCCACGCAGGGCTGCAACGCAAACGTTTACGTAGTCCAAAGCCCATCTTATGCGCCCCGGGCGTACTTTCGCTTCCTTATGAAAGTGACCGATCATCTTGCCGGGGGCACCGACCGCACCCTGGTTTCTTTTGAAATTCTGCCGCCCCTGAAAGGCAAGGGCGTAAAGTCATTGTGGGAGCATCTCGATCCACTGATGGAATACAAACCCTCTTTCATCAATGTTACCTATCACCGCAGCGAGTCTACTTTCAAGCGCAAGACCGACGGCACTTTCGAAAAGGTGCAGGTACGCAAGCGGCCGGGCACGGTAGGCATCTGCGCTGCCCTGCAAAACCGCTATGCCGTTGACGCGGTTGCGCACCTCATCTGCGGTGGCTTTACCAAAGAAGAAACCGAAGATGCCCTTATCGACCTCCACTTCCTTGGAATCGACAATGTGCTGGTGCTGCGCGGCGATGCGCCCCGCAACGAGGCCATATTCGAAGCACAGCCTGGCGGCCACAGCTATGCCATTGATCTGCTGGAGCAGGTGATGCGGATGAACCAGGGCCTTTATCTGGAAGAAGACCTCAAAAATGCCGTGAAGACCGATTTCTGTGTCGGCGTTGCCGGTTACCCCGAAAAGCATTTCGAAGCGCCAAACCTGGCTACTGATCTGAGCTTCCTGAAAACGAAAGTCGACAGCGGCGCCTGCTATGTTACCACGCAGATGTTCTTCAACAACAAAAAATACTTCGAGTATGTGGATGCCTGCCGCGCCGCCGGCATTACCGTGCCCATCATTCCGGGACTGAAGCCCCTGACCACCAAAAAGCAGCTGACCATCATTCCGCGCACCTTCCATGTCGACATTCCCGAAGAATTATCAAAGCCGTCATTGCCTGCAAAACAGACGCCGATGTGGAGCAGGTAGGAACCGAGTGGCTCCTGCAGCAATCAA
>JAQGPJ010000048.1 GCA_028293125.1 Verrucomicrobiales bacterium | reverse complement strand
CATTCAATCCCGCCCCACATTTCCAGACTGCCGGAAGGGGATGTCATGCCGGGGCGGGGGTTTTGCAGGCACTGCGGGGGACTGAGGCGGCGGACGGACCGGGCACCGGCGGCGGGAGCGCGAGTGTCCGGGGGACGGCACGGGCACCGGCGGATTTCCCGCCCACCACCGTGTGGATCAGCCCCAGCATGCGGCCCCATGTGATTTCCCATGATCCCGAGGCCAGGAAGGCGTCCACCCTCCCCAGCCACGCCTCCCGGGCCCCGGCGGCGGCGGTCAGCTGCCGCTCAATGGCTTTGGTGAACGCCTCCGGAGTGTCCGCCACCAGCACCAGTCCCCGGTCCCCGTAGGGAGTGACCACATCCCGGATCGGGGTGGAGACCACCGGAACGCCCGCCGCCAGGTATTCCGGGGTTTTGGTAGGGCTGATGAAGCGGGTGGAGTCATTCAGGGCGAAGGGCAGGATGGCCGCGTCCCACCCCTTGAGATAGGCCGGAAGATCCTGATAGGGCCGGGGCCCCAGGTAGTGGATATTGGGCAGCCGGGGCAGCGTTTCCGGATCCACTTTGACCACCGGGCCCACCACGACCACGCTCCATCCGGGGCGGGCGGCGGCCACGCCCTCCAGAATGTCCAGGTCCATCCGCTCGTCGATCACTCCGATGAACCCGATCCGGGGGCCGGGGATGTGCCGCTGGTCACCGGCCTCCTCCAGGGCGGCATCGCGGGCCCTGCCGAAATGGTGCGCCTCGATGCTGCTGGGAAAGGCGTGAATGTTGCCGTGCAGCGCCCTCTTGTGCTCAAAAAGGGTCTGTCCCCCGGTGAAGACAATATCGGCCCGCGCAAAGAGCTCCCGCTCCAGGGGCAGCAGCTGCGGGGGGGCCCCCTTGAAGAGGGAAAGCTCGTCCATGCAGTCGTAAACCACGCCCAGGGGCTTCAGATGGCGCGTGAAGGGCAGCGCCATGGGAGTGTAGTACCACAGCATGAAGTCGGTGATGTTCTCCGCGGCAAAAAGCCGGTCCACCAGATCCCCGAGGGCGGCATCCACGTCCGGCGCCGGCATGCCGGATGGCAGATGGGGAACGGCCACCACCAGTCCATTGGCCCTCTCGCCCGTCTCCATGAAAGGCACCGTCCCCTCCGCGCCGAAGACCGGCTCCTCAATGTAGAACACCCGGTGGTCCGCGGCGCACCGGGTCAGAAGATGCTGCGGGCGCTGAAAAACAAAATCCCAGCGCAGATGGGAGAACACCACAAAATCTGTCAGGACCGGCATCACCGGCATGGCGGCGGATGATGGATTCCGGGGAAGGGCCGGAGCCGGGCGCGTGGCGGACAGGTTTTGAAGCGCGGAGCCAGCTTCCGGAACGATGAGGGGTGTGCGGCGTGACATATGGGTTCAGCATTGATCCCCCAAAAACGGGGACACGCTCTATCCGCAGAAGCAGTGCCAGGCATGTTTGGGATAGGAAGACGCTTTCCGGCAGCTGACTCCTCCATAGGAACTTCCCAATGCTGGCAAGGATGCAAGCCGGTAAAATCCTCAATGAACAGCACACGTTCATTTCAGGCAAAATGCCAGCCGCATTTTATGAAAGCTGGCATTTTGCCTTTCCGGGATCAGTTGAAGACAGCATCCCGGAGTGAAAATTTCCGAACAAGATTTACGAAACCGTTCCAGCGGTTAATTTCCGGTTTTGCCGGCCTTGTAACAGCGAGGACTTGGCCGGATAGATAGAACATTCATGAAAGAGGAAATACACGATTTTGGTTTCACCCACGAGAGAGAGGCCGCCGAGGCCGTGCAGGACAGGAAAAAAGCGCTTCCACGGGCCGTGATCCGGTCCAATTTTTATAAATTGCTGGACGGGAAGTGGCGGTTTGCTCATGATCCGGAGGACCGGGGACTTTCTGACGGATGGCCCCGGGGCCATGCCTATCAGCACACTGTTTTATGGCCTGGCTCCATTGAGCAGCATTTGGCCGGAATCCGGGAGGCGCAGCAGAATCAGCCAAAGCAACAGTGGAACGACAGGGTGGTGGCATGGTATGAATGTGAATTTGCTCTGTCTTCAGTCGTGGGCGGCACGCCCGGCACCCTTTTGCAGCTCACGTTCGGAGCCTGCGGGTATGAGACGCGGGTTTGGCTGAATGGAATTTTACTGCGCACCATTGAAGGCGCGGAGGCGCATCTGGGTGAATACAATTCCTTTTCATATGAGTTGCCTGCGGAAGTGCTGCATTCCTGGAACCGGCTGACGGTGCGCATCTCAGCCAGCATGGATGCGGAGCTCCCGCGTGGAAAACAGGAGTCGCACGTTTACAAACGGGGCGGCATCTGGTACCAAACTTTCACGGGAGCGGTGCGCAGTGTATGGCTGGAAACTGTGGAGCGGAACCGGCTGCGCTCCCGCGTGGCGGTGATGAGTGTGGTGGAGGATCAGCTGGTGCGTTTTGATTTCACCACGCGGATTCACGATGCGGGAGCCTACAATCTGCATCTGAGAATTTATGAGCACCACGCATCGGGAGCCATACGCTCCGAATCTGTGGCCCAGGCCGATTTTCCTCTGAAATTGGAAGCGGGCGAAAAATTCCAGCGGGTGGTGGTGGAACTGCCCGGCGCCCGGCTTTGGAGTCCGTCACACCCCGACCTTTACCTGCTGGTGGCGCAGCTGATCGATGCTGATGGCAACGCCGCCCAGATTGAAACTCAATTCGGTTTAAGAAAAATCGAGACCCGCGGTCGGTTCGTTTATCTTAATAACCGGCCTGTCTATCTCGATGGGATTCTTTACCAGCCCGGAACAGCCACCTATGAGGAAATGCGGCGGCATATGCATGCCATGAAAAAACTGGGCTGCAACCTGGTACGGATTCATATTGCGGGCATTGACCCGAGGATCTGCAGTCTCGCGGACGAAACGGGGCTGATGCTGTGGGTGGAGGTGCCCAGCCCCCACACTTCGAGTCCCCGGAGCCGGGAGAACCACTATGCGGAGCTAAAACGCATGCTGGCGCTGATCGGGAGCCATCCCTCGGTGGTGATCTGGAGCCTTTACAACGAGGATTGGGGAGTGCAGGATATTGCTACAAACCGCAGCGCCCGGGAATATATAACGGATACTTATCACTACATGCGGATCCATCACCCGCAGTTCCTTGTGGTGGACAATGACGGATGGCATCATGTGTCATGGGAGGGCCGTTTGAAATCCGATCTCCTCACCGCGCACCTCTACACACCGGATGTGGAGCGCTGGCGTGACCTCCTCGGGAAGCTGGCGCAGGGAGAACTGGAGAAGGTTGCTGTCAATCCGCTGGTGATCGGTGATCCCTACTTCCACCGGGGTCAGGTTCCGTTGATGGTGAGTGAATGGGGAGGATTTGGCTTTTCGGATTATGGCGGCCCGGAAGGGAGCGCGGAACGCGCGGAACGTATAAGCCTCTTCAAAAAGGAACTGCGCCAAGTGCGGGTGGCGGGCGACGTCTACACTCAGGCCACGGACATTGAGGATGAGCGGAACGGCCTGATTGATGCCGCCAGCGGGGCGCTGAAGGTTCCGCCGGGCATTCTGTCATCCGGGGAAATACCGTGGCCCTTATAGCGGCCGCTCACAGCACGCTGCGGTTTATGATTCCAGTGGTCCCGGAACAGCGTCTCTGTACCGGGCATTCCATCCCTCAATTCAGATGCCGGTTCATGGGAACCCTTGAACACAGGCAGCCGGGCGCCAGTTCCCGGCCGCCTGCCTGCAATGGCTTAAAAATCCCTGACCAGCTGGCCGCGGGATTTGCCCTTTTTTAGGGGCTCGGGGGTCTCGTCGCGGGTGAAGAGGGAGCGCACGTCGTCGAGGGCGAGATTGCTGGCGAAGCTCTCCTCGCCCAGCACGCCGGTGACGAGGGACTGCTTCTGATACTGGAGCCGGCGGATTTTCTCCTCCACGGTGTTCGCGGCGAGCAGGCGGTAGGCGATGACCGGATTGGTCTGGCCGATACGGTGTGTCCGGTCGATGGCTTGGCTCTCCACGGCGGGGTTCCACCAGGGATCGTACATGATGACATAGCTGGCGGCGGTGAGGTTGAGGCCGCTGCCCCCCGCCTTGAGGCTGAGCAGGAAAACCAGAGGCTCCTTGGAGGACTGAAACTCCTGGACCACGGTCTGACGGTCCTTGGTCTGGCCGGTGAGCATGACATGGGGACGCTGCTCCGCGTCCAGCCGGGCCTTGATGATGTCCAGCATGGAGGTGAACTGAGAAAAGACGAGCACTTTGTGGTTGGCCTCGCGCAGCTGGTCCAGCAGGTAGAAAAGCGCTGTGAGCTTGGCGCTGGGAGTCTCCGCGTATTTGTCGTCAATGAGACCGGGATGGCAACAGATCTGCCGCAGGCGCATCAGTCCCTGAAGAATGACGAAGCTGTTTTTGCGCAGGGCGGCGTCGCTGTCCAAGCCCAGCAGGATGCGCTGCATGCGCTGCAGTTCGGCGTTGTAGAGCTCCTCCTGCACCTCCTCAAGTGCGGAGTACATGTCCTCCTCAGTGCGGCTGGGGAGATCGAGAGCCACCTGGCCCTTGGTGCGGCGCAGCAGGAACGGGCGCAGCCGGGCTCCCAGCCGGACCTGGGCACCGGTGTCCTTGCGGCGGTCGAACCGGTCCTTGAAATACTTCCGGTTCCCCAGCACGCCGGGCATGGCGAAGGCCATGAGGCTCCAGACATCCAGCAGGCGGTTTTCAATGGGTGTGCCGCTGAGCACCAGCCGGTGGTCCGAGGTCAGTTCGCGGGCCGAGCGGGCGGCCATGCTGTCCGGATTCTTGATCTGCTGGCCCTCATCCAGCACGATGGTCAGCCACGTGATGGATTTCAGCTTGTCTCCGTTCACGCGCAGCTGGCTGTAGTTCAGCACCAGCAGATCGAATTCCGTGCCCAGCCGGCTGACATCCAGTTCCGCCTTGTCGCGGACCACCTGCACCCGGAGGGAGGGGGCGAATTTGGTGACTTCTCCGGCCCACACATCCAGCACGGACTTCGGAGCCACCACCAGCACCGGGGAGACGGGCTTCGGCTCCCCTCCCTTGGCCTCCGCCAGGGCGGCGGCTTCGGCGCGTTCCCGCAGCCACAGAATCCAGCAGATGCTCTGCGCGGTTTTCCCCAGACCCATGTCATCCGCCAGGATGCCGCCAAAGCGGTTGGTGGCCAGATAGGCAAGGAAGTGGAAGCCCTCGATCTGATAGGGACGCAGCTGGAGTTGGAAGCCCGCCGGCACCGGAGGGCGGATCTGAAGCTTCAGGCGGCTGGCGCGGTCACAGACCCGGTTCCAAGCCTCGGGATCGAAGATCTCGACCGCGCCCGGCTCCGCCAGCTGCAGCACATGCATGCGGTGGGTCTCGCCGGACAGATCATAGACATCCAGTCCCAGCTGGCTGACCGCGGCCTCCTGCTCGTGGGTCAGGCTCAGCTCCAGCCGCAGCCACGCGCCTGAGGGCATGCGCACAAAGCCGCCGCGGGCCTCCACCAGATCGCGGATCTGCTGCCGTGTCAGGTCCATGCCCTCCACCTCCACCATGACCTTGAGATCGAACCAGTCGATCTCCCCGGCCTCCGTGATCTCAAATTTCACCGACGCCTTCACCGGGTCGGCGCGCAGGGATTTCAGGTCGCCGTCCAACTCCACCGACACCTCCTTCGGCAGGGCGTCGAGCCACTTCACAAATTTGTCAGGAAACGTTTTGGTCAGGCGGGCCTTGAAGAACTTGCCGGCTCCGTCCCAGGCCAGCCCTATCTCCGCCAGGTAGTCCGGCACCGCATACAGGGCCCGCCGGTCGAACCACGGCAGGCGGCCGTCCTCGAACCGCCTCGTCTGCTCCACGCGCCAGGTGTCGCGCTCCAGGATTTCGGTGCGGTAGAGATCGTCATCACTGGCCATCACCTCGGCCTGCACCACCTCCGCGTCGGCGGCGGGTCCGCGTTTGGCCAGCTTCATCATCAGGCGCGGCTGCAGCACAGCCTCCACGGCGCGGGACTTGAGCCCCGGCGGCAGGGCCACATCCAGCCGCCGCAGGAAATCGACCCCGGTCTCGCTCTCCACCACCTCCGCCGGCACGTCATAGCGCGGCATGGCTTCGGGAGTGTCCATCCACGGGCGCGGACCGCGGAACACGGCCTCATCCGAAAGATAGAATGTGGCCGGCCCAGGCAGCACCGTCAGGGCGTAGGGGACAGGCTCTCCGTCGGCCATGGTCAGCTGCAATCCGTAGGCGCCCTCGGATTCCTGCTCCGGAGCGGGATCCTGGCACTCCCAGCGGAGGGGATCAGCGACGTGGAAGAAGGGTGTCTCATCCAGCGTCACCAGCCGCTCGCTCAAAGCCCGCTGGCGAAGCAGTTGACCGAGAAATTCCCGGGCCTGGTAGGATTCCAGCCGCAGGGTGGGGGAGGGCACGTCGCCGGCGCTCCAGTAACCGGCCCATTGGGACACCAGGGACTCCGAAACATCGTCCAGCAGCAGCTGACCCTGCGCCTGCGCCTGCCGCAGCTTCCCAAGATCAACCTCGCCGACGATGTTTTCATAATCGCCGGGCGGGTGCTGACCCGGCACGCGCTGCTGCAGCTTGGCCTCGCGGGTGGTCAGGAGAAGCCGCAGCTCCAAATGGCGGGGCGGCGTGACCGGAGCCATGATCACCCGGTCCACGCGGGCCTGCCAGGCGGCCATCTCGCGCTCGCGCTCCCAGGCGCGCATCTGCTCCTTGGTGGCCTCCTTCTCCGTGATGACCTCCATGAACGGCGGATAAACGATGCGCTTCCGCTCAAAGGCCGCGGCGATGTAGTTCCAAAACTGCAGAATGTCCTTCGGCGGCTCCGGCCAAATGGTCACCGGCTCATAGCTCTCCACCGTCCATTTCGGACTCAGGCGCACCAGATCGGTGTCAAAGAGCGCCTGCTCCATTTCATACCGGCGGTAGCGCTTCTCCAGCTTTTCGACAAAAACGTCCTCCATCGGGGACAGGCTGCGGCCCAGTTTCTCCTCGATCAACTCCAGCAGCGAGGCATCGCCGACCTCGTTGGGGGAATCCGGCAGCGCCTCCCCGCGGGACACGCGCTCCAGCATGGCGGCGGCCACCACGGCGGGGTGCTGCGATTCGGGACCGGTCAGCTCCCATTCCCAGCCGTGGGCTTCGCGTTTGAGCATCACCCGGTAAACATCCCCTCCCTCCTCCACCCGGGCCCGGACAAAGGCGGCCCCTCCGAAGATTTGTTTGACGGCTCCCTCTTTCCGCAGCCTCTCGGCCTCCTGAAGGATGGGTTCTGTGAAGCGGGAGAGAAAGGCCTGCGTGACGCGGTCGGGTTCCATGAACAAAAGGGGGATCTGGAGGGGGGGTGAGGGCCGAATGGAGCGGGGACGCTAGCACAGCCGCGCCCGGATGTGCAAACACGAAAGCACTTTCCGGTCCGCACCGGGAAATCCCCTGCATTTCCAACGGTGTTCAACGGGGGATCAGCCTGTTTGAGTGGGATGAAAGTCAGGTAAAATGAACAAAATTTAAGATATGGGAACTCCCTTGGCAAAGAGATTTGTTCCTCAACTCAGTATTACGCTGGTATTTTTAGCAATGCGGAGACTGGAATTGAGTTCGGCGGTGGGGAGTCCCTGCGGGGAGGGAAAATCAGGCACCTGTTGAAATGGAGTCCGCAGCGCCTTCATTAACACTTTCCTGGATTGACTTGCGTTTGCCCGCGGGGTTGTCTAAGCGTTGCCGCATGAATGCCCGCACTCCGGTTTTTCGTCAGTTGGTTCATGCCATGCGCAGCACAGGGGAGATCCAGCCATCGGAGGGCAAGGCGGCGCGGGGATGGTCACGGCGGGATTTTGCGAAAAGCCTGACGCTGGCGGGTGCCGGCGTGCTGTCCGGCTGTGCGGGACTGGGCGGAGGCGGAGGCCGCCTGGCGGTCAAGGCACCCAAAGGAGCAGTCGCCATTGTCGGTGGAGGGGTGGCTGGTCTGACCGCGGCCTGGCGGCTGCATCAGCGGGGTGTGGAGGTCCATCTTTACGAAGCTGCGGCCCGGATGGGAGGACGTATGTGGACAAAAAAGAATTTCAATGAGGACGGCATGTTCTGTGAACTGGGCGGCGAACTGGTGGACACCGGCCACAAAGCGCTGATCCGCCTGGCGAAGGAGCTGGGCGTGGGCGTTCAGCACCTGAAAACCGGCGCGGAGACCGGAAGCGATTATTATGTCCTGAACGGCAGAATCCGCACCGATGCCGATCTGATTCCCGCCTTTGCCCCCTTGGCGAAGCGGATCGCAGCGGATGCGGAGGGACTCTACGATAAAAAGGGGGAATTCACGGCCAAGGCCCGCGCCTTGGATCAGGTGCCGCTGGACCGTTATCTGAATGAGGCCGGGTGGGCCACCGGCACTGAGCCCTGGCTGATTAAAATTCTGGATATCGCCTATGTGACGGAGTACGGGCTGGACACCCGCCTGCAGTCGGCACTGAATTTTGTGGATTTCATCTCGCCGGACACCAGTGAGGGACTCAAACTCTATGGTGACAGCGATGAGGCATGGCGGGTGGAGGGAGGCAGCGGCGCGCTGCCGGATGCCCTGGTCAGACGGCTGGAAGGCCATGCGGCGCTGCATGCCGGCCACCGTCTGAACCGCATCGAGGATGACGGGAAGGAGATCGCGCTGACCTTTGACCATGGCCGGGAGACCAAGCGCGTGTCCTATGGCCGGGTGATCCTGACTATGCCGTTCAGCGTGCTGCGGCATATTTCAGGCGTGGACCGGCTGGCACTGAGCGCTCCGAAGCGGAAAGCCATTCAGGAGCTGGGATTCGGTGAGAACGCCAAGGTGATGCTCAGCTTCCGGGAGAAATTCTGGCATAAGCTCACACCGGCCAATCAGGGCGGGGCCTTCAGTGACGGCCTGTGGCAGACTTGGAATGCCAGCGCCGGCCAGCGCGGTTCCCGCGGGATACTCACCTGCTATATCGGAGGCGCGGCCGCCCGCAAATTCTCGTCAGGATCGGCACCGGGCTATCTGAAGCAGATCAGCGAAGTCTTTCCGGAGGCCCGGACCGCCTATGACGGCCATATGGCCTCCATGGACTGGACGCATTTCGCATTCGCCAAAGGCTCCTTCAGCGCGCCTCTGGTAGGGCAGTACTGCGGCATGATCGCCGACGGAGCCACACCGGAGCTGGGGGGCCGCCTCCACTTTGCCGGGGAGCACACCAGTGAGGAGAGCCCCGGCTTTATGGACGGCGGCGTGGACAGCGGCGAACGGGCCGCGCGGGAACTGCTGGCCGTGGCGGAGGCCGCCGCCTGAATGGGCGTGATTCCAAATCCGGAAGCCGGTGAGGACAGTCTGAGCCCAATTCCGTTGGCGCTATCCCGATACTTGGCGGGCCTGGCTCTCCGCGGCGGGCCTCGCCTCTGTGAATACCGCCGCGCCCCCGCCGGCGCCGGCGGCAACAGAGTCGGAGTGATCCATTCCCCAACTCTGACCGCTGCCGGGTAATAACAAAACAGGATCCCGGCCATGGCGGCGGGGATCCTGTTTGTTTATCCGGGGGACCGGGGTTTTTGATTGAGCCCTCAGTCCCGCCGCATGTCCGCTGTCAGGCCAGTTTCCAGCCGTTCTGGTAGGCGTATTTCAGCCAGGCGGGATCGCCGGCGGGCTCGGCGAAAGTGAAGTTGGCGGGATTCCAGCCGATGGGCTTGCGGTGCTGGTAAACGAGGTTCATCAGATTGCACACCGTGGCGCTGCGGGCGCCGATGATTTCGTGGGTGCAGGGCTTTTGGCGGCTGCGCACGCTGGTGAGGAAGTCAACAAGGTGGTTGCCTTTCTCCGTGCGGTAGAGACGGACTTTGGGATCCTTGAGCAAGGTGTTGTCCAGCTTGGCAACCTCGCGGTCCAGGGAGGTGCCGGAGGATTTGTCCACAAACGAGGCCAGGGTCTGGCCTTTGACGATGACCTCGATTTTGCCGCGGTCCACGCGGACCGAGCCTTCGCTGCCTTGGATCTCAACCCCTAGGCCGTGATCCACATGTGTGACCGCGACGCCGTTGGCATACACCAACTGCGCCCCGTGCGTGGCTTTGGGATCGGAGGGCGGCAGCACTTTGACCGGACCGCTCTCATCCATGCCCAGGGCCCACTGCGCGATATCGAGGTGATGCGCGCCCCAGTCCGTGACATAACCGCCGCCGTATTCCCGGTACAGGCGCCAGAGCGGGAAGTGATTGTGCACACCGCGGGGGCTCAGGATGGAGTTGTAACCGCGGCGGGGAGCGGGCCCCTGCCACAGTTCCCAGTCCAGTCCGGGCTCCAGGGGCTCCTCCGGCAGATCGCAGTCCACGGCGGGAACGCCGAAGCTGCAGGTCACGCTTTTGACGTCTCCGATATACCCGTTGCGCACAACCTCGCAGGCGGCGCGGAACTCCTTGCTGGAGCGCTGCATGGAGCCGGTCTGAAGGATGCGGTTGTTGCGCTTCACGGCGTCGATCACCGCCACCCCCTCCTCAATGGAGTGCACCAGTGGCTTCTCACAGTACACATCTTTGCCGGAATTCAGGGCGGCGACGGTGATTATGGCATGCCAGTGGTCCGGAGTGGCGATGCACACGGCGTCGATGTCCTTGCGGGCGGTGACTTCGCGGAAGTCCTTGCAGGCATCCACCTTTTCGGTGCGGCCCTTGGACTGGTAATAATCCTGCACCACCTTTTGGGCGTTTTCGCGGCGGTTCTTATCCGCATCACAGACGGCGGCAACCACAACACCCTCATTGGTCATGAAGGTGCGCATCAGTCCGCCGTTCTGAATGCCATTGCCGATGAAGGCCATGCGCAGCTTTTCGGAAGGGGCGGTTTCGGCGGACCAGACGCGTCCCGGCAGGAGGAAGGGCGCGGCTCCGGCGGCAAGGCTGGCTTTTAAAAAGGACCGGCGGTCCTGGCGGGCGGGAAGGGAGTTCATGAGGGTGGCGGCGGATGGATGGATGGATGGTTGGTGTAAAAACGGACAGCCCGGCGGCTTTTCCCAAAAAAGGAGCGGCAAGGTGCCGGACGGGAAATGGTAAGGTCTTCCTGGGCGGGATTTATCATCATTGAGTGCGGGAAAATGCGGAAAACGTCCGCCCCGCAATTCGGTGTGGCAGGACGGTGATGGCGGTGGATGCTGCACGCCATGAGACAACTCCGCCACGGCTTGAGGAAAACGGGTCAAATGCTGCTGGGAACAGTGCTGTCCGGGCTGCATGCCTGGGCGTTGCTGGCGCTTTATTTCTGGTTCATGGGGCCCTCCGTGCCCGCGCTCATACTTTGCGGGGTATATGCCATTGCGGTCTGGGCCAGTTTCCGGCTGGCCAAAACGCGCAGCCACGGCGCGATGGTGAGTCTGGTGCTGTTTGTGGTCGTGGCCGTCTGGTGGACACGGCGCGTGCCGGAGGGGGATTTGGCCTATGCCAAAGAGACGGTGGAGTCCGCGCGGATCACCACGGATCTGAACCTGCTGACGGTGGCCGGGCTGCGACAGTTCCGCTACCGCAGCGTGGAGGACTTTGACGAGCGCTGGCACACGCAGAGCTATGATCTGGAGAAGCTGCAGTATGTGGATCTCCACTTTGTGCACTGGGGCATTCCCGGGGTGGCCCATGTCATCACCAGCTTTGTCTTTCAGGACGGGCCGCCGCTGGCGGTGTCCATCGAGCTGCGCCGGGAAAAGGACGAGCCGAACACGCTGCTGCGGGGCTTCTTCAAGCAGTATGAGATTCACTACGTGTGGTCCGATGAGCCTGATGTGATCAAGCTGCGGACCAATTATCGGAAGGATGAGGAGGTGTATCTGCACCGCACCAGTCTGACTCCGGAGCAGGGGAAAAAGATGCTTCGCAGCATGGCCGCGCGCACCAACTGGCTGGAGGGTCACCCGGAATTCTACAACACGCTGACCGACAGCTGTGCCAGCGCCATCAGCCTGCACCTCATGCAGGCCATGGGTCGGACCGAGCCTCTTTTCGGCCGTCGTTTCAGTCCGGCGGCATATGAAAAGCAGGGCTACAGGGAGGGCTGGCTGCTGCACGCCAAACCTGATTTCCAAGCTGACCGCGAAGCCTCCCACGTGAACGCCCGCGCCCGGGCCGTGAACGATGACAGCGATTTCTCCACCCGCATCCGCACCCACCTTCCGACTCCGCCGGTGCAGCCGAGTTACGGTTCAGGGAGTTACTGAATCCGGCGCGTGCCGGGGTCAGGAGGGCATGGCTCCAGCCAGGCTGCTGCGGCCCACCTGTCACGGCGATGGCTGTGGCGCGGCAAACATGCCATGGATGATCGAGTAGCTGGTTATCCAGACCAGACCTCCTATGATCAGAAGCGGCGGCATGGCCATCTGCAGGTGGATCAGCCCGTGCGGGGATGTCCGGAATCGGAAAAACCGCCAGGCATGCCAGACGATGGCGCTGATAACCAGCGGAACACTGAGGGCTATGAAAAACACGGAGACCAGAATATTCAGCCAGCCAGGAGGATCCCACCCCGCCAAGGAAACCAGACGCTGCCCATCGAATGTAAGCATGTATAAAAACAGCCAATTCAGAACAAACACCATCCGGGGAAAGGCTTTTTTCAGCCAGGGACGGTCACGCAGGCGGAAAGCGGAAAGCTCTTCAGGCTTCATGCCGGCTGTCAGCCAAGTGACGCGCAGGGCCGTCACAAGGCAAAAAAGCGCGAACAGAATGAGCATGGTTTGTCCAGTGGGCTGGAATTCCTTTGAGGAATTATTGTCAGACATGCAGCGAAAGGACACAAGGGAAATCCGACTATATCTGGCTGCGGCGGCCCCGTGAAGTGTGGCTGGAACGCATCCACAGTATGGCTTGAAGGCAGCCGGAGTGGTCAGTGGCAATTCTCCAATATTCACCGGCGCAGGAGGTTCGACCGGACTTTCCTGATCGGTCCGGATCAGGCTTCCAGCATTCACCGGCGCGCCGTCACCTCCGGGGATGGTGGCAAAAATCCGGTAAGTGTCTGGGAGTATGCCGGGGATTTCAAAGGATCCGTCAGCGGAGGGCTTGAGGCCGTCGCGGAAAAAGGGCGCTCTCTGGACTGTTCCGGAATTTTTCGAATACTTGGCGGAGGATCTCATTGTCCGGATCCCTCTCCGGAGGGTCCTGCACGGCAATACTGAAAGCGACGCCCTCCCACGAATCCCGTCCTCGGCCAGACGAGGCACCCCCAGGTCGATGTGGTCAAAGGAGCGGCCCATGGCGTCGAGGGAATGCCAAGGGTCACTCTCTTTCCAGAATCACACCGGCCATCACGCCGGTGCGGACCCGCCAGCCTTGGGCCGCCAGGCGGTTGAGTTCCTCCTCCATGACTTTGCCATCCGGAACAGGGCCGCCGGCGAGAATTTTATACTGCACCTGCGTCTGTGCCGGGGTGACGGTCACCGTCTGGGCGTGAAGCGTGGAAATGACAGGGACGGCGCAGGCGGTCAGAGCGGCACCGCAGAGGAAGGAAGCAAGGTGGGGTTTCATGGCGGCTGACGGGTTGGGGTTGGAAAAGAGGAATGGGTTCCCCGTAAATGTAACTCTCCATGCGGGAATCCTGGCGCAACAATTTTACCCGTGCGTTCCGGCAGGATACCTTCCAACTCCGTATTTGGTGACCGGCCAGCCAGCTCTTCAGCCCAGTTCGCGGGCGCGGCGGGCGGCGGTGCGGACAGCCTCGATGCAGGCGGACCGGAAGCCTTTGGCCTCCAGCGTGGCCAGCGCGGCGATGGTGGTGCCGCCGGGGCTGGTCACCTGATCACGGAGCACGGCGGGATGCTGGCCGGTCTGCAGGACCAGGGCGGCGGCTCCAGCCACGGTCTGAGCCGCCAGGCGCAGCGCCTGATCCTTGGGCAGTCCCTCGGCCACGCCTCCGTCCGCCAGAGCCTCAATGAAGGTGTAAACGTAGGCAGGACCGCTGCCGCTGACGCCTGTAACCGCATCCAGCAGGGGCTCGGCGACCCGGGTCACGGTGCCGACCGCCCCTAGGATCCGCTCCACGGTGGCGGCGTCCTCCGCCGTGGCCGCGCTCCCGCAGGCGTAGGCGGCAGCCCCCATGCCGATGAGAGCGGGGGTGTTCGGCATCACCCGGATCACCCGGTGGTGGCCGGCGGCTTTCTCCATGGCGGCCAGCGTGACTCCGGCGGCGATGGAGATGAGCAGGCGGCTTTCCGGCAGGGCCTGAAGGGTTTCGATCAGAGGCACAATGCCGGCGGGCTTCACGCACAGCAGCACCACTCCCGCGGCGCGGGCGGCCTCCAGATTGGAGGCGGCGGCATGGATGCCCGGCACGCTGGCGGCGGCGGCGGCCACTGCGGCGGGAATGGCATCGCTGACAAAAATGGAGGAGGCGGGGCAAAGCTGGCGGGCGGTGATGCCCTGCAGGAGCGCAGTGCCCATTTTACCAGTGCCGAGACAGGCGAGAGTCATGAATTTTAAAGGATGGAATGGAGGGTTGAGGAAGGAAAGGGAGCGGATGAAAAAGCGGACAGGCGGGGAATGGACGGTTGTGGGGGGGAGGGGAGGCAGTGAGGCTTCAGCATGACTCTGCCTTCTCCCTTGGCCCTGATCGGCATGATTATCTTTTCCGTGCTGGGAATGTGGGCCATCAAGGATGGGCGGCGGAATCCGAATATCAAGGTGCTGCTGCTGGGATTTGCGCTCGCGCTTTACTCCTACTTCACCCCCGAAGCCTGGCAGGTCTGGGCAATCGGCGCCGGCCTGACGGTGGCGGTTTTTATGTGCCGGGACTGATCGCGGGCACTTGGCGGAAAATCGGCCTGAAACCGGAAATTCCCGTTTCCGCTGGCACGTTCCCGGCCATGCTGGCCGCAGGATTTTATCGTGCCCGCCCCCATGCCCTGTTTCCGGTTCTCTCTGTTCTCCGCTGTCCGGCTGATCGCTCTGCTGGGGCTTCCCTGGATGCTGGGCGGCTGCGGCCAGCGCGCGGAGTCGCCGGCGGATCTGGTGTTCATCAACGGCGCGGAGGTGGGCTCCATCGATCCCGCGCAGGTCAGTTCCCAGATTGATGGACGGGTGGTGACCGCCCTGTTCGAGGGCCTGATGCGCTACAACGTGCAGGGACGCGCGGAGCCGGGGGTGGCCCTGGATGCGGTGCCCTCGCCGGACGGAAAAACCTACACTTTTCCCTTCCGGAGGAATGCCCGGTGGAGCAATGGCGAGCCGGTCACCGCCCATGACTTTGTGAAATCCTGGGAGCGGTTCCTGCGACCGGAGACCGGGGCCGATTACGCCTCCATCTTCTTCTGCATCCACAATGCGGAGGCTTACAACACCGGGAAAATCAAGGATTTCACTCAAGTGGGTGTGCTGGCGAAGGACGACTGGACGCTGGTGGTGTCACTTAACAACCCGGTGCCCTATTTCAAGGATCTGGTGGCCTTCATGGCCTTCTGCCCCATCCATGTGCCGACTTGGGAGAAGCTGGGCATGGCCTACTTCAAACCGGCAAACCTGGTGGTGAACGGTCCCTTCCGGTTGAAGGAGTGGCGGCTGAATGACCGCATCCGTCTGGAACGCAGCCCCACCTACTGGGATGCGGCGCAGGTGGGCATGGGCTCCATTGACGTGCTCCCCATCGACAATCCGGCGACCGCGGTGAATTTCTTCCTCACCGGCGGGGCGGATCTGATGATGGACAAGGGGCTCATCCCCAATTCCCTGGCGGACGAGCTGAGGACCAGGCCGTTTTTCCACCACAAGCCTTTTCTGGCGACCTGGTTCATCCGCTTCAATGCCAACCGCCCCCCCTACAACGATCCCCGCGTGCGCCGGGCGCTGACCATGGTGATCGACCGGGAGCGCATCGTCACGGCGGTGACCCGGCTGGGGGAGGTGCCGGCCTTCGCCATGACGCCTCCGGGGGCGGGCGACGGCTATCAGCCGCCGAGGGGCGTGACTCCCAATCTGGCGGAGGCCCGCCGGCTTCTGGCGGAGGCGGGGTTCCCCGATGGACGGGGCTTTCCGGTGCTCGATTTCCTTTCTCCGTCCAAATTCCCCTCGGACCGGGGCATCGCCGTGGAGCTGCAGTCCATGTGGCGGCAGCTGGGCATCACCGTGGCCCTGACCACGGAGGAGTACAAGACCTACCTCGAATCCCAGCAGAAGCTCGAGTACGAGGTCAGCCGGTCGAGCTGGGTGGGTGATTACAATGATCCCAACACCTTCCTCGACATGTTCCTGTCCA
The DNA here is from genome assembly GCA_028293125.1 of Verrucomicrobiales bacterium. Lineage (GTDB taxonomy): Bacteria > Verrucomicrobiota > Verrucomicrobiia > Verrucomicrobiales > V1-33 > CAIZWU01. The sequence goes on along the minus strand of JAQGPJ010000048.1, from coordinate 110,887 downwards.
ACAGCGGCAACAACCGCACCGGCTGGGCCAGCCCCGCCTACGATGCCCTCATCGGCCAGGCGGCGGCGCAGGCCGATCCCGCCAAACGCTACGCCATCCTGCAGCAGGCGGAGAAAATGCTGATTGAGGACGAATGCGTGGTGGCTCCGGTCTATCACTATGTCGGCGTGCAGTTCTACCGCGGTGACCTGCTGGGAGGCGTGGAGGCCAATCTGACGGACGAGCATCCGCTGCGCTGCATGTTCTGGAAAACACGGCCCACACGGCTGGCCAATACGGGGAACTGAAAAGCCCTTGGCGGCACACGGGGGCGAAGACAGGTCGCTAATTGAGACTGAGACATAATCTCAATTGCCCTTTGACATGACGAACGGGCCGTTTAGGTCATCGCCATTCCCCGCAAGTCATGCCGACTCTTCAGATATACGGTCCGCCCCCCGGACCCGCGGCTCCGCGTCCCGTCGGACCGCCGCCTCTGCCGCTGATCTCACCTTTGGTGCGGCAGTCGCTGGGATATGACAAGTCGGCACAGATCCATGACAGCCTGGGACTGCTGGTGCTGACCCTGGCCTTCAGCGTTCTGACGCTGGGCTGGGTGGATTATTTCATGCCTGGAGCCATAACCGGCATTGTCGAAATGGGGGCCGGCGGCGGGGCGTTGGCCAACAGCCATGCGGACGAGTCCTCCGATATGGAGGTGGAGGCCCCGCCTGAAGCAGTGCCTGAAAATCTTCCGCAGCCTGAGGATGTGCAGCCTCCCCAAGCGACTCCGGAAGTCGCGGACACCCCCGAGCCTGTTCAAGTGGTGGACGCCCCGGATGCCGTGACTGTTCCACCCCCGCCGGAGATTGTGAATGCGCTGAGGGTTATTAATCCCAAACGGCAGCCTCAGCGGGTGACCGCTCCGGCTCCCGTTTCCTCAAAACCGAAGCCCGCCGTCAGCTCCGCAAGGTCCGCTGGGCCTGTGGCAGCACCGGGAGGCACCGGCGCGGGAGGAAGCGGCGGTGGCAGTGGAGCCGGGCAGGGCCGCGGCAAAAGCCTGAAAAGCCGCACGCCAAGACCAAATTATCCATCCTGGGCGCGGAGTGCGGGCATTACAGGCACCACTATTTTCAAATTGGTCGTGGACACCACGGGCCGTATCACCTCCGGCACTGTTATCAAGAGCTGCGGGAATGCCCGTCTGGACAACGAGACCCTTGGTTTCATCACCCGTAACTGGTCTTTGGGAGCCAATGCCGGCTCCACCGTGACGCAGCCTTGGACCTACCGGATCAGAACCAGATAGCCCGCGGCGTCGGCAAGTTTTCCCCTTCACCACCCATCCATGCTCCCCCCTCCATTTCTGGCGAATTTTCTGGTCGATATCATCCACCGCGGCGGTCCCATCATGTATCCGGTCATCGCGGTGGCCGCTTTCGCCGTCTGCATTGTCGTGGAGCGGATCGTGTGGTGGGTGCGGCTGGCCACACGCCGGAACAATGCCCTGGTGGAGCAGGTGTATGCTGCACTGGAGTCCGGGCACACGGCCAAGGCCATTGAGATGAGCCGGGATGCCAAAGATCCAGTGGTGGCCATAATTCACCACGGGCTGAACCATCCGCACACCTCCCTGCAGAATGCCCTGCAGGTCGCGGCGGGTCTGGAGATTCAGAAGGCGGGCCGGTTTCTGACTGCCATGGACACAGTGGTGACCCTGGGGCCGCTGCTCGGGCTGCTGGGAACAGTCACGGGCATCATGGGCTCCTTCCAGTCCATCGGCGGCGCGGAACTGGCGGTGGAGAAGGTCACGGGCGGTATTGGCGAGGCGCTGATCGCCACCGCTGCGGGTCTGGGCATCGCCATCACGGTGCTGGTGCCCATGAACTACTTCCACGCCCGGCTGGCCAAACTGCAGTTCGATCTGGAGGTGGCGGCCACCAATGTGGAGCTGCTCCTCGCCGGCAAGCATCACGAATCCAGCCTCGCATGAAGCTGCGCTCCCCCCTTCCTCAGAGAAAGACCCGGCTGGAGATCATCCCGCTGATCGACATTATGTTCTTCCTGCTGGCGTCCTTCATGCTGGTCAGCCTGAGCATGACCAAACAGCAGACGATCAAGGTCAGTCTGCCCGTGGCCTCCGCCTCCCGGAAGGACATCAAGCCGGACCGCCTGGATCTGGCGGTCAGCGTGGAGGGCAATATCTATTTTGAGAAAAAAATGGTCAGCCTGCCGGAGCTGGAATTGATCATGCGGGAAAAGCATGCGGCTTCACCCGAGGCCTCCGTCTTCATCAGCGGTGATGAGAATGCCCGGCACGGCGACACCATCCGGGTGCTGGATGTGCTGCGCCGCATCGGCTTTTCAAAGGTCGCCTTCAACACGAAACCCGCCGCCCCCGCTGGAGCATGATCGTCCGAAACGCCCTGATCGCCGTCAGCCTTGCGCTCTGCATGCTGGTGGTTGCCCAATGGACGCAGGATTCCAAACTGCGCCGGAAACTGTCCGGCATGGATGAGAGGATCATGGTGGCCGAAGCCACCGCCTCGGATCTGCAGGATAAAGTCCGCATGTGGGAGGCGGAGATTGCCCGCCTCACGGAGAACGCCAAAACCGCCGCCGCGCGTGAGGAGGAGCAGAAAAAGGAGATTGAGCGCCTGAATGGCATTCTGAAGGAACGGGATGCCGCCCAAGCCACAGTTGTGCCTGAGGACTATGCCGCCAATCTTAAAAACTTGGGCGAGGAGATCAATAAGCGGAATGAGAGCATCGCCAAACTCAACACCTCCGTGCAGAAGCTCATGCGGGAGCGCGATGACTTCGCCGACCGGCTTAACGCCCGCACCCGCGAGTTCAACGAGCTGACCGCGAAGTACAACAAGCTGGCGAAATAGGCTACGGCGGTCAGCAGCCGGGCGGAACAGCTGCCCGGCTGTCACGCCGGACATCCTGCCCAATGCCGGAGCATGGTCTTTCCCGGTATCTGTCGGCGCGTTCTCCTACCTTGGGTGTGGGTGAAAGAGCCCATAAAGCGGAGGCGTTTCCGGCTGTCGCACCCATCCTGCCAGCCATGCCTTCGCTTCTGTCACTTCCACGTCTGCTTCCCTCTTTTTTTCTCCTCCTCACCGCCGCCGTGCCTTCCGTTCTCAGGGCCGCTGATGACTATCAGCTTGGCCCGGACTCACAGCCAAAGGAGGGAGTGCCGCAGGGGAAGGAGGAGAAACTGGAGCTGGGGGTGAGCAAAATCTTCCCCGGCAGCACCCATGAGGCGTGGGTGTATGTGCCGGCGCAGTATGATCCCGCCAAACCCGCCTGCCTGATGGTTTTTCAGGATGGCGGCGGCTACGTGGGACGTCAGGGCGGCTGGCGCGTGCCAGTGGTTTTTGACAATCTGATCGCCGCCGGGCAGATGCCGGTGACGATAGGGCTTTTTATCAATCCTGGCGTGCTGCCGGCCACAAACGATCAGGCGCTGGCCCGCTACAACCGCAGTTATGAATATGACGGGCTGGGCGACGCCTATGCGCGTTTTCTGATTGAGGAGGCCATCCCTGAATTGAAAAAGAAATGGAATATTTCGGGCAATCCTGACGACCGCGCCATTGGCGGAGCCAGTTCCGGGGCCATCGCCGCCTTCACAGCCGCGTGGGAAAGGCCGGACGCCTTCCGGCGGGTCTTCAGCACCATCGGCACCTATGTCGGCCTGCGGGGCGGCAACGAATATCCCACCCTGATCCGCAAGACCGAGCCCAAGCCGCTGCGGATCTTCCTGCAGGATGGATCGAACGACCTGAACATCTACGGCGGTGATTGGTTCAACGCCAATCAGGGCATGCTCTCCGCCCTGACATTCGCCGGTTACGAGGTCAATCACGTCTGGGGCGATGGAGGCCACAATGGCAAACAGGGCGGCGCGGTCATGCCGGATGCGCTGAGGTGGCTGTGGCAGGGGCATGGCCAGCCGCTGCAGGCCGCGCGCAATGACCGCCAGCCGGTCATGAAGGTGCTGCTGCCCGGCGAGGACTGGCAGCTGGTGAGCGAAGGCCACCAATTCACGGAGGGACCGGACGCGGCTTCCAATGGAGAGGTCTTCTTCGCGGATTCCGGAGCCGACAAAATTTACCGGGTGGGCTTGGATGGGAAGGTCACGGCCTTTGCAGAGAACACCGGCGGGGCGGACGGCATGGCTTTCGGGCCGGATGGCCGGCTCTACGCCGCCTGCAACCGGGACCGCTGCATCGCGGCATGGAACATTGGCACCGGGGAGCGCACGGTGATTGCCTCCGATCTGGATCCCAATGACGTCACGGTTTCCCACAGCGGGCGGATATGGTTCACCGACCACAAAAACCGCAAGGTGTGGTTTGTCAGTCCTGACGGGTCGAAAAAGCAGGTCGATGAGGGGCTCAATTTCCCCAATGGACTCACCCTCAGCCCTGACCAATCACTGCTCTATGTGGCCGACACGCGGGGGCAGTTTGTGTATTCCTGGCAGGTGGCGGCGGATGGGGGGCTGAAATACAAACAGCGCTATCACCACCTGCACATGCCCGACGCCGCCACCGGCAGCGGGGCCGACGGCATGACCACGGACACCGATGGCATGCTCTATGTGGCCACCAGTCTCGGCATCCAGTACTGTGATCAGGCGGGCCGCGTGAATGGCATCATCAAACTGCCGCCCAACGGCAAAGTGTCCAATCTCACCTTTGGCGGGCCGCAGCTGGACACACTTTACATCACCTCCGGCGACAAGGTCTGGAAGCGCAAAACCGCCGCCAAGGGTGTGCGCTCCAGTGATGCTCCCATCAAGCCGGAGAAACCCCGGCTCTAAGTTGAGGGCAGGGCAGGGAATTCCCGGTCTGTCCAGCCCTGACGGTCAAGTGTCCGCCGTCCGGGCCAGGCGGCTCCGTGCCCGCATCTTTGCGCTTTCCGAGGGCTGGATTTTCCGTTCCTTTGGACAGGCCCCCATGAAGTATTACGTCCGCCACCGCACCACCTACACGTATCCCGACAGTGTTTCGGAATCGCATCATCTGGCGCGGCTGCGTCCCCGCTGTGATGACCGGCAGAAATGCCTGAGCCACTCGCTCACGATCCTGCCGGAGCCCGCCGTGAAGGTGGAGCGCACGGATGCCTTTGGCAATCAGTTCACCTTTTTCGCCATCCAGCAGGCTTATGAGGTGCTGGCGGTGGAGGCTGTCAGCATGGTGGAGACTTTTCCCGTCCCTCCCCCGGCGATGGAGAAATCCCCGCGCTGGGAAACGGTGGTGGAGCAGCTGGTGGAGGATCACCACGCCGTGCATCTGGACGCTCAGGCGTTCCGGTTTCCCACGGCCCAGACACCTGAGAGCCCGGGGTTCGCGGACTTTGCGCGGCTCAGCTTCACACCGGGCCGGCCCCTGCTGGAGGCGGCCATGTCCCTGACCAGGCGCATTTTCCGGGAGTTCAAGTTCGATCCCACCGCGACCACGGTGTCCACGCCGGTGGAGACGGTGCTCAAAACCCGGCGGGGGGTTTGCCAGGATTTTGCGCACCTCGAAATCGCCTGCCTCCGGTCGCTGGGACTTTCAGCGCGGTATGTCAGCGGCTATCTGGAAACCCTGCCGCCCCCGGGCAAACCGCGCCAGATCGGAGCCGACGCCTCGCACGCGTGGATCTCGGTTTATGATCCCGTGTGCGGCTGGGTGGACTTCGATCCCACCAACAGTTGCATTCCCGGTCCGCTGCATCTGCGCACGGCCTGGGGGCGTGATTTTTCAGATGTTTCCCCCCTGCGCGGTGTCACCTACGGCAGCGGCGGCCAGCCCAAAGTGATGGTGGATGTGATTCCCCATCCGGCGGATGGCACCACTCCCGGCGCGGCCCTCCCACCGCAGTTGGTAGCACAGACCGCTGCGCCTCCCTCCGCTGCGGTTCCCACCGCGCACTCCATCACCTGACGGGCAGGTCTTCCTGCGCCCTCCATTTCAAGGATACAGCCACAGTTTCACGCTTGGCTGTTCGCGAATGCCATCCTGAAACTGCCCCGGAAAAGCAAAAGTGGTGACTGAGGGAGCAGGTCCCATCAGTCACCACTTGTAAAGTAATCCGAATACTTCGGCGCGATGCCGGAGCCGTTATGTCAGGCGTGGCTACTTTGCCGCAGGAGGAGCTTCCGGTGCTGGAGCCGCCGGCGCAGGGGCCGGGGTGGCTGGCTGTGCGGGTTCCGTGGCGGGAGGCGGTGTGACAGGAGCAGGGGCTGGTGCCGGAGCCGGTGTTTCGACCGCTGGAGGCGGCGTGACTGGTGTCGGAGCCGGAGTTTCAACTGCCGGAGGAGGCGTGACTGGAGCCGGGGCCGGCGCGGCAGCGGCTGGCGGGGGAGTGGCGGGAGCAGGAACCACCGGTTCCACTGCCGGAGGGGGTGTCGCCGGCGCAGCCGGGGTCTCAACCACAGGCGGCGGAGTGGCCGGAACAGCCGGTGCCGGAGCCGGCACCACAGGCGGGGTCGGGACAGCCGGATCCGCAGCCGGTGGAGGCGTGGCGGGAGCCGGAACCGGATCCGGGACAGGCGGAGGAGCCGGCGCGGGTGGTGTCACCTGAATGGAGGGAGGCAGTCCAGGAAGGGCCGGTGGCGGCAGCAGGGGAGCTGCGCCACCGAGGCCAGCCGGATCATCTCCCATCAGACCGGGAGCATTGATGCCTCCGTTGAGAGCGTCAATGGAGGGCGGGCTACCGGGAGCCGGAGCCGCCGGCGTGGGTTCCGGAACGTAGTCGATCAGCGTGGGGGCCGCCAGTTTCACCTGCTTCAAGCGCTGCATGGCCACCTGATTGCCGCCGGTTTTGGTGACGGCCTCCTCAAACAGCCGGCGGGCCTCCTCCGTTTTGCCTTCCTGCCAGTGGATATCGCCCGCGCGGATCAGCGCCAGTGAAGCGTAGGGGCTGGACTGGTTTTTAGCAATTTCCTGGAAGCCGGCCGCGGCATCCTGCAGGCTGCCCTCCTGGAGCTTCAGGTCGGCGAGGCGGAACTTTGCCAGATCAATAAGCTCGTGGCTGCTGTAATTGCTGATGAACTTTTGCAGTTCCTCCATGGCCTCCTTGTTTTTGCCCTCCTTGGCCAGGAGGCGGGAGGCGTCCAGCAGGGCGCTGCCGCCGCCGGGCTGGCCGGGATTCTGTGCTGAAACTTCCCGGAGCTCCCCGATGGTGTTGGCCCGTGTGAAGGCGAGAGCGGCCACGGAGTGCTTGTGCTCCATCCACAGTTTGTTGCCGAAGTAGCCCAGGGTGCCGACCACGGCCAGCACACTCACGAGGATGAGCTTGTTTTTATGCCGCATGACGGCGTCCTCGAGCGGGCTGTGCTCGAATTCAAGATGGGCGACGGGGACTTCAGGGAGCTTGGCCATGGAAGGGGGCGGAAATTCAGAAACTGGGGGAACGATAAATGGAAATGAGGCGTGCCGGAGGCCGCCTGGACAATCAGGCGCCGACCTGGGTGCGGGCCTCCTCGGCCAGCGGGGTGGAAAGATAGCGCTCGCCGGTGGAGCAGGCCACGGTGACGATCAGTTTGCCTTTGTTTTCCGGACGGTTGGCCACCTGAAGGGCGGCGTGGACGTTGGCTCCGGTGCTGATGCCAACCAGCAGGCCCTCCTCCTTCGCAAGGCGGCGGGCCATGGCAAAAGCCTCGTCATTGGAGACCTTGATCACCTCATCGACCAGCTTCAGGTCCAGGTTCTGCGGCACGAAGCCGGCTCCGGTTCCTTGGATTTTGTGCGGAGCGGGCACCACGGGCTCGCCGGCCAGAGTCTGGGAAATCACAGGGCTGGCATCAGGTTCCACCGCAATGCTGATGAATCCGGGCTTTTTGGCCTTCAGCACCCGGCTGACGCCGGTGAGGGTGCCGCCGGTGCCCACCGCGCTGACCAGCACATCGATAGCTCCGTCCGTGTCTTCCCAGAGCTCCCGGGCGGTGGTCTTCTCGTGGATGTCGGGGTTGGCGGGGTTGTTGAACTGCTGGGGCATGAACGCGCCGGGATTGGAGGCGACAATCTCATTGGCCTTCTCGATCGCGCCCTTCATGCCCTTGGGGCCGGGGGTCAGCACCAGTTCCGCGCCCAGCATGGCCAGCAGGGTGCGGCGCTCCGAGGACATTGTCTCCGGCATGGTCAGCACCAGCTTGTAGCCCTTGGCGGCACAGACGAAGGCGAGGGCGATGCCGGTGTTGCCGCTGGTGGGCTCGACGATGAGCGTGTCCCTGGTGATCAGGCCCCGCGCCTCGCCGTCGGCGATCATGGCGGCGCCGATGCGGTCCTTCACGCTGCCGAGGGGATTGAAGTATTCACACTTCACCGCGATGGTGGCGGGGCAGTCCTTCGTGATATTGTTGAGACGCACGAGGGGGGTGTTTCCGACAGTTTCAACGATATTATTATAGAGACGGCCCATGGGAGTGCTGAGGATGAGAATTTCGTGTGCGGAAAACGGAGTGCCGGGCAGAGTGGGCGGTCCGGCGGGGGGGTGCAACAATATTTTGAAGCATTCGTTTTGACAATAGAAAGAACAGGGTTTCAATGCGCCCCAATTCCCCCTCCTGGCGGAGCTTTCCCATACGGGCTCTCCACCGGGTTTCATGCCCGTCCTTTTCCCACCAAACTTCCCATGGACATCCTGAGCAAAGATGATTTGAAGCGCTTCCTCAAAAAAACCCCGGAGTGGGAAATCGAGGGGAAGAAGATCAGCCGCACCATTGAATTCGACGGCTTCGCGGAGGCGGTCGAGTTTCTCAATGACGTCGCGGAGGTGGCTGAGGACGAAGGCCATCACCCCGATGTCGACATCCGCGACGGCAAGGTGACCCTGATGCTCACCACCCACGATGCCGGCGGCGTCACGGAGACGGACATCGAGGTGGCCCAGCGCCTGGACAACCTCATTGACTGAGCCGGACGCGGTGCTGCGCGCCTAAGCCGCAGTCTTATCCATTGATTCATGTGCGGGCACTGTCCTCCGGTCCGGGGGACAGTGCTTTTGCTGATGTGGGGCCATGTGTTTTTATCCGGCATCCATGGGGATAATCATCCGTTCCTCCCGGCAGGGGGGAGTGGTTTGCCCTGAATGGGTGGATGAAGATTCAGTCTTTTGAAATCAAAAGCCGGAAGCGTCGTGACCGGTGCCGATTTGAGGGAAATGAATGAAATTGGGTTGAGCCACGCCGGTTGGCCTCTATGGTGTGCGCTCCCCGGCCATCCCGGTGCGGCGCGCCAACCGCGCCGTCCCCTTTGGCCCGCGGGCTGACAAAATTTTACCATGACCGACAAGACCCCCAAGAATTCGCCTGAAACCGCTCCCGAGGAGCTGGTGGACGTGGACGACATCCAGGATGCCTCCGAGGAGGATCCGTTGAACAAGGCCCTGCTGGAGGCGGCGCAGTGGAAGGACGCCGCCCACCGCGCGGCGGCGGAGCTGGACAACTACCGGAAACGCATGGCCCGTGAGATGCAGGATTCCCTGCGCTATGCCAATGCCGGCCTGCTGGAAAGCCTGCTGCCGGTACTGGACAATTTTGACTACGGCATGCAGGCGGCGAAGGCGGAGTCCGAAGGCTCCAACCTCTATCTCGGCCTGAGCATGGTGCTGCGCCAGATCCAGGACTTCCTGAAGGAGAACCATGTGGAGGAGATCGGGGCTGTGGGTGCCCCGTTTGATCCGAATGTGCACGAGGCCGTCTCCCAGCAGCCCAGCGGCACTGTGGCCGAGGGCATTGTCCTCCAGCAGACCCGCAAAGGCTACAAACTGCGGGACCGCCTGCTGCGGCCGGCCTCCGTGATCGTCTCCAGCGGCCCTGCGGCAGAGAGCGCTTAATTCAGGTTTTTATCATGGCTTCGAAACGGGACTACTACGAAATTCTGGAGGTCGAAAAAAGCGTCAGCGCGGAGGATCTTAAAAAATCCTACCGCCGTCTGGCGCTGAAATACCATCCTGACCGCAACCCCGATGACAAGGTGGCGGAGGAGAAATTCAAGGAGCTGGGGGAGGCTTATGATGTGCTGGGCGACGCCGACAAGCGCGCTGCCTACGACCGCTTCGGCCATGCCGCTTTTTCAGCCGGGGCCGGAGCCGGCGCTGGCGGCGGACGTGGTGGATTCCACGATCCCTTCGATATCTTCCGCGAGGTTTTCGGCGGCGGCGGTGGCGGCGGAGGTGCCGGCGGCAGTATTTTTGAGGAGTTTTTCGGCGGTGGCGGTGGCGGCGGCGGCGGTGGGCGGGACCGCTCCGGCAAGGCGCGGGGCAGCGATCTGCGTTACGATCTGGAAATCACGCTGGAGGAGGCCTCCACGGGAGTGGAGAAGCAGGTGGAGCTGGAGCGCGCCGTGGGCTGTGACACCTGCCACAGCACCGGTGCCGGGAAGGGTGGGGAGGTCAAAACCTGTTCGACCTGCCGGGGAGTCGGCCAAGTGATCGCCAGCCGCGGCTTTTTCCAAGTGCAGCAGCCCTGCCCGGACTGTGGCGGCACCGGCCAGGTCATCAGCAATCCCTGCCCGGACTGCCGGGGTCAGGGGCGCGTGGAGAAATCCACCCGCATCAAGCTGCGCATCCCTGCCGGCATTGGCGAGGGCAGCCGTCTGCGCTCCAGCAGCAATGGCGACGCCGGCTTCCGGGGAGGCCCGGCGGGTGATCTCTATGTGGTCATCCACATCAGAAAGCACGAGGTGTTCGAGCGCGACGGCAATGATCTGTTCTGTGAGATTCCGGTCAGCTACTCGAAAATGGCGCTCGGCGGTGAGCTGATGGTGCCCACCCTGGAGGGCAAAGCCACCCTGAAGGTGCCGGCGGGCACACAGTCGGGCACGGTGTTCCGCCTGCGTGGCAAGGGGGTGCCGATCCTGAACCGGGGATCGAAAGGGGATCTGATGGTGACAGTCCAGGTGGAGGTGCCCACCAATCTGAACACCGAACAAAAAGACAAGCTGAAGGCGTTCGCCGACTCCTGCGGGGATGAGAACTCGCCCATGTCGGAATCCTTCTTCGAAAAAGCCAAGCGTTTCTTTTCCTGAACTGACTGACTGAATCCTCTCCTTTGCTGCTATGGATCTTTTACAGAATCTGACGGATTTCTCCTGGGTGGGCAGCGGCGCTGCCTGGATCGGTCTGATCACTCTGGTGGTGCTGGAGGTGGTGCTGGGGATCGACAACATCGTTTTCATCTCCATCCTCACCAGCAAGCTGCCCGAGGCGGACCGGGCCAAAGCGCGGCGCAAGGGACTGATTCTGGCGGTGATTCCCCGGCTGGTGTTCCTGCTGCTGCTGGGCTTGATCCTCAGCCTGCAGAAACCGCTGTTCACGCTGCCGATCGAGGATCCTCAATCGGGTTATCTGACCAGCGTTCCGAAGGGAACCATGCTTGGATTCACCGGCAAGGATCTGGTCATGCTGGTCGGAGGGCTGTTCCTGATCGTGCAGGCAGTGAAGGAGATTCACCATAAAATCGAGGGGGGGGCGGCGGCGGGAGTGGAGGCGGGCCCGAAAGTGGCGGTCAGCATTGGCAAGGTCATGATACAGATCATGCTCATGAACGTGATCTTCAGCCTGGACTCCATCATCACCGCCGTGGGCATGGTGAAGGAGATCCCCATCATGATCATCGCCGTGCTGCTCTCCACCGCGGTGATGATCTTCGCCGTGAATCCCATCAGCAATTTTGTGGAGAAGCACCCGGCGGTGAAGATGCTGGCCTTGGCATTCCTGTTGCTGATCGGCACCAACCTGCTGGCGGAATCAGCGCATTTCCACATCCCGAAAGGCTACGTGTACTTTGCCATGGCCTTCTCCGTGGTGGTGGAGGTGTTGAATATCCGGGCCTCGCTACGTGGGAAATCGGCTTCTTTGAGTCATCCGGTGGCCTGAGAGTTGACAGGACAACCACATTTCCGGCTTGGCAGGGCGGCGGTCCGCTTTTAAAACCCGCCCGCCGGGACACATTCCCGGGCCTTTCCTGATTCCCCCCTTCATGAACGCCTTTGGTTTTTTTGTCGCCCGCATCGCCTGGCAGGTGGGTATCCGCCGGGAACGTGCCCGGTGGGCGGCGGTGACCCGTGAAAGCCAGATGCTGACAGAGACGCAGGACATGCTGGGGCGCATGGCCTGGCCCCACATGGAGAATGTGGACATGGTTTCCGGGGAGTACTGGCAACTGCGTGACTGCCATGACCAGCAGGATGAACTGCGGACAGTCAGCGAACGCCTGACCCGGGAGAGTGAGGACGATCAGGAGAGACTATACAAGCTGGAGGACACCCTTGAGGATAAAATCGAGGTTCTGCGCCAGCAGAAACAGACCATCGCGGCCAGGGTTGCGGACCTCAATGATGCGGCGGAGGGCATCAAGCGCCGGGATGCTGAAACCCGCCGGCGGTTCGGAGGCTTGAAAACTAAGCTGGACGTCCTGAAAAAGCAGACGGAGGGCGGATATGAGCTGGAGATTGAGAAAACCCGGGCCACTCTGGCGGACCTCAAGGCCGCCCATACGGGGAATCTTGAGGAGATCGAAGCTTTGGAGGGTGAAATCAAAACGCTGGAGGAGAAAGCGGCCGCCATGGAACAGGAGATCCTGAACCGCCGCGCCGCATTCAGGGAGGAGACGGCCGAGCTCACAACCACGCTGCGCCAGCGCGCCAAACAGATTTCTGAGATTTCGGCCAAAATAGGGGCTCTTGAGAACCGGAAAAATGAACTGGCCTTTGAAATAGGCCTCTTTTTGAGCCATTACATGGATGAAAGGCCGGATAGTCTCCGCCCCATCCTGAAGCGCTTCGGCCCCTTGGTGGGCCGCATCCGCCAACTGCGCAGCTCCATCCGCTTCAACCAGCGCCTGGCGCGCCGGACCGGACGCTGAGGGGCATCCGGTCCGGCGTGGTGATACCGCAGGGCGGAGCTATTTTAAAAGATGCTCCTTCAGGAAAAGGATGGTCGCTTGGAACTGGTAATCGGCATTGGGCTTTTTAGCGAAGCCATGGCCTTCGTCTTTGGCCAGGAGATACCAGACCGGGGCACCGCCCTGGCGCACAGCGGCGACCATTTGAGAGGCCTCCGTCACAGGCACCCGCGGATCGTTCTGACCTTGGACGACAAACAGCGGATTTTTGATTTTGTCCGCGTGGGCCGTGGGGCTGATTTTGGCGAGGAATTCGTTCATGGCCGGATCGCGCTCGTCGCCGTACTCCACCCGGCGCAGGTCGCGGCGGTAGTCCTGGGTGTTTTTCAGAAAGGTCAGGAAGTTCGAGATGCCCACGATGTCAATGCCGCAGCGCAGCCGCGCTCCATGCTGGATCATGCAGGCCAAGGACATGTAGCCGCCGTAGCTGCCGCCAATGACCGCCACGCGGGAGGCGTCACAGCCGGGATCCGCCGCGATGAAGTCCAGGAATGCCCCGATATCCTTCACCGAGTCCTCCCGCTTGAAGCCATTGTCCAGCGCGAGGAAGGTTTTGCCGTAGCCTTCGGATCCCCGGACATTCGGATAAAAAAGCGCGATGCCCATCTCGCTCAGCCAGTAGTTGTTCCGTGCCTGAAAAACAGGGCGGGACTGGCCCTCGGGACCGCCGTGGATGCTCAGCAGCACCGGGCGTTTGCCGGGGAATTTGTTGGGGTCGGGACGGTAGAGGAAACCGGAGACTTCCAGCCCGTCGAAACTCTTCACCTTTACCAGCTCAGGTTCGGAGAAAGTGCCGGTGTTCAGGCTGCCGGTCTCGCTTTCGGTCCAGCGCTCCAGCGTTCCGGTGGCGGTGTCGATAGAGTAGGCATCCGCGGGAGAGCGCGCTCCGGTGAGGCTGAAGCCGAGGTCCTTGCCGTTTTCATGCCAAGTGAGCCCGGAGATCACCCCTTTGGGCAGTTCGGGCAGGGCGTGGATTTTCACGGCTGCCGGACCGGCGCTTTTGAGGTGAAGCACACTGCTGCCGGCCTCATTGGTGACAAAGGCCACGAGGATTCCCCCTGGCGCGGGATCGAATTCCTCCACATCCCAGGGAATGTCGGCGGTCAGAGCGGTGAATTTACGGTCGCCAAGGTCCATGCGGCCCAGCTGATGAAACTCCCCATTCTCATCGCTGGTGAAAAAGAGGGCCTTGCCATCCCGGGAGAATTTGGCTCCGCTGCGGGCGACTGGTTTGTCCGCATCCGGAGTCAGTTGCTCCTTGGCGCCGGTGGCGACGTCCACCAGCCAGAGGCGGCTGAGATTGGCGGAGATGAACTCCACCACCGCCAGTTTCGTGCCGTCCGGGGACCAGTCGGTGACCCCCCAGCCTCCGCCGCTCAGCTCCGTCATCAGGCGTGCCTCCGCCGGTTTGTCGGGATCCATGATCCAGATATCATTGTCCTTCCCATTCCGCTTGGTGGATGTCCACGCCAAGCGGCTGCCGTCCTTGGCCCAGACCGCGCCGGTGTTGCGGGATTTCCCATCGGTCAGCAGGGTGCTGCGGCCATCGGTGGTGCTGTAGTGATAAAGCTGGAAAAACTCCCCGCCGCCGGTGTCCTGCGAATAAATCAGGCTGTCGCCCTTGCCGGGGCGGAATGCCGCTCCTCGCACCGGTTCCTTCGAAAAGGTGAGCTGCCGCCGGGCACCGCCCGGCTGACGCACCAGATGGAGCTGCGGGGTTTCGGCGAAGCGGGTGGTGATGAGCATTTCCCGCCGCTGGGGATGCCAGCTCTGGAGAGCGGCGGCGCGGAATTCCAGATACCGGCCGGCATCCGCCGTCACCGTCTCCGGAATGGGCGGGATGCCGTCCACGACCAGGTTGGCGGGCACGTCCGCGGCGGCGCGGGTCAGCAACAGCAGCAGGGAGACGGCGAAAAGGGCGGGCGGTGAGATTTTCATCGGTTTGGGAAAGGAAGTCGGTGAAATGCCGGAAGCTGCTCCTCCGGTAGCACGGATGCGCCGGCATGGGAGTTATTTATGCCGTAAGCACCTGCCGGTTGCCATCTCCGGCGCTGTGGGCTCTCTTGCGGGTTCCATGCTTCTCCCCACTCAACCAGGAATTTGTTATCTCGTCGGTGCCGGCCCCGGCGATCTTGGACTCGTCACGCTCCGCGCCAAGGAATGCATCGAGGCCGCCGACGTCGTGGCTTACGATTATCTGGTGAACAAACAGGTCCTGGCCTGGATGAAGCCTGGCACGGAGCTTATCTACGTGGGCAAACAGGCCGCCAACCACGCCCTGCCGCAGGAGGAGATCAACCAGCTGCTGATCCGCAAGGTGCTGGAGGGTAAAATCGTCACCCGGCTGAAGGGCGGCGATCCCTATGTCTTCGGCCGCGGCGGCGAGGAGGCGCAGGAGCTGCACGCCGCCGGCTGCCCGTTTGAGGTGGTGCCCGGCATCTCCTCCACCATCGCCGGTCCGGCCTACGCCGGCATCCCGGTGACGCACCGGGATTTCAACACCCAGCTCACGATCTTCACCGGCCACGAGGATCCCACCAAGGAGATCAGCAGCCTCGATTTCTCCAAAATCGCCAAGGCGGACGGTGTCAAGGTCATGCTTATGGGAGTGGGCCGCATGGGCGAACTGACCGGCAAACTGATCGACAACGGCGCGGACCCCGGCACCCTTGTGGCGCTGATCCGCTGGGCCACCACAGGCCGCCAGCAGACCCTGACCGGCACCTTGGCCACCATCGCCGGACTGGTGGAGCAGCACGGATTCAAAGCGCCCGCCGTCTGCGTCATCGGCGGCACCGTCAGCCTGAGACCGGAGCTGAACTGGTTTGAGAAACGACCGCTCTTTGGCAAAAGCATTGTCGTCACCCGCACCCGCCAGCAGGCCGGAGTCCTTAGCCAGGGACTGCGGGCGCTGGGGGCGGATGCCTGGGAGCTGCCCACCATCCGCATTGAGAAACCGAAGGACCTTATGGCCTTTGGCGAATTGGTGCAGGACTGCCACAAATACGAGTGGATCATCTTCACCAGCCCCAATGGCGTGGAGGCGTTCTTTGACCTTTTCTACAAGCTTTACAAGGATGCCCGTGACATCGGCCCGGCAAAGCTCGTGGCCATCGGGCCCGGGACCGCCAAAAAGATCGCGGAATACCACCTCAGCGTGGACTTTGTGCCGGAGAAATCGGTGGCCGAATCCCTTGTGGAGGAGTTCATCGAGCATGCCGGCAGTGTGGACAACCAGACCATCCTCTGGGTTCGCGGCGAGTCCGCCCGCGACACCGTGGCCAAGCTCCTTCATGAGAAAGGCGCCATCCTCGACGAGGCCATCGCCTACCGCACGGTGCCCGAAACCACGGATACCGCCGGCGGCCAGGCGCGCTTCAGGGAGGAGGGAGCCGATGTCCTGACCTTCGCCAGCGGCAGCGCCGTGGACCATTTTATGGCCCTCCAGCTTCCCATCCCCCCGCAGACCAAAATCGCCAGCATCGGCCCTGTCACCACCACCGCCCTCAAACGCCACGGCCTGACCGCCCACATCACTCCCAAAACTCACGATATTCCCAGCCTCATCAAGGCCATTGCGGATTATTTTAAGAAGTAGGGCGGGCTGGGATGGGGCTCATTCCCGGTTTGCGTTAAGTTTTTACTGATTGCGGACCTCCGGAATCGGCGGGATAATAAGCCAGTATTTCCACCTGTGAAGAAAACGAAAACCCAGGAGGAGGTTCAGATCAAAATTCTGACGCCAGAAGAATTGCTGCTCTTGCGCTGGAGGAGCTCCTCGTATGCGCGGAAGCATTTAACAGCTCAACAAGCCCATCGTCAGATTCGGAGAAATGGTTCCGTGCCGAGTCCGAATCGCTTTTACGATGGCCGGAGCACACCGGAGGATTCCTATCAGAAGCTAAATTCGACGAGCTGATAAGGGGTGACTGGACTCTTGACCGGAAGTATGGAATTGGAATGGTTGTTTTAAAACAATGTCATAATATTCATTGAAAATTAATCGCAAAGAAAAGTTGCAAATATGGGAGCATCGGACGCAGGCAGTTTTGACAATGACGACGCGGCGGATTGGGTCGTGGAATTGGCTGAGGCGGATGATACCTCAATTTTGGAGGAGGCTTTTTCCCGCATCACTGATGATGAGGATTATGTGGAAGCTCCGGACTGCTCAATAGCCATCGCTGCCGCCGAGGTTGTTGCGGCACTTTGTCAGCACCCGGCTGCTGAGCTGCCGGAGGAAGTTGCCGAATTTGTAGCCCGTTTCGCTGCAGCGCCATCACCGGATTTAGTTTCGTCCGCGTTGCGTTCGATCAAGCGCATTAGAACCAATTCTGAACTTAAGGGACTTTGGGACGATAGCCAAAATCCAACCGAGTGGTATCAGGCTGTGGCGGAACTTGAGGCACGTCTTAAATAAGCCGGCTCTTCAAATTCCATAGTTATTGAGACTGGCATTTTGCTGGTTGCCGCCGTTAAAACCGGCTTCTGGAACGCCTTTTGCCTCTGTTAATCCACACATGGAGGAAAAAGGAAGCAGCTTTTCCGAACTGTGACCACCATCTGTATTATCGCCGACACCCACCGGCAGCATCGGGAACTGGTCATTCCGCCCTGTGACCTGCTGATCCACTGCGGGGACATGTGCAGTTTCCAGCAGGATGATATGGGAACGCTGGAGGATATAGACTGTTGGTTCGCGGAGGTGCCGGCCAGGCGGGTGGTGTGCATCGGTGGCAACCATGATTTTGAGCTTCAGAGCCGTGAATTCCGTTTTGCCCACGCGGATTACCTTTGCGACCGACTGATCGAGGTGGAGGGACTGAAAATTTACGGAGCTCCTTGGATTCCTGATCTTTCCGGGTTTGCCTTTTACCTGCCGGAAAAAGCGCTGGCGGAAAAATGGAGCCGTATTCCCGCCGGCATCGATATTCTGATCACCACACGCCGCCACAGGGCATTCTGGACGTGCCATCATCCGGCGACGGAAATCTGGGATGTCCCCATCTGCGGCGTGAATTGGAAAGGATCCAGCCCCGGTTGCATGTCTTTGGGCACGTCCATGCCAGCCATGGCTCACGGGTGGAACGGGGCATCCGGTTTTACAATGCCGCAGTGGCGGGAGGCAGGGACTTTCACATCGCCCACCCGCCCTTTGTGCACAAATTTCTGGGGCAATCATTTTAGTTCGGGTTTGCTGCATTGTACGATCGGAATCCGGCGCTCGGCGATCCCATGTTCACATTTTTAATGGTAAAAATTATAACAAATCCGGATTAAAAGAGAGTCGGATTATACCAAGGTATAATAGCGCTCTCGAAAAATACGGTTATACTGGGGTCTAATGAGCAACGGTCAGTCAACCAAAGACACCTCGAATGATGGACTCCGGATGGGGCACACCGCTTCACGCATCCTCAGTGGTCTGCAGAATGCCAGTCCGGGCTCATTTTCCTGAATAGGCCGCAGTTGGCAATCTCCTCGCGGCGGTGCGCCTGCAAAAATAGTTCCGTGTTCACAGGCCCGTCCATGCTCACTACACTGGCCGATAAAATCATGGCCCGTTTCCCGCGTGCCGCAGGGCTGTTGGTTTGGCTGCGGAGGCATCGTGGAACGCGGCGGATACTGATCGCTTCGTTGCTTCATCTGCTTGGCGCACTGACTTCCATCCATGCGGTTCTTGGAGTGCGCACTTCGCAGGGAGCGATTGCATGGGCTGTGTCACTGAACACTTTTCCGTCCGTTGCCGTGCCGGCGTATTGGATTTTCGGGCGGTCGGACTTTGAGGGATACGTGGTGCTCCGGCATGACGCCGAGGCGGAATTGAACGACGCGGCACGGCGGCTGGCGCGTGATCTTCTGGCGATGCGCCCTTCACCCGATGCGGAGCCGGCGGGTGCGGGGCTTCTGGAAAAGATGGCGAAGCTTCCGGCGACGCGGGGCAATCACACCGAGCTGCTGATCGACGGCGAGGCCACGTTCCGCGCCATCTTCGAAAGCATTGAGCAGGCGCGTGACTACGTGCTGGTGCAGTTTTACATCATTCACGACGACGTGCTTGGGCGGCGGCTGAAGGACGCACTCACCGCGAAAGCGCGTGCCGGCGTGCGTTGTTATCTGCTTTATGATGAGATCGGCAGCCACAGCCTGCCAAGGTCCTACGTTGACGGGCTGCGTGCGGCAGGCGTGGATATCCGCCATTTCCATAGCCGTAAAGGCGATGCCAACCGTTTTCAGCTCAACTTCCGCAACCACCGAAAAATCGTTATCACCGATGGCCGCACGGCATTCGTCGGCGGACACAACGTCGGTGATGAGTATCTCGGCAGGGACCCGGAAATCGGCGCCTGGCGCGACACTCACGTGAAAGTGCAGGGCCCGGTCGTCCAGTGTGTGCAGATCTCATGGCTTGAGGATTGGAACTGGGCGGCGGGCAGCTGCCCCGCGCTGAACTGGAATCCCGCGCCCGCGCCCGGCGGCGGGGACGGGGTGGCGTTCTGCCTGCCGTCGGGACCGGCTGATGCGTTCGAGACCTGCACGCTCTTTTTTCTGCACGCTATAAATTCCGCAAAGAGACGGGTATGGATCGCAAGTCCTTATTTTGTCCCGGATGAGCAATTCATCTCCGCGCTCCAGCTCGCCGCGCTCCGCGGGGTGGACGTGCGCATCCTTGTGCCCGCGCAATCCGACAATCAGCTGGTGCATCTCTCCAGCTTCACCTTCCTCCCCGAACTGGAAAAAGCGGGCGTGCAGACGTGGCGTTACAACGCCGGATTCCTGCACGGGAAGGCGATCCTTGTGGATGACTGCGGCGGCGTCGGCACGGCCAATTTCGACAACCGCAGTTTCCGTCTGAACTTTGAAATCACGCTGCTCTTCGCCGAGCCATCCGTTGTGGACGCGATGGAAATGATGTTCACGGCTGATTTTGCACGCAGCACCCGCGCCTCCGCTGCGGACTTCACCTCGCGCCCTTGGTGGTTCCGTCTGGCGGCCCGCACTTCGCGGCTGATGGCCCCGGTGCAATGAGGTGCCTGGTCGGCTGAACATAAACGCTTCGGCACCCCTTGGACCATACACGGTGATCCGCGGCAGGTTGTTCTTGCGCAATCCGCTTTGAAAGGTGTTTCGTGCCATTCAACATGAATGGCATTTTCGAGGGGAGCAGAGGAATCAGGAATGCTTTCCGGCATCTGGCGGTGGCCGGGAGGCACGCTGTTCTGATGACGGGGTTTGCTTTGGCAGCGGATGCCAGCCGTCTTGCCGCCAGCACTTATCAGGCGGATTCCGAATATCTGATCAAAACATGGGATGTGGATGACGGACTTCCGGGCACCTCGGCGACCGCCATGGTGCAGACAGGCGATGGGTATCTGTGGTTTGGAACCTTTGGAGGGCTGGTCAAATTCAACGGAACTGATTTCCGAGTGATTAACAACTCCAACACTCCGGGCTTTCCCGGTGAGGGGGTGATCAATCTGTATCTGGATAAAGCGGGACGGCTGTGGGTAAGCACCATTGAGGGGCTGGGAGTGCGGGAGGGTGAAACCTGGAGGACTCTGGGAAGGGAGCAGGGCTGGACAGCCGATTATGTGAGAACGTTTGCCGAGCGTGCCAACGGTGATCTGCTGTTCACCGGATTTGAGGGCACTCTGACTGAATATTCCCAAGGGCGTTTCAGCTCTCTGCCTGTGCCCGGGGAAAAAGGCATGGGGTTTTTTGGCTGCGCGGATCCGGAGGGAAGATGGTGGGCGGTGCAGAACCATTTTATCGGGTTCTGGAATGGTGCCGTTTGGACGGAAATGCTGCCGGCCCCGTCACTGCACCCAAGCGAGGTGGCCGCCGCCGGGGCGCGTGACGGAGGAATATGGGTTCTGCTGGGTGACGTCCTGCTCAAGTTCCGCAGCGGCAAAGAGGTCCTGCGCATGAAGCTCCCGGAAGCTTCCAGTGACTACTGGAGCCTGACGGAGGATCATTTGGGGCGGGTTTGGATCTCCACCAATGGAGCCGGTCTGTTCAGGATCTCCCCCGGCGGGGGAATGCGTCACTGGACCATGGCTGAGGGGCTTGCCGCCCAACGTCTCCGTTTCGCGTTTGAGGACCGGGAAAATAACATTTGGATTGGCACCAACGGCGGCGGACTGCAAAAATTCACAGAAAAACGGATCCGCAGTTTTTCTCTGGGAGAAGGCACGGAAAGGCCAAACTTCTCCTCCGTCTGCGCACGCGCGGCAGGGGGAGTCTGGCTGGCCTCCTACGGGCAGGGTTTGTTTCAGGCTGATGCCCAGGGCGTGAAACCCTCGCCGGTGCCCCGTGAATCACTGCCGCTGGTTCTGCAGAGTGTGCTCGAAGACCGTGCGGGCCGCGTTTGGGTGGGGTCCTATGGCGGCGGGTTTCATATAGTGGAAAACGGCGTGGCGCGTGCTGTTCCCATGGAGAGAACAGGCGGAGCCAACGGGTTGGCCCTGTTTGAGGATTCGAAGGGACGGATCTGGATGTCCGGGGGCCAGGGAGTGGCCGTTTACGAAAACGGGCAATTCCATGCGGTGGGCACGGATGCCGGCCTTCCACCAGGAGCGGCGGTTTGTTTTGCGGAAGGGTCCAATGGCAATCTTTGGATTGCGCATGATCAGCGCGTGTATGCGGGGACCAGGGATCACTTTGAGCAAATCCGCGATGCCTCCGGGCAGCCGCTGCGCGGAATCACGGTTTTCTGCCCGGAGCCGGGCGGCAACACGATGTGGATGGCCGCACGGGATGGCGGACTGACCCGCTGGCGGACCGGAAGGCTGGACGTCGTGCGTTCCGGAGCCGGGTTGCCGGAAGGGGATATCTCCGGTTTGACCCCCGATGCCGCCGGACATCTCTGGATGAGCACCCGCAAGGGGGTGGCGCGTGTGGACTGGCAGGAGCTTAACGCGGTGGCGGACCGGACGCTGCCCCGCGTGCGCTGCGTTCTTCTTGATGTCAGCGACGGCCTGCCAGGCATGGAGTTTTCCAGCAACCGGCAGCCATTGGGCGCGCGTGATCAAACTGGGAAGCTGTGGTTTCCGCTGCTGCGGGGGGCCGCTGTTATTGACCCTGCCCGGTTTGCTCCGGATCCTGTCCCGCCGCAGATTCATATGGAGGAGGTGGGCTACCTGCTGCCCGGCGCGGAGGACGCCGGCCGCGAAATCAAATTGACCGCCCTTGGCGTGCCCGGAGTTTCGCTTCCCGCAGGCAGCCGGCGTCTGGTTCTGCGGTATTCCGGACTCGGGTTTGCCGCCCCTGAAAAAATCAATTATCAGGTTATGCTTGAGGGCCGGGATGCCGGCTGGCAGGACATGCGCAGCCAAAACACCGCCACTTTTTACGAATTGCCGGCCGGTCATTATATTTTCCGGGTGCGCGCCGCCAACCGGGATGGTGTCTGGAATGAGACAGGGACCGCCCTGCCTTTCACCGTGCAGGCGTTTTATTGGGAGACCGCCTGGTTCCGCGGCGGCGGGGCCGCGCTGCTGGTGGCCCTGGGGGCGGGAGCGGCCTGGCGCGCGGCCCGGCGCCGCCACCTGCGCATGGAGGAGAGGCTTGAGGCTCAGCAGCAGCGCTCGGAGCTGGAGCATCTTTCCCGTGTCGCCACGCTGAGTGAACTCTCCGGTTCCCTGGCGCATGAGCTCAACCAGCCGCTGGCCATTATTCTCAGCAATGCCCAGGCCGCGCAGAGAATGCTCAGCCGTGAGCCTCTGGATGTTCCGGAGCTGACGGACATTTTGACCGATATTGTCAGTGAGGACCGGCGCGCCGGGGAAGTCATTCAGCGCCTGCGGGCGCTTCTCAAACGGGGTGAATGCCTGTTCGCCCCGGAGTCCCTGAATGTCCTGACGCAGGAGGTGCTCTCACTGACACGTCAGGACCTGATGAACCGGGGGATCTCTGTTCAGTGCAGTTTCAATCCTGAGCTCCCACAGGTTCTGGCGGACCGTGTGCAGCTCCAGCAGGTGGTGCTCAATCTCATCACCAATGCCTGCGACGCCATGACCGGCAACAAGCCTGAGGACCGCATCCTGCATCTGACCACGGCGGTGGAGAAGGGCAGGGTGCGTCTGGCGGTGACCGATCAGGGCTGCGGGCTTCCTCCCGGGGATCCAGAACATTGGTTCAAAGCCTTTGTCACCACCAAAGGGCATGGACTGGGTCTGGGGTTGTCTATCTCCCGCTCCATCATGCAGGCCCATCACGGATCTTTGAAAGCGGAACGCCATGCCCTGCAAGGCACCACTTTTCTACTCACTCTGCCCGCCGCCGCCACCGCATGAATCCCGATCAGACCGTCCACCTGCTTGATGACGAACCCGGCATGCTCAAAGCGCTTTCGAGGCTGCTCCGGGGGGAAGGCTTCAATGTGCGCGCCCATTCCTCGGCCCAGGCATTTCTGAAGGAATTCCAAGTGGAGGAAATTGCCTGTCTGGTGCTGGATGTGCGGATGCCCGGAGTTGACGGTTTGGAACTGCAGCGCCGCATGAACAGCCGGGGCATCGTGCTGCCTATCGTTTTTCTCACCGGACATGGGGATATTCCCATGAGTGTCCGGGCCATCAAATCCGGGGCGGTGGATTTTCTCACCAAGCCTGTCAATGACACCGACCTTCTCCGCGCGGTGCATGCCGCCATGCAAAGGGCTGTTTCAAACAGGGCGGAGATTGCGGAAACCAACACCCTGTCCCGCCGGTTTGAGCTGCTGACGCCCCGGGAGCGGGAAGTGATGGCCCATGTGGCCGCCGGAAAACTGAACAAACAGATCGCCTCCGATTTGGGCACGGGTGAGCAGAACATCAAAATCCACCGCAGCCGTGTGATGCGCAAAATGGGAATGGAATCGGTGGCCGGGCTGGTGCGGGCCATGCAGCGGCTCGCTCCTGGCGGGACGGCTGAAACGGGAAAAATCTAAAGCGGTTGGCGACCGTTATCCGGGGCATTGCCGGCTCCGCGCCGGACGGGCGGGAGAGCCCGGCCAAAAGGCAGCGGCATTACACCAAGGTATAATAGCGCCTGTGGAACCCCCTGGCCATGGTTGAGCCGATGAACAACGGGCGGACAACCATAGCCATCCTAGATGATGAGGTCCAGATGAGGAAAGCCCTAGGGCGTCTTCTACGGACACATGGGTTCCTTGTCGAGACCCACACGATGGGCAGTGAAATGCTGCAAATATTTTCCGAACAGCTCCCGGACTGTCTTCTGCTTGACCTGCATATGCCGGGTATGACCGGATTCGAGGTGATGGAAGCCCTCAGGGCGCGGCACTGTCCTGTTCCTGTAATCGTTATCACCGGACATGACGAGCCTAAAAATGCGGAGCGGGTTCTCTTATTGGGAGCGGTGGCTTACCTAACTAAACCTATTGATGAAACCATTCTGCTGAGTGCGCTGCAAAAAGCCATGGGCGGCTCCTGCTCAAAGGAGGAGACGTTTCCGGAATTCTGAAAATCACCCTGCGGCCGCCACCCTATTTATGACTCCATTTTTTTCAACCCTTCAGCAATCTGTATGAAATATCCTTTTTTAAGACGGCCACCGCGCGGGGTGTGTGTCCTGTCCGTGCTGGCGGCTTTTTGCGGCGTGCCCGTTCCGGCCCGCGCCTCCTTTCTGCATGGGGAGGCTCTGGACACCATGGCGGAGGTGGTCTCGTGGGTGGCCATTGTGGTGGCTCCGGTGGTGATCATCACGGTTTTCTGGCTCATTCATATTCTCCCCGAGAAAATCGCGGAGAAACGCCGGCATCCCCAAGCGAAAGCCATTCAGTGCCTTTGTCTCCTCTCACTGTTTTTTGGAGGCCTGCTCTGGCCCATCGCCTGGCTGTGGGCCTACACCAGGCCGACTCTGCATAAACTGGCCTACGGTACCGATACCGATGATTCCCACGGCCCGGAACCTAAGGGAAAGCTTGGAAAAACAGGCTGGGGGGATCATTCCGTGACCGAAACAAAAATCACAGAGGATCATAATGCGGAAGTCCAACGGCTGCGCTCACGGGTGGCGGAGCTGGAATCCCTGATCTCCAACCAACAGGGAGGAAAAGCGTAATGGAAATCATTCTTCTGGGTATTTACTCATTCTTCGTCTGGCTGATCTTTATCAAGCTGAAATGGCTGCCTTGGAATATCGTCAGCCAGGTCATCGTGGTCACCATTCCGGTTGTGGGGCTGGTAATGACGATTCTTTTTCTGAATATTGTGGCGCCTTCCACGGTGGATGTCCGGGCCATGAACTACGTGGTGCCGGTGGTGCCGCGGGTGAGCGGACAGGTGACGGAGGTGCCCATCGAACCCAACCGCCCTATCAAAAAGGGGGACGTTCTCTTCAAAATTGATCCAGTGCCCTTTCAGCTGGCCGTCAAACTGGCCGAGGCCAAACTTGAGGGTTTCAAAGTGGCGCTGGTCACCGCTGAAGCCTCCCAGCGGGGGCTGGACGAGCAGCTTAAAAATGCCGCCGCCAAGAAAGCCGCACTGGATGCCCGGCTGCAGCTCGCTTTGAAGCGGGTGGAGCAGTACACCAGGCTGGCTGATGCGGGAGCCGGGAGGCGCAGCGATCTGGACGAGGCCCTTTCCAATGCCGCCAACCTTGAAAGTGAGATCATCGCCGCCGAGGCCACGGAATCCCAGGTGCGGCAGAAACTTTCAGCCCGCACCGCAACGGGGGAAATTGACGAGGTTGCCAAGGCAAAAGCGCAGATTGTCCAAGGCGAAGCGGATCTCGCCAGCGCCAAATTTGATCTGGAAGGAACCGTGCATCTGGCTCCGGCGGATGGCCGGGTGGCGAATCTGGCCCTGCGCCCCAGCGTGCGGGCGGTGCAGATGCCGTTCTCGCCGGTGATGAGTTTCATTGAGGATAAGGACCAATGGGTCGTGGCCTTTTTCAGCCAGAATGAACTGCGCTATGTGGAGCCGGGAAATGAGGCCGAAATCTACCTGAAGACCTATCCGGGCCGGGTCATCAAATGCAAAGTGGACTCCATTCTCTGGGCCACGGCGCAGGGGCAGATGCCTATCAGCGGGAACCTGCCGAACACCGCGCCCGCCAGCGCGCCGGACCAGCGAATCGCGGTGCGGCTGATCGTGAATGACAAGGACCGGGAGCTGTTCCTCGCCGCCGGAGCCCGGGGAGCGGGAGCTATTTTCACGGACAAGGGAGCCATGCTGCATGTCATCCGCAAAGTGATGATCCGCGTCTCCACGAAGCTCGACTGGTTTGTTCCCAAGCTGCACTAGCTGCCAAGCATGAAATTGATCATTTTAAGTATTCCGGCGGCATGCCTTGGGCTCAGCGCCTGCGCGCTCAAAACCCCGCCATCCGGCTCCGCTATTCTGACGGATGCGGCCCGCGGTCAGATCCCGGCCGGATGGAGCGGTGCCCACCAAGGCGGCACGATGGCTCCGGGATGGATTGGGTCCTTTGGAGATCCGGGCCTGACAAGGATTGTCAATAACGCCCTGAAGTGGAACCCTGACCTGCGGGCCGCCGCCGCGCGCGTCGAGGCCTCCCAAGCCGCCGTGCGCGTGGCCGCAGCGTCCCTGTATCCCCGGATTGCCGTCAAGACCCTAGGGGAATTCCAAGGGCAGAAGCTTGATGGGGATATTGATCTCGGGCTTGACCCGCCCAGCCTGGGAGGACTGGGAGTGGACAATACCGGAGGCAGTCCGGGCAGCCGCAGTGCTGAATCCTCCTCGCAGCGGTGGGTTGCCGGGATTGGCGTCGGGGCCTCATGGGAGGCGGATGTCTGGGGCCGGGTCCGGTCAAAGCGGGCTGCCGCAGCTTTCGACAGCGGAGCCCTGAGCGCGGATTATGAATTCGCCCGTCAGTCCCTCGCGGCGACGGTGGCCCGCGCTTACTTCTCCAGCATCGAAGCTGCGCAGCAGGCCGTCAACGCTGAGGAAACCCTCGGCCTTTACCGCGATTATCTGAAGCTGGCGGAAATTCTGAAAACGCAGGGGCACGCCAGCGACTTTGATCTGGCACAGATCAAATCCCGCAGTGCCGGTGTGGAGGATTCACTCTACGTGGCCCAGGCAGCACGGGCGCAGGCGATCCGGGCCATCGAAGTGGTGACCAGCCATTATCCTGCCGGCAGGCTGACTCCGCCGGCCAGCTTTCCCGGCCAGCCAAAATACGTGCCTTCAGGCCTCCCCGCGCAAATCCTTGAGAGGCGACCCGATATCATCGCCGCCGAGCGCCGGTTCGCCGCCGCTTTCCACCGGGTGAATGAGGCCCGCACCGCCCGCCTGCCCCGCTTTTCACTGAGCACCTCAGGGGGCCTGGGAACGGCCCAGCTGTCCGGAGTGGGCACGCTGGACGCCCTGAGCTGGAGCCTGGCGGGCGGGGTTGTCCAGCCCATCTTCTTCGGTGGGGAATTGAAAGCCGCCGAGGAGATCCGCACCGCCGAGCAGCGGGCCGCCGCCGCTTCCTACACCGCCACCGTGCTCCATGCGTTCGGGGAGGTGGAGGGAGCCTTGGCGAGCGAGTATTATCTGAACAAACGCGCGGGAGCGCTGGCCGGAATGGTCGAACAGGCCGGAGTGACCGTCAAACTGGGAAAACTGCAGTTTGATGAGGGCCACGCGGATATGTTTACCCTCCTCCGGCTCGCGGGCGAAAGTCTGGCCGCCAAAATCGAGCTCACCAAGATCCGAGCTTCGCTTCTCCGCGAGCGGGTCAATCTGCACCTCGCCCTGGGAGGGGACTTCCAAGAGGCAGTTGAACGATCAAAATAACAATCAGTGCTGGATGAAACCTCCGCTCCATCGATTTGAACCAAACCCGACAACAAACTCATTCATGCTATGAAATGTCCTTCCTGTGATCATACTCTGTTTGAAAAAAATGCCGGCGGCGTCCTGCTGGATCTCTGCCACGGCGGCTGCGGTGGCATTTGGTTTGATGCCCGGGAGCTTGAGGGCCTCAATGCCCGGGGAGCCGCTTCCCTGCACACGGTGTGGCGGATGGATCATCAGACGCGGCCTGCGGACAAAGTGCTTCTCTGCCCCCGTTGCGGAGATCAGGCTTTGGAGCGCAAATGGTTTTCGGAGGCCAAATCCGTGGAGATCGACCAATGCCCCTCCTGTGCCGGAATCTGGCTGGATGACGGGGAATTCAGTAAAATAGCCGAAGAAGTGAAAATGCCCGGGATTGCCCCCCTGGGCTGGGAGATGGCGATGGCCAAAGCGGCGGCCTTCGTGTCCAAAAATCAAACCCTGTAGCCTGAGCCATGCTGGACCGGATTTTTGATCTTCCGCTGTCGGTCACCTGTCCGGGGATCATCGCCGCGTTGTGCCTCCCTGTTCTGTGCGGTCTGCTGCTGGTGCGCCGTCATGTCCTGCCGCGCTTGAGAGGGAAACCGGAGGACTCCGAATTCACCGGAGCGGTCATGCAGTCGGTCATGGTGTTCTACGGGCTGGCGGTGGCCCTGATGGCGGTGAATGTCTCGGAGACCTATAACGACGTTTCCAAAATCGTTTCCAGCGAGGCCACGGCTCTGGCCGTGGTATACCGTGGCGTAAGCAGTTATCCGGAGCCGGCGCGGCAGCGTCTTCGGAATGAACTGCGCGGTTATGTGGAATACATCATCCATGATGCCTGGCCCCGGCAGCAGCAGGGGAAATCGCCTCAGGGCGGGGTGGAGCGCATAAACTCCCTTCAGGATATCCTCACCGCTTTTGAGCCCGTCACGGAGGGCCAGAAGCTCCTGCATGGCGAAACCCTCCGTGCCTGGAATGAAATGATTTTTGCCCGCCGCCTGCGCCTTGACGCGGTGAACACCGGCCTGTCCGGGGTTATGTGGATCGTTGTCGCGGCTGGGGCGTTTATCGCTTTAAGCGTCTCCTGGTTTTTCAAAGTGGAGGATGGCCGGCTGCACGGGGCACTGGTGTTTCTCCTGTCCGCTTTTGTGGGGCTGGTCATCTTCATGATCCTGGCGCTGGACCGCCCCTTCCGGGGTGAGCTGGGCCTGAGTTCCGAGCCTTACCAGTTGATTCTCCGCGAACTGATGACTGATAACCGTTAAAGTGGTATTGTTTTTTCAAGCTCCATGAGTTTCTGATCCCCCTTCAACCCAGAGCGTTCCCATGTCCGACACCTTCGATCTTATCGTTCTTGGCGGAGGCCCCGCAGGCGCCAGCGCTGCGGGAGCCGCCGGATTTTTAGGAAAGCGGGCCGCGCTTGTGGAAATGACCGGAGTGCTGGGGGGGGCCGGAACCAATACCGGAACCATTCCCAGCAAGACCCTCAGGGAAACCGCGCTGGTGCTCAGCGGCTGGCGCTCCCGGCGGCTGTTCGGTGTCGATCTCTCCCTCCGCCGGGAAGCCACCATCGGGGATTTCATGCTGCATACCCGGCATGTATCGGCCGCCGAAAGAGCGCGGACGGAAGCGCGCCTCGATTTGCGCCACGTCACCCGTTACACCGGGCATGCCAGCTTTATCAATCCCCACCTGATCCGGGTCATCGCGCCGGATGGCCGGGAAACCCGGCTGCACGGGGAGAAAATCCTCATCGCCACAGGATCCTCACCCCTGCGTCCCCCGGAGTTTTGCTTCGATGATCCCCGGGTGCATGACTCGGATGAAATTCTTCATCTTACAGCGATGCCCAGAAAAATGGTTGTGATCGGAGGCGGAGTCATTGGCAGCGAGTACGCCGGCACGTTTGCGGCCATGGGCATTGAGACACATCTGGTGGACGGCCGGGATACTTTGATGCCCTTTCTTGATGCCGAAATTTCACGGGCCCTGGCCGAGGCGATGACCGCCAACGGGGTGAGATTCCACTGGAAGGAACGCGTCCTGGCCAGCGACATCTCGCATCCCGGGTTCCTGTCCCTGACTCTGACCGGTGGCTCCATTCTGACCTGCGATGCCCTTCTTGTCTGCGCGGGACGCCAAAGCAACACCGCCCGTCTGAATCTTGAGGCCGCCGGCATTACTCCCGGCAAACGGGGCCTGGTGCCGGTGAACCAATTTTATCAAAGTGAAATCCCTCACATTTATGCCGCCGGCGATGTGGTCGGGCCCCCGGCTCTCGCCGCCACCGGCATTGAGCAGGCGCGGGTGGCGGTGGCGCACGCCTTCGGCTCCACCTTCAAAAGCGACCTTGCCAGCCTTCTGCCCACGGGCATTTACACCATTCCCGAAGCCAGCATGGTGGGCGACACCGAAGCCAGTCTGACGGAAAAAGGCATCGCTTTCGTCACCGGCCACTGCCGTTATGCGGACCTGCCGCGCGGGGAGATTATCGGGGATCAGACCGGCTTTCTGAAACTCATCTTCCGCCGCGGTGACATGCGGCTCATGGGGGTCCATCTGCTTGGCGAGCATGCGACGGAGCTGGTTCACGTCGGATTGATCGCGATGCTTGCGGAGGCGGGGGCTGACTTGTTCAACCGCGCCTGTTTCAATTACCCCACCCTCGGCGACCTGTATAAATACGCGGCTTTCGATGCCCTCCAAACTGAACCCATGATTAAGCTTCTCCTTCTGCTCCTCAGCCTGTTGCCCGCCCTTTCAGGGTGCTCGCATTACGCCACCATTTCGGAAACCCGCCCGGTTTTCAAGCCCGTAAGCCACACGGTGGGCACCTTGGATCTGGCCCGGAAAAATATAATCGCGGCACTGGCCCATGATTCCAAAAATCCCCATGCAGCCTTGGCCGATCTTCTGTCGGCCACTGAAATCGCCGCCTCGGAGCTCAAACGGCACCCGGACAATATGGAGGCACGGGAAGCGTACAACTTCGCGCTGGCCCGCGTGTTCACGCAGCTCCGCGACTCGAAAATCAGCGCTTGGGACCGACCGCTGACAGTCTCCGGGAATGATGGTGCCTGGGAATTGTCTGGAACCACCACCATTACAAAGGAGGCTGTTCTGGGCAAAATAGAATTCATCCCCGCCGACCAGATACAGGTCGGCGGCACCTACACCAGCGAGCGCCTGGTCAAGGAAGGCCTCGGCGCACCGCTGGTCGCCGTGCTGGCGGATGCCTCGGAATTTCTGAAACGGGACAAGTTTGTCCAAGGCAGGAAAATGTATTATGGAGTCACCGCTGTCGCCCGGTTTGAGGGACGTCGCTGCATCGTCAGCTTTGAGGATCCGTTATCCAACGAAACCACGGTGCTGGGCAACAGGCCATACCCATTGGCTGCGGACTACACCGCGCCGCTGGCCATAATGCTGGTCAGGGAAAACCCGAAAAAAATGGAACTGACCCGTCTGCTGCGGCCGGGAAAATACACTGAGACCGCCCGGCTTGCCCGCCTCCAGCCTTATGATCCGAAAAAAATTCCTGTGATCTGTATTCATGGTCTGATGGATTCCCCCGCCACTTGGACACCCCTTATTAATACACTCCGGGCGGATCCGGCCATCCGCGCGAACTATCAGTTCTGGTTCTTCAGCTACCCCAGCGGATACCCCTACCAACACTCCGCCGCCATTCTGCGCAGGCAAATGGACGCCATCAAGCGGCAGCATCCGGAACACAAAGACGCGGTGCTGATCGGCCACAGCATGGGCGGCTGCATCACCCGCCTGATGATCACGGACACCGGTGACAGAATCTGGAGGGAAACCTTCAAACAATCCCCTGCGGAAACCAAGCTTTCACCTGAGACCCGTCAGCTTCTCACCGACGCCCTCATCTTCAAAAAGCGTGAGGACGTGGCGCGGGCCATCCTCATCGCCGCCCCGCTCCGCGGCAGCGATCTCGCCTCCGGCTGGCTGGGCCGTTTCGGTGCCCGTCTGGTGCACTCCCCCGTCACGCTGGTCAAAGCGGGCGGCGAGGCGCTGCAGTCCGTGCGGACCTCCGGGGATTACGTCGGTCCGACACGCATTCCCAACAGTGTGGACACCATGTCCCCCAAAAACCGGTTTGTCCAATTCATCAACAAAATCGAGCCGTCCCGCAGCATTCCCTACCACGTGATCGTCGGGGACAGAGGCAAGGGGGGCAATCCGGACCACGCCAAACCGGTCCGGGGGGACGGCTTCGTTCCCTACTGGAGCAGCCACATGGATGGAGCCGCCAGCGAACTCATCGTGCCTTCCAACCACAGCGCCCATCAGAATCCTCAGGCCATTGCGGAGGTCATGCGTATTCTGAAACTTCATGCGCGGACATTCTCAAAACATTGACTGCCACTGGAAACAGCAATGCCTGCCCGCTGCTCACTGCGTTTTAGCCGGCCACTTTTCAAAGGCCATCCAATGCCATGACGTCCAATGCGCCTCCTCAGCTTCGATGACTGATGCCGGACAGGCGGGGGATGCAGTCCTCAATGGTGTTTTCAAGGCCAAACGGTTCTTTGCCTGTGCGTGCGGGTTTGGCAACCGGCAGAGGATCGCAGGATATTCCTTTTTGATGGCGGAAAATAACCGGACCGGGGGAAAGGGACGTACGGGCATTAAACCAAGGTATAATACCCATCTTTGCTTTTTCCGCCATGATGCAAAGACAATCAAATGCACGTCCTTCTCCCGTCCGGCTCCTCAAACGGAAGTAAAATCCTGAAGCCTGTAAAGCCCGCTAATGCTGAATTACGGTCAGCGGAGCAGGGGCCCGGGGCAACTTTTACAAAGTTTTTGAAGGAGCCATTGGTTCATTTCCTTCTGCTTGGAGCAGGCATCTTCGGAGTCCACGCCTGGCGGCACGGAGGCATTGACAGCGAAGCGGCGGACAAAGGGAAAAGGATTGAGATAAATGCCGCAGTGATCACCCGTCTGAAGGATGCCTGGACACGGCAGTTCCTGCGTCCGCCAAGCGCTGCGGATCTGAGCGGGCAGGTGGACGCCCATATAAAAGAGGAAGTGCTGTGCCGCGAGGCCCTGGCAATGGGTCTTGACAGGGATGACTCGATTGTGCGCCGCAGGCTGGCACAGAAGCTGGAGTTCCTCACACAGGACATCAGCATGGCGGCGCCACCGGATGAGGAAGCCCTTGCGCGGTTTTTTACGGAGCATGCGGAGCGTTACTCCCGACCGGCGGAGGTGGGTTTCCGGCACGTGTTTTTCGGCAGGGACCGCCGGGGGGCCACCGTGGAGGATCAGGCGAAGGAGGCGCTGGCTGCCTTGACAAAATCCGCAGTATCCGAGGAGACCATGGGAGATCCATTTCTGCATGACTTCATCTTCGCGGGCCGGCGCGAACAGGACGTGAGCGGTCTTTTCGGCCCGGAATTCGCCAGGACGGTGATGAATGCCCCGCTTGGAACTTGGACCGGCCCGGTGAGCTCAAGCTATGGGCTGCATCTGCTGCTGGTGACGGAACATGCCGGACCACAGCCGGAGCCGCTGGCCAGAGTGCGGGACACCGTGATGCGTGATCTTCTCGACGAGCGCCGCCGGCAGGCAAACGGGGAAGTCATAGCCAGCCTCCGGAAAAACTATGAAGTCGTGATTGATGAGGACGCGATGGCGGCTGCGGCATCCGCTCCGGCTGCAACCGCACAGAAAAATCCATGAGCCGCACGGAACATTTTTTGCTCACGGCGCTGTTCCTGATACTGTCAGGCGTGTCGTCGCGGGCGCATGAGGTCCGTCCGGCGTTTTTGGAACTGAGGGAAGGGGCCCCCAATGAGTTTGAGGTGCTCTGGAAAGTGCCAGCACCGGGTGGCATTCCCTTGGCCGGTGAGGAGATCCCTCATGAGCAGAGAGTGCTCCCGCCCGGGGACCCCGGGGCATCGCGGACGATGCCTTGCGGCTGCCCGGCGCCGACGGCGGAACAACTGGCAC
This sequence comes from Verrucomicrobiales bacterium, assembly GCA_028293125.1. Taxonomy (GTDB): domain Bacteria; phylum Verrucomicrobiota; class Verrucomicrobiia; order Verrucomicrobiales; family V1-33; genus CAIZWU01. Next base: position 77,248 of record JAQGPJ010000048.1, on the reverse strand, counting down.
GCGGCACACTCGCGATTCACCCGGCGCTGCCAGCGGACGCCATGGTCATTTCCCTGGTGCGCAGTGAGCGGATTCAGGGGGCGGAGCTGAAACGTTGGACGATCCGCACCGGACCGCGCGGACTGGAGGGCTGGGACGTCATGGTGCATGGCCTCCCGGCAACCATGGTTGATGTTCTCGTGCGCATCGCGCTCAGGGATGGCCAAGTCATCACGCATCTGCTGCGCCCGGACGCGCCCTCGTTCCGCTTCCAGGCCGGTGATGGCGCGCCGCCTGTCCGTGCTTACTTCACCCTCGGAGTGGAGCACATTCTTTTGGGAGTCGATCACCTTTTGTTTGTTCTGGCGCTTATGCTTATTGTGCGCGGCACCCGCCGGCTGGTGAAAACGATCACCGCTTTCACCCTCGCGCACAGCATCACCCTCGCGCTGGCAACGCTTGGGATGGTGCATATTCCCGCCGCACCTGTCGAAGCGGTTATCGCCCTGAGCATTGTTTTTGTGGCCGCGGAAATTATCCGTTCACGGCGGGGTCAGCCCGGCCTCACGGAGCGCGCGCCGTGGGTGGTGGCCTTCACTTTCGGTCTGCTGCATGGATTCGGTTTTGCAGGCGCGTTGGCGGAGGTCGGCCTTCCACCGGGTGACATCCCGACGGCCCTGCTGCTCTTCAATGCCGGGGTCGAAGCAGGACAGTTGGCATTTGTGGCCATGGTGCTTTTCCTCACCGCGCCCATGAGGTGGAACAGATTGCCATTTCCCCGATGGACGTATTCCCTCCCGCCGTACGCCATCGGCAGTGTGGCCATGTTCTGGGCCATCCAGCGCCTGACGATTCTCTGACTTCCAGCCCATCCATTCATGAAGACGCGCAAACACACCACCGCCATGGCGCTCGCGCTCCTTGGCCTTTCACAGCCCGGCCTCAGAGCGCAGGGAGACCCGCCCGCCGGGGATGCCGGCACACTCAGCAGGGAAGCCGCCGCCGCTGGTTTTAAAACGCGGCCTTACTCACCCTACGCGGACCGCAAATTCCCGACCCGGCCGTTTTTTGGGGACACGCATCTGCATACTTCCTATTCAATGGATGCGGGTGCCGCCGGCTGCCGGCTCGGGCCGCGCGACGCGCTGCGCTTTGCCCGGGGCGAGCAGGTGATGGCCTCCAGCGGGCAGCCCGCAAAGCTTTCCCGTCCGCTGGATTTCCTCGTGGTGGCGGATCACTCGGACAACATGGGCTTTTTCCCGGATCTTCTGGCCGGGAAAACAGAGATGCTGGCCGACCCCACCGGCCGCAGATGGTACGACATGATCCAGAACGGCAAAGGGGGTGAGGCATGTATTGAGATTGTGATGTCTTTCTCGCAGGGGAAATTCCCCCCGGCGCTCGCATCGCTTCCCGGTTCGCGCGCCTTCCGCAGTGCATGGAGGGAGACGATCGACGCGGCGGAGACCTTCAATGAGCCTGGGCGTTTCACCGCCTTCATTGGTTACGAGTGGACCTCCCTGGATAAAGGAAACAACCTGCACCGCAATGTGATCTTCCGCGACAATGGCGAAAAAGCCATCCAGGTCGAGCCTTTCACCTGTGTTCCGCCACTCGGCAGCAACAACCCCGTCGAGTTGTGGAAATGGATGGACGCCTACGAGAAAAAAACCGGCGGCAGCGTTCTTGCCATCGCGCACAACGGCAACCTCAGCAACGGCACCATGTTCCCCATCGTGGAGGCTTTCGGCAAAGCAGTTGACCGTGATTACGCCGAGGCGCGCGCCAAGTGGGAGCGGCTCTATGAGGCCACGCAAACCAAGGGCGATGGTGAGACTCACCCCTTTCTCTCTCCCAACGACGAATTTGCCGACCAGGAACGCTGGGATAAAGGCAATCTGGATGGCAGCGCTGCGAAGAAAAAAGAGATGCTCGAATTTGAGTATGCCCGCGCCGCGCTGAAGAACGGACTCAGGCTTGAGGAGAAGCTCGGCGTGAATCCCTACAAGTTCGGGATGGTCGGCAGCAGCGACGCCCACACTGCCCTCGCGGCGGTCGAGGAGGATAATTTTTTTGGCAAGATCACGCCCGGCGAACCCAGCCCCCACCGGCTCACCGCAGCTTTCCTGAAAAATCCCAAAACCGGCATCACCATCATGGACTGGGAGGTCTGCGCGGCCGGCTATGCGGCGGTATGGGCTGAGGAAAACACCCGTGCCTCCCTTTGGGACGCCATGCAGCGCAGGGAAACCTACGCCACCACCGGCTCCCGCATGGTGGTGCGGTTCTTTGGAGGCTGGGATTTTGAAAAGGCGGATGCGGAAAGCCGCAGCCCCGCTGTCGCGGGCTATACGAAGGGCGTGCCCATGGGCAGCGATCTCCACGGGGCGCCTGTGGATAAATCCCCCAGCTTCCTCGTGGCGGCCATGAAGGACCCGATCGGCGCCAACCTTGACCGCATCCAGATCATCAAAGGCTGGATGGATGCCAAGGGAGAGCTGCAGGAGAAAGTCTATGATGCGGTCTGGAGCGGCGACCGCAGGCCAGACGGGGAGGGCAGGCTCCCTGGCGTCGGATCCACAGTGGATATCGAGAATGCCACTTGGACGAACACCATCGGCGCGCCGGAACTTCTCGGAGTTTGGAAAGACCCGGACTTCAGCCCGGAACTGCGAGCGTTTTACTATGTCCGTGTGCTTGAAATTCCCACACCGCGCTGGGCCGCCTATGACGCAAAACGGTTTGGCGTGAAACCGCTCCCCGGAACGGCCATGACCCTCACCGAGCGCGCTTACACCTCACCGATCTGGTACACGCCGGCAGCCAAGTGATCTGTACCCTTCCACGAACGGACAGACGCAAATCCATGAGAATCAAACTGTCAATCCTCGCACTGGCCCTGGGGCTGGGGCTGAACACTTCCCGCGCGGCCGGGCCGACTCCTGACGAAGCCCGCGCCATCGCTAAGGAAGCCTGCATTTATGGTTACCCGATGGTGGATAGCTACCGCATCAACCATGCCTACTGGCTGCTGCCGGGAAATCCTGAATTCAAAGGGCCGCTGAATCAATTGGTGAGCATGGCGCGGCTGTTCACCCCGGAGGACAAGGCCGTGCAGACGCCAAACTCCGATACGCCCTATTCCTTCTTCGGTGCCGACCTGCGCACAGAGCCAATGGTGATCACGGTGCCGGAGGTGGAGAAGGAACGTTATTATTCGATACAGCTTGTTGATGCCTACACGCATAACTTTGCCTACATCGGGAGCCGCACGAAGGGCAACAGTGCCGCGAACTACCTGCTCGCCGGTCCGGGCTGGAAAGGTGCCAAACCGGCCGGCATCAAGGAGGTTATTGCGAGCGAGACCAATTTTGTCTTGGCTATCTACCGCACACAACTCTTCCGGCCGGATGATATGGACGCGGTGAGGAAAATTCAGGCCGGCTACCGCCTGCAGCCGCTGAGTAAATTCCTTGGCCAGCCAGCGCCCGCCGCCGCACCTGCGCTGGATTACATCAAGCCCTGCACTCCCAGCGGGCAGAAAACTTCGTTGGAGCTGTTCAGCGTGCTGAACTTCGTGCTGAATTACTGTCCCACCGTGCCCTCCGAAACCGCGCTGATGGCGCGATTCGCGCAGATCGGTGTGGGTGCGGGGAAGGCTTTCGATGCCACCAAACTCTCCCCGGAGATCAGGCAGGCCCTCGAGCAGGGCATGGCTGATGCGTGGGAGGCATTCGACGATTTCAAACGAACCGAAATCGATTCCGGCAAGGTGACTTCCGGCGACCTCTTCGGCTCCCGCGATTCTCTCCGGAACAACTATCTCTATCGGATGGCTGCCGCGATCCTCGGTATCTTCGGCAACTCGAAGGCTGAAGCAATGTATCCGCTCTACACGGTGGATGGCGCGGGCGGGAAACTTGATGCCGCGAACCACCGCTACAAGCTGCGCTTTGCACCGGGCGAGTTGCCGCCGGTGCATGCGTTCTGGTCAGTGACGATGTATGATCTGCCGCGCCAACTCCTGGTCGAAAATCCGCTCAACCGCTACCTGCTCAACTCGCCAATGCTTCCGCAGTTCAGGAAGGATGCCGACGGTGGGGTAACGCTCCACATCCAAAACGAATCCCCCGGCAAGGACAAGGAGGCCAACTGGCTCCCGGCGCCGAAGGGACCGTTCATGCTGGCGATGCGTCTCTACTGGCCGAAAGAAGAAGCGCTGACTGGCGGGTGGACCGCGCCAAAGCTGCAAATGGTGCCGTAAGCAATCCCTGCTGTCACAGGGACAACTCCATCAGCCGATCCATGAAACTCCTGCTTGCCATCACAGCCGTCATGGAGGCCGTGACCGGCTTGGGACTGCTCCTGTCGCCTTCGCTGATTGTGCGGCTGCTGCTGGGCACCCCCCCTGATGGGCTTGCCGCAGGGACAGTCGGGCGCATCGCCGGAGCGGCATTGCTGGCACTGGGGCTGGCGTGCTGGATGGCGCGTGCGGGAAGCCGCGCACTGGTCTTGGCGATGCTTTTTTACAACGCCGCCGCCGGTGCCATTCTTGCCCATGCGGCTCTTGGTGCCGGGTTATCAGGACCTGGTCTCTGGCTGGCCATCGGTCTTCACACGGCGTTGGCTGCCTGGTGCGTGGCCGTCCTCAGGTCCATCTCCGTTCATCGGGCAGCCACTGGAGCATGAGAGCAATCCGAACAGCCAACTCTTTGCGAGCCTTTTCGGGCTGTTCTCATGGCGGCATGCGCCATCGGGTAAACAACGATGTCAAAACAGGCACCGCGCTGGAACAGTTTGAAGGAGATGAAAACCGTTGATGCCGCCTGGTCATGCACTCTTCCCACCCCCGGGGAACCGGAAATCATGTTGCCTATTGATGCCGGACAGATCGTCTCCGGGCCGGACACCGCAACGCGGTTTCCGGTAAATGATGGACGGGAACTCCACGGACTGCGGGGTGCAGTGCTTCAGGGCAGGGACGTTCATGACGGCTGCCCCGTGAGCCCGGGACTGCTGGGAGCTGCCCGCAGAACAAAGGCATTTTTTCTCTTTTTCATAACACTGTTTCTGGTGGCCGGAATGGGCGGTGTGAGCGCAGCGGAGGCTGCAACACCGCTTCCCCCGGCACCCCAACGACCCGAACCTGCAGCGGGTCCGACCAAAGTCGGCTACATCATCGGGATCAGCGACATCACGCGCATTGAGAGTATTGCCCAGACGTTCAAAGCCAATTGCGCCGTGTTTCTGCGCTGGCATGATCCACGTCTGAAACACGCCGGTCCGGGCACAAAACGATATGCGCTGGAGGATATCTGGAACCCCGGCCTCATGGTTCTGAACGAGGCTTCGGAGCAGGCTCACTCGCTGCCGGATATTGTGAGCGTGACCCCGGAGGGTGATGTCGTTTACCGGCAATGGCTCACGGGCGATTTCACACAGCGACTCGACCTCCGGGCCTTTCCTTTTGACGAAGCCCTTTTCCGCATTCACTTCATTGCCCCTGGTTATACCCCGTCGGAATTGGTCTTTGAACCCGATGTGTATGCCGCCGCCGCCGGTTTTTCCGACGGTTTCGGCATGGCCGCCGGGCTGACAGTGCAGGACTGGCGGCTTCTGCGCACCGGTGCCGGGCCTGCACCCTACACCATTGCGCCTGGCCGTGAGATCGCGGGGGTGGCCGCAGAGTTCACTGCGGCACGCAATTCCCGGCACTTTGTCATCAAGGTCATCCTGCCACTGATCCTGATCGTGATGATGTCCTGGGCGGTTTTCTGGATTGAGCCCACTGATGGGGGATCCCAATTTGGGATTGCGGTGACAGCCATGCTTACCCTTTTCGCCTATCGTTCCGCCGTGGATTCCGATGTGCCCAAGCTGCCATATCTCACCTGTCTGGACTCCTTTATCCTGATGAGTTCGCTCCTCGTGTTTTTTTCGTTCTGCGAGGTCCTGGCCTCGACCAAGCTGGCGGGTATCGGCCGGCTGGATGGGGCACGCCGCCTTGACAACTGGTCGCGCTGGATCTTTCCACTCGTCTTCACGCTCACCTCTCTCGTCATTTTTCTGCGCTGACGGGCTTCGGGCAGCTTATCAGAAATCGCGGGAAGCCGGGCTCATCCTGACCGCACCACCATTTTCCCCGCACTCTCCAAGCTCCCAACCCCGCATGAAACCCGGCATTGTCCATCTGCTCGACGATGAGCCCCGCCATGCTCAGGGCTCTCACGCGCCTGCTGCGCGGCGAAGGCTTTGAAGTGTGTGCCCATTCGTCAGCCGTCGGTTTTCTGGAGGCATGGCAACCGGAAGGAACCGCCTGCCTTGTGCTTGATGTCGGCATGCCCGGGATGGATGGGCTTGACCTGCAGCGCCGCCTCCTATTCCGGGGCACGGCATTGCCCATCGTCTTCCTCACAGGCTGTGGCGATATTCCATAAGTGTCCAGGCGATCAAAGCCGGGGCGGTGGATTTTCTCACCAAACCGGTCAATGATCTTGATCTTATGCGGGCTGTGCGGACCGCTTTGGATCATGCCGCCCGGCATCAGGAGGGGGCTCCTGAAACCGCAGCGCTTGTCCGGCGTTTTGAACTTCTGACCCCGCGCGGGCGGGAGGTCATGAGTCATGTGGCCACGGGAAAGCTGAACAAACAAATTGCGGCGGATTTGGGAACGGGTGAGCATAATATTAAAATTCACCGCGGCAGAGTGATGCAGAAAATGGGCATCTGTTCCGCGGCTGATCCTGTGCGTGCGGTGGAGCGGCTGGGAGTCTGAATTTTAAATGTTTCTGCTGAGCTGAAGTCCAATGGAGCATTCCGGCAATTTCTTAGGAAATTGAACCAAGGTATAATATACAACCCCTGCGGGGCGGCTCATGGTGGCGGCGGATGATCAACAGCCTTAAGTGTTCAGCCAACATTCTGCCTGGCCGGTCCCGCCTCCGATTTCTCGGGTCATCGGTGCATGGCCGGGCAATGCAGGGACATTCGTGTTCCCGCTGGATGCCGTCAGCACTGTCATGCGGTCACGATGAAGACCACGGTCCCATTTTCTCCACGCCAAAAGCAGTGTGCGCCCTGGATGCGCCGACCTGCTGTTTATAATCAATAATTTAAATTAAAAACTTATTCTAAACTGATAAATTCTGATTTTTTATGAAAAATAAATTGATATCATACGCGAAAGTTATTCTTGGCATGGCCCTGGTCTGTCTGGGTTTCACGGGCTGTGCCACGCAGCCTGCGGCCACCAGCACCATGACTTCCTCCATTGCTGCGGAATCACGTGCCGCACTGCATGGGCTTTATCAGGAAAACCCCCAGGCACGCGCTCTCGGTGCCCGGGCGGAGGGCATTCTTGTTTTCCCGAACATCACCAAAGGCGGCTTCGTTGTGGGCGGGATGGGCGGAAATGGAGCCCTCATTCTTCCGGACGGGAGTATCCGGAGCTTTTATCAGACTGCCGGTCTCTCCTATGGCCTGCAGGCCGGCGTGCAGAAATACGGGTATGCGCTTTTTCTCATGGACCGGGAGGCATTTCAAAATATCAACCGGAGCGGTGGTTGGGAAATCGGAAGCAGCCCAAGCCTTGTGGTGGTGGATCAGGGCATTTCCCGCTCACTGTCCACCACCACCATCAATAAAGGCACCTATGCCTTTTTCTTCAACCAGCGCGGTCTGATGGGCGGCCTCGGGCTTCAGGGGTCCAAAATTTCCCGTCTGAATTAATTAAAGAACGGACTGCTTTGTCCACCTTATTACGGTATATGAAAACCCGAATCACCACCATTTTTGCGGCTTTTGCCTGCTCTCTCCTGCCGGCTTTGGCGGCGGACCCGGTCCCCGACGCTGATCAGCTTCTCCGGCAGATGTCGGCCAAACTGGCCGCTTCGCAGAGCTTCACCTTCAGGGCGGTCCGTGAAATTGACGCCGGCCTGATGGAGGGACAGGCATCCCGGAGAAGGCGCTTATTGATATCACAGTGCAGCGCCCAAACAGGCTGGCTGCGTGTTCGTCCAGCCGGAATGGCGTGCGCAGATTCGTTTTTGATGGCCGCGCCCTCTCTCTGCTTGATGAAAAAGCGGGCCGCTATTCCATAGTGCCCATAGCCACCTCCATTGATGGTCTCGTCGCCGTTCTTGATGAAAAATATGGTTTCACCCCGCCACTGGCGGAATTTGCGCTGAGCGATCCCTATGCTGATTTTCATCGTCAGGCCCGCACGGTCACTTATGCCGGGCTTGCCAAAATACCGGGGAGGTTTCCCGGTTTGGGGGGTGTGAAATGCCACCGGCTGGAATTGAAGGGACCGGACGCCAATGCCGAGCTTTGGATCGGCGTTAAAGACCAGCTTCCGCACAAGTTGATTGCCACTTTCAACCGTGAGGGCCAACCGCAGCTGCGCGTTTCATTCTCCAAATGGAACCTCGCGGCACCGGTGACCCCTGCTGATTTTGTCTTCACTCCGCCTGAAGGCAGCGAAAAAATTGAAATGTGGAGCACAGCCAGAATGATGGCCAAGGCCAAAAAATGACAACTTGAACTCAAATTCCCCATGAAAACGTTATTTTATTTTCCACGCTGTGTTCTGGTTGCAGCTTTACTGATCCTCACTGGCTCAATGACTTATGCGGGACGCACTTATGGCGTAAGCAGTTCACCCGCCGGACGGGGCACTCAATACCAGTCATCCCGCGGCGGCAGCGCCTACGTGGGCCCCCGCGGAGTTGCGGTCCAAGGCGCCGACGGCAGAGCCGGGGCCGTGACCAGAAACGGCAAAGCTTATGTGGGTCCCAACGGCGCGGCCGTTTCAACCCGCCCGGTTTATCCTCCTAAAACGGTCGTTGTCAGTAAAAAAACCGTTGTCGTCGCCAAACCACTGCCTTCCGGCTACATCCGGGCCGTGCCGGCGGGGTACACAACAGTTGTTTACCGCGGCTACAGCTGCCGGTATGTGGGTGGCATTTACTACCGGTCTGTGATGTATCAGGGGGGTGCGGTCTGGATTATTGTGAAATAAATTTAAATAATTAAATCAGAATCAGAATCAAAAATAAATTTAAATATAAATATATGAATTTGCATTTTATTGCCAAGGGCAGCCTGTCTGTTTTTCTGCTGGCCGCACTCTCCTCGTGCAGCGTGTTCGACACGGCACCCGCAGCCCCATCCGGTTACAACCCGTCCACCGCTCCCATGACCACCCGCGCAGCGTTCCTGCGCCAGAGCTGGGTGGCGGAGACATATCGCGGCCGACCAGTGAAGGATCAGTTCAAATCCGTTTACATCGCCCCGGTCAACACCCGTTATATGGCCGAACAGACTTGGTGGCAGCAGCAGGGCGAGCGGAAAAATGTTCTTCAAAGCGACACCCGGCAACTTGCCGAGCGCATGCGGGCGGAGTTCAACCAGGCTCTCGCCAGCTATCCCGGAGACCATATTCCGCCTGCAGCCGGCCCGGGCCCCGGAGTTTTGGTTATTGAGCTTGCCTTGGTCGAGTTGGTCCCCTCCAAAGCCTATTGGAATGCCGGAGCGACAGCGGCGGGCCTTGTGGTTCCGGGTGCCGGACTGCTTTCGGCGGCGGGACGTGGCAGTATTGCCATTGAAGGCCGGCTGCGGGATGGCGGCACCGGTGAGATCATTGCCACTTTTGCCGACCGGCGCGCCGATAAGGTTGCCCCGGTCAATCTTGGCAGCTACAGCTGGTATCATGGAGCGGAAGGGAATATTGCCGATTGGGCCTCGGAGTTTGCCGAGCTCCTGAATACAAATCCGGGTCATGTCGTGAACCGTCCAAAATCTGTAACATTGAAGCCTTGGTAAATGGTTTTTAATAAAAATAAAGTTAATTATTAAAAATTTGGGTGGAACTTGAGCCCAACTTTTCCCTACAGCACACTCCTGTTGGCCACCGTCGTTTTTGTGCGGGAACCGCCCGGAATTCCGGTCGGCGCATCGGGTGTCATTCCAGCCTGATCTTCACGACTGTCAGTTTGTTAAAACTGTTCAGAGCATCCACGCAGGCAAAAATTTATGAAATCAAAATGCTTTTTATTAATTGCGGCCGCTGCGGCTTTTCTCGCTGCTTTTCAGCTGGGAAACGCTGAAGCCGGTGCTCCGACCGTTTCGATGGACGGCGGGCCTTCCTATAATCCGCCGCCTCCCACGTCCCTTTGGGAGGTTACGGTGCGTCCTTACGGATGGCTTGCGGGTATGGAGGGCACCACCGGCGTTAAAGGATACACGGCGGAAACCGATGTGTCATTCAACGAGATTTTAAAAAATCTTGAGATGACCGCGGCCCTGCAGGCGGAGGTGAGGCATGACCGCTGGATGCTCCTTCTGGACGGCATGTATCTGAAAATGTCCGGTGATGACGGGACCCCTGGACGGCTTCTCTCCACCATTGACGTGGAGGTGGAGCAGATTATGGCCGAAGCCTCCATAGGCTACCGTATCTGGGAAAATGAACGGGGCTTCCTGGATGTTTTCGCCGGGGTGCGTTACATGCATCTCGACAGCAGCCTGGGATTCCATGCCGACACTGCAGGCATTGAATCTTTTTCCAGAGACTTGGCATCGGAAGCCGTCAGCCGTGTTGATTCAGCTGTGCGTCAGGCCGTTCCGCAAGTGCAGTCGCGGGTGAGGCAAGCGGTCGAATCGTCCCTGCAGCAACGCGTGGACCAGGTATTGGCCGGACATCCCAATCTTCCCGGGGCACTGGAACTTTTTGAAAAAAGCGACGGGCCGGTCAGCGATGCCATACGGGAGCTTGTCAACGCCCGGTTGGCCGTGAAGGCGGAGAATTTGATGGAAACCGCCGCAGTGGCCAGTGCCGCCGTCTCCGGAACCAAAGCCCGGCTGCGGGACAAAGCACAGCAGGCGATCCTGCGGGCGGAAAAAAAATTGGCTCAGCGGATTGAGGAGGCACTTACGGCCGCTGTCCCGGACCGTGTTTCCGGTTCGGAGGATTGGATTGATCCGATCATTGGAGTGCGCGCCCGTTATAACTTCACCAGCCGTTTTTACGCTGCCGCCCGTGCGGACATAGGGGGATTTGGAGTGGGTTCGGATCTCGCATGGCAGGCTTATGCAGGCCTCGGTTGGCAGTGTGGCAGGAAGGTCACTTTTGAGCTTGGTTACAGGTGCCTTGAAATGGATTATACCAGTGGAGGCTTCACTTATGACACCATGACTTCAGGTGTTTTCACAGGAGTGGGCATCACTTTTTAGACTCTCAGTCCCTTTGCAATCTATTGGACGTGCAGGCGCAGTATCCGGCCATGCTGCTCTGCAGGGTTGGCCGTGACAGATTTAGCAGTTTGCCCGCTGCATGGAGTCTGATGCATTCCTGCAGCAAGGACGGTGGCCCGGAGCGGGCCTCATGGGGGCTGGGGCAGGGCATTTCCAAGGTCGTGGTGCCACACCTTATAGAGCTCACGGTGAAACTTTTCGCCGACAATGTTTCCCCCAGGTGCGCGGCTGGTGCCTGGACCTCGTCAAAACCTACGGCAGCCGTGAGGAACTGCTCTTCCTCGACCAAACCGCCGCACGCCCGGTGGTGACCTCCACCATCCGCAAAGCGGTGGAAGAGTCCAAAACCGCCATTGCGGCCCGGAACGGGGAATACGGCTCAACTGTGCGTGAGGCCGGTGCCGGCCAATAGTGGGCCGGATGCCATCACGCCGGCGGCTTACTTGAGGTCTTCAGCCTTATGGAAGCCGTCGGCGACAACCGTCTGGGTGAGGTTGTCCTTGTCCACGGCGATAACCTTTTCGAGAATGGTGGGGACTTCCTTGAAGCCGTTGCTGAGATGCTCCGTGACGGTGGGCGGGTTCTTTTTGGCAATATCGACAGCGATCCGCGCGGCGCGTTTGGCGAGGTCCTTGATGGGTTTGTAGATGGTCATGGACTGGGTGCCGCGCACGATGCGCTGGCAGGCCGTCAGTTCGGCGTCCTGGCCAATGACCATGACCTTTCCGGCCACACCTTCCTCGATCAGCGCCTGAATGGCTCCACCCGCGGTGCCGTCGTTGCCGGCGATGACGGCGTCGATGCTGGTGCCGGCCTTGGTGATGGCGGCGTTCATGATCTTCTTGGCGTTCTCCGGCTTCCAGTCGAGCGCCCAGTCCTCATGCAGCACCTCGATTTTTCCCTCCTTGATGAGCGGATTCAGCACCGCGTCCTGACCCTCCTTGAAGAGCTTGGCGTTATTGTCCGTAGGCGCGCCGTAGATGCGCACGATGCGGGCCGGGCGGTCCTTAGGCAGGCGCTCCACGGCGTAGGCGGCCTGGGTTTCCCCCACCTTCCTGTTGTCGAAGGTCAGGTAATAATTGATATCCGCGTTCATGATCAGCCGGTCGTAGGAGATCACGGGAATGTCGGCGTCGTTGGCGGATTTGACGGCGCGGGTGAGGGCGTCGCCGTTGTGCGGCACGATGATCAGCACATCCACCCCGCGCGTGATGAGGGATTCGATATCACGCATCTGACGGGTGTCGTCGGAATTGGCGGACTGGGCGACCACCTCCGCGCCGAGCTTTTCCGCCTCCGCCACCAGGGTGTCGCGGTCCCGCTGCCAGCGCTCCTCCTTCAGGGTGTCGAGGGACAGGCCGATGAGAATTTTTTTGCCGCTGGACGAGCCCGCACCCTGATCCGGTCCGGAGGACTTATTGCAGGCGGGCAGGCCCACGGCGGCGCCTGCCGCGAGGAGCAGGGCGATGAAGGAGCGGTGACTGAGATTTCCTGATTTCATAGGGTGCGTCGAGTCGGGATCGGGATTGATAGCGGGGCAAGGGGGAGGCCGGAAGCAAAAAAAGCGTCCAAAACCCTGCCGCCAGTGGTAAGCCGGATAGCGTGGCCAATTTTCATACGCCGGACGGCGGCGGGATTAAAGGTATATTGAACGGCCTGTCGCCGGACGGCTGGAAATTTCCCGGATTTGATGCCAGTGCCGGACGCAGCGGCGGACGGCGCGTGATAGGGCTCAAAGCTGCCTGCGTTGATAGCCGCATGGCCTGCGGTATGCAGGTTTTCCAGACATGATCCGATACCTTTGCTTTTCATGGCGGCGGCTGGCGGTGGTGCTGCTGCCGGCGCTGGCACTGTTTTCCAGCCTGACCGGATTTTGCCGGGCGGAGGAACCAGCCGCGTCCACCAGCCCGCTGCCGCCTGCCCAAGTGATCCCCATCACCCACGGACAGCGGGTTTTCACGGTGGGGAACAGCTTCCACGCTTGGTTCATTGCGCCCATCCTCCAAGACTTGGCGGAGAAGGCCGGCATTAAAAACCACATCATTGTTGGGGTTTCTAAAATCGGCGGCAGCAAGGCCATCCAGCACTGGGATATCCCCGATGACAAAAACGAGGCCAAAGCCGCGCTGCGGGCTGGGAAAGTGGATGTGCTGACCCTGGCCTCCATGCTCCACCCGGATGAGGATGAGGGCATCGCCAAATTCGCGGAACTGGCTTCCGCCCACAATCCCGGTGCGCGGGTGATCCTTCAGGAGTTCTGGCTTCCGTGGGACAGGTTTGAATGGCCGCTCCAAGGCAACGAGGCTGACGTGGATCCCGAGGCCGCCACCGTCCCCATGCTGGAGGCGCTGCACGCCCCGTATTTTGCGGCGATGGATGCCTATGTGCGGGCCCTCAATGAGAAGCTGGGCAGACCGGTGGTTTACATCGCGCCGGTCGGGCAGTGTGTGGTGGAGTTGCGGGAAAAACTGATTGCCGGGCAGGCGCCGGGGCTTTCTAAACAGGCGGAGCTTTTCACGGACAAGCTGGGGCATCCCCAGGCGGCCATTGAGGCCCTTTCCGCCTACTGCAACTTCGCCATCATCTACCGTCGCTCCCCTGTGGGGCTGCCCATGCCGGAGGTGCTGGCCAAAGCGGGTGATCCCAAATGGCGGAACCCGGAGCTGAACCGGCTGCTGCAGGAGATCGCCTGGCGGCAGCTGACGAAACATCCCCTGACCGGACTGTCCACCTCCACCTCCGCCGGTCCCTCCCCCGCAGGGGAGGGAAATAAATCCAAGGTCAGCGCGGCGGCCGAAACGCCGGGCACCGGATCCAAAACCATGGAGGGAAAAGTTTACACCGGTTATCAGGGCTGGTTCACACCACTGCGGAAGGAGGACAATGCCCGCTGGGTCCATTACGGCAGCCGGGGGAAGTTCGAGCCCGGATTCTCCTCCGTGGAGATGTGGCCCGACACTTCGGATCTGGATGCCGATGAGAAGGTGGAAACCGGATTCCGCAACGCCGACGGCGGCGTGGCCCACGTCTTTGATTCCCAGAATCCCAAAACGGTCAGCCGCCATTTCGACTGGATGCGGCAGTATGGCATTGATGGGGCGTTTCTTCAGCGCTTCGTGGAGCCGGCGGCCAACGCAACCCTGCGCCCGCACCTCGACCGCGTGCTGGCCGGAGTGCGCGGGGCCTCCAAAACGCACGGCGTGGAGTGGGGACTGATGTATGACTTATCAGGAGTCAGGGCGCAGGACATTTTCCCCAACGTCTCCGGGGACTGGAAGCGGATGGCCGGCGAGGGCGGCATCCGTTCCGATCCCCACTACATCCATCACCGCGGGAAGCCGGTGGTGGTGCTCTGGGGCATCGGGTTCAGCGACAACCGCCCGGCTCCGGGTGCCTGCCTCAGCCTGGTGCAGTTTCTGAAAAACGATCCGGTTTACGGGGGGAACACGGTGATTCTGGGAGTTCCGTTTTATTGGCGCACCGGCAAAAACGATGCCGTGAGTGATTCCGATCTGGAAAAGGTGATCCTGGCGGCGGATGTGATCGCCCCATGGCCCGTGGGCCGGTATGCCGATCCGGACGGAGCTGTCAACCTGGCCAAACACGAACGCGCCCCCGATGCCGCATGGGCCTCGAAGCACGGACTGGACTATCTGCCGGGTATTTTTCCCGGCTTCAGCTGGTCGAATCTGATGCAGACGCGCCGGCAGAAGGGCCGGTTCAACCAGATCCCCCGGCTGGGCGGCCAGTTTCTGTGGACCCAGGCGGTCTCCAGCAAACGGGCCGGGGCCAAAATGCTCTACGTCGCCATGTTCGATGAAATCGACGAGGGCACCGCCATCTTCAAAGTCAGCAACACTCCGCCCGCTGGGGAGACGCCGTTTGTGACCTATGACGGGCTGCCAGCGGATCACTATCTCTGGCTAACAGGTGAAATCGGGAAAATGCTGCGCGGCGCGGTGCTGGAAAACGACGAAATGCCCAAACGCTGACCGGGCAGGGGATGCCGGGAAGGAGAGGTGAGGTATGCCATGCCGCTTCACACCATGCTCCGCCAGGCAGGTGCAAATGTTCACCCGCCAGCGGGAAAAGCGCATTCCAAGCTTCCTTCCGTGTAAAACACCGTGGTATGAGGCTGATTAATCAGATTTAAATCAATGTCGCGGCGGTCCCTTGTTCTCCGGACACCGCCGCCCGCAACCTTCCTCCGATGAAAAACAACATCCTTCTCTGGTCTCTCACCTCAGCGCTGGCGGGGTTTCTTTTCGGTTTTGACACGGTGGTGATTTCCGGGGCGGAGCAGACCATTCAGAAGCTGTGGGGACTGGACACCGTTTTGCACGGGGTGGCCATAGCCTCCGCCCTGTACGGCACGGTGGTGGGCTCCGTGCTGGGGGGCATCCCCACAGACCGTTGGGGCCGCCGGGCCACGCTGCTGGGCATCGGGATTCTTTACTTCATCTCTGCCATCGGCACCGCCTTCGCCCAGGATGTCGTCACTTTCACCGTGGCCCGTTTCATCGGTGGTCTGGGCATTGGGGTTTCCACAGTCGTCTCGCCGCTTTACATTGCGGAGATTGCACCTGCGGAGCAACGGGGCAGGCTTGCGGGACTGTTCCAATTCAATATCGTGTTCGGCATTGTCGCCGCCTTCGGCTCCAATGCCGCCCTGTCGCTGCTCGGACCGGATGCCTGGCGGTGGATGCTGGGGGTGGTGGCTGTCCCCTCACTGGTCTACACGGTTCTCTGTCTGAGCCTGCCGGAAAGCCCCCGGTGGTTGATTACCCACCGTGGCGACCGGGAAACCGCCATCCGGGTTTTGCGCCAAATCCAGCCACTGGCATCCGAGGAGGCGCTTGACGCCAAGGCGGAGGAAATCGCCGCCTCCGCGGTGCCCCGGAAAGCCGGCGGCGGATTCTGGTCCGCCGGCCTCGGCAAGCCCATCACCATGGCCTTTCTGATCGCGTTCTTCAATCAGGTCTCCGGCATCAATGCTGTGCTGTATTTTGCACCGCGCATTTTTGAACTCACCGGACTGGGCACCCATGCGGCAATGCTCACGTCCATCGGCATCGGTTTCACGAATCTGGTGTTCACCTTCACCGGACTGTGGCTCATCGACCGGCTGGGCCGCCGGGCTCTGCTGACCATGGGCTCCTTTGGCTACATTGTGTCCCTCGGGCTCACCGCCTGGGCCTTTTTCACTGGGCATTTCAATATCGTCCCGGCGTGCATCTTCCTCTTTATCGCCGCGCACGCCATTGGATCAGGAACCGTGATCTGGGTGTTCATTTCCGAGATTTTCCCGAATCAGCACCGCGCCTCCGGACAGGCGTTGGGCAGTGGCACCCATTGGGTTTTCGCCGCGCTTATCACCACCATTTTTCCGACCATGATGCAGAAATTCGATGCAGGCTGGGTCTTCGCTTTCTTCTGCGGCATGATGGTTCTTCAGCTTCTGTGGGTGCGGCTGAGCATGCCGGAAACCAAAGGCACCGTGCTGGAGGATGTGCAGACCGGGTTGCATTGAGCCGGCGGTCTGTGGAAGTCAATCAACCGCAGGAATCAAAGCACAGGCACAGGCGGAATGGAGTTCAGCGCCGCGGCGGCTCCGGATCCGGTTGAGGAAAACCCGGAATGTGCGCCGCAGGGCAGGGGAGTCATGGAGGCGGCAGCTTCTTCTCCCAGAAAAGCGCTTTTCCAAACGCGGGGTCGAGTTCGTAACCCTGAAAGCCGCAGGACCGGTAGGCGGCCTGGGCGATGGTGTTTCCCTCCAGCACTTCGAGGGTGAGTTTGCAGCAGCCAAGCCGCCGGGCCAGGAACTCGGCGGCGGCGAGGAGCTGTTTGCACAAACCCCGGCCGCGGAAGCTCTCTTCCACGATCAGATCGTGAATATTCAAAAGAGGCCGGCATTGGAAGGTGGAGAACCCCTCGAACGAGATAAGCAGCCCCGCCGGCCTGCCGCCGGCATAGGCAAGGAGAACATGGGCGGTGGGACGGGCCGCGAGGGCTGCCGGAAGCTTTTCCCTTGTGGCTGCCGGCAAAGGCTGGCCTCCGCCACTTTGGCTTCCCGCATAGGCATCCAGCAGATCCACCATGGCCCCGGCATGCGCGGGGTCAGCCGGATCTGCCTCCACGATCTGAACGTCCAACATGGTTTTTGGTTTTGTCGGTGAGCGGGGGACTGGCATCGTTCGAATGTCAGTTCCCCCCAGTTTTTGAGTTCCAGCATCAGTTTGAAAACAGCGTCATCCACCAGGCCCGTGTGCTGATTGCCATTCTCCAGCCTTCTGCTCAAGTCCATTCTCCGGACGCAGTTCTTTTTGAGCTGGCATCATCAGAGCCGGGGCCTCCCGGCACGGGCATTTTTCAAACAGGCTCCACAGCATTCCAAGCCAAGGCTGATGGAAGCCAATCCGGTCCCTCCTTTCCCTGTGCAAAGCTCCCGTTGCCGCCGTATTTGTTGGTGATCTGCCATCCTATTCCCCACCACTATGCGGTGCCTGGTTTGCCTTTTCACGGTCCTTCTCCTCTCCCATTCCGGCTTGGACCGGATGGATGCCCGGGAACCTTCATTACCCCCCGCGCCGTCCGCCGCCGCCTCCATAACAACCGCTCCCGCAGCAGACGCCAAAACCGTTTCAGCCCCAACGGCGGAACCCCCAGCCCCGGCCGCTGGCCCCGCTCCGGGCCGGCATGAGCAGGTGGTGCAGGGAAAAACGCTGGCTGCCATCATGGCCGCCGTGAAGGCGCTGCCTCCGGAGGGAGGCACGGTTTTTCTGCCGGCGGGCAAATACATCTGCAATGGTCCGGTGGTGCTGGACCGTGATAACATCACCCTGCGCGGGGCGGGTCCTGAAACCATCCTTTTCACCAGGGACGGCTGCAACTGTCCGGTGATCATCATGGGCAGCACGGAGACGCCGGTGGTGCGGAAAACGCGGAATCTGACCGTCAGCGACCTGACGCTCGACGGCAACCGGCACACCCAGAACATGGAATGCTGGGACGGTATCTGCGACAGCGGCGGCAGGGCGTATATCCGCAACAACTGCCTGACGGTCCGGGGCGTGGAGGACAGCCGCATCGAGCGCATCAAAGCCACGCGCGGACGCTCCGGCGGGCTGGTGATGGAAAAAGTCTGCCGCCGGGTGGTGGTCACGGATTTTGAGGCCTGGGACAACCACTTCGACGGGTTGGCCTGCTACGAAACAGAGGAAAGTGTCTTCACCGGACTGCACCTGCACCACAATCAGTATGCCGGCATCTCCCTGGACATCCGCTTCCACCGGAACGCCATCGTCAACAGCCTGCTGGAGCACAATGGCGCCCAGGGGATTTTCATGCGCGACAGCTCGTCGAATGTGTTTCAGAACCTGACCATCCAGCACAACAGTGCTCACGGCGTGTTTGTGGCCCAGGTGGACAAGGATGCCTCGCTGACCTGCCGGGATAATGTTTTCAGCGGTCTGCGCTGCCAGCATATGGGGGGCGAGGCTTTCCGGGTGAATGACGCCTCCTGCACCGGCAATCTGCTGGCCCATTCCGTCTTTGCCCATAATCCGCACGGCGATGTGTCGGAGGCGGTGGCGGGACAGGTCACCCAGCTGGATGTCAAAACCGGGCTGGCGGCTCCGCCGCCCTGACAGAAGGGGCCGCTGGATGCGGAGCGCGGAGCCTATTGAGGTTCAGGTGAACCCGGCTTTCACTTCATCTCCCATCTTGCGCCGGCGGGCATTGCGGATTCAGTGGCGCGCATGGATGCCCAGACACACGAAGAACGCTTTTCCCGCCTTGCCTTCGAACTCCCGCCCGCACCGAAACCGGTTGCCGTTTACCGACCGGTGGTGGTCACCGGAAATCTGGCCTACATCTCCGGCCATGGACCGGTCCGCACGGATGGATCGCTCATCGTGGGCCGTGTCGGCGGCGATCTTAATCTTGAGGAGGGTTATGCGGCGGCGCGTCAGGTGGGCCTGGCCCTCCTGGCCACCGTGCGCTCCCACTTTGGCTCGCTGAATGCCATTGGCCGCGTGGTCAAGATGCTGGGCATGGTGAACTCGGCACCGGAATTCTACGATCATCCCAAGGTCATCAACGGGTGCAGCGAGCTTTTCGCCCAGGTCTTCGGGGAGGAGCACGGCATCGGTGCCCGCAGCGCCGTGGGCATGGGACCGCTGCCGGGCAATATCGCGGTGGAGATCGAGGTCATTTTCGAACTGGCCTGACACGGCGGCAATTTCCCCATTTCCATCCCGGACGGTTTCATGCCGGAATAGAGCCGGCAGCCTCAAAGCTCCGCCAAAGCCTGCATCCAGCCAGCCAGGTGGGCACTCCAGGTCAGCGGGCGCACGGTTTCACGGGCGGCAGCGGCCAGGCGGGAGCGGTGCTCCGTGGACATGCCGGCAGCCGTCCGCAGCAGGGCGGCCAGTTCCTCCGGGTCGCCAGGGGTTTGGAGGATGAGGCCGTTTTCCCTGGGCCGGATCAACTCCGAGGCTCCGTCGCCAGTGGAGATGATGCCGGGCAGGGCGCAGGCCATACTTTGAAGCACGGTGTTGGCGCAGGCATCGTAGTGGGTGGGATGCACAAACCAGTCCGCCGCCTGAAAATACGGCCGCAGCTCCGCGCGGCCGATGCCGGTGATGCGGTCTGTCAGGCCCAGACGCCGGATGCGGTCCTGCCAGGCATCCAACTTTTGGCCCGCAACCCAAAGATGCGCGCCGGGCACCCGGGCCAGCGCCTTCAGCAAAGTGTCCAGCCCTTTGCGGCGGTGGTCCAGTGAGGCGAACAGCAGGGCGGGAGCGCCGGACGGGATTCCCAGGGCGGCACGCAGTGCGGTCCGGGCCGCGTCATCGACCGCCGGTCGCCAGCGGTCCGTGTCCACCGCTGTGCGGATGATGCGCACGCGCTCCGGCGGCACTTTATAGGCCTCGGCCAGCTCCGTGCGGACCTTGGCGGAGTTCACCGCGAACAGCCGGGTGCCGCCTCCAGTGTAGAGCCGCCGCTCGGCGGCCAGCTCCCAGCGGTTTTTGAGCCTCCAGCGCTTGCACCACGGCAGCATCCGTGAGTAATGCCAGTGGCAGCCCCCGCCGGCGCGGTGGATGTCCTGCCGCCAGGTGCGGCCAAACCCCAGCACCGCATCCGCCCTTAGTTCCGGCACCATGGCCGCGCTCCGCTCCGCGAACCTCCGCAGGGTGCCCAGCGACGATGCCGCCGGGGGAATCAGCCGCACTTCGCCCGCCAAGGTCCGCAGAGTGTCATCCACCCGGCTGGCCACCAGCACCAGTTCATGGCCCGCTGCCACCAGCTGCCCCGCGAATTCCCGAAGGTAGCCCTCCAGTCCGCCGCGGACGATGAACTGGTGGTAAAGCAGCGCGATCCTCACCCTTCACCTCCTTTGCCTCCGGCCTGCCCGGAGCCGGCTTTTCCGGAACCTGTCTCCTCCGGAGGGCCGCCCCGGTGGGTGTGTTCATACAGCCGGCTGTGCCGGACAAAGGTTTGATAAGCGGTGCTCCAGGCGATCCACAGTCCCGGAAAGCCATCCAGAAACCCACGCCGCAGGAAATACGCCCTGACAAACCGCCAGAATGGACGCAGGAGCGTCTCCGCCAGCGACCAGCGGCGTCCGTCGGCCAGTTGGCGCTTCAGATACTCGTCGGCGAAGATGTTGATCTTGGTGACATAGCGGGCCATGTCCGGGAAGGAGAAATGGTGCAGATCGCCTCTGCATTTCCTCACCGGTCCCGGCACCTCCAGCCGGTCGTGCTCCGGGCTGCCGGTCCACTGTGCCCTCTCCCGCCGGGCCAGCCGCAGCTTGCGGTCGGGGTACCAGTCGCCGTGCGTGATCCACCGGCCCAGAAACCACACTTTGCGCGGGAAACTTGCACCGTCGGGCAGGGCAGAGGCGTTGCTTTTCTGATGTTTTCCATCGCTTTTTCCTCCCTGTTTTTCCGCCTCCCTCAGATCCTTAAAAAAAGCCAGGATATCCACGCGCATGGCTGGCGACACCTCCTCGTCGGCATCCAAAGCCAGCACCCACGGCTGGGTGCAGAGGGCCAGCGCCACCCGCTTCTGATCCCGGTAGCCCAGCCAGTCCTGGTGCGACCAGCGCGCGCCGTGGCGCTCCGCGATGGCCCGCGTGCCGTCCGTGGAGCCGCTGTCCACCACCACGATCTCCGCCGCCAGCCCCGC
Organism: Verrucomicrobiales bacterium; assembly: GCA_028293125.1. Taxonomy (GTDB): domain Bacteria; phylum Verrucomicrobiota; class Verrucomicrobiia; order Verrucomicrobiales; family V1-33; genus CAIZWU01. The sequence goes on along the minus strand of JAQGPJ010000048.1, from coordinate 55,825 downwards.
CACGCTGTTCAGGCAGCGCTCCAGATTGGCGGCCTCGTCCCGGGTGATGACAGGCACGGAGAGGGGCAGGGGATTCATGCGGATGAAAAGGCAAAACAGGGCTCGTTTTCAAATGGCCCGCGAACTGCTGGGATTCCTCCAACAGGCACCGAAACGGGCACATGATCTGAATCCCGCTCCATGCCAACTGAAAACTGCACCCCCCGACGGTTGACACCGCACACGCCATCACAGTAGTCTCCAACCATTCCCCAATTAAATTCCTCCATGGCAATCCGGCTCGAAAAGGCGATCATCCGCGGTGAAATCTCAAACACATCGCGGGGCCGGGTGACCGGATGGATCCAGCTTGTGGGCCGTCCGGAGCCGGTCCGACTCAGTCTCGCGGGCAACTGCCTGCGGGACATCGCTGGCTGCACCCTGAAATTTGAAAATCCGGAGCCGCAGGCGGAAACCGCCGCCAATCTGGTCTCCACGGAGCAAACCGGCCTGGTGGGGGACATGACCGCCTCCCGTAAGGTGCGCATCCCCACGGTGAGTGAGGATGAGGTGATCCGGCTGCTGGAGAGCAAGCAGCCCATCCCCAGCCAGGTGGCCAACTGCCTGTATCTGGAGTGGTTCAGCGATTCCAATGGCCGTATGGTCCTTGAAAGCACCGGTTTCAATCTGGAAATCAGCACCCCCGAGTGGTCCATGACCGCCCGGGAGGACACGCTGCAGCTGCGTGAAAGCCAGACGAATTTCCATGCCTATCTAGATTCCATCACCGGCGGACCGGATCTCGATGATGAGGACTCCGAGGACGAGGAGGAGGAATTTGACGGCACTGATGAGGAGACGGACGATGATTTTGGCAACAGCACGGATGATGACGCCGGCATGGACTCCGCCGTGATGGGTGGCGGCGGGGGGGAGGGAGTGGGTGACTCCGTCGATGATGAGGACGATGAGGATGAGGAGCCGCTGAATGAATTCGAATGGGAGCAGGAGCTCCGCGAGGCTGACCGCCGTGCGGAGGCCTATCAGGAGGCTTTTGACCGCTATCGGGACCATCCGCAGCGTGAGCGTCTGATTGCCGAGGCCATGGGCTGGGAGCCGGAGGAGGTGGAGGAGTTCCGCGACGATTGGCAGGATGTGACCGAGAGCCTGCAGCCGCATGATCCCGAGGACCTTATCGAGAGCGCCGCCCTGCTGACCGAGGATGAGGAGGGGGCCCACCACCCGCTCAGCCGCCGGGCCATGGATTTCGCGCTGCGCCTGCAGCGGGACGCCAAAACCCGTGGCCTGCTGGAGGGCGACATCGCCAGGGAAAGCCCGGTGCTCAGCGTCATCATCAGCATCATCGCCCTCGGCGGCAAACTGGCCGCCGCTTTGGACGGCACCATGCATGGGTATGATCCGGAGCCTGGATTTGTCATCGCCATGCTGAAACGCGCGCAGGTGCCGCTGAACGAGGCCATGCACGCCCTTTCCTCCATCCAGATGTCCGGCCTGGGCAAGGACACCCGCCAATGGCTGACGTCCGCCCGCACCGAGCTTTTTGATCTGCGGAAAGACATTCTCGACCTGATGAGTGATCTACGGAAATAGTCGGGCCTATTCCGTCCCTTCGACGGAAATGGAAATTTCGCCAACTTGTCTGGACAAAAACCGCCGTCAGCGTCAGTTTCCCGGCTTGTCCGACATGAAACAGCTGACTTTCCTTCTTCCTGCCTGCACCGCGCTCGTCTTGGTCAACTGTGCCGGCCTTCCCGGTGAGACTCCGGCGGAGATGCGCACGCGGGTGGACCGCCAGGATCAGCGTTTTTACGAGCGCGAGGAAAAGCGGAAAATCCGCTCCGAAGCTGCGGACCGCCGTTACGATACTTGGTGGAAAAACTCCACCGGCCATCAGGATGGCGGGTGGTAGGCGGGCTGTTCAGGCTTGAGGTGAAAAAAGGAAGGGGTTCTAAAATCAATGATCTCTCCGTAAACTGAAACCGGATGAGCTATATCATGGTCGATATCGAGGCGGACGGCCCGATTCCTGGGGACTACTCCATGGTCTGTTTCGGAGCTGTGGTGGTGGAGCCCGGACTGGAGCGGACTTTTTACGGCAAACTCCGTCCCATCTCGGACAAATTCATTCCCGAGGCTTTGACGGTGAGCGGGTTCACGCGGGACCGGACTCTGGAGTTTGATCCCCCGGAACAGGTGATGGCGGGCTTTGCAGCTTGGCTGCGGAGCGTTTCCCCCGGCGGCCGGCTGCTGTTCATCTCAGACAACAACGGCTTCGACTGGCAGTTCATCAACTGGTACTTTCACCACTTCACCGGCGGCAATCCCTTCGGCTTTTCCTCCACCAATCTCGGCAGCCTGTACAAAGGTATGGTCAAGGACACTTTCCAGACCTTCAAGCACCTGCGGCGCACCTTCCATACCCATCACCCCGTGGACGATGCCTTGGGCAATGCGGAGGCCCTGCTGGTCATGAAAGAGAAAATGGGGCTCAAAATCAAACTGTGACCCAAGCCGGGAAAATCCGGATTTCCCCGGTTTGTCCGTGTCCGGCCCTTAAAAGCCGGAACCGGCCATCAGCGGGGAACCGGATGAGGCCGCAGCCGGACGGAGGAATCCGCCATCTATGGAAAAACCGTCCCTTGCCTTTTGGGGAACGGCCTTTAAAGTCCGCCCCCTTGTCGATTTTTCCGATTCCCGGCGTTTCCGGGGTGTCCGGTTTGCCACCCCATTCAGGAAGCGACTGCAAGATTGGTCAACGTCACAACCCAACATTAACCCGCACAGCATATTATGAACCAGGAGCTTATGGCTATGATGGAGAATTCCTTCAAGGAACTCCGTGAGCACAGCATCGTTAAAGGCATCATCCTCGATATCAAGCCGCAGGTGGTCCTCGTGGACATCGGCTACAAATCCGAGGGAGCCATTCCGGTCAGCGAATTTGAGGACGAGGACATCCAGGTCGGGGATGAAGTCGAAGTTCTGCTTCAGCGCCTCGAGAACGACGAGGGCATGGTGGTGCTCTCCAAGGAGAAGGCCGCCCACAAACAGAACTGGGACAAGATCGTCAAGGTGTTCCATGACGGCGGTCTCGTGAAGGGCAAGGTCAAGGGCGTCGTCAAAGGCGGCCTCACCGTCAACGTCGGTGTCGAGGCCTTCCTGCCCGGCAGCCAGATCGACATTATCCCGCCGAAGGATCTCAACGAATACGTCGGGAATGTTTACGAATTCAAGATCGTCAAGGTCAACGACGAGCGCAAAAACGTGGTGCTCAGCCGCCGCGAGGTCATCGAGGCCGAGCGCGCCGAACAGCGCCAGCGCTTCCTGGAGACTGTCAAAATCGGCGACCGCGTCGAGGGCGCGGTCAAGAACATCACCGACTTCGGTGTGTTCGTGGATCTCAGCGGCATGGACGGCCTGCTGCACATCACCGACATGAGCTGGGGCCGCGTGAACCACCCGACCGAAGTGGTGGCCATCGGCCAGAAGGTGAATGTGGTCATTCTCGACGTGAACCGCGAGAAGGAGCGTGTCTCCCTGGGCATGAAGCAGCTCCTCAGCAATCCCTGGGAGTCGATCGAAAACCGCTTCCCCATCGGCCAGCGCGTCAAGGGCAAGGTCACCAAGCTGGTGGCCTACGGTGCCTTTGTCGAACTCGCCGAAGGTGTGGAGGGCCTCGTGCACGTCTCCGAACTCTCCTGGGTCAAGCGCATCGCCCGTCCTTCCGACGTTCTCACGATCGGCCAGGAACTGGACGCCGTGGTGCTTGGCATCAACAAGGAGGAGCAGAAAATCTCCCTCGGCGTCCGTCAGCTGGACGGCAATCCGTGGGATGAGATCGATGCCCGCTACCCGATCGGCATGAAGATCAAGGGCAAGGTCCGCAACCTCACCGCCTACGGCGCATTTGTGGAGATGGAGGAGGGCATCGACGGCATGGTGCACGTCTCCGACCTCTCCTGGACCCGCAAGGTCAATCACCCGAGCGAAATGCTCAAGAAGGGCGACGAGGTCGAGGCCGTGGTGCTCGAGATCGACAAGGCCAATCAGCGCATCAGCCTGGGCATGAAGCAGCTCGAAAACGACCCATGGTCCGATATTGACGAGAAGTTCCACGTGGGCGACCTCGTCAAGGGCACGGTGGCCAAGATCGCCAGCTTCGGCGCTTTTGTGCAGCTGCAGGATGACATTGATGGTCTGGTCCACATCAGCCAGCTCAGCGAGGACCACGTCAACCGCGTCAAGGACGTGCTCAAGGTCGGCCAGGAGGTCGAGGCCCGCGTTATCAAAGTGGACAAGGTCGAGCGCCGCATCGGTCTTTCCGTCAAAGCCGCGAACTACAGCGAGGAGGATCTCCGCAAGGAGACCGCCGCTTTCGAAGCGCTGCGTCCGTCCACCGACATGGTGGGTCTGGAGGAGGCCTTCAAGTTCGCTGCCGAGGAATGGCGCCCCGGTCAGAAATAAGGCCAGCCGCAGCCTGATGCTGCCTGCCTGATTTCCAAGTCAAATCAATCCAATCCGCAAAACACCCCGCCGGCTGCCGCTGGCGGGGTGTTTTGATTTTGACGGACAGGTGGCTTGAACCGTATGGCTGCCACTTGGCGGCTCAAGTCGGGCAAAGGCCGCCTGAACCCTTGCCAGCCTGTGGTTTCATGAAGCACTTTTCCGTATTCCGGGTGCCTTCCGGGCTTGCCACACCCGACCCTGCTGATAGGCTGCCCCATGCTGCGATTTCTCAGACTGCTGTTCTGCCTGCTTCTGATTCCCGTGTCGGCCCTGGCCGCGGGAAAATCGAAGGGGCCGTTTATCGGAATGCATCCGGAGGGTGATTCCCAGGAGGGACCGCGCATGGTGCGGCCGGACATGATCAACGGGGAAAAGAAGTTCTTCCGCATTTCCCCGGAGGTGTCCGGACGGCATTTCGGAGGCTATACGGCCTTCATGGCGCAGGATGGCAGTTTCGGAGCCGCCTTCAAACTGAAGGAGGAGGGCGTCCGCGCCGTGCAAATCCTGTGCTCCACCTATCAGGGCAAGCTGGTGCGCATTATCGTCAATGGGCGGCCTGTGGATGTGCAGCAGATTGACCAGCCTCCCACCGACGGGCGGATCATTGTCTGGTCCGGACTGAACCGCCAGGATCTGCTGCTGTTCGACAAATCCATGAAGCGCATTGGGGGAGTTGACCCCAAGCAGCTCTGATTCCAACTCCATTCCGTTCAAAAGTGCATGGGATTGGCGAGAGTCAAATACCGCTGGCTGATCGCGCTGCTGATTATCCTCGTGATCGTTTTTGGATGGCCGAGGAAGCTGCTCCGTCCACCGACAAACGGCGATAGCCAGCCGGCGAAGGAGGAAATTCAGCCAAGTGCGGAGGAGGCGTCCAGCGCGGCCTCGACGGAGGAGGCCTCCACGGAGCCCACAGACACCGTTCCGGTGGCACCGGTGGCATTGCTGCCTCCACCGGAGCCGCTGATGCGGTTCCAGCTCCCCACCGCCAACGACGCCCTGTTTAAAAACAGTCCGGCGGATTTCTTCATGTTTGTGGACCGCTATACCCCCCAAGGGCCCGTTCAGGTCTGGGAGGGCGGTGGTTATGGATTTGTCCGCAATCCCCGCGACACGCCGCAGGGCACCGTTTTCACCAAGTTCCATGAGGGTGTCGATATTGCCCCCGTGCAGCGCGATGCCAAAGGCGAGCCCCAGGATTCCGTCCATGCCATCGCGGACGGTATGGTGGCCTACGCCACCACCTCCCCCCGCACGAGCAACTACGGCCACTATGTGGTGCTGCGCCACACCATTGGCAAAGCCGGGGATTTCTACAGCCTCTATGCCCACCTCAGCGGGATTGATGTTGTGCCCGGCACGCCGATCCAGCGGGGAGGCCTGATCGGCCGGATGGGACACACCGGTGACGGCATCGACCGCCGCCGCTCGCACGTGCATCTGGAGCTGGGGCTGATTCTTTCGGAGCGGTTTGAGGAGTATTACGGGAAGAACTACAAGCTGGCCAATGGCCACGGACTTTTCCATGGCACCAATCTGGCTGGTCTCGATGTGGTCTCGTTTCTGACGGCGAATCATCAGGATCCCATGCTCATGCCGGACGCCTTTTTGCAGCGGGAGGAGGTTTATTACAAAATCACGGTGCCCAACCGCGGCCGCGAAATCGAAATCGCCGCCAGCCATCCCTGGATGAGGCAGGGCGGTGCCGCGGATGTTGCCTGGGAGATCAGCTTCACCCGTTCCGGAGTGCCGGTGGCAGTGGTGCCTTCAGCGCAGGCGGCGGCATTTCCCGTCGTCTCCTGGGTTAAGCCGTTTGCCGGTTACCACTCCTGGAACACCCGGTCCATGCTGGGAGGCAGCGGCTCCACAGCCACGCTCACCACGGCGGGCAGCCACTTCGTGCAACTGGTTGCCGGAGACTTCTGAAACGGCAGGCAGAGCGCACGCACCGTTTGGGAGCGGGAAACCGCCAGAGAGGAAGAGGAGGAGGCGGGAGGTAACTCCTCACGGCGCGTATGACAGGAGTGTGGCCACGGCTTTTCCAATCAGTCCGAAATTGCCTGACTGCATTCCGCAGTGATCCGTTCCTGCCACACCGGGTGGCTTTTTCACTGTCGCCTTTCTATCCGGAAGGGCGGAGGGCCATGAATTTTTAAACCATAAAACGACTGAAGGTTTTGAGGATTTTGCCCATCAAAACGGTGGAGACGGAAATAAGTTTGGACTTTCTTCTGAATTGGCCAGCTTGCCGCATCCCCTCTCCATAACCCACATCATCCCATGAGCCAAACACTGAAAAACAAACGGGCACTGGTCACCGGAGGCAGCCGCGGCATCGGTGCCGCCATTGTCAAACGTCTGGCCGGCGCAGGCGCGGACGTTGCATTTACCTACTCCAGTTCACCGGATCAGGCCAACGGCACCGCCGGGGAGGCACAGGCACTCGGCGTGCGGGCTATCGCGATTCAGGCCGACAGTGCGGATGCGGAGGCCACCGTTGCCGCTGTGGAGCGGACGGTGAGTGAGTTGGGCGGCATTGACATCCTGGTCAACAACGCGGGTGTGCTGGCGCTTGGCCCGATAGATGATTTCAAACTGGCCGACTTCGACCGGACCATCGCCATCAATGTGCGGGCCGTGTTTGTCGCCACCCAGGCGGCCGTCAAACACATGAAGTCCGGCGGACGCATCATCAACATCGGCAGCTGCAATGCCGAACGGATGCCGTTCCAGGGCGGAGCTGTCTATGCCATGAGCAAGTCCGCCCTTCAGGGACTGGTGCAGGGTTTGGCGCGCGACCTCGGCGCGCGGGGGATCACCATCAACAATGTCCAGCCCGGCCCGATCAATACGCAGATGAATCCCGACCAGGGGGAATTCGCCGAAATGCTCAAAAAGCAATTCATGGCGCTGCCGCGGTACGGCACACCCGAGGAGGTCGCCGCCATGGTCGCCTATCTGGCGGGTCCCGAAGCAGGATACGTCACAGGCGCGAGCCTGACTATTGACGGAGGATTCAACGCCTAGCACTGCAGCTGTTGGTGCAGCGCTGTCAGGCAGCGGCGGCATGATCAGTCCTCGCCATGGCGGGAGAAACCCTCCGCCGGCATTGCCGCCCGGGACGCCGCTGAGAGCCCGGAGCGGCGTGCTATCCGGAAACTGGAGGCGCAGGCGGAAACGATGCAAAGCGCCGTGGACTCCGCCAACCGTCAGGTGCAGCAGCTGCAGGAGCGGGTCAAAGCCCTTCAGCCGAAAGCTCCCTGACACAGTGGCGGGCCACCACGGTTCCATTCCATGCCGCAGCCTGGCAAAAAGGGATGCCCGCCTTGTCAGACCAGCAGCTCCGCGATCTGCACGGCGTTCAGAGCCGCGCCTTTGAGGAGCTGGTCCCCGACCACCCAGAAGGCGAGGCCGTTCTCCAGGGCGCAGTCCTCCCGGAGGCGGCCCACGGCGCAGTTGTCGCGGCCGGCGATGTCGAGCGCCAAGGGGTATTGTTTGGCGGCGGGGTTGTCGATGACGTCCAGACCGGGGGCCTGCTCCAGCACGGCGCGGGCGGCGGCGGCGGTGACGGGCTTTTCAAATTCCGCGCTGATGGCGATGCTGTGGCTGCGGAAAACGGGGATGCGCACGCAGGTCACGCTGGCCCGGAAGGCGGGGTGGTGCATGATCTTGCGGCCCTCGTTCTCCATTTTCATCTCCTCCTTGGTGTAGCCGGAGTCGAGGAAGGAATCGACATGGGGCAGGGCGTTGAAGGCAATCTGATGCGGATAGACTTGTGGAGGAGCGGTCAGGCGGGCATCGTCCCAGGCGCGGGCTTCGGCGGCCCACGCGCGGGACTGGGCGGCCAGCTCCTCAATGGCCTGGGCTCCGGTCCCGCTGACAGCCTGGTAGGTGCTGGCAAACACGCGCTTCACGCCAAAAGCCTGATGCAGGGGATAGAGAGCCATCAGGGCGATGGCCGTGCTGCAGTTGGGATTGGCGATGATGCCTTTGTGGTTTTTGGCGTCCGCGCCGTTGATCTCCGGCACCACAAGCGGCACGCTGTCGTCCATGCGGAAGGCGGAGGAGTTGTCCACCACCACGGCTCCGGCCTTCACGGCGTGCGGGGCGAAATCCCGGGAAATGCCACCGCCGGCGCTGAACAGAGCGATATTGACCCCGGCGAAGCTGTCCGGTGTCAGCTCCTTCACCGTGTGCTCCTCACCGCGAAAGGTAAGTTTTTTTCCGGCACTGCGGGCACTGGCGAGCAGGGTAAGCTGGCCGACGGGAAAATTCCGGCGTTCCAGGCAGCGCAGCATTTCGATGCCGACGGCACCGGTGGCTCCTGTGATGGCGATGTGCGGGAAGGGCATGGCGGATGGGGGTGAAGAGGCAGCAAGCGGGGCGGGGCAGCCCACCTGAGGGGGGCCGGATGCGGCCCAGCGGCGGCGGGGAAGTTAAAAGATGGAGCGCGGGGCGGCATTCAAGCCATTTCTTCAGGTTTGGCTGGAAAATTCCCGTCCATCCGCACCTGCGTTCTTACCCGCAAGCAATGCCGCAGGACGGCGTATTAAAAACTGTCCCGGTCCCTGCGATGGATTGACTGCCTGCTGGCAGGGCGACCGGGAGAGCCTGCTTTTTCTATGCGAGTCCTGCTTTTACTGCTGTCCATCTCTGTCGTCACCGCCACCGCTGTCCAAGCGGCGGAACCGCCGCCCCCGCCGGGGAAGGAGGTCAAACCGCTTTTTGACGGCAGCACACTGAACGGCTGGGAGGGCGACGTCAAAATGTGGCGGGTGGAGAACGGGGTTATCACCGGCGGATCGCTCACGGAGACGGTCACGCACAATGACTTTCTGGCCACGAAGGCGGAGTACGGCAACTTCATCGTGCGGCTGCAGATCAAGCTCACGGGCAGCGAGGGCTTCATCAACTCCGGCTTCCAGATCCGCTCGCAGCGGGTGCCGAACGATTCGGAGATGGCGGGCTATCAGTGCGACTATGGCGATCCCTCCTGGTGGGGATGCGTGTATGATGAGAGCCGGCGCAACAAGCTGATGGCGCAGTCGGATATGAAGGCGCTGGATCCCGTGCTGAAGCGCAACGAGTGGAACGACTACGTGATCCGCGCTGAGGGGCCGCGCATCACCACCTGGATCAATGGCGTGATGGGCGTGGACTATCACGAGGCGGATCCCAGGATTGTGCAGACCGGCCGCATGGGCATTCAGGTCCATGGCGGGGGCAAGGCGCTGGTGCAGGTGCGGAACATCAGCATCGAGGAGCTGCCGCCCTCCCTCAAACGCCCGGGCGCGGCCGATCCGGTGAAGCCGGCGAAGGAATCCCCGCTTTCCCCGGAGGAGGAAAAGGCGGCCTTCTCCATCGCGCCGGGCTTGGAGATGGAACTGGTGGTCTCCGAGGACGTCGAAAAAGGGTTTGGCAAATTTGTCGCCGTTCAGTTCGACCAGCAGGGCCGCCTGTGGACCATGACGGCGCTGGAGTATCCGGTGGACGCCAATGAGAATCCCGGCGCCGCCGAGGCTCTTTATGCCAGCAAGGCGAAGGACAAGGTGCTGGTTTATGACCTCGCCGACCGGGGACGCGACGGAAAAGCGCCGATGTATGCCAGGGATCCGTCCGTGTTTGCCGACGGCCTGGCGATTCCCTTGGGCATCCTGCCTTGGAAGGACGGCTGCTATGTCCAGCACGGGCATGATCTGGCGCTGCTGCGGGACACCAATGGCGACGGCAAAAGTGACCGGAATGAGACCATCCTGACAGGATTCGGCGTGCAGGACTCCCACCTGTTTCCCCACCAGTTCACGCGGGCGCCGGGCGGCTGGCTGTGGCTGGCGCAGGGAGCGTTCAACTACGGCAAGGTCGTGGGGCCGGAGAGCAGGGCGGTGCCGTTTGACCAGACGCGCATGGCGAAATTCCGGCCCGACGGCTCGGAATTCACCATCACCAGCAATGGTCCCTGCAATATCTGGGGCCTGGCGATGAACGGGGAAGGGGAGAGCTTCATCCAGGAGGCCAACGATTTCGGTTATCCCGTGATGCCGTTTCACGAATACGGAAACTATCCCGGCTGCTCCAACGGTCAGTGGAAAAGCTATGGACCGGAGTTTCCCGCCACGGCGGAGTTCCGCATGGGCGGCACCGGTCTGAGCGGCCTGGCCCTGACGGATGTCAACGGGGCGTTTCCCCCGGAGTGGTCGGATGTGATGCTGGTGGCCAACCCCATCACCAACCGCATCCAGGCCATCAAGATGCACCGCACCGCCGAGGGCGGCTGGCGGCTGGAGCTGCTGCAGGATGTGGTGGCCAGCGGCGATCCGTGGTTCCGCCCCGTGGGCATGACCTCCGGGCCGGATGGAGCGGTGTATATCGTGGACTGGTACAACAAAATCATCTCCCACAATGAGGTCCCGCGCAATCACCCCGAGCGTGACAAGAAACGCGGCCGCATCTGGCGTCTGAAAGGCAAAGCGCAGCCCGCCGCCCCGGTGCCGGATTTCACCAGACTGTCCGAGGCGGAACTGGTGGCCAAACTGGGCGCTCAGCCGCTGGCGCAGTCGCACCTGGCCTGGCAGACTCTGACGGACCGTGAAAAGCTGTCCCCGGAGACGCTGGGCGCCCTGAAGGCCAAAGTGCTGGACGCGCCGGAGAAATCCGCGGTGACGCCGGAGACCCCCTATCCCGACACCGCCCGCATCGCCGCTCTGTGGGTGCTGGAGCAGAGCGGGTCCCCCGTGCAGGAATACATCGCCCCGCTGCTGAAATCCCCCAACCGCAATGTCCGCCGGGAAGCCTGTAACGTTTCCCTCATCGCCGCGGCGGGAGCCACGGAGCCGGACCCGGATCCCGAAGTGCGCGCCGCCAGCCTGAAGATGATCGGCGGCGCGGTGGCCGGGATGCCGGCGGGCGGCAAGGGCAGCCTGGATCTGATCGCTGCCCTGCTGAAATACGCCCAAGCCCCTCTTGCGGGGCCGGTGGTTCCCTCCTCCCAGAGCAGCCAGCCCATCAAAACCGGGGCCGCCTACGTGCGGGAATATGAGCGGTATCTGGTCAGGCTGTTCCTGGAGCAATCCCCCGCCGCCGTGGCCGCGTTCCTGGATTCCCCGGCGGCGGAGGCGCTGCCGGCGGAGAACCGCATGGTGGCCTGTCTTTCCCTGCCGGCCAAAGAGTCCGCTCCCCGCGTGGCCCGCCTGCTGGCCAAACTGGACCGCGCACCGAATGACGAGGAAATCCTCCGTCTGGCGGAGGCTGCGGAGGCTCCGGAGGTCAAAGCGGCCCTCAAAGCCCTTGTGACCACTCCGGCCGGCTTGGATGCCCTGCTGCGCCAGAAAGCCCGGTTTGATGCCCGCACCCTTGCCCCTTTGGTGGCCGGCACCGCCCGCACGCTGCTGGAAACCCGGCCGGACGTGGCCCTGCGCGTGATTTCCGCCTTTAAACTGGCCGATCTGGAGCCGGAGGTGGCCGCTCTGGCAGCCAAAAACGCTTCCCCCGCCATGCTGGTGACTCTGCGCGATCTGGGCAGCACCCGGGCCGCCCTTTTCCTCCCTTTGGCGAAAAGCCCGGATCCCAAACTGCGCGCTGCCGCCCTGGCCGCCTTGGTGTCCACCCCGGAAGTGCTCATTTCGCTGTGGCCGGATCTGAATGCCGGGCAGCGCCGCAGGGTGCTGGAGGCCATCAGCGCCACCCCTGCAGGCAGCCGTGCCCTGGTCAGCGCCGCCACCGCCGGAACGGTCTCCAAGGATGAGCTGGACGGTCCGCTGGTCGAGAAGCTGCAGGCGGTGCTGGGTCCTGACGATGCGCCGTTGAAAGCACTGATCAGTTCCATGGCCGATTTGTTCTCCCAAGTGCTGATCCTGAATGGCACTCCCGACGGCTGGGTGGAGGGGGACCTGAGCCTCACCGGGCCCTTCACGGTGGAGACCTGGATCCGCTTGGATCCCGGGGTGGGCAACGAGGACAGCCTGCTGGCTGCGCCCGGAGTGGTGGATATGAATTTCTTTGATGGAAAGCTGCGCGTCTGGGCGGCGGGCTTCAATGATGTGGTGGTCGCCAAAAAGGCGGTGGCCGCCGGTGCCTGGACGCATGTGGCCATCACCCGCGACGCGGAGGGCCGGTTCACGATCTTTCAGAACGGTGAGCCCGATCAGACGGAAAGCCATCCCGATCCGCGGCCTTGGCCGCATCTGTCCATCGGCCGCAGCAACACGGGGAAGGGCACCGGAGCCGCCATGACGGAATTCCGCATCTGGAACACCTGCCGCACGGCGGCGGAGATCCGCACCTGGTTTGACCGCACCGGTCTGAAGGAGCCCATGGCGTTCTACCGTCCGCTGAATGGCGGCTGGGACCGCCTCCATGGCTCCGCCCGCGTGGTCAAAAGCATGGATTTCCCCACGCTGGCGACGCCTGAGATGGCCAAAGCGCTGGATGAGAAGTTTGCGCACTACCGCGCGCTGGCTGCTCTGCCCGGCGATCCCGTCAAAGGCAAAGCCGTCGCCGCCATCTGCACCGCCTGCCACACCGTGAACGGCGAGGGCGGCATGATCGGGCCGAACCTGAGCAGCGTCGGGGCCATGGGCACCGAGGCCATCCTGCGCAACATCCTGACCCCCAACGCCGCCATGGAGCCCGGCTACCGTGTCTTCCGCGCCGAGCTGACCGATGGCACTATCACCGAAGGTTTCCTCGCCTCCCGTGATGAAAACGCCATCGTAATGCGCCTGCCCGGCACCGAGGACCAGCGCATCCCCGCCGACCGGATCCGCAAAGCCGGCTTCACCAAACGCTCCCTCATGCCCGAGGGGCTGGAATTCACGGTGACCCCGGAACAGTGGACGGATCTCTTCGCCTGGCTGAAGGGACTGAGGTGAGGGGTGGGGGTGGATGGTTATTGGTTATTAGAGCATTTCTGCCAAGGTCATGGCTCCGCTTCCCGGGACAATCAGCTTCAAAGCGGCTACGACATTGGGGGAAATGCTCTAGGGGGCAGGGGTGGGCCCCTGCTCTGGGGTAAGGAGGATTTTTCAGCCTCCCAATAACTATTAACCAATAAGCCCGCCCCCCTCAAAGAGAAAACCCCTCCCGGAAGGGGTCGTCAGGGGAGATCAGGAAAGTGTGCCTGCCGGTGATCCATGCGCTGCCCTCGATTTCGCAGATCACGGAATTGGGCGGGTTGTGAGCGTCCCGTTGCGCCGGTCCGATGATGCGGCCTTGAAACCGGGTGCCGGTGATGCCCTCCACAGTCAGGGGCTGGCCCTCGGTGAGACGGCCCTGACCGGCCATGAGAGCGAGTCGGGCGCACAGCGCCATGCCCGTGGGGCTGCGGTCCACGCTGCCGTCGGCGAAGACGCACACCTGCCGGCTGATTCCGGACGGCGCGCGACCATCCGCTTCGCTTTCGTCCAGAAAAACCACCCCGAACAGATGCTCCAGATCCGGCTCCACCGGATGCCTCAGCCGCAGCTTTCCATGGACCGCCTGAAGAAACGCTCTGCCGGTTGCCGCCAGTTCCTGGATGTTTTCCGCCTGTGTGGAGACGCCCAAGGAGGCCGCCGTGACGAAGGCGAAAAACGCTCCGCCATAGGCCAGATCGAACCTCACTTGGCCCAGACCGGGGATTTCCACCTCCTGACTTTCAGCCACGGACCACGAGGGCACGTTTTCAAAGCGCACGCGGGTCACTTGATCATCCTCCGTGAAACCCGAAGCCCGCACGGTGCCGGCGGGGGTGTCAATGCGCAGCACCGTTTCCGGAGCAGTGGAGTCCACCATGCCGCATTCCAGCAGAATGGTGGTCAGGGCGATGATGCCGTGCCCGCACATGGGGCTGAACCCGCCGGCATGCAGAAACACCGCCCCCAGATGGGAGTCCCCCCGCTGTGGAGGAGTGAGGATGCAGCCGCACATGTCCGGGTGGCCGCGGGGCTCGCACAGAAGGCTGCGCCGCAGGTGGTCGAAATGATCACGGGCATTCCGCCAGCGGTCCATCATGGTGGCACCACGCAGGGGAGGCAGGCCCCCGGTGATCAGGCGCAGCGTCTGGCCGCCCGAGTGGGCGTCGATGGTGTCCACACTCAGGCCATGGGAGGGCAGCGCCCACTCATGCAGAGCGCGCGGGGGTATCAGGGGGAAGGTCACCATGCCGGGATAGCAGGAACGGCAGGGAGTGACCCCAACCGTCCAGCCAAACAGATAACCGCGTGTGACAATTTTGTCACCAATCCGCTTTTGCGGGTCCCCTTGGACAATTCCGGTGCATCCGCAGTGGAGGAGCCCGCCAGACTTTTCGGGTTCCCGCTCTCTGAATGATTTTTGAATAGTCAGTTTATCCGACGGTCTCCACAACCTTCCTCCTGAGTGAAACGAACCGGATTTCGACCCGCTTGTCCATTGTGGCGGCGATGCGGTTCAGCATTGTGAGGGAGTGTCCCTCATAATCAGCATCCTCCAGCCGGCAGATCACCGATGCGGTGGTGTCCACCAGCTTTGCCAAGGCGCGCTGTGAAAGTTTGGCCTTGGTGCGGAGGTCATAAATTTTCCGGGCCACAGCGTCGTCGGCCCGGATTTGCTCCAGCTCAGCCATTCTCTCCGGTTTCCCGGCAACAAAACGGCGATGCAGGATTACAACGGCGTCATCGGTGGTTTTAGTCTTGGATTTTGGCATTTCACTTGCAGCTGCTGTTTTCCTCCATTGCCAAACATCACGCCCTCCGCGCTGACAGCAGCGCGGAGGGCGGACAATGCGGGGCGCGCACGGCACGGCAGTTGATTTTTATCCTTCGCTCACCTCCCGGCCACCGATCCATCCGCAGCTGCCTCCGTGGTCAGCTTCTGGGAAGGGGAAAGGCCGAAGCGGGCGGGATCGTACATCAACTCGATCTTCGCGGCCGGTACCATGACAGTGCCCTCGGCGATGACGCGGGCGAGGTAGTTGACCTGATAGCGGCCCTTTTCCGAAAAGTAATTCCGGAAGAACAGCACCCGGTCGCGGCGCATTTCCGTGTAGTCCGAGAACCAGGTGGGCAGGGCGGCTTCGGAGCGGGCCACAGTCCCGGACACCATGGAGGTGAAATTGGAGTTCACGGCCTCGAATGTGGCCGGCAAAGGATCATCAATGGACAGGTATT
Organism: Verrucomicrobiales bacterium; assembly: GCA_028293125.1. Classification (GTDB taxonomy): domain Bacteria; phylum Verrucomicrobiota; class Verrucomicrobiia; order Verrucomicrobiales; family V1-33; genus CAIZWU01. The sequence continues at coordinate 40,196 of JAQGPJ010000048.1, read as the reverse complement.
CACCCCCCTCCGGAATGTCCAGCTTCAGGGTGACCTGCACCAGATCCCCGGTGCGCAGGGCTCCGGGCTCCGAAAGCCTGCCGTCGGGAGCGACCTTCCGCCAGCTGCGGGTGATGCCAAATCCGGAGGAGCGGGCCCGCTGCTCCCCGGCGGGAGCCCGGCGGACGGTTTCCATTTTGGCGAACAGACGCTGCCCGGAGGGCATTTTGGCGGTCAGCACCGGCAGTTCCGCACCGGCTTTCCAGCTGAGAGTCACCGTTTGGGAGGCCGGCGTTCCCGGCAGCGTGATTTCCTGTGATTTGCCATTCAGGCTCAGGGTGCAGGTCTGACCTTCCTTCAGCGCCGGTGTCATGCGCGCCTCCTGACTCAGAGCGAGAAGCGCCCAGGAGTTGGCGAAAGTATGGCTCCAGTCGCCGCGCGGGCTGCGGGCATTCATCAGGCGTCCCATGGCCTCGTCGGCGGAGGGATCCTTCAGTTTCAGGAGCGCCATCGCGCGCATGGCCTCGGTGCTCTGGCTTCCCCACCAGAGGTCCGCCTTTTTATTGCGGGACTCCGTGATGGCCGTTTTGGCCATCTCCGCCGGCCCCCCGCTCTCAGCCACGGCCAAGGCCAGCAGGGCCAAGGCGTCCGGGGAGAGGTTTTGGCGCTGGTTGAAGAGCACTTCGTGGTAGCCCGGCTCCGATTTGCCCGCCAAGGCCAGGGCATAGGCGGCGTAGGCGCGCTCGGTCAGGTCCCATGAATTTTTGACAGACGCGGTGTCACGCAGGGACTGGGACAGCCACTGGGTCAGTTTTTCCAGCCGGTCCGCCGGCACCTGGGCTCCGGACCGGGAGGCCAGGGTGAGGCCAAGAGCTCCGTGGGCGCTGGCCCACAGGATAGGCTCCGCATCCTTCGGCCAGTAGCCCAGTCCGCCGGAGGCCGTCTGCATGGAGAGGAGACGGTCGCAACCCTTTTGGATCACATTGGCGATTTCCTGATCCGGGTGGTTCAGCGCCGGCAGCACCTGCTTCAGATCGCGCAGCGTCAGCCACGGCAGCATGGAGGACATGGTCTGCTCCGCGCAGCCATAGGGATAGTGCAGCAGCTGCTCCACCGCCTCCGCGCCCTCCAGCAGTCGGGAATTGGCCAGTGTGACCGTCACCTGTCCATCACCTTCCAGCAGTTCCGGGGAGACCTTCTCCAGCAGATTCGCGCCGCCGAGGGTGTTGGCCAGGGAGGCGAACCGCACATCGCGGATCAGCGGCTCGGCGATGCCCACGGCGAACTTCGACTCCACACTGTCGCCCAGCAGGGGCTCCGTGGCGCAGGAGGCTTTCCATTGCAGAGCCAGCGGGCCGTCGGCGGTGAATCTGACGGCGAAGGGGACAGCCTTCGACTGCTGGGGCGCCAGATGCACGGTGCGGACCGCCTTGCTTTCCTGAAGTGGCTTGCGGGTGGCGGGATCCAGAATCTGGATATGCGCGTCGCCGGTCAGCTCCACGGCTATCTCGCCCTCCTTCTCCGTGGTGTTGTGCAGCACGGCCTTGAGGGTGATTTCATCACCGGCATTGGCGAAGCGGGGCAGGGCGGGCTCCAGCATCAGGGGCTGGTTCACTTTGAACCGGCCCTCCGCCTTGCCGAAGCGGGACACGCCCTCGTTGGCCACGGCGGCCAGACGGAATTCCGTGAGGTTGTCCGGGGCCGGGAAGCTGACCCTGACCACGCCGTCGGTGCCGGTGCGCAGCATGCCGTGCCAGTAGGCGGTGGGTTTGAAGTTTTGGCGCATCACCTTGCCCGTGCCTTCCAGATCGCCACCGCCGCCGATCACAAAACCCTTGTTCATAAAGTCCAGCTTCTCCGGATCCTCCGGCAGCAGCCGCTGCAGGGAAATGCCGGTGCGCACGGCGAGCGGGCTGTCATACTGGAAAGTTCCTGCGGGATCGGGCACTTCCCAAGGCATGAGGCTGAGGATGCCCTCGTCCACCGCCCAAAGCGCCAGTTCCGCCTCCGGCACCGGATTGCCGGCGGCGTCGCGCACGGTGGCTGCGACCTCCACCATGGCTCCGGGCCGCACCTCGGATTGCGCGGGCGTCAAATCGATCTTGAGAAGGTCCCGCTCGCTTTCAACATTGAGGGAGCAGTAACCCACGCGGTAGTCCGGCTCCGGATGGGCGCGGGGATCATCCGCCCCGCCGCGCACCTGCAGCACGGAGACAAAAACGTTGGGAGCCCAGCTGTCCTCCACCTTCAGCTCAATGGCTCCGCCGGATTCCACTTTTTTCAATTCCGAGCGCAGCACGCGGTCGCGCTCCACTGTCACCAGGGCCGTGCCACTGAAGGGGGACTTCACCACCACCTTCGCTGTGTCGCCGGGCTTGTAGCGGTCCTTGTCCGCCAGCAGCTCCACCTTCACTCCGTCATTTTGACGCCACACCTGCTCCTGCGGGGAAAACACATCGATGCTGACCACCGTGCGCACCTCCCGTCCGCTGCTGTCCGCGGCGGTGAAGGTCAGATTATGGGTGCCGGCAGCCTGCGGTTTGAAGGTCCAGGCCTCCTCCCGGCCGAGTTCAGGCTGAACGGTCAGCTCCTCATCGCCGACCGGTACAAAGGTGAGGTCATTCCTCACATCCGTGCCTCCACCGGCGGTCTGCACACGCACCGCGTTCCAGGCCAGCCGTTCAATTTTAACCTTTACCGGGACGGCGGTTTTGCGGCGGCCTCCCTGGGCGTCCACCGCCACCAGGGACAGCGGGACCTCCGTGCCGGCGTTCACGGCATTCGCCGGCCTTCTCACGCCAAGGTAAAAATCCGATGTGTGTTCCGTGTGCTGCCAGCCCTCGGCGATGGTCTGCTGGTTCAGATCCGTGATTTCGGCATTGATAGCGATCAGCTTGGGACCGGGCACGCCGAACGTCGCCGGCACTTTGGCCTCCAGCAGGGTTTCGCCTTTGGGGGAGAGCTTCACGGTCCCTTGGCCGGTCATCAGAGGCTGGAGGGCGGCTTCCTCCTTCATGGACTGATACTGGCTGCCGTCCCAGACATAATAAGACCGGGCGTTGCAGAACCGGTAGTCCTCATATCCGTCGGGCCGGAAGGGGGCTTGGGACAGGTTGGCGGTCCACTTCATCTCCGATCCGTCAAGCGCCTTGCCCATCAGATAGGCCGCGCGCACCGGCACGGAGAGCGTCTCCCCTGACAGTTTGGCGGCGGCGTCATCGAAGGTGATGCGGAAGGCGTTGGGCTGGTACTCCTGCACCAGCAGCATTTGCTCGAACCGCTGGGGCTGCGGCTCACCGTTCTCCGCTTCCTCCTCTCCCTCGCCGTTGTTGCCGCCTTCCTCCACGTTTTCGTCACTGTTGTCCGCCGCTGCCGTCGGAGCAGTGCCGGCGGCGGGGGCAGGTTTGGGCGGAGGGGGAAACTCGATGCGCAGCCGGTACCAGCCCAAGCCTTGCTCGGGGAGCCGCAGGCCCTCGGAAAACGAGCCGGTGTCCGAGAACTCGATGTCCCGGTTCAGGACGGTCCGGTTCTGGGGATCGAAAAGAAACAGTTTGGCCTTTTTCTCCGCGGGAATGCTCAGGGTCACCGACTGGTGCAGGCGGGTGATGGCCTTGAAAAAGAAGGTCTCCCCCGGCTGGTACACGGGGCGTTCCGTGAAGATCATCATCTCCCGCGACGGGGCGGTGTTGGACTCGGCATCATCCACGGGCAGATCAAACGCCCAGCGGTTCAGCTCCGTGGCGTCGCCGTTGAACTGCACCCCGCGCAGATCCTCCCCGGCCTGGGCGATCAGCCAACGGGCCTTGCCGAAGGCCATTTTGGCCATGCCGTCCGCACCGGTGGTGACGGTTTCGGACAGTTCATTGTCCTGTGTGTAGCTGCGCAGTGTGGCTCCCGGCAGCGGCTGGCCTGAGGTGTGGGAAAACGCGTAGATCATCGCCTTGGCACCCGCATATTTCCACACCAGCCCGATGTCCGACAGCTGCACGACGGACTGCGCGCCCAGCACCTGGGTGCTGTCCACCTCCTTGCGGGGCTGGCCCTCGATGCTGATGAAATAAATCCCCGGCTGGCGCTTGCCGCCGCCAGCCTCATCCCAGGTGAAGCCCGAGCGCTCGCTGTGGTTCAGCTCCGCCTGAGAGGCGAACTCCTTCTCCCAAACGGTTTTTCCGGGCACCACGGACCAAGGCAGCCGGGTATGGCCAGTAGCGTCCGGATGGTCGCTGTCCGACTCGTAGGTTGCATAGCCGTTGAGCAGGTAAATGACGCTGCCGGCATCGGCCTTCTTGATTTTCACGGAGGCCTTTTTCAGATTCGCGCTGCTGAAGGCGAACCCCCCCTTGCCGCCCAGCCATTGGGCGTGGTCGAACGCGGGCAGAGCAAGCTGAGGCTCGTGCGCCGCGAATTTCAGAGTTTCCTCCCGTCCGCGCTCCAAGGTCATGCCATCGGCCGCCGGCAGTCCCGGATCCACCTGCGCCGTGTAGGCGGTCCCGTGCAGGAAGGCGCCCTTGGCGGTGACCATCTGGCCGGAGACCGTCCAAGTCAGATTTTCCGGGGCCGGAGAAATGCGGATGCCGGGCGGCACCTTGCCAGTGTCCGATTCCGAAAGCTTTTTATTGAAGCTGAACTGGATCTCGCTGTCCTCGTCCAGCATCGGCACCGCCGTGATTTTGGCCAGTTGAAAGGCGGTCACGGTGCCATAGACAATCCGCACCGGGGCCGCGGTCCTGGCCTTGCCGGACTGATTGGGAATTCCCTTGGGCAGGATGAAAGCCCAGTCCTGTCCCGGGGGCAGGGGGGAGGCCGGCTTTACCCGGACCACGGAAACCGGCAGGCCGTTGGTATCGGACTCCACCAGTTCCGCCTTTGGCGGGTCGATGGATTCCGCCCTCGGGGGAGCGGCGGGCCGGTCCTCGTCCCCGGAGGAGTCTTCACCCTCCTTCTCCCCGCTCTGCTTTTTCTGCTGCTGCTCCCAAGTGCCGTAGGCGGGGGGATTCCGCCCCAGGGCGCTGACATCCGGCCTGGCCGCCGTCACCGGGATCCGGCGTCCCTCCTTATCGGAGAAGGCCCCCGCTTTGGCCACTTCGGCGGCGCTCACCGCGTCGTTGAAATAGAGTGTCATCTCCGGCTGCAGCGTGGTTTCCGAAGCCGGATAAAACCATCGCGGCGTGCTTTCCCGCATGGTGAAATCCGGGGTGGCCGCCGTGGCCACCGGAGCCGTCACGGGACGGCCCTGAGTATCCTTCAGCCCGGCTTTGAGGGTGATGCGGTAATTCTGCCCCGGCGGCAGCAGCGTTCCCAGCTCCAGGCTGCCGCTCCGCGTGCTCTGCCAGCGGAAGCGCCCCGGCAGGGCCGGTTTGATCTCCAGCACCGATTCCGCAGGCACCTCCTTCCCGGTCAGTGCAGCTTCGGCCATCGGCCCGGGAAACCGCACTTCAATTGCGGATCCACGTCCCAGCCTGCCCTCCGGCACCACGATCTGCGCTTGGACCGCCGGACTGTCCGGTGCTGCCTTGACCCCCGATGGGGAAGCTGCAGCAGGTGCCGCAGCGGTCGCCGGTCTGGCGGCGGGTTTTTCCGGGGCAGCCACAGCCGTGCCGGAACCCGGGTTGAGGACCATCATCAGGCCCAGCCCACACCACAAAGCCGGGAGGTCCCGGCGACGGAAAAGAGTTTTCATAATGCGGAAGGTTGCCCCGCACTCTATCATGCTTCCGCTGGGCGACACAAAAATTCCGCCCGGTCTTTCCATAAAATCCGATGCGCGGATTTTACCAAGCATTAATTCGATTTTGTTATGTTGGCAATCCAGATAATTCGAGGCTTGGCGTGGGCGTCCGGGCTTTGCGCTGCCGGGCGGAGGCGTTTTTGCCGTTTACGGACCGCCGGCCGTGCCGGCGCTGGATTCACTGGTTTCTTAAATTGCGTTTAAGTATTTTTGAACAAAACGCTCCGGGAGTCGCGGCCCTTTGTGGCTTGCAGCAGAGGTCAGAAAATGATCTTCAGTGAGTTTTGGGTTGCGGGGGTCAGCCTGTCCAGTCCGTTTGCAGGGAGACCGGAAGGTTCCCCTCCGAATGATCGAAATCGTGCGCACTTGTTTTAATTTAAGACATTCTTAACCGTGATATCCTTCTTTCAGCACCTTCTTGATACCGACGGGTTTTTTCCCCGCTGGCAATGCGGGCAATGGTCGGACGCACATGGCTGGCTGCACATTATCTCTGATATCGCCATTTTTGGTGCCTACGCCGCCATCCCCATGGTGCTGGCGTTTTTTATCCGCTTTCGGAAGGATATGCCATTTGTTCCGCTCTTCTGGCTCTTCGCCATCTTCATCGTCTCGTGCGGAGCCAGTCATCTGATCGAAGCCACCATTTTCTGGCGTCCCTGGTACCGGCTCTCAGGTTTGCTGAAAGCGGTAACAGCGGTGGTATCCTGGGCGACGGTGATTCAGCTGATCAACGTCCTCCCAGCCGCGCTCGCCTTGCCCAGTGTGGCCAAGGTAAATCTCCAATTGAGGGAGGAAATAGCGGAGAGGAAGCAGGCCGAGGCAGCGCTTCGCGTGCGCACCAATGAACTGGAGGCCCTGCTTGATGCGCTTCCGGCCTTTGTTTGGATCAGCCGGGATGCAGAGTGCCGGGTTATCATCGGCAACCGGATGGCCAATGAATTAATGGGGGTTGAGGCGGAGGCGAACGTCTCCCAGTCGGGGGCGGCTGCCGGAGAAGCTCCCTGTTTACAGTATTTCAAGGAAGACGGCACGGAATACCCCACACCTGAGCTGCCGCTCCAGCGCGTCACTGCAACTGGCGAGGTTGTGCGTGATGCCGTGCTCGATTTTCAATTTACCGACGGCCGCCGGGTGCGGGCGGTGGGCCATGCGGTGCCCCTCATGGATGAGCAGGGCTCTATACGCGGCGGGGTAGCCGCTTTTGTGGACATCTCCGCCCGCAGGGTTGCCGAGGAGGAAAAGGAACAGGCACTGCGTCTGCTGGATACTCTTCTCTCGCGGGCTCCCGTAGGATTTGCCTATTTCGACCGCAATCTGCGTTTCGTGCGCGTCAACGAGCAGTTGGCCGCAATGAACGGGCTCTCCATCGAGGCTCACATCGGGCGCACGGTGGGCGAAATTGTGCCGGCGCTGGAGACCCCGGCACGCAAAATCGCGGAGCACATCCTCGCCACCGGCGATGCGGTGCGCGGCCACGAGTTCAGCGGAGAAACGCCGCTGGCAACCGGAGTGACCCGTTACTGGTCCGAGAGCTGGTACCCTGTGAACGACGAGGCAGGGAAAATTGTCGGCTTTGGTGCTGTGGTGGAGGACATCACGGAGCGCCGGGAGTCGGAGGCGAGGCTGCGGCTCACGAATGAGCGCTTTGATCTCGCCGTGAAATGCTCGCAGGTGGTGCTTTTTCAGCAGGACCTTGAACTGCGCTACACTTGGAATCATAACCAGTGGCTCGGTTTTGACAATTCAGACCTGATTGGCAAACGCGATGCGGACCTGATGGAGCGCGCGGAGGACGCGGCGGTGACGGAGCGCCTGAAACGGGAAGTGATACGCACCGGGGCCGGCGTAGGGCAGGAAGTAATGATTCACATTCAGGGCTTGGACCGGTATTATGACCTGCTGGTGGAACCGCTACGGGATCACGCGGGCATGGTCTCGGGGGTTACCTGTGCCGCAATTGAGATTACCTCCCGGAAACAGGCCGAGGAGGCGCGCAGACAGAGTCAGAAGCGGGTCCTTCTGGCGAGCGAGGCGGCTCGCATTGGCATCTGGTCGTGGCTGCCCGAAAAGGATGTCGTCATCTGGGAAAATGAGTATCCCTACCGGATTTTAGGCATTGATCCATCATCTCCGCCAGTCACCGCCGACGGCTTTGTCACAAGGTTTCTCCATCCCGGGGACCGCAGTGCGTTCGAGGGGGCCGTCGCGCGCACGGTTCAGGCACAGGAGCAGTTTCTTTTTGAGTGCCGTATTTTGCGGCCCGATGGCGAGGTGCGGTGGGTTGAGTTTGCGGGCAGACCGGAACCTGCCGGGCTCGGAGGAGATCTTCGCATCATTGGCACGATCCGGGATGTGACTGCCCGGAAGAACGCGGAACGCGCCATCCTCGAGGAAGGGCAGCGCAAGGACGAATTCCTCGCCATGCTCGGTCACGAGCTGCGCAACCCGCTTAATGCCATTCGGCACGCCGTGCAGATCGCCCACGATACTCCCGAAAGTCTGGAAGCCTCGCAGTGGTCTGCGCAAGTGATCGACCGCCAGAGCCAGCAGCTCTCGCGGATGGTGGATGACCTGCTTGACGTGGCGCGGATCAGCCGCGGCCGCATCGAGCTGCGCCCGGAAAACCTTGACATCGCCACGGTGCTGGAACGGGCAACCGCGGTTGTCCAGCCGCTCATGCTGCAGCGGCAACAAACTTTTACCACCGACATAGCCACGGGGATGCAAGTCACCGGAGACTCCGCGCGGTTGGAACAGGTTATCGTGAACCTGCTGAACAACGCTTCCAAATATACTCCCGAGGGGGGCCGGATCTCGATGCGCGCCAGGATGGAGGACTGCCACGCAGTGATTACAATCGTGGACAACGGCGTTGGCATCGACGCTGACCTCCTGCCGCATGTTTTCGATCTCTTCCGCCAGGCTCAACGCTCGCTCGACCGCTCGCTCGGTGGACTCGGGATCGGGCTGAAAGTGGTTAAGTCGCTTGTTGAGCTGCACCGTGGCCGGGTCACAATAGAAAGCGCCGGGGCTCACGCCGGGGCGACTGTCACGGTGCGTCTCCCGCTGCTGGAGCTGCCCGCCGCCACCCGTCCTTCCGTCCCACCACCAAAAGCCAGTGCTGCGCTGCCGAAAAAGGTGCGCGTTCTTATTGTTGATGATCATGAGGACGCTGCGCGCTCGCTCGCCCGTTTGCTGCGGCTGCGCGGCTGCGAAGTGGTCCTCGCCCACACCGGCCCCAACGGTCTCACCGCCGCCCGCGAATTCTTCCCTGAAGTGCTGCTGCTCGACATCGGCCTGCCCGGTTTCGATGGCTATGAATTGGCGCGCATCCTGCGCGCGGACACAAAATTTTCCAATGCGCTTTTCATCGCCATCTCCGGCTACGCGCAGGATGGCGACCGTGCGCGCTCCCTCGCCAGTGGCTTTGACAGGCATTTTGGCAAGCCCATCAACTTTTCCCACATCATGGATGCCCTTCATTTGTATTGCGCGAGGGATGCTCCGCCGGAAGACCCGGAAGCCAAAATGTCGTAAAATCGGCCGGCCTCCCCATGCGGCGGCGGCGGCCGCCCTGTGCAAGCCTTTGACCACCACTGCGCCCTGGTTATGCCCGCCTTCGGCTTCCCGGCGCTCGAGCAGCGGGGCGCGGTTCAGGCGCAGGGCCGCTTAAAAAAAGCCCGCACTCCGGGAGGGTTCCGCTGATCACACTGCCGCCCATCCGCCGTGCCCTCCAGCGCCTGCTGGTGCCTCCGGTCAGGAACGACTGCCCTTGCTGCAGGCCGGCCGCGCTTTGGAGAAACTAACGGAGCAGTATTAAGCAGGCGTGGAAAAAAGCGGGTGCGCCCACTGCTTGAAAAGGCACCACGGGAATGAATGGGGATAAAAATCAAGGAGGTGAGAGGCCGGAGCCAGCAAGGAGGCCTGCGAAATGCCTTTCTGAAAGGTATTTCGCAGCGTGAATCTGTTAATGACGCTCATCAGGCTCAAAGCGGAGAGGCGGCGAAAACCGGAATAAGTGCCGAAGGCCGTGCAAAGCGGGTTATGCCGGATTTTCCCTGCCGTGAAGCGGTGAGACTGATACCTGTGGAATTGCGAGGCCCCAGGTTACTTCTTGACAATTCCCGAAGCGCCTTTTTGCTTCTTCAGTAATTCACCCAACAAAGGATTGGGAAATTGCCTGCTCGGAGTGATGGCGTAGAAGCTCTCGTGGAGGCCTTCGATGCGGTGCATCTCGACCAGAGCGCCACTGTCCAGTTCACCGCGCACCACCACGGGCGGCACCAACGCCAGCCCCGCACCCTCAAGGGCAAGAAGGCGGAGCATGGCCATGTCATCCACTTCGGCGGCGATGACAGGTCGGATGCCAAGCTGTTCCATCAGCAGATCAAAGGCGGCGCGGATGTTGCTATCCAGACTGGGCAGCACCAACGGAGTGTGATGCAGATCTTCGGGGAAGCGGAATTTTTTCCGTGAACGGGGGCGTTGGCCTACGAGGCTCACTGGCTGCTCATCCAGCAGGTGGCTATGCCAGCCGGTCTCGGCATCCCGGCGCACCGGGAGATTGGATAGGATCAGGTCCAGCGTGTGGGCGCGGAGCTGTGCCAGGAGGTCGCGCAGATTGCCGGACCGGATAACCAACTCCACGTCGCTGCGGCCAATCAGCGGACGCAGGAGCGATATCTGGAAATTACGTGAGAGGGTGGAGACCCCGCCGACCCGCAGGATTTGCCTCTGTCCGGAGGATTGATTCCGGAGGACACTTACCATTTCCTCGCCGGAACGGAAAATCGATTCCGCGTAGTCGAGAGCGATGCGGCCGGCCTCGGTCAGGACCAAGGCTTTATTCTGCCTGAGGAACAAGGGCTGGCCGAGGTTTTCCTCCAGGCTCCTAAGCTGGGTGCTTAGCGCCGACTGCGAAAGGTTCATCCGCGCGGCAGCGCGGGTGAGGCTCCCCTCACTGGCAATCGCCCGGAAATAGCGAAGGTGATGATAGTTTAGAAATGCCATGGCATCCATCTACTAAACAGAACGATTTAAAGCAAAAGGTATATTGGAACGAACGCAAACCAGTGGGGTAGGATTGTTTCCGATGATGAATCCTCCGCCAATCCCTCTGCCTGATGCCTTGCTCCAACTTGCCCCTGTCGTGGCTGGGCCGTTGTGGCTGATCGCTTTCCTGCTCATCCCCGACCAGTTCGCCAACCGCAATGGCCGGCGCTTTGCCGACTTGGCCTCGCGCTCCGCGATTGCAGTGTTGCTGTTGGGGATGCTGGCGATGGCGGGGCGTCTCACCGCCGGGCCGCTGGCAGTGGAAGTGATCACGGCTGGGCCGGTGGGAATCGATGTTTACTTCGACACTCTGTCGGCCATCATGCTGCTGCTGGTCTCATTTCTCGGTGCCGTGGTGTTGCGCTACTCCGTGAACTACCTCGCAGGCGACCCGCAGCAGGGCCGTTTCATCAAGTGGCTGTGCGTGACAACCGGGTCCGTGCTGACGCTCATTATCTCGGGCAATCTGCTCATGTTCACGCTGGCATGGGTGGCGACCAGCATGAGTCTGCACCAATTGCTGATGTTCTATCCGGACCGCCCGGGAGCTCTGCTGGCAGCAAGGAAAAAATTTCTCATCAGCCGGCTGGGAGATGCCTGCCTGGCCGCCGCGCTTATCGTGACTTGGAAATGTTTCGGCACTTGGAAATTCACCGGGATGTTCGCGGCGGCGGAGGGGCTCCGGGCTCAGGGTGGCGACTCCGCCCTGTGGCTCAGCGGGTTGAGTGTGCTGCTGGTGGCGGGGGCGCTGCTGAAGTCGGCGCAGTTCCCTTTTCATAGCTGGCTGCCGGACACCATGGAAACACCGACGCCCGTCTCGGCGCTCATGCATGCAGGGATCATCAACGCGGGTGGTTTTCTCGTCGTTCGGCTCAGCCCAATCATCGCCGGGTCCCCGGCGGCGTTGAATGCCCTTGCCCTCGTGGGCGCTTTCACCGCGCTCTTCGCTTCGATGATCATGCTCACTCAGACAAGTGTGAAACGCTCGCTCGCCTACTCAACCATCGCGCAAATGGGCTTTATGATGCTGCAGTGCGGCCTCGGTGCGTTCGCCTTGGCTGTGCTTCATCTCGTAGCGCACTCGCTTTACAAGGCGCACGCTTTTCTCACTTCAGGCAGCATCGTGAGCATGAGCCGCTCGTCCTGGGTGCCGTCGGAACGCCCGGCCGCGCATCCGCTCATCCTCGCCGGCACACTTGCCGCAGCCATGGTGCTCACCTTGGTCATCGGCACCCTCTTTGGGCTCAGCCTGAAAAGCGGCGGGGGCGTGCTCCTGCTCGGCGCTGTGTTCATGATGGCGCTCGCCTATTTGCTATGGAACCTGTGGGCTTCCTCGCACCGGGCCTCGCTGGCCGGATGGGGGCTGCTGGTCGGCGCGGGGACGGCCACGGCATATTTTGCGCTTCACGCCGTCTTTGACAAATTGCTCGCCTCTTCACTTATGACCTGCAATCCCGAGCGCTCGCCCCTCGAGTACGGCGTCATGGCGTTGGTGACCCTCCTTTTCATGGCCGTGCTGATCCTGCAGGCGCAACTCCCCGGCTGGTCCGCCACCCGCCTCGGCCGCTCATTTTATGTGCATGCCTCGCAGGGATTTTATCTCGGCACCCTCGCCAACCGGCTGACGCTTGCCGTCTTCAGCAAAGCCGCTGGAAGAAAATGAATAGCTTAGTTTCACTCACTCACTCATGAACCTTACCGAATCCCCGCTTCCTGCCACGGTGCACCCGATTAACCCAGGCCCGGCCCTCGCTGCCGCCCACGCCGCCTGTCAGCGAATCGCCCCACTCTGGCCGTTGGAGAACTTTGTCGCCGTGAATCCCTTCCTGGGATTCAGCGACCGTTCATTTATTGACGCCTGCGACCTCGTCCGCCGGGTGGCTCCAGGAGGCATGCAGATGCCGCTGGCTTACTACCAAGCGAAATTCGCGGCGGGAGAAATCTCTGAGCCGGATCTTGAAGCCGCGCTCAATGAGGGACGCAAAACGCTGCACGGCCCATGGGCGGAGGCACTTGCGATGATGGATGTGGAGAAGCTGAAACAGTCCCTGACCGCGAGCCCGTCAGTGACTTCCGGAAATGAGATCCTGACCGTGGCCGAAGCGGTGGACCGTGCGGGGGGAACCTCATGGGCGGCAGCCGTCACCGAGACCATCACCCAGTTTTGTTCCGAGTATTTTGACCAGGGCCAATCAGCTTGGCGTCTGCCCTGGCGGGCATTGCCGCTCTTCACCGCGTGGCGCGAAAAAGCATTGATCAATATCAATGCTGAAGTGCTGGGTCTGCTGGGATTCCGGCAGTATGTCAGGAATCTGCCGGAAAATGCCGGGGAGTCCATCAACGTCGTGATGCGCCGGCTTGGCATTGAGGGTGAGGATACCGCTGATTTCCTCCACCGTCAGTTCATGAGTATCCGAGGCTGGGCCGGCTACGTGCAGTATCGCGTCAGGGAAAACAGTATGAGCGGACGGAGTGATGACAGCCTGCTGCAACTGCTCGCCATCCGGCTGGCCTACGAGGGAGCGCTGCTCGCGCAATTCGATGGTCCTGATTTACGCAGGTTCTGGCCGCCATCACCCGCCGCCCTGTCCTCCCAATCCCAGGAAGTGCTTCCGGCTTTCCTCTGGCAGCTCGCGCATGAGCACGCCTGGCAACGGCAGCTACTCGGAAAATTGCGTGCCCCCGAACCCGCGCCTGTCAGCATACGGCCCGCCGTGCAGGCGGTGTTCTGCATCGACGTGCGTTCCGAAATCTTCCGGCGCGCGCTCGAAGCGGCCACTGTGGAAATTGAGACTGCCGGATTCGCCGGTTTCTTCGGCCTTCCTATGGAATATATTCCCTTCGGTCAGCATGCGGGGGCCGCGCAATGCCCCGTGTTGCTCACGCCGAAATTCCGGGTGCGCGAGATGCTTCTTAAAACCAGCCCCGAAGCCGTGGAGACAGCGTGGAAGCGTCAGCGGATTGCCAAGCGGCTCACTTACTCGTGGAACTCCTTCAAGACCTCCGCCATCTCTTGTTTTTCCTTTGTCGAGACCGCCGGGATCGCCTTCGGAGCGAAACTGTTCCGGGCCGCTTTCGCTCCAGCGGCGAAAGGCGTCAATCATCATCACGCTTATGGACCCCAGTTGGAAAAATCGGCGTCCGACCTGACCGGCATTGCTCTGGAGGATCGTGCCGCCCTTGCGCTCGGTGTCCTGCGCCACATGGGCCTGACAAAAAACTTCGCGCGACTCGTGCTCCTTTGCGGCCATGGCAGCGCGACCACGAACAACCCTTACGCCTCGGGCCTCGACTGCGGTGCCTGTGGCGGACACGCTGGTGACGCCAATGCCCGCATGGCCGCCGCCATTCTCAACGACCCCGCTGTCTGCCGGACCCTGCGGGACCACGGCATTTTCATCCCCGATGACACGCACTTTCTCGCCGGGCTGCATAACACCACGACGGATGAAGTTACCCTTTTCGACCTTGACGATGTGCCCGCCAGCCATCTGCAGGATCGCGACCAACTCCAAAGCTGGCTCATCACCGCCGGGAAAGCCGCCCGCCGCGAGCGCGCCCCTTTGCTTGGTCTCAACCCTGCCGCACCGGATCTGGACCGGCGGGTTCTCGCGCGGAGCCTTGACTGGGCGGAGGTCCGGCCGGAGTGGGGTCTCGCCGGCAATGCCGCCTTCATCGCCGCACCCCGTGCCCGGACTGCCGCCGTCTCCTTGGAAGGCCGCGTCTTCCTGCATAATTACGACCACCGCGCCGACCCCGGTGACAGCACGCTCGAGCTCATCATGACCGCGCCCATGGTGGTGGCGAACTGGATCAACCTGCAATACTACGCTTCCACCGTGAACAACCCGGTCTTCGGCAGCGGGAACAAAGTCACCCACAACGTGGTCGGCACGATCAGCGTTTGTCAGGGAAACAGTGGCGACCTCCAGACCGGCCTGCCCCTGCAATCCGTTCACGACGGCACCCGCTGGATTCATGAACCGCTCCGGCTGCACGTCTTTATTGAGGCCCCGCGCGAACGCATCGCCGCGGTTCTGGCAAAGCACGAAAATGTGAGGCATCTCGTGGACCACGGCTGGCTGCTGCTCTTCGCCATCGAGGATGAAGGAAAAAGCTTCCACCGCTGCCTCCCCGGTTCGCAATGGGAATCGGTCGGGTGCTCATAACCGCACTCAATCCAGCCGCTCCTTCTCACCCCTCCGCCGTTCCATGTGGCACCGTCTTTATAAGAGACAAAAGATTGCACCGACGCCCAACACGGGCCATTCCGCAAACTGAAATATTATAACATGACAACCGAACAACAATTCCAACTAATCGACGGTATTTTCACCCCATCTCAAGCCTCGCGGGTTCTTCTTTCCCTCGTCAAATGCAAAATAGATTATCATCACATCGAGAAACTCAGCAATGAAGAGCGCTTTGGTGGGGACGCGGCTCACTCGGAAAGTCATCTGCATTATTTAGCTAAATTGCACACCTCACTCAAGGAATATCTGGCTCTGGCTGCCCAAGCCAATCAGACTTTGGAAATCGAAGGGTGCATCAAAATCAAACCAGTTCGGAATATCGCACTTTCCGGGCCGGGAAAGCCCTGACTTGAACCGACCACCAAAGCCCAAGCTGCCGGAACTGAGCCTTTCCGGCATTGAGGCCGTGGCCATGGACATGCGGGCGGCTTTCATCCGGGCGGTGGAGGAGTTGCTGCCGGAGGCCTCCCTTGGGTTCGGTAATTGCAGCAGTTCCGCTCCACCCTCCGGGCTAAACCTGCGCTTGGCTGGCTCTCTTCGGTCGGCCACATCAAAACGCACCTCAACGAGGCGGTGGACAAAGTGCGCAAAGCGGAAGGTGGCCGCCTTTGCTTTGGACACCATCATAACAGCAAATACCAGGGACTCAAAAATCATGAGGATCTCAGATTCCAGACCGGGGCGGAGTTTCAAAAACTGCGCGCGCAGGATCTGAAAACCAATGCCGTAAGGGCTCTGAGGAAGAACTTTGGCCGGCTTTCGGGTGGCAGCTCCATGACTGGGGCGGTGAAATTCCTGTGGAACCAAGTGGAGGCGGCGTGGGACACCACTCACGCCGCTGGCCAAAGCGGCGGACATGGTGGACAGGCACGTGGAGGGCATCCGCAATTTCCTGTGGCATCCCATTTGCCTTCGACTGTCGCGCTGCACTCCGGCTCAAACGCCGCTTCGGAGGGAGTCAACTTCATCATCCAAAGCATCAAACACGCCGCGGGGGGCTTCCCAACTTCCAGTCCTTCCGCAGCCGCATCTTATTTTCATGGGCAGGCCTGACCTGATTTTACTCCCTATTCATTCCTTGCAGCGCTCAATTTTTGCTTGGCGCAATGGCGGAGAGAGAGGGATTCGAACCCTCGGTAGCCTTTAAGGGCTACGACGCTTTAGCAAAGCGTTGCTTTCGACCACTCAGCCATCTCTCCGGTCGCACAACTTGTACCAAACAAGGCCTGAAGCCGTTGCGGTGACAGTGGAGCACCCGGATCCCGGGATGTCAACATGGGAAAATCAACTCAGGGAAGGAAAATACCGGGGTCGGGCGGTCGATGGGGGAGCCGGAAAGCCAAGAAGCCGGTGGGAGGAAAGCGGCGGGGGAGATGGATGCGGAGCGGCGCGGCAGGGCGTGGCGGGGCGCGGCACGACGGGATTGGCTTTGGAGGGGACGGGGTTTGATGTGAGGATGGGGTGGGGCAAGGGAAACGGGCCGCGGATGATTGGGGGAACGGGTGGAGGGTTGCAATGGTGTCAGGACTGGTTGAAGTCCCGAACCGCCCTTTTTTGCCTTCCTGCTTTGTTTTGTTTCTATGACCGCAGCTTCACTTCCCACTCCCGTCCGGCTCCCATGGTGGCGCTGGATCAATCTGCTGGCGCTGGATGCGGTGACGGTGGCGCTGGTCTGGCAGCGGGTGTTCGCGGAGATGGCGGGCACCCGTGTGGAGCGGGTGGAGATGGTGGCGCTGGGGGTGGCGGTGTGGGCGGTTTATGGCGCGGACCGGCTGCTGGACAGCCGGCTGCCTGCGGATGAGCATGCTTCCCATGAGCGGCACCGCTTTGCGGCCCGGCACGCGCGGTGGCTGGCCCCGCTGTCGCTGCTGCTGGTGTCGCTGGTGTCGTGGTGGTCCCTGTACGCCATGCGGCAGTCTGTCCTTTTCGAAGGGGTGCATCTGGCGGTGCTGGTGGGAGTTTATTTCGGCATCCTGGCCTTCTCCCGTTGGGGCGTGACCAGTATGACCGTGCTGCTGGGGTTGACTCCCATCCTGGCCGGGGTGCTGCTGGCTCCGCTGCTGATCAACACCGCAATGGTGGCCCGTGGGCAGGCCGGCGGCGAGGTATCCGTCCAATGGTGGCGGGCGGCGGCGGCGGCCTTGCTGGTGCTGGTGCCTTTTTCCGGTTTTTTAAAAGGCGGCGGTGCCGGCACCCGTCCGCCGTGGACCCTTTTCCGGAAGGTGATGGGGGGTTTTCTGTTTGCCCGGGGAGCGGCTTTGGCGCCGCTGATGCATTTTGAGCGGGGGGCGGAGTCCCTGTGGTCGGCTCCCGTCATGCTGTTTGCCGGTGCCTGCGCCATGAATTCACTGGGCATCCGGCTGTGGGAGTACCGGGAGCGGACGGACTTGGAAAACCAGCGGCTGCGCCGGTTTTATCCTTGGATAGGCGTTGTGGTGGGCTGCGGCGCGCTCAGTGAGGCCGTGGTCGCGGACGACTGGACGAGGCCGGTGCTGCTGGCCACCGCCGCCTGCGCCGCCGGTCTGACGGCGTTGAATGTCCTGCGGAGCCGCCTGTCCGCAGCCGTGATGCTGGCTTTGGCGGACGGGATGGTGCTGGTGGCGGGGGTGGGGGCTTTAATTGGGTTGAGTTTTTTGTAAGGAGAAGGTTTCAGGGTCCAGAGCCCGGGGTTCAGGCAGGCAAAGGGAAGGCGGATGGAATTTGGCCTCCTCATGGATGCGGCTTTGAACGGGAGGTCCTGCTTTTGATATTTGAGGGTCAACGACCGGCTTGGTCCGTCATGAGGACCATCTCGGATGCTTGGAAGAAGGTGGGGTCGCTTTCGGGTTTGCCCTCCAGGGCGATGTCGATGGAGGACCAGCCGTCGTCACCGGCAGTGAGATATTTTTTAGCGACTGCGGGACTGAACCTGGCGGCCAGGTCCGGTGGAATGCCAACCCGGATCAGGCCGGTGAGGGTGACTTTCTCCGCGTTGGCTCTGCTGTCCAGTTGGATGCCTGCCGGGCGGCTGCGCTCATAGCGCAGGTGGCCGGTCAGCCTGGCGATGGAGGTGGTGATTTCGAAGGAGGGAATTTCGGTGAATGTGCCGGAACTGGCCTCCAAACCTCCGGTTTTGAGGGTGAAGCGCCCTCCCTTCATGGGCAGGCTGACGAACTGGCTCTCGCCTGTGATGCGCTGGAGGGCATTTAAGAGGTGCAGCGGGTTGAAGCGGCCACTGATGATCTCGAAGGTTCCGGCGGTCTCAATGCCGGTGCTGCGGTTGGTGCTGCCGGACAGCGTGAGATCGCCGGTGATCTCCGCATTGCTGAGCCCGGAGAACACGGAATCCATCAGATCATGAAGCGGCACCGCCTCCAGGTGCATGCGGCCTTGGATTTCGGGGATGTCGCCGAGAATGACCTCGCCGCTGAAAGTTCCCGTGCCCGCACCGGTGCGTTTGAGCCGGGTTTCGCTGATCACCGCCTTGGTGGCCGATAAGGCCACGCTGGTTTTCTGAATTTGCCAGTTTTCCAGCCAGCCCTGCTGGAAGTCGCCGCCGGTGGCTTCCAAAGTCCAGCCGCCTCCCGGGATGCGGGTGAATTCCGCCTGCGCTCCGGTCACGCTTCCCTTGGCGGCCGGTGCTGATCCCCACTTCAGCGCCAGTGTGCCGATCTGGAGGGAGTCAATACGCAGGGAGGCAAAATCGGGATTGATGCCGTAACCCGCCATGAGCACCCGGCCTGTGGCCGGTGCCGGCACCGGTTTGGGGGTCGACGCTCCGGTTTTTTGAGGACGGGGGGCGGGGGCAGGGATTCCCGTTTTGGGAATAAAAGAATCCATGGCGGGATCCTCATCATTTGTTTCATACACCGGCACTGTGCCCAGCGCTCCCGAGCGGAGGGCGAGATCCAGATTTCCAATGCCGACCCGCGGCAGCACCCATTGCCGCCGGACAAACATGGAGGCGGGCACGCGGGCGGTGATAGCGTCGGCATGCAGCTTTTCATAAGCTGCGCCCGGAACCCCCGTGGCGTCCAGAGTGGGCATGACCAGCTGGCCGCGCAGCTGCCAGGCGGCGGCGGTGGTTTTCAGTTCACTGGCATTCAGAGCGGCGGCCAGCCCTTTGGTGAGCATATCATTGAACTCATGACTGCCTGCCCATTTCAGCACCAGGAAAATATAAACACCGGCGGGCACCAGCAGCAGGATCACCAGACGCACCAGATACCCCACGATTTTCGCCACCGGATGGGCATCGTAGGGAGGGTGAAGGATACGGCTGCGGCTGCCTTTGACGAACGCCTGCTGGGCAGCCCATTCGTTCATGACTTCACTGTAGGTTTTACCGCGGGAGGGAGGATTGGGATCCATAAGGGAAGCCGGAAAAGCGTGGAGGACAGCTTAAAGGCAAAAGCGGAATTTTACCGGTGTTTTCATCCGCTGCCAGGAAAATTGGCGGTCAGGGGATTTCCTTGCTCCCGTCAGAAACTCACCGTCCGCTGAGGCGATTTTTTCCATGCGCTGGGGGACATGCCGGTCTGCTGGCGGAACCAGCGGGAAAAGTAGTTATTGTCCAGAATGCCGATGCGTTCGCCCACGGTCTGGATGGGGAGTCCCTGCTGAATAAGCCGCTGGGCCCGCTGCAGACGGTGCCGGGCGCGCAGCTGCCCTAGGGTCAGGCCGCACTCCGTTTTCAGCCGGCGGTTCAGATGGTCCACCTGGTAGCCGGAGCGCGCGGCGATGGCCTCCAGGGTGACCTCCGGACCGTCCAGACGCTCCAGCACACGCTCCACAAACCGCGTGGTGTTCATGAGCTTGGCGTCGCCATAGCGGTTGAAGGGTTTGATCCAGCCGATGGCCAGCAGCACCCGGTCGAGGATTTCCAGCACGATGGAGCCGACGGCCAGCAGAGACTCCCGGTGCTCCACCTGCCGGATCTGGAACAGCCGCATTACGGCGGTGCGGACCTTGTTCAGATCGGCATCCGGCATCTGTGCGCAGGGGTGGGGCGTGGCGCGCACCATTTCCAGATCGAGGTCGATCACCAGCACCAGCGGCGGACGGGTCAGCTCACGCTCAAAGGAGTGGCTGACACCCGGCGGGTGGTGGATAATGGTGCCGGGCCGGCACTCACAGGTGTTGCCCTCCGCTGTCTGGCGCCCGCGCCCGGTCAGGTAAATGAGCAGCTGCCCGTGATCGTGGCTGTGGACGGTCCACACCGCCTCCGGCGTGTGCTGATTCAGCCGCAGCTGCCGCACCCGCACCCCAGGCACCGTGATGGCCAGATTCTGGAGCAGGATGGGGCGGTAATTTTTCATGCGGCCCCGGATACTGCCCCCTGACGCCCGCCGGATGCAACCTCATCCGGTGGAGATTTTCCTCGTCCTGTTTTGATGATTTCAAAAAAATTCCCCGCCTCCAGCTGGTTGCCGGGGGCGGGGAAGGGGTTGAGGCTTGGAGAACCTGGAGTGGAATGCGGATTCGGAAGCTGCAGTGAGCTCTCTTTTCTGTATTCCGGCTTTCAGATTCAGTGCGCAGCTATCAGGCGGGTGATCAGGCTTTCAGCTCCTCGCCAAGGGCGAAGCGGACAAAGCGGGTGACGGTGACGGTGTCGCCGAGAGCCTTGCCGGTTTCCTCCACCAGCTGGGTGATGGTCTTGTCGGGATCCTTCACAAAACCCTGCTCCAGAAGGCAGACCTGGCTGTAGAACTTGTTGATCATGCCGTTCAGGATGCCGTCGATGACGTTGGCGGGCTTGCCTTTCAGGCGGTCGGAGTCCGCGTAAATGGCGCGCTCCTTGGCGACCAGTTCCTGATCCACGGCGTCGCGGCCGACGCAGACGGGGCTGCTGGCGGCGATGTGCAGGTTGATGTCTTTCAGGAGGTTTTTGAAGCCTTCGGCGGCGAGGGTTTCCGCTTTGCCGGCGGTGGCCTCCACGAGCACCCCGACTTTGCCGCCGAGGTGGATGTAGCTGGCGATGGCACCGTTGGCGGGGGCATCGAAGCGGGTGAAGCGGCGGAGCACGATATTTTCACCGACTTCACCGCCCTTGGCCTTGATCACTTCATCAAGGGTGAGGGAGGCACCGGGGACCGTCTGGGCCAGGGCCGTGGCCAGATCGTTGCCGGCGGCGGCATTCTGGAGCAGCTGGCTGGCGACAGTGTCCACAAAAGCGCGGAAGCCCTCGTTCTTGCCCACGAAGTCGGTTTCACAGTTGACCTCCACCAGCACGGCGGCGGTGCCGCCGGAATTGAGAAGGGCCTGGATGGTGCCCTCCTTGGCTTCGCGGTCGGCGCGCTTGCCGCTGGAGGCGATGCCTTTCTTGCGGAGAATGTCGATGGCGGCGTCCATGTCCCCGCCGGCTTCGGTGAGGGCTTTCTTACAGTCCATCATGCCCGCATTGGTTTTGCGGCGGAGTTCGTTGACGGTGGATGCGGTGATTTCGGCCATAGGATACTGAGGTTGATTTGGGATTGGTTGGGTAAACGGCAGCGGCGGTGAGGATGCTCCTCACCGCCGCCTGCAATTGGAATGAAATGGCTGGCTGATCCGGGGCGGTATGCAGGTCAGGCAGCAGCGACGGCGTCGGCCTCGGAAGCAGCGGCCTCAGGGGCGGCGGCTTTCTTTTTCGGGGCGCGGCCGGCCATTTCCAGAGTGGCGAGCAGAGGCACCACGAGCTGCTGGAGAATGATGCGGATGGAGCGCACAGCGTCGTCGTTGGAGGCGATCGGGTAGTTCACCTGGTAGGGATCGGCGTTGCTGTCGGTCATAGCCACGATCGGGATGCCCAGGCGGCGGCCCTCGGCGACGGCGATGCCTTCGCGGTGGGAGTCCACGATGACCATGATATCCGGGGGGCCGCTGAGTTCACGGATGCCGCTCAGGTTGCGCTGGAGCTTGGCTTTCTCACGGCCCAGGGCGGCGAGTTCCTTTTTGGACATCATCTTGAACTCAGGCTGCTGCTCGATGGTTTCGAGGTATTTCAGACGCGAGATGCTCTTTTTGATGGTCGCGAAATTGGTGAGAGTGCCGCCCAGCCAGCGGTGGTTGACGTAGAACTGGCCCGTGGTCTCCGCGGCCTCGCGGACGGCATCCTGGGCCTGGCGCTTGCAGCCCACAAAGAGAATTCTCTTGCCGGCCTTGGCGGCGTCGCAGAGGAAGTCAGCGGCGACGGCTACCTGCCTGGTGGTTTCCTCAAGGTTGATGATGTGGACGTTGTTCCGCGTGGTGAGCAGGAAGGGTTTCATCCCGGGATGCCACTTGCGGGTCTGGTGGCCAAAGTGGACACCGGCTTCGATCAGATCCTTGAGCAGTTCAGTATTCATGTAATGGACGTCTCCGGGCGGACACAGCTGCCGTTGGCGGGCAATTGCTCGGGGGAATCCCGATGTGGCCTGGGGAGACAGGTTGATTGTATTGAGGATGCGGTTTCCCCGGAAACCCGAAGGGGCGGGGGCGGCGAATTTAGGATAAATCCGGAGCGGCGCAAGGGATTTTCACACTGGAAAACCAGCGGCCGGGCGTGATTCCGCGTGGATCCCCAAAAAGAAACAGCCGGGGGTGGGCGGGGTACAGATGGCCTGTCATAAACCACAGGGGATAA
Source organism: Verrucomicrobiales bacterium (assembly GCA_028293125.1). Classification (GTDB taxonomy): domain Bacteria; phylum Verrucomicrobiota; class Verrucomicrobiia; order Verrucomicrobiales; family V1-33; genus CAIZWU01. The sequence goes on along the minus strand of JAQGPJ010000048.1, from coordinate 17,599 downwards.
TTTGGAAAAACTTTGCGTTGGCAAGTCCGTGCGGCCCGGCTTCCGCTCCCCTTTCCCTGCTGCCCGTATGACTTCCCTCCGCCGCCGTCTGCATTGGCTCAGCCGCAACCCCGCGACGCTGACACAAGCGGTGCTGACCGTAATGGGGCTTTTTGTGATGAATGCCTTGTGGCTCAATTCGCAGGGAACTCCGGAGGGGTGGGCGCAGCACTGGCGCGAGGAGCAGAGTTCAAATCCCCAGGAAAGCGGAAAGGACACGGTGGCCGGGGTGCTGAAGGCGGAGCCCGTGGACCGCACGGCGCTGGTGCGTCTGCTGCGCCGCGATGCCTGGCTGGTCCTGGACTCGGACCGCACGCCGTCCAGTGCCTTGGAGATCGAGGATGCAGAGGAGGGAGAGCCCGAGCAGACGGATATACTGCTGACCACCTCCAAACTGCCGGAACCGGAGCGCGCCCTGTTTCTGAAATACCACCGCGCCATGCGGGACAGGACGCCGGACACAGCGGCAGCGGCGGCGGAACTGGCGGCGGGGACCGTGGATGGCTCGGCCGCGCTGCCCATGACCATGGCCGGGGATGTACTCCGGAAGGGGCGTGATTTTCCGGGAGCTTTGGCCTGGTATGAAAAGGCGGGGGCGCTGCCGGACGGGGTCGAAGCCCGGCGGCAGGCGCTGGAGCTGGCGTTGATCCGTGAATGGCCGGATGTGGTGGAGCGGCTGATGGGGGTGGAGGGCTACCGTGCAGCCCTGGAGTCCGTGGATGATGGCCTGACCATGCGGGTGGCGCAGTACACGAGGGACATGGGAGCCCTGCTGACGATTTCATTTTCCCACATCCGCGAGGGTCTGCAGCACACCGGTTTGGTCCTGATCAGCCTGCTGACAGCGGCGGTATGGTTTGTGAGTCTCCATAAGGGCTGCCGAATTCCTCTGCGGGACTGGTGGATCAGCCTGCTGGGAGTGGTGCTGGGAGTCGGGAGCATCGTCATCACCCTGCTGCTCCTGCTGCTGCAGGAGTCGCGGGGCGGACTGACACAGAATGGCCTGGCGGGGAATGACTTTGTCTTCTACATCGCCGGAGTGGGGCTGCGGGAGGAGGTGGCCAAGCTGATAGCCTTTCTGCCCCTGCTGCCGCTGCTGCGCAAACGCACGCCGGGTCTGGCGCTGGTATCGGCCTCCTGCGTGGGCCTGGGTTTTGCGTTGGAGGAAAACCTTAATTACTACCAGTCCGGGGGGGCGACGGCGGCCCTTGGCCGGTTTGTCACGGCAAATTTCATTCATCTGGCGCTGACAGGGCTTCTGGGCTGGGCGCTTTTCCGGTTCCTGCGCTATCCGAAAAACTACGGTTCGCCGTTTCTGGCGGTTTTCGCAGCGGTGGTGGCGCTGCACGGACTTTACGACTTCTGCCTGTCGGGGTATTCCGCGGAGGCCGCGAATCTGCCCATCTGGATTCTGGCCGGGCTGGCGTGGTTTTATTTTCAGACCGTGCGCACGGAGCAGGGCACCGCCCCGCAGGTGGTCAGTGCCCACAGCGTCTTTCTGCTGGGCTCGGCGGTGCTGTTGGGATGCCTGCTGAATTACCTGGTGGCGGGGTTCGGCTGGCAGATCAGCTTCATCATGCTGGGACCGGCGCTGCTGTCGGTGGTGCTGCTCAACGCCATGTTTGTGTGGTTCCTGCGGGAGCTGTGAGCGGGGGCGGTCCACGGGCGTGGCTCTCCGGCTTTGCCACGGGAGGGCGGTTTCAGAAAATATGGAGGAATTTGTTTCCAGGCATTGACGGGCGGCGCGGGGTTTGCTACGTCAGGCCTTCCGGTTCATTCCCGGCGTTCTTTCCCAGTCGGCGGTCCACAGACCGCTGTTCCTGTTTTCCCCTTTTTTCCCTTTCCTGCGGTGCGCGTGACTCCTGGCCCTTTGGGCCCGCTCCGATACAAAATTATGGAGGTCTGGTCAGCCTAACCGATGCCATGCCTTAATTGGAGGGCAGACGTTTGGTCAGTGCGGCCACCACCTGGTTTAACTCTTGGGAACGAGAGCTTCCGGCCATAGACGGCATTGCGGGCAGGGGAGGGGAAACAGGGCCGGGAAAGCGGGGCGATTTGAATTGCCCGCACCCTCTGAATGTGGAACACCGGGCGCTGCCGGCCGGTATGCCCTGAGCGCCGGCCTGCGCCACATCCGGAAGGCCGCCGTTTCCCGCCCATCAGACACCACGCCCGCTTCCCATGAAAAATCTCCTGCCCCCGCTTGCCGCCATTCTGGCTCTGCCGTTCACCGCCTGTGACAAAAAGCAGACGGAAACCTCCTCCACATCTCCAGCTTCGGCTCCGGCTCCGGCGGCAACCCCGGCGGTTGATCACAAAGCTGCCTTCACCGCAGCCCTGAACGGGGTGGCCGCTGAAATGAACGCCCTCAAAGGCGAATCCCAAAAACCCGGTGTCAATCCGATGGAGACCATGAAAAAAGTGCCGCCGGTGATCGCCAAACTGGCGGCAGTGCCCACCACCGGACTGCCGGAGGAGGTGGCCGCGGCATTTGGCAAAGTGGTGGCCAACGCCAATGCCAGAGCGGCGATGCTGAGCCGGATTCCCGCTGATCTGCCCTCCGATCCCACCGCGATGCCGGCCTACGTCCAGTCCCATCCTGAATTCATGAACACCATGAGGGAGCTTCAAACCCGGATGGGACCGCTCACGGTGGATGGAAGAACGGCGTCCGGGGAATTTAAAGCCGCGGCGGACAAGCATGGGATTGATATCTCCGAGTTCGAAAAAGCGAATTCCGAGGAATCCGCACCTGCAAAAGCCAATCCGGAAAAATAATGCGGACGGAACACGGCGGTTCTTTGCCCTTGGAATCTCTCCGTGCCGCGGCAAGAAGTGCACCGCCTTTACCGTTAAAGGAGATTCATTTCACGGTCCCATGAAACGCTTCCTTTCCCTCTCCCTTCTGCTGGCCTTCGGGCAAACTCTTCTCACCGCCGCCGACTGGCCCCAGTGGCGCGGGGAGAACCGCGATGACCATTCGCCCGACAAAAGCATTCTGAATCCCTGGCCGGCCAAAGGCCCCAAACAGCTCTGGGTCTTCAAGGGGGCGGGGCTGGGGTACTCTGGATTCTCCGTGGTGGGGGATCGGCTTTTCACCATGGGCGCCATCAAGGACGGGGAGAACGTGATCTGCGTGGACCCCGCCACCGGCAAACAGAAATGGTCCGTGCAGCTGGACAGCCGCATCTATCCCAACAATTGGGGCGATGGTCCCCGCAGCACACCCACCGTGGACGGCGACCGGGTGTACGCGCTTTCCGCCAATGGCATTCTCGGCTGTCTGTCCGTCAAGGACGGGGCTATTCTTTGGAAAAAGGACCTCATCGACGAGATGGGGGGGAAACTCCAGGACTGGGGCTACACGGAGTCGGTCCTTGTTGAGGGCGACAAAGTCATCTGCACCCCCGGTGGCTCCCAGGGCACCCTGGCGGCTTTGGATAAAAAGACGGGCAAGGTCCTCTGGCGCAGCACCGGCATCAAGGAGCCCGCGCAGTATTCCTCAACTGTGCCGGTCACGGTGAACGGCCAGCGCCAGATTGTGCAGCTTCTGACCAAAAAGGTGTTCGGAGTGAATCCTGACAATGGGGAGCTGCTCTGGGAGTCCAACTTCTCCGGCCGTGTGGCGGTGATTCCCACGCCTATTTTCAAGGATGGCTATCTCTTTGTCACCGCCGGCTACGGCGTGGGCTGCCGCATGTACAAGCTGGGGGAAAAGGAGCCTGAAATCGTTTACGAGAACAATGTGATTGTCAATCATCATGGCGGTGTTGTCCTTGTGGACGGCAAGCTGTACGGGCATTCCGATAAAGGCGGCTGGAAATGCCAGGATTTCATGACCGGCGAGGAGGTCTGGAAAAGCGACGCCATGGGCAAGGGCGGCATCGGCTACGCCGCCGGTCATCTGGTGTGCGTGGAGGAGCAGACCGGCAATGTGGCGCTCATCGCCGCCTCGGACAAAGGCTGGAAGGAGGAGGGTCGCTTTAAACTTGATCCCCAGAGCACCCAGCGCAAGCCGCAGGGCAAGATCTGGGTGCACCCCGTGATTCTGAATGGCCGCCTCTACCTGCGCGATCAGGAGCTGATTTACTGCTACGATGTCAAAGGTGACTGAAGCGGCGGTTCTTTCCTGACCGGAACAGGGTCACGAAAGGAAAATCCACTGCCATTCACATCCGGCCCGGAACGCGCCTTCACCGCTTTTATCCGGCACCAAAACAAAACGGCTGCCCGCGTGACAACGGGCAGCCGTTTTTGATGGACGCGTCCAGCGATGTCGGAATTCCACGGGCTGTCGGCAAGGGAGGCCGGGCGTCGGATTTCCGGGAAGGGGGGACGGGTTTGACTCAGGCGATGGATTCGAGGCGGCGGATGATTTCCGCTTTGGGCTGAACGCCGCGGGCTTTGTGCTTCAGCTCTCCGTCCTTGAAGAAAAACAGGGCCGGGATGCTGCTGATGCCGTATTCGGCGGCGAGATCGCCCTCCTCATCGACATTGACCTTCACCACCTTCACGGCACTGCCTTTCTCGGCGGCGATTTCATCCAGCACCGGGCTGAGCATTTTGCAGGGGCCGCACCACTCCGCCCAGAAATCGACGACAACGGGGACGGTGGCTTGCAGGACTTCCTGTTGGAAGGTGGCTTGGGAGACTTGGGTGACTGCGAGACTGGCCATGGAGCGGGGTTGGGTTGGTGGTGGTTGGATACCCATCAAACTTAAGCGGCTTGGCGGCGATGCAAATAAAAAAGCCCGGCAGGCGAAAATGCCTGCCGGGCTTGAAGTTTAACCGGAAATCAGGATTTCACGCGAAGTAGGTGAGAGCCTGCGCGGCAACCGCGGCAATGGCGGCGATGACAAGAAAAACAATGGGTCCCATGAGTGGTTGGAGTAATTAAAGTTAGTGTGCTGCCGCAGGCCTTATTCCAAGGTGGGAGGAGCCGGGAGTTTCGGGGCCACGCTCTCGTATTTGTTGCTCACCGTGCCACCCTCAACCTTGGAATCAAAGGGGGAGTAGTCCAGCGGCAGCTTGAAGCCGGGAACATCGTTGTCCTTTTCCCAGTCGGCTTTGCGGGCGGTGGTGTCGGCGAAGCCGTAGGACATCGGCCAGGAATCCACGGAGGCGAACACCAGGAAGGCGGCGGCAAGGCTGGCCACGAGGGCCACCACGGCAAGAATGTTCAGCGGGCCGTCATCCACTTCGAGGTCCTCATCATGCGCGGCGGTCGTGCGGATGGGGGCACTGGAGATGGCTGCCGTGGGAGCGGAGGGACGGGCGATGGTGGCGGCGGACCGGGGAGGCAGAGGCTGCGTGCCGCCACCAACGGGAGCGCCGGGGCCGGCGGGAGCCGGACGGGGAGCGCCGGGAGCCGCCGGACGGGGAGGAGCGGCTCCCAGAGGAATGGTTTTGCTGCCGACCGGTGCGACCGGAGGAGCGGGCCGGGGGGGCGCGCCGGGAGCGGGTGTCGGGGCCGGAGGACCGGAAGGAGCTCCGGAGGGAGGAGGCGGGGCTCCGCCGATGCTGGGGCGCGGAGGCGGGCTCAGCGGCACCGTGGGAGCGGGAGGGGCGCCGAAGCTGGGACGCGGGGGCGGGCTCAGCGGCACCGTGGCCGGAGGAGCATCCGCACCGGGAGCATTGGGACGCAAAGTGATGCGGACGGTCTCCTTTTTCAGAGGCACGGCCGAGGTTTTGGTGGTCGGCTTGGGCGGTGTGTGTTCTTCAGACATGGGAAAGGAAATTCAGAAGGTCGGGTGGGAAATCCGGTGAATTTTCCCGACTGATGGCAGTTTCCGGGAAACGTGTCAACAATTAGACGGCGGGAGCCGCACTTATGGTGCCATGGAGGCGGATATTGCGGACTTCGTCCGCGATAATGTGCAAAGCCTCCCGCACGGTTTCGGGATTTCCTGAGCAGTTCAGCCTGAGACACTCGGTGCGGTGGGGCCAGTCGGCGTCCAGGCCGAAGAAGAAATTCTCGCCGGGCACCACGAGCACCTGCCGGGCTTTGAGCCGCTGATACAGCTCCCGTGTGGGAATGGGCAGGCCGGTGAGGCGCAGCCAGCGGAAAAACGAGCCCTCGCAGCGGTGCAGGGACCAGCCGGAATCGTCCCCAAACGCCTCCCGCATCCACTGGCCGGCCTCGCGCGCGCGGTTTTCGTAAAAGGGGCGGATCACTTCGCGGGCCAGACTTATAATTTCCCCGGATTCCAGCAGCGGCTGGACCAACTGCTGGCCGGTGTTGGTGTTCGCCAGACCCACGACGGAGGTCATGGCGGCCATGGCTTCGGTGATTTCGGGTCTGGCGACCACAATGCCGGTGCGGGTGCCGGGCAGTCCCAGCTTGGACAGGCTCAGCGTCAATATAATATGATCGTCGAAAACCGGGGTGGCATCGTCCAGAAAAACGGCTCCGGGGAAGGGCAGGCCGTAGGCGTTGTCGATGATCAGGGGAATGCCGGCGGCTTTCGCCAGTTCCGACAGCCGGGTGATCTCCGCGTTGGTGAGCACATTGCCGGTGGGATTGGTGGGGCGGGAGACACAGATGGCCCCGATATTCCCGGTGGCGAGAGCGGCTTCAACGGAGGGAAAATGCACCCGGTATTTGAATTCGTGGTCCGGCAGAATTTCGATCTCCGGCTGGCAGGCCACAAAAAGATCCGGGCTGAGGCCCTGATTGGCGTAGCCGATGTATTCCGGCACCAGGGGCAGAAGGATCCTCCGGCTGCCGCCATCCGGCATGGGACCGGCGAGTAGATTGAAGAGGTAGAAAAAGGCGCTCTGGCCGCCGGCGGTGATGGCGAGGTGGGCGGGGGTGATGTCCCAGCCGCAGGTGCGGTTCAGAAAACCGGCCAGACTTTTCAGAAACGGCGGATTGCCCCGCGGCGGATCGTAGTTGCCCAGCATGCGCTCCAAGGCATCGCTGTCGGCCATCAGTTCGCCCATGCGCCGGCGCCAGAGGGCGTCGGCGGCGGGAATGTGCGCCGGATTGCCGCCGCCGAGCATGCGCATGCCGGGATCGGTGGTCAGGGCACGGCCCAGATCGTCCATCAGCTCCAGAATGCCGCTGCGGCCGGCCAGGCGCGCGCCGGCCAGGGAAAATTGCCAGGGGTTGGTCATGAGGGGGACACGGAATAGCCCGTTCAACCGCCCGCGCAATGCGGCAGCGTTTTTTCTCCGGGATCCTTTTGAAAAAAATGGCGGCTGTGGGCGGATGGGATTTTAAAACTCTCCCGCCAATCCGGTGCCGGCATTTGTCAGGACCCGGGATTTGCAGGGAAACATTGCGGGTTGGGGCCGCGTTCCTTTAAGGTGGGCTGAAAATCCTTCCGCTCCTCCCACCGCATGAAGCTCTGTTTCTCCTTCCTCCCTGTGGGCGCCGCCTTGGTGTTCCTGGCTCCCTCCGCTCTGAGGGCGGCTCCGGTGTCGTTCAACCGCGACATCCGGCCCATCATGTCGAACACCTGCTTCCACTGCCACGGGTTCGACGCCAAATCACGCAAGGGCGGCCTGAGACTGGATATCCGGGAGGAGGCGCTGAAGCCGGGCAAGTCCGGCGATCTGCCCATCGTGCCGGGAAAACCGGAGGAGAGCGCGGTCATCCAGCGGATTTTCGCCACAGACCAGGATGACCTCATGCCGCCGGTGGAGGAGCACAAACCGCTGACCGATGCCCAGAAGGAAACGTTCCGCCGCTGGATCGCGGAAGGGGCGAAGTATGAGGCTCACTGGGCCTATACCCCTCTGGTGAAGCCGGAGCTGCCGGCGGTCAGGGATGCGTCATGGTGCCGGAATGCGGTGGATATCCCCGTCCGTGCCGCCCAGGAGTCGCAGAAGATGACCCCCTCCCCGGAGGCGGACCGCCGCACGCTCATTCGACGGCTGAGCCTGGACCTGACCGGCCTGCCGCCCTCCCCGGCGGAGGTGGATGACTTTCTGGCGGATGACTCGCCGGAGGCCTGGGACCGCTTGGTGGACCGGCTGCTGGCCTCCCCGCACTTCGGAGAGCGCATGGCGGTGAGCTGGCTGGATGTGGTCCGCTTCACGGACACGGTGGGCTACCATGGGGATCAGAACCAGCGCATCTTTCCCTACCGCGAGTATGTGATCGACGCCTACAACAGCAACAAGCCCTTCGACCAGTTCACCCGCGAGCAGCTGGCCGGCGACCTGCTGCCCAACCCCACGGAGGCCCAGCTGACCGCCAGCGGCTTCAACCGCCTGAACATGGTGACCCGCGAGGGCGGAGCCCAGGCCGGGGAGTATCTGGCCAAATACGGCGCGGACCGCACGCGGGTGCTGGGCACGGCGTGGCTGGGGTCCACTTTCGGCTGCGCGGAGTGCCACGACCACAAATTCGACCCCATTTCGACCAAGGACTTTTATTCGCTGCAGGCGTTTTTCGCCGATGTGAAGCAGTGGGGTGTCTATGCGCCCTACAGTTCCTCGCCCAATCAGGAGCTGGAAGGATTCAACAATGATTCGCCGTTTCCCCCGGAACGGGAGGTCACCAGCAGATGGCTGCTGGGCAAGGCCGCCCGCGCGGAGGCGGACCGCCGCATTCTGGTGGCGGAGACCGCCGCCAAACGCGCGCTGGATCCGGAGGCGTCTCAAAAATTTGCGGCGTGGCTGGAAAGCAGCCGGGAATTCCTGAAACAGCATCCCGGAGGCTGGGCGGTGCCGGCTTTGGAGTTGGAAAAAACAGGGGAACCCGTTCCCGCCCTGGCGGCGGACGGCGTGGTCTCCGTGCCCGCGGGCAAAGCCGCGAACCTCGCACTGAGGCTTAAGCCGGGAGCCGGCACGGTGTCCGCCCTGCGGCTGGAGGTTCCGCCGCCGGATGGCGGGGCCGCGCCCTCCGGGCATGTGGCGCTGTCCGCAAAACTGCTGCGGGCCGGCCAGCCGGCGGACAAAGCGGAGAATGTCGCTTTCCGGTTCGCGGATTCGGCCCACAGGAAGGCGCGCTTTGCCAACGGGGAGGAAATCCCCGGCATCCTGGGCAGCTGGACCGTCGCCGGAGCGGAGCCGGGAAAAAGCGTGGAGGGAGTCTGGCTGATGGACCGGCCTCTGACGCTGGGCGCGGACGATGTGCTGACCGTGACGCTTAATAACAATGCGCTGACCTCCCTGCGGCTGACGGTATCTCCCTTCGCTCCGCCGGTTCCCGCGAAGGCCGGAGATTTTCTGCAACCCTTGGCGGCGGCTATGGAGCGGCCTGAGGGGGCCAATCTGTCGCTGGTCAATGAGGCCTGGCTTAGCGGCACAGCGGCGGACGCCGCGGCCTATGATCGGTATCAGGCCCTTGCGGCGCTCGGGCGGGAATACCGCGATGGCCGGACCATGACCCTCGTCACCCAGGCCATGCAGCCGCTGACCGTGCGGGTGCTGCCGCGCGGCAATTGGCAGGATGAGACCGGCCCCGTGGCTCCCCCGGCCACCCCGCATTTCCTGCCGGGGCCCAAACCGGAGGAGGGACAGCGGCTGAGCCGGCTGGATCTCGCCAACTGGCTGTGCTCCACGGACAATCCCCTGACGGCGCGCACGGTCATGAACCGCCTGTGGCGGCAGTTTTTCGGCACCGGACTCTCTACTGTTGTGGATGATCTGGGAGCCCAGGGCGAGCCGCCCTCGCACCCGGAGCTGCTAGACTGGCTGGCGGCGGAGTTCCGCGACAACGGCTGGGACACCAAACGCATGGTGCGGCTGATCGTGACCTCCGCCACCTACCGCCAAGCCTCCAGCCAGCGGCCTGAATACCGCGACCTTGATCCCGGCAACCGTCTGCTGACCTTTCAGAACCCCCGCCGGCTGGAGGCGGAGTTCGTGCGGGACAATGCTCTTCAAATCGCGGGCCTGCTGAACCTGGAGATCGGCGGCCCCAGCGCCCAGCCTTATCAGCCCGCCGGGTATTACGCCAATCTTCAGTTCCCGGACCGCGAATACCAGGCGGACCGCAATGAGGAGCAGTGGCGGCGCGGTGTTTACATGCACTGGCAGCGGACCTTCCTGCATCCCATGCTGGCGAACTTTGACGCCCCCATGCGGGATGAATGCGCCGCCGCCCGACTGGTGTCCAACACCCCGCAGCAGGCTCTCACCCTGCTGAACGACCCCACCTTCACTGAGGCCGCCCGTGTCTTCGCGCAGCATCTGCTGGCAGGCCCGGCCAAAACCGACGCCGACCGGATCGCTCAGGCTTGGAGCGCCGCTTTGGCGCGGGCTCCGAAAGCGGCTGAACTGACCTCCCTTACCGCGTTCCTGGCCCAGCAGCGCGAGGTCTTCCACGCCTCTCCGGAGGATGCCGCCAAGGTGGGGACAGCGGGCAATGCCCCGCCGCCGCCCGCCAACGCCGACCGCTTGGAGCTGTCCGCCTGGACCAGCGTCTGCCGTGTCATCCTGAACCTGCACGAGACAATCACGCGTTACTGAAATTCCCTTCCGCACGAACAGCTCCGCTCATGCTCCAAACGATGCGCGCATTGGCTTTCCAAGTATTTTGCGTCCGTGCCTGAAAACTGAACAATTGAAAACTTCACAGCTGGCTGAAAAACCCGTGATGAACATGAAAACCCCTCCTGATTTTGACTCCTTCGCCCGCAGTGTGAACCGGCGTTCCTTTCTCACCCAGTCCGCCTACGGGCTTGGCGGCATGGCCTTGGCTTCGCTGATGGAAAAAGCGTATTCCGCCGCCGCGGTGGTACCGAATGATCACGGTATGCGCGGCGTGCTCAGCAAGCTGCATTTTCCGCCCAAAGCCAAACGCGTCATCCATCTGTGCATGGCCGGCGGGCCGTCGCATCTGGAGACCCTGGACTGGAAGCCGGAGCTGCGACGGCTGGACGGGCAGGCGTTTCCGGAGTCGTTCACCAAGGGGCAGCAGCTGGCGCAGCTGCAGGGCTCGGTGCTCAAGGCGCGGGGACCCATCTGTGATTTCTCCAAACACGGGGCCAACGGGATTGAAATCTCCAATCACTTCCCGGAGATGGCCACCATCGCCGATGAGATGTGCGTCATCCGTTCCATGCAGACGGAGCAGATCAACCACGACACCGCCCACGCCTTCATGAACACCGGCTCCATCATCAAGGGCCGGCCCAGCATGGGATCGTGGCTGCTTTACGGGCTGGGATCGGACACTCAGGATCTGCCCGGCTTTGTAGTCCTCACCTCCCAGGGCGGCAACGGCGCGCAGCCGGTCTCCGCCCGTCAGTGGTCCAGCGGCGTGCTGCCCAGCAAGTTCCAGGGGATTCAGTTCCAAGCGAAGGGGGATCCCGTGCATTATCTGGGGAATCCGGACGGTTATTGCCAGAGCACCCAGCGGCAGGTGGTGGAGGAGGTGAACCGCCTGAACGGTCTGCTGGAGGAGGACCGGGTGGATCCGGAGATCCAGACCCGCATCGCCCAGTACGAGATGGCCTTCCGCATGCAGTCCTCCGTGCCGGACCTGACGGACATGAGCAAGGAGCCGCCCTCCATGCTGGAGAAATACGGCGTCAAGCGCCCCGGCGATGGCAGCTTCGCCTCCAACTGCCTGCTGGCCCGCCGCATGGCCGAGCGCGGGGTGCGCATGATCCAGCTTTACCACCGCGGATGGGATCACCACGGGGACATCGCCGGCGGCATCAAGGAAGCCGCTGGAGCCTGCGACAAACCGGTGGCCGCCCTGATCTCCGACCTGAAGCAGCGCGGCATGCTGGACGACACCCTGGTGCTCTGGGGAGGCGAGTTCGGCCGCACCCCCATGGGGCAGGGCAGCGGAAGGGATCACCACATCCTGGCCTTCAGCGTCTTCATGGCGGGCGGTGGGGTGAAACCCGGCACCTATGGAGCCACTGATGAGCTTGGCTACCGGTCCGTGGAGAACGTGGTCAGCGTCCACGATCTCCACGCCACCATGCTCAAGCTCCTCGGCATCGACCACCGGCAGCTCACGGTTAAATTCCAAGGGCTGGACGTCCGCCTGACCGGCATTGCGGGGCAGGCGGTGGACCGGATCATTGCCTAAAAAGCAAATCACCTTACGATGCCGGATTACATTTATGTTTGAATTTCACGGGTGGGCCACCATTCAATCCAGTGTCCAACCCGATGCCGACGAATTGTTATTGTCCCAAGAACGGGCGCTTGAGTTCGTCCGTTCCGCAGTCGGGGAAGCTCAGGACAAATTATCCCTTATTGATGTCATGGAGGGAGGCAATAGCCTTGCCGTTCTTCGGCTGCACGGATTGAGGAATCATCGGCGTGACGGCGTGCTCCAGCTTTTCAAACGGATTGCCGCTGAACTGCCTGCATCCTATGGAATCCTTTACATTCATGACCCTGAGGATCCAGTTCACGACAATTGCTTCCGCGTTTTCCGTATGGCGAGGGGGCAGGTCGAAGAGTTTGTGGACCAGATCCTTTCCCCCCGCATCCCCACAATCGAGGACGCGTGGTGCGAGGATGATTGATTATAACGGTTCCCCTCCATGGCTTCGGATTTCCCGTGCTGGAGATCAAAAACCTATATGATTTGAAATGCATCAGCGCAGCCTACCCGATGAATCGCCATCACTTCCCGGGGGTATCCAGTAAAAACAACCGTTTGGCGCTGCCCCTGCGGATGTGCAGGGCCGAGGAGCCATTGGTGCTGGTGCCGAGCGCCTCGATGGCCTCGGCGGCGGTGGCGGGCTGGCGGCCGTTGATAAGTTCGATAATGTCGCCGTTCTGCAGGCCGCTGGTGGCGGCGGGGGTGTTGGGTTCGACAGAGGTGACGACCAGGCCACCGGACTCCAGTTTGTACTGCTTGCGGTCCTCCTCGGAGAGGGGGGCCACCTTCATGCCTGCCAGAGAGGCGCCGGTTTCGGCGGATTTGCTTTCGATGAAACGGTTGGGGCGCTCACCCAGGGTCACACGCACGGTGGTTTTGGTCTCATCCCGCATGATGTGCAGGGTGACGGTTTTGCCGGGGGTGGCTTGGGAAATTTCCCGGCGCAGCTCATCGTCGTTCACGATCTCGCGGTCATCAATGGCGAAGATGACATCCTGCGGCTGCAGGCCGGCACGCGCTCCGGGAGTGCCTTTCTCCACATTCTCCACGATGGCTCCGCCTTTGAGGCCATAGTAGGCGGCGGCCTGGAGATTGGTCACGGGGGAGAGTCCCACCCCCAGATAGCCGCGCGGCCTCGACAGGGCGTCGGCGGCGGCGACGGCGTTGTTGATGGGGATGGCGAAGCCAATGCCCATATTGCCCCCGCCCTGGTTGGCGTAGATGGCGGTGTTGATGCCGATGACCCGGCCCTCGGCATCCACCAAGGGGCCCCCGGAGTTGCCGGGATTGATGGAGGCGTCGGTCTGCAGCAGTTCCTGCTTCTCCATGCCCTTCAGCACCTCGTCATTCCGTTTGGCGCTGATGATGCCCATGGTCACCGTTTTATCGATGCCGAAAGGCGCGCCGAGCGCAAAGGCCACATCACCGACCTTCACCTGGGAACTGTCGGCCAGAGTGGCCGCAGGAAGGTCGCTGCCGCTGACCTTCAGCACCGCAATATCCTTGTCGAAGGAGAAATCCACGATTTTGGCCGTCAGGGGCTGATCGTTGCCGGGAATGGAGACGCGGTATTCCAGCAGGCCGGGATTGATGTTCAGATCCGGCGGCATCACCACATGCTTGTTGGTGAGAATGTAACCGTCCTTGGTGACGATGACTCCGGTGCCCAGCCCCAGCTGCTGCCAACGGTCCTTGTTTTTGGATTCCGACCGGCGCGGCTGCGGGGCGGCGGGGGGCAGACCGAAGAAAAAGCGCAGGGCGGCCTCGTCCTGGCTCACGCGGGCCGGGCGCTCCGGTGCTTGAAAACCGGTGAAGACCGTGACCACCGACGGCTGCACCTTCTCCAGCATGCCGGCGTAGCTTTTCATCATGGGGGCATTCCGGTCCAGGAGGGTCCGGTCCACGGTCAGACTGTTGCGGAAAGGGCCAATGACCTCCTCCGCATGCACAGCGGCAACGGGGGCGGCCAGCAGAAGAACAGGAAGCAGGGCGCGGGAGAGACAGTTCATGGTGGGATGACTTGCGTTGCGGAACGGAGGGGGTCGCCGGTATGGATGCGGAATCCGCCGCCGGCTCAATTTTTGAGCGTGCCCCGGCATCTGTTTTGTGCAGTCAAAATCCAAGCGCGACCCCGCGTTGGGAAGCCCATTCCTGTGATAAAGCCCAGCCAGGACTCCGTATTTCAATCGTTTCACGCCGTTATTCCCATGTCCAGACTCCCTCTTTTCCATTCCGCCTGTCTCCTGCTGGCAGCCAGTCTGTCCATGGCGTGGAGTCAGGATGCCGTGCCGATTTTCAATGGCTCCAATCTTGATGGCTGGGAGGGCGACAACCGCTTCTGGAAGGTGGAGAACGGTGCCATCACCGGCCAGACCACCGCTGAGGCCGCGACGGAGAGCAACACCTTCCTCATCTGGGGACAGGGCGAGGTGGATGATTTCGAGCTGACGGCGGAGTATAAAATCGAAAGCGGCAACTCCGGCATCCAGGTCCGCAGCTTCCGTCTGCCCGACCGCAACTGGGGCGTCGGCGGCTACCAGGCGGATATCGAGGACGGGGAACTGCGCAATGGCACGCTGTTCGGCGAGAACTTCCGCGGCCTGCTGGCCGACCGGGGGCAAAAAAATGTGATCGGTGATGACCACAAGCCCCGCGTGCTGGGGCAGACCGCTTCCGAGGAGGCTCTGAAAAACGCGGTCCGCAAGGGGGACTGGAACGAATACCGCATCGTCGCCAAGGGCTTCACCATTCAGAACTACATCAACGGCCAGCTCACCGCCGAGGTCACGGATGAGGACACCCAGATGAAGCGCCGTTCCGGCCTGCTGGCGCTGCAGCTGGTGGCCGGACCGCCGATGAAGGTGCAGTTCCGGAACATCAAACTGAAGCGCCTGCCCATGGAGGGGGTGAAAAAGGTGGTGTTTGTGGCAGGAAATCCCAGCCACGGCCCCGGTGATCACGAGCATCGCGCCGGCTCCATGCTCCTGGCCCGTTCCCTCAATGAGTCCTGCGCCGGCAAAATCCATGCCACGGTTTACAGCGGCGGCTGGCCAAAGGATCCCACGGCGCTGGTGAACGCGGATGCCCTGGTGATGTATTCGGACGGCGGCGGCGGCCACATGGTGGTGCCGCATCTGGCGGAGGTGGATAAATTCCACGAACGCGGCGGCGGCATCGGCAGCCTGCATTATGCGGTCGAAATCCCCAAAGGCCCCGGGGGTGATTATTTTCTGAAGTGGATGGGCGGCTACTTTGAGGAGAACTGGTCCGTCAACCCGCACTGGGAGGCCGACTACAAAAACTTCCCCGCGCATCCGGTCGCCTCCGGTCTGAAACCCTTCAAAATCAACGACGAGTGGTATTACCACATGCGGTTCCGTGAGGGACTGAAAGGCGTGACTCCCATCCTGTCGGATGTTCCCACCGAGGCGACCCTGACCCGCAAGGACGGTCCCCATGAGGGAAACCCCGACGTCCGCAAGGCAGTGCACAATCACGAGGCCCAGCACATGTGCTGGGTATCCGACAACGCCAACGGCAGCCGCGGATTCGGCTTCACCGGCGCGCACTTCCACAAAAACTGGCAGAACGACCAGTTCCGCATGACAGCTCTCAACGCCATCGCCTGGATCGCCAAGGCGGATATTCCCGCCGGGGGCATCCAGTCCCGCACGCCCACGGAGGAGGAAATGAAGGCCAATCTCGACCCCAAAAAGTGAAGGAATCGACATTTTTCCGATTCCCATTGAGCTTCAATTTCCATTCCGGCAGATTTTTATTCCCAACCCCATGGCCACCGCCATTTCCAACCCGTAACATTCCGCTTTATGCAGCCCACCGAATTCAATGCTGACAACAACAGCAGCAGCAGCGACATTGCCGGCACCAGCCGGCGCAAGTTCATCGGCGCCGCCGCGGCCACAGCCGCCGCCGTGAATCTGCCCATCTCCGCCTGTGCCCAGGTGGCCGGCAGCGATGAGTTGAAATTGGCGCTCATCGGCTGCGGCGGCCGCGGCAGCGGAGCCGCCGACCAGGCCCTGACCAGCGGAGGCACCCGCCTCGTGGCCATGGCCGACGCCTTCTCCGACCGTCTGGAGCCCGCCCTCTCCACCCTTCAGGCAAAACACGGCTCCAAAGTCGATGTGCCGGACAACCGTAAATTCCTGGGTCTGGAAGCCTATAAGGAAGCGGTTCAGCAGGCCGATGTGGTGCTTCTGACCACCCCTCCCGGATTCCGCCCCATGATGTTCCAGGCGGCGGTGGAGGCCGGCAAGCATATCTTCATGGAGAAGCCGGTGGCCACCGACTCCCCCGGCATCCGCACGGTTTTCGAATACGCCAAAAAAGCTGAAGAGAAGAACCTCAAGGTGGTGGTGGGGCTCCAGCGCCGCTATCAGAAAAGCTACATCGCCGCCAAGGAGCAGGTGAAGCAGGGCCTCATCGGCGACATCATCGCCGCCCAGTGCTACTGGAACAATGCCGGTATCTGGCTCGTGGACCGCAAACCCGAATGGTCCGAGATGTACTACCAGGTCAAGAACTGGTATCACTTCACCTGGGTGGGCGGTGACCACATCCTGGAGCAGCACATCCACAACATCGATGTGATCAACTGGTTCATGGACGACCAGCACCCTGTCAGTGCCCAGGGCATGGGCGGCCGCGAGCTGCGCACCGACCGCAAAACAGGGCAGATTTTCGATCACCACTACGTGGAGTTCGTTTATCCCAACGGCGTGATCATGAACAGCCAGTGCCGCCATCAGCCCGAATGCTGGAACGCGGTGAAGGAAGTTATTATCGGCTCCAAGGGCACTCTGTTCATCGATGACAGTGGCGGTGCCATTATCCGCGACCGCGCCGGCAAAACCATCTGGCGCTACCGCCGCCAGGATCAGGATGGCAATCCCTACCAGAACGAGCACGACGAGCTCTACAAAGCCATCCGCGACAACAAGCCGCTCAACAACGCCCACTACGGCGCCACCAGCACCTTCACCGCCATGCTGGGCCGCTACGCCACCTACAGCGGCAAGCAGGTGAACTGGGACGAGGCTCTCGCCTGGAACAACAGTGAACTGCCCGAGAAGCTCGACTTCGCCACGCCGACCCGCTTCGGCCCGGACGCCAACGGCCTCTATCCCGTCGCGCTGCCCGGCAAGTTCGATCCGGCCACCAGCAAGTACGCCTGACGTTTTTCCCGGCTTGGAACAGGCTGGGATCCATTCCACTTCAGAGGCGCGCCCGGCTTGGGCGCGCCTTTTCTTTTTCCGGATGAGGCCCGGCAGAGCCAAAAGCACAAAAAACATTCAGCGCCCTATGCTGGCCTGCAAAGGCACATGCGGCGCTGAACCATGTGAAAGCAATTCCCGGAAGGATCAGAGAAAGTGCCTGTCGATAACGATTATACCATTTCCAAAGATATTTTTGTTAATTCGCAGGTGGGTTCCCCGCACGGATTTCCGCGGCCCGGGTAGAACAGCCGTCCCGGCTGTCCCGCCGGGCATCCTGCCCGGTGCCACTGCCCCGGCGATTGCC
>JAQGPJ010000036.1 GCA_028293125.1 Verrucomicrobiales bacterium | reverse complement strand
TTGCCCTGACCGCCAATGCCCAGGGAAGCGACCGGGACGAGTGCCTGGAGGCGGGCATGAATGACTATCTCTCCAAGCCGGTCCGGGGTGAAAGCCTGCGGCAGGCGCTTTGCAGAGCCTTTGAGGAGACTCGCAAATGAAGCGCTTCAGTGATGGCCCGGGACCATGGTGGAAACAGGCCGGGGAACGCCCCATGAAAGAAGCCGGCTGACCATCGCAACGGCGGTTTTTGTCACGCCCCCCTTCAGAACGGCTGTTTGGCCGTGCTTCTCCGCTTTGGCCACGGGACCTCCAGCCGCAGCCGCGTGCCCATGCCGGGCGAAGTTTCAACAACCAGCACCCCCCCCAGAGTGGAGGCCCGCTGCCTCATGCCGGTCATGCCGGCACCGGAGACAGGCCGGCCGGCATCGAATCCACGGCCGTTGTCCCGCAGCTCCAAGCTGAATTTGCCTGGGTCCCCGCCCACCCGCACCTGGGCCTCCGTGGCTTTGGCGTGGCGCATGAGATTGTGGAGCGCCTCCTTGAAAACCAGCAGGACCTGGCGCTTGAACTCCAGCGGCAGCTCCCGGCGGCTCACGGACGGGTCCGCCTCGAACTCATGGGGCACGGCGGCCAGCATGGCGGCAGCGGTCTCCCGCAGCCGCTGCGCCAGATCCCCCATGGTGCGGGTCTCCGGGCGGATCAGCCAGACGATGTCGCGCAGGCTTTCCGTAATCTCGCGGGAAAGGGTGTGGATTTCCGAAAAGTCCTGCCGCACCTGGGTGGAATGCGCCTCGTTGGCCCCGGCCATCTGGCTGAGCAGGGCGATGGTGCCCAGTCCGCTGCCGATCTCGTCATGCACATCCCGCGCGATCCGTTGACGCAGCGCCTGCAGTTCCTGCCGGCGGCCCAGCTGGTTCCGCCTCAGCGCCACCAGCGTGACGAGAATCAGTCCTCCCGCCACCAGGGTGGCGCACCATGAGATGCGGCGCAGAACATCGCGTGTCACCCCCTGCCGCAGCAGGGGAATCTCCGCCAGCCGCGCCTCCGCCAGCCGCCGCCGCTCCAGGCGGTCGAGAAAGTCCGGCCACTCGGCGATATCGCGCTGGCTGGTGAAGCCGTCTGTCAGGAACCGTGTGGACCAAATGCCGCTTTCGCGGGAGTCCAGCGCCGAGACCGGTGCCCCCAGCGCCACATTCCGCCCTCCGCTGATTACCTGCAGCTCCGCCATCGCCAGAACGTAGTCGTCAAACCGCTCCGTCAGCCGGGCGGCGGTCAGCCTCACATACCGCGCGGCGGTGCCCGGCACCCGCACCACCACGGGATTCTCACGGGGATTCGGAAAATCCTCCTGCATGCGGTCCGAGACGGTGACCGGCGATTTGAAATCGGGGTCCACCGACACCTCCACCCGGTAGCGCAGCGGAAACCCGAATCCCCGCCGCAGCGGATACGCGCCCGCCCGCGCCGGCAGCAGCCGCACCTCCTCCACGGGCAGTTCCGAACCCAAATCCACCTGCACCCATTTCACCACGTCCGGCGAACGCTCCGGGTCACTTTGAAATCCCTCCGTGCGGGCCGGGATGACGCCGGAGGGGGTGCCGAGCACACTCTGCCCGTCCACCAGATTCCACTGCGACCAGCTGCGGGGCACCTCATCGGAGTCCGACACGCGGATGGCCTCCGGCGGCAGGGAGGCCGCCAGATTCCGTCCGTCCTGCAGCACCATCATCTCCCCCAGGGCCAGCAGACTGCGGCCTCCGCGCGAGAAAAGCTTCATCGCCGTCAGGCGGACATAGCGTCCGCTGACCTCCGGGGCCTTGACGGAGACCGGCCAGAGGCCCGGATTGGGAAAATCCTCCGCGGTGTGATCCGCCAGCACCACGGCATCCTCAAAGGAGGCCTCGTCCGCGATCTCCACCCGCCAGCGCACGGGAAAACCGTATCCCGCGCCGGAATCCTGATCGATGGCAAAATCCGCCGGCACCAGCACCACGCGGTCAACGGTCTGTTTGGATCCCAGATCGAACCGGATGAACCGCGAATCCTGTGCCATGCGCCTTTGGGATAAAGGCTTGCCGGAGTAGCCGATGCGCTCCGTCTGCTGCTCCGGGAAAATCGTGGGCAGCGTGGGCAGCTCCTGCTGCAGGTTCCTTTCCTCCGCGTCCAGCTGGCGCATTTCCGGGCTCAGGATCTCGGTCAGTCCTCCACTGTGGGGATCGGTTTCCTCCCTCTCCGCTTCCCGGGAAGCGGTGCGCGGCGCACATCCCGCCAACGGAAGCAGCACAGCCAGAAACAGGAGCAGGCTCGCAGCCGCGGGCCGCCCGGCCACCGCTGCACATCCCGCCTTTCCGCTTGTGAAACAACCCGGTGTCATGCGTTTTGACCCCTGTGCATGGCTTGCTTTTTGAGATGGTATTCCTTTCAGCTCACCGGGCCTCCCCCTCTGTGCCCATGGACTCCAGCGGCACGGAGAACGGATCCGGCCCCGTGGAACGCGCCGGTGCCTGCACCTTCGGCGGGGCAGTGACCGGCGGTGCCAGCGGCTGAAGCGTGGAGTCCGGGACGGATGACCCGCCCGCCCCCGGAATGGACAGACCGTCCGCCGGAGCCTCCTGGGTGGCCCGGCCACGGGCAGCGCTGCCCAGCGGGCGGTCATGATAAAATCCGGCGCGGTAGCCACGCCGGGAGAAACTCCACAGCCGGTCCGCCAGCGGCAGCGTCACCCGGTCATCATCATAGCGGTAGCCCTCCCGCGCATCCCGCCGTCCGGCATCGAAGGCCGCCCGGTAAACCCCGCGCTCTTTTTCCGACCATCCTGCGCTTCCCGCCGGATATCCCGGACCAAACCTCTCCGATGTCGGCGGCCGCTGCGGCTCCATGGTCGCGCAGGAGATGAGCACCGCTGTGGCCGGCAGCAGAAACAACAGCATCAGGGCTCCCGGCGCCGGAGTGAGGAAAATTCGTGACCGCTTGCTCATGCGCCCATCCTGCTGACATCCGGAGCGGCACGCAAGTCAAACACCAAAACAAGTCCCATATTCTCCCACCGGTCCACCCACCGGTCCGCCAGCCTGAAAACAATCCGCATTTCTTCTTGAGCCCCGCCCACTCCGCGTTACAGATCACCCTGCCCGCCGGCTTAGCTCAGTGGTAGAGCAACGGTTTTGTAAACCGTCGGTCTTCGGTTCAAATCCGAAAGTCGGCTCCAGTTTAAGTCCTTCACAATGAAGGAGTTTCAAAATCACACGGAACTTAAAGCGACTGCTTTGGACAGCGACTGCGCCAAGTTCGCGCCGAGTTGAGGATGAAATCCCTGACAGAAAGGGCCTTCAGTTGAATGGAAATTCGCCTTTGCCTGCCCGCGTCCGGTGATTAATGGCAGGGATCATGGCAAAACCCGGCCCGAAATACATCGCATGGGAGACCATCACAGCGGAGGACTGGGCGCGGGGCCCCAACCATGTGGCTGCACTGATGGGCGTCACCCCGTCCTCGGCCAGGGTGGCCCGTAAACGGGTGTCCATCCCGTCGCTTTCTGCGTCACGTCCGCCGGGGCCTGTGCCTGAGGGTCTGAAACGGGCGGAAAAAAGCCGGGCGGAGGACAACCCCGCCCGGCCTGATCATTGCTTGAGGATGCCGGAGGACCGGTCCTGAAGATTGCTTACGCCTGTGCCTTCACCAGCCTGCGGCGGAGGGTTTCCACTCCAATCAGGCCCATGCCCATGATGAAAACCGTGGAGCCGCCTTCAGGGACATTGGGGACGTCATCGAAGGGCGTTGAGAGGGTGCCGGAGATGGTGACATTTCCTGTGCCGGGCACGCTCCCGGGAGTGGCAGGTCCCTGGGTGGTGAGCTTGAAGTCCGCAGGGATGTTGAAATTTC
>JAQGPJ010000031.1 GCA_028293125.1 Verrucomicrobiales bacterium | reverse complement strand
CGCAAAGTTTTCTGTCCGCCGCCACTCCGCATGGCCTGGCGTCGCGGGAGGAGGCCATCCGCGTGGCCTTCCGCGCCTTGGAGGCGGGAGCCAGCTCGGTTTATTGCTCCGCCAGTCCATGGATCATTGAGGGCATGGCGCTGGAAGGCATTCCCGTCGTGGGGCACCTCGGCCTGGTTCCCCGTCATGCCACCTGGACCGGCTGGAGAGCCATCGGCCGCACGGCGGCTGAGGCCGTCGGACTGCACCGGCGTATGAAGGAGCTGGAAAGCGCCGGAGCCTATGCCGCCGAGCTGGAGGTCGTGCCGCATCAGCTGGCGCCCCTCCTGTCGTCGCGCACCGGCATGCTGCTGATGTCCCTTGGTTCCGGCGCCGGCTGTGACACCCAGTTTCTTTCTCAGACGACATCCTCGGCGACTATACCGGGCGCCCGCCGCGCCACGCCAACGCCTAACGCGATTTCGCCGCCGAATACGACCGGCTCCAACGGGGGCGCGTGGCCGCCTTCCAGGAATACATTGCCGACGTCCCCGAAAACCGCTTTCCGGAATCCGGCCAGCTGGTGGAGATGGACCCGGCAGTTCTCGTGGAGGTGGAGCGGTCGGTTGATGCGCGGCTTTGAAAAGCTCCGGCATGGCGGCGCCGGTGGCGGCCAAAACCCCATCGGCCGGCTTTGTGCCCTCACACGGCGCGCGGGGCCGCGGAGGAGCTCGGCAATGCGGTGCTGCTTCTGGAGCGGTTGAAGCATAGCAGGCCTGCCGCCAATTCATCGGAACTTCGGTCAACGCTCCACTTTTTGCCGGTCATTGCTTTTAACGGATCTTATCCAGTTTGTGGGAAATTCCATGTCCGCCAGCTTGTTTCCGTGGCAAAATTCGAAAATCCCGAACTCGCGGACCGCCCAAACCCCATACTGATGCCGCCTTGCGGACTGTCCTCGCCTTCATGTCCATTTTGCTTTATTTTGATTGCGTGTCGGGGTCTTTCAGGCGGTAAAGATGCACTTGGTATGGGCCGAACGTGTCCGCGAAAATGCGGGCGCGGAGCGGAATAGTTCGGGTTTCGCCGAGCACTTTCACTTCCGAGGCTCCGGGTGCAACGCCCAGGCGGAACGTTGCTTGCGCCGGTTGGTTCCGTAGGTTCACCGCAAAAAGGTAGGTTGTGCCCTGTTGCTGTTTCACCATGAAAGCAACTTCCGTTTCTGCGGATGACGGTTCGACAGCAACAGCATCGCTGACCGTTGGGCGGTTCAGCACCGGTGCGAGTTCCCGCACCTGAGCGTTGATCGCGGTAACCGCGGCGAGCATCTTCGGATCGTCCAGCAGAGCGGCTTCCTTAAACGACGGTTTGAATTGATGGACGAAGTAAATCAATCCTTGGGAACCGCGGATTAGAGCCATCCAGACTTCTGCCCGCACCTGCTCGGGCGTGGGTTTGATGGCGGCATTGTCAATGTGAGTGCATTCAATGCAGTTCCAAACCAGCTTCTCCCCACCGGTCCAACGGACAAGCCGCTCCACGCCTCGCGCGACATACTCGAGCTTGCCGGCGATTTCGGGTGAACCGTGCACGGCAGGATAGATGTCGAAGGACGCGATGTCGCACCCTTTGGCGTATTCGGGATAATCCTCCGGGTGATTCCGCCGCACGCCGCGTCCGATGTAATTATCCCATGCCACACCTTGTCCAAGATTCAGGAGGACGGGGCGGGTCGGATCGGTGGCACGAAGGCGCGTGTAGTCGGCAACGATACGCTCAGGCGCGATCGGCGGTCCAAAACCTTTCCCGGAACCAAGCGATTGCGCGTTGTCGGGCTCATCGCCATGCATCCAGCCGGCGATTACGGGATTGTCCTTGCTGGCGAGAGCAACCGGGTTCTGCCCGCAGATCACCCGCATTGCTGCTTTCTCAAGCGCCCCAATTTGTTCCGCCGTGGGCCCGCTCCACAGTCCGACATAGAGGTTGATCCCTGCAGCTTTGCAGCGTGGCGCATTTCGCGGGTTTTGCAGCCAGACACCTATAGGAAAGTAAGTTTCGTCCTGGGGCAAACCGTTGGTCCATCGTGGCTCGCCGCGTCCTGGAGAGACTTCTGCGCCGTGCGTGGGCCCGGCGCGCGGCAGGATGCAGAGTGCTATAAAAACGGGCAAACGGCGTGCGGTGGCCTTCATTGATAATGTGCTGGGTTGGCAGGTTAAAATTCCGATGGTGACAGGATGCCCGGCCTGGGGTGGTTACCGCGGCGAGCAGACGTTCTCAACCACCGCGGCATAGCTCAAAAGCGTAAGATAATTGCGCAATCCGAACCCATTCGTGCGCAGCGATGTCTCCGAGAAGTCGTCAGCAAAGGCACGCGGGTTCGAAGGATGAACCCCGTCGCGTGAGATCAGCGTTGGCACTTGATACACGTCCCCTGGCGTGTCCTTGAACTTTGGCAGTGCGCCATCCCAGTCATCAGGCCGCCGTTTGAGAATCTCTCCATGGTAGTCGGACAATGGCAGGCGGAGCTCCACTGCTATCTTACGAACCGCATCCGCGAACCGTGCGGACTTCTCCACGTGTCCGCTGCGTGGCGGCATCGTGCTAAGAATCACAACGGTTCCATTCTTCAGGCACCGCTCCGCCACGGAACGCGTTTTCGCGGCGTATTCCTCCACCTCCATTTGTCCCACGTCATTGCTGCCAAACATGATCAGCACCACCTCCGGGTTCAGCTTCGCCAACCACCGATCGACGTTCTCATCCGCCCAGCGGACCGTCATCGATCCGTTGCTGCCGAATTCAGGTCCTTTCCAGCCGCGCCAGCAGTCCGATTTTTGATAGGACTTCACGAGTTCATAGGCACGTGCAGCCTCGGCGGTTTGATTCCTTGGCTGCGACTCCAGCCCGGCCCAAAAGGCGAGGGTGACAGTAATGGAGTCGCCGAAGTGGGCGAAGGTTCCCGGAGTGCCGGTGAAGCGTGCCCGGACTTCGCGCATTGGCTGAACCCATGCGTCCCCTGCCTCCGCTTTCCCGACAGCGGGGAAAGACGTGGAGAACACGACAAGAAGTGTTGTGATCAGGAGCGGGGATTTCATGATCGGGAGTATTGCGTGCGCGCCAACAGACGCGACTCACGGCCGGCACCATGGATTGTTTGGGGGAGAACGGGAGATAATCCGCGCTGGGATCATCCTGGCCTCAATCTTGGATGTGTCATGCTGTGATTGGACATTTATACCGCGTCATCCCCCGCACTCAAATGAAACAAAGGACTCTTTTCTTACCTCTTTTTTGGCTCGCATCCGTCAACGTCCGCCTGGCTGCCGCGTTGTCTTCCACTGCGGTGGTCCAGCCGTGACACCCGCAGGCACCTCCGCTGGTCGCCGCTGCGGGTGAAGTCATCCGCATTTCCGAAGTGGAGGAACTGTCACGCGCTTTACAGATAGCAAAGCCCGATTCGACGGTTCTTCCTGCTGACGGCCGCTATTCAGTCACCCGCACTCTGCAGATCCGCACCAATGGCCTCACTCTCCGCAATGCCTCCGGGCAGCGGGATCGTGTCGTGCTCGATGGGGGAGGCACCCTGGGCGAGGGCCTCCGCATCACCGCCCACACCGGGGTTACGATTGCGGATCCCACCTTGGAAAACATCCGATAGGACCGGATCAGGATTGATTCGGAAACAGGGGTTCAACACGCCACGATCTACAACTGCGTGCTGCGCAACATCCGGCAGCGGGGGATCAAAGGCGTTGCGGTGCCGAAAGAACGCCGCGAGTCCGCAAGCCCGGGCAGCCGCGCCATCCGTTACTGCCTTTATCGGTTTGCAGGGACGGACCTGGGAAGGACGGGGGTGCCATCTTCCTTTGGCAGGACTCACGCGATTGCCTGATCGAGCGTAACATCATAGTGAATTGTGACACAGGCATTTCTCTAGGCAATCTGCAGCGGACAGAGCCAGACCACATTCACTGCAGCCGCTTTCTGGTGCGAAATAGTTTCCTCACGCGGGTGCCGGAAAATGGCGGTATTCACTCATCCCCTCAGCATACCACAATCCGCCGCGGTCGCTGAAGCCGCCGCCTGAAAGGCGAGGGTTTTAACCCTCCCGGAATGAGACAATAACGTCGGGGTGACCCTGGGCGGAGCGGGGTTACAGGCTGACATTGACGGGAAAGCAGCGCGTGCGCTACAGTCTTTATTAATACGGTATCGAATTGGGCGACACGTGCGATGATTGGGCATGAAAAAACGCGATGGACGAACTTTGGACCGCAAAACGATGGAGGTGATCCGGCGCGACGCTGTGGAGCGGGTGCGGGCCGGAGAGAGTGTCAGCACGGTGATGGCCGGTTACCGCATGGCCCGGACCACCTTTTACAAATGGACGGCCCGCATGGAGGCCGGGGATGGGACAGTGCGCAGCCTTCGGGCGCGCAAAGCCCGCGGACGTGCCAGCCTTCTGAACGCGGAACAAAAGCAGGCGGTGCGCCGGGCCATTGTCGGCAGTGATCCGCGCGATCATGGATTTGACTTTGGTCTGTGGACACGGGCTGTGGTGAGGACACTGATTCTGGATCGTTGGGGCATTGCCTGCAGTGTGGAGGCTGTGGGAAAGCTTTTGCGGGAACTGAACCTCACCCCGCAGCGTCCGCTGACCCGCGCGTGGCAGCAGGATCCAAAAGCCGTGGCATACTGGAGAAAGCACCGTTTTCCGGCCCTCAGACGGGAGGCTCCGGCGGCGGGCGCCGATCTTCTTTTCCTTGATGAGGCGGGCTTCCGCGCCGATGCCCAAATGGGCCGCACCTGGGGAGCGAAGGGAAAAACTCCCGTTATCCGGCGTGACGGCCGGCGCCCGCCGGTCAACGTCATCGGCATGGTGAGCGCGCTTGGAGCCTTTTATTGGCAGGTCTTCCAGGGATCCTTCAACGCTGGGCGTTTTGTGGAGTTTCTGCGCGCGTTCATGAAGGGACGCCGAAAGCCGGTGATCATTGTGCTGGACCGCCATCCGGCGCA
This sequence comes from Verrucomicrobiales bacterium, assembly GCA_028293125.1. GTDB lineage: Bacteria > Verrucomicrobiota > Verrucomicrobiia > Verrucomicrobiales > V1-33 > CAIZWU01. The sequence continues at coordinate 11,244 of JAQGPJ010000031.1, read as the reverse complement.
CACCGCCGCAGCCGCGCTGCGTGAGGCATCCGGCAGCGGCGGGCGGCTGCGCTTTGAATACCTGCCCGCCTATGCGCCGGAACTCAACCCCCAGGAGCAGGCTTGGCGCCAGGCCAAAAGAACCGGCACCAGCCGCGCTCCGCTGCGGAAAGGCGAAAGCCTCCCGGAACGCGCTGCCCGCGATCTGGCTGCTATGAAGCACAGGCCGCGCCTCATCCGCAGCTTCTTTGAGCAGCCGGAGACAGTGTATATTCACAACGCCGCTTGAACTCATGTGTCGCCCAATTCGATACCAGATTTATAAGAACATGCTTTCCCATGAAACACCTTCCCCTGCTTGCCTTTCTCATCGCTGTTGTCCTGCCATCATCCGCATTGGCTGAAGAGCCTAGCCTTAACGTGAAGCGGGACATCCCGTATGCCGAGCCAGCCGACCCGCTGCAGCATCTCGACGTGTATGCGCCGCCAAAGGCAAAGAACCTTCCCGTGATTGTCTGGATTCATGGCGGCGGCTGGCAGACGGGTGACAAGGCGGCTGTGGGTAAGAAGCCGCAGGCATTCATCGAGAAAGGGTATGTCTTTGTCTCAGTCAACTACCGCCTGCTGCCAAAGGTCAGCATGGGCGACATCGTGCGTGATGTGGCGAAGTCCATCCACTGGGTGCATGATCAAGTGGGCGGGCACGGAGGTGACCCGAAGCGCCTGTTTGTCATGGGACATTCCGCAGGGGCGCAACTCGCAGCGCTGATCTGCACGGATGATCGCTACCTCAAGGCTGAAGGACTACCGATGGCCATCCTAAAAGGCTGCGTGCCGGTGGATGGCGACACTTTCGATGTGCCGGCGATCATTGAGACGGCGGAGACCCGGTGCCGGCTGCATCACCAACCGCAGGCGGGCTTTGGGCATCGGGAGAAGTTCGGCAATGATCCGGAGAAACACCGCGACTTCTCCGCCGTGACACACGTCGCAAAGAACAAGGGCATTCCCCCGTTTCTGATTCTCCACGTCGGGGAGCATCCTGACACCAGCGCTCAGGCGCAGCGACTCGGAGCCGTGCTCAGGGAAGCAGGTGTGGAAACAAAGGTGTTTGGCGCCAGGGACACCTGGCACAGCAAGATCAATGAGGAACTTGGCATCGCGGAGGACCCGGTGACAAAGGAACTCCTAGCCTTCGTGGAAGGGGCGCTGAAGCCGTAACCAGGGCGGACCGCCTGCAGACGCAGGAGGCGGAACTTAGCCTATCTTCCCAAATCTTCCCTTACGCGGCATTTGCCGTCCGCAATTTTCCCTTTGCTCTCATGAGATCAGCCTTCCGACTCGTCGCGTCCGTCATATCAATCGTAGGGCTCGCGGGTGCGGCCGAAGAGGAGCCTTGGAAATGGCGGAACGCGCTCGTGCCGGATGTCAGTTTCAATCTCGATGCCGCGCAAGTCGTACGCGTCACGTCGGCTTTTACCTCCGGGATGGAGAGCAGCGCCCATTTTCCCGCGCCGTAGGCACCCCACCGGAAGACCTCAAACGAATTGTGCCCCTCCACGCCGACGCCGCGTCCGCGCCCGTGGCCAAGGAGGAACTCCATCTCCGCGGTCCAGTGCGAATGCGTCGTTCCGCAAAGCCCGAAGCCGTGCGCAAAGAGCCCGGTCCAATATTCGCGCGTCCGCCGATCGCCTTTCGTTGAGCCACCGCCCCACAACCCCTCCGCGCCTTCCTCGCCATGGGCGAAGTGGGCGTTGCGCCACGCCCACGAAGCGAGCGCCTTTTCCTCATATCCTCCACGTGAAAAAGGCTTCGCTCTGGCGATCAGCTCCGCTTTCCCAGCCGCGATCGCGCCTTTGCGGCTGAATCTTTCCAGCATGAGATCATCCAACCCGCGTTATCAAAGCTTCAGCTCGAGTGCTGAGGTTCCCCGCGTCAACGGGAAGCAGACAGTCGTGGCGTCACCCTCCCGCACCCAGGTGCCTGGCTCGAGCCGCAACGCTTTGCGCACTTCCTTGAGCGCAACGGCGCCGCCCCCGGCTTGCAACTCAGGGACCCCTTTGTCTGAACCCTTGAGGCGCATGGTGAAGTCAGGACAGGCGAATGGAGCGTGGATGGCGACGCGGTTTCCGCTTCGCCGGAGCTGCGTCAGTTCCTTGGCGGCCCAGTAGCGGGAGACTTCGCTCAGCTTCATCCACAGGAGGTGGTCGAAGCGGGCCTTGAGCCGTCGCGTCACTTCCTGGAGGATCTTGAATCCCAGTTCCTGGCCGTTCCAGTAAAGTCCGGTCCAATGTGCGACCATCAGCCCGGGCTCGCCGCGCTCAATTACCTCCACCATTCGCCCGCTCTGCAAATCCGCGGTGATGAAGGCGTCCACCCCGGTCGGCTCCGAGCAATCCCAACCACCGGTCCAATCTCCGGTGCAGCCGATGATGCTCACGACGCAGCGCGGATCCTCGCTTTGCAGCCCGCTGACATACTCGACGCGCGGCGCCACACTCTGCGGGCCCTCGGCGTAAAGATGGCGGAAGTAATGGGGAATCTCCGCCCCGAAAACGTCACGGACCGATTGGAGCGTGGCTTGCGCGAGCTGTGGCAGCGCCTTGCTGCCAAAGCCACCGGGCGTCGTCACGCCTTCGCATGGAAGCCCCGCGTTTTTCAGGATCCGCAGCCCATAGGCCAGATAGTCGGCGATCTCATCGACGCCGCGGCCGGTGGTCCAGTCCCAGTTCTCCATGAACCTGAGGGAGTGATCGGGATAAGGATGGCCGGTCTTGGTGTCGATGACGCGGGTGTGCGTGATCATCTCGGGATGAATGTCCCAGTTCCGCATGATCGCCGTGCGGACAAGGTCAAGGCTGTCGCTGAGCTCACGCTGCGTCCAGCCGGGCAGAATGCGGTCAAGACGGCCGACACAGGCGGGAAACGGAACCATGCTGTATTTGCCTTTCACCCCCTCCTCCGTGGACCATTCAGCGAATTTCCGCACAAAGCTGTCCGGGATCTCGGTGGGCCACTCGCGCCACGGTTTGTGGTAGGACGGATTCGCACCCGCGAACGCCGTATCGAATTGCGGCATCGCGATGCGGTTCAGGTTCACGAGCGCGGTCGAGTCGTCAATGATGAATCCCACCGGCACGCGGCCGCGCGGATTCAGGACTGTGACGCCATCGTCACGGACCGGGCGCTCGCCCGGAATCTGCGCCCGGAGCCCGGACGCCGTTCCGGCAGCCGCGAGGAGTTGAGCGGTGGACCGCGCAAAGGCACGGCGCGAGATAAGTCCGGGACGTGTGGGCATAGTGGGCGTTTTGAGGGAGCACGTGAACGACCTAACTTTTTTAGGGGGCGTCTGGTTGAGCGGGCAAGCTCAAGTTGCGCCCGCCCGCGCTGAACTTAACGGCCAGAGTCCCACGGATCTTAACGGCAAATGATCGCAGAACAAACATCCCCGGTTCCCGCCATCGTTGACCCCATGCCGCCTCAGCAGCTGCCCCGCCGGCCCGAGCCGCTCATGTCACCGGATGCGTATCGCGGTTTCATCGGATGTGACCGCGGCGTGATGTTTGATAACGTTCCTGTGTTTTGATAGTGATGGCGGGAACCGCTGCGGACGCCTTCAGTAGCCAAAACGCTCGATGCGCGTCCAGAACTGCTCCCAGCGGTTGGAGCTTTCATGCAGGGAGAGCACGCTTTGCAGGGTAGTCCGCCGCCACTTCATGGCGCTGCCGCACACGCGCTCCCTGATGATGTGTTTGCAGGCCGCCTCCGTGACCCCGCTCCCGCTGGGCAGCCGGGCTCCGCGGGCGAGGGCGTATTCGGTGCGCTCCGCGTTGTTCTCCAGATAGTTGCGGGCCTTTTCAAGCGCCGCACGCACGGTGTCCGCAAGGTGCCCGCCCTTGAGGCGCCGGTTCATTTCCTTCAGCAGCCTCCCGGCGGCCCCCTCCTCATGCCTCAGCGCGTGCAGCCGCAGGCCAGCCCAGTCCTCCGCTGTGCCGGGGTGTCCCCGAAGCCTGCGGCCGCTGTGTGGATATACTCATTGAGATGGAAAAAATCCAGGGTCACCGTATCGCACCGCTCCGTCAGCCACTCCTGGACATCCTTCGCCCCGTCGCTGATGCCGGCCACGGGCGTCTCCGGGAAGTGGGCTTTGAGCCAAAGCGCTCTGACCCAAGCCGCCGCGGCGCTCTGCGCGCCGGACGCGGTTTTGCATAGGGCGTACGGGGAGCTGCGGGAGAAGGTTCGAACCTCTCCGGTGGTCAACACCGATGACACCGGCTGGCGCATCGGCGGCGCGGGAGCCTTCCTTATGGGATTTTTCACTCCCGTGCTGTCGGTGTTCCAAATACGCCGGCGGCACCGGCATCAGGAGGTGGTGGAGATGCCATGCGCCTGCTTCTCTGGGCTGCCGGGAACCGACCGCGGAACCAGCTATGAGACCGGGGGTCTGGATGCCATTGAGCAGCAAAAATGTCTCCAGCCATCTCCTCAAAAACCTCAGCGCCGTGGAGGAGGCAAAGACCGGCCGGGCGAAGGCCTTCACAAGGGAACTCAAAGCCACCCTGCGCGAAGCCATCAGACTGTGGCGGGACCACCGGGAGCAGGCCTGCACTCCGGAGCCATACCGATAGCGCGAACGGCTCATCCGGCAAAAGCTTGACCGCCAGCTGAGGGACTGCGGACTCAAAGGCCCTGACAATCGGCGGCTGCCCGATGGCATCGGGCTCCAGCATGACAACGGACGCGTCCGCTCTTTGTGGAGCGTCCGGAGATGGAGCCCGCCAACAACCGCGCCGAACGCGGACTGCGCGGAGCCGTGATCGCCCGCAAAGTGCCGCATTGCTCGAAAAACGAGCGCGGAGCCCGGACCTGTGAGGTCCTGAAAAGCATCACCGCCACCCTGGCCCTGCGTGGTCATCAGGTGTCCAGCGCTCTTGCCTCCATGATCATGGGTCGCCTCATGCTACAGGCCGTGGCCCGCTAATTAATTACGAATGTCCCCACCCGCCATCCGGTTCATCATTGTTTCCCCCGGATTAACTCCGATGAGAAGGGTTGTATGCTTTCCCTTGCCCCGTCCGTATGGCAGAATGTTCGCTAGGATTCATTTTTCCCCACGCCGCGCGATGCCTGCTTCCGTTTCTCCTGTTCTGCCTTTCCTGTTTCTGGCCTCTCTTGCCGTCCCGTCTCCGGGGCAGGAGGGATACGTCTCGTTTGCCCGGGATATCAGGCTCATTCTCTCAAACCATTGTTTTCGCTGTCACGGGCCCGATCAGGATCAACGCAAGGGCGGCCCCAGGGGGAGCGGAGGGCTTCGGCTGGATACCGCGGAAGGGGCGGCAATGGACCTTGGGGGAATAGCCGCCGTGGCACCGGGCAATCCGGAAGCGGGAGCCCTGATGGCGCGGGTGCTGTCGCACGATCCCGACGAAATAATGCCGCCGCCTGAAGGGGGCAAGAGCCTGACCGAAGTCGAGACAGGACTTCTGCGGAGCTGGATCAAAGCCGGCGCGCCCTATGCCAAACACTGGGCCTACGAGGCCCCGGTGCGTGTTGCCCCGCCCCGGCCGGGACATCCGGTCGATGCCTTTATCCGGGACCGGCTGGACCGCGAACAGCTCCAGCCGCAGCCTCCCGCCGACCGGGCGACCCTGATCCGGCGCCTGAGCCTGGACCTTACCGGACTGCCGCCCGCTCCCGCAGAGGTGGATGAGTTTGTCAATGATCCCGCCCCCGACGCCTGGGAACGCCTGATTGACCGCCTCCTGGCAGCTCCCGCCTATGGCGAACACTGGGCGCGCCTCTGGCTCGACCTTGCGCGTTATGCGGATTCCGCCGGCTACGCGGATGACCCTTTCCGCACGATTTGGCCCTACCGGGATTATGTGATCCGCGCATTCAACAACAACACCCCTTTTGACCGTTTCACAATGGAGCAGCTGGCGGGTGATTTGCTCCCGGGAGCGACGGAGGATCAGAGGACGGCCACTGCGTTTCACAGGAACACCATGACCAACAGCGAGGGAGGGACCAATGACGAGGAGTTCCGCAGCGCGGCTGTGGTGGACAGGGTAAATACCACCTTTTCCGTTTGGATGGGAACATCCATGGCCTGTGCGCAATGCCACACCCATAAATACGATCCCATCACCCAGCACGACTACTTCAGTATCTACGCCATTTTTAACAGCACTGCCGACGCGGACCGGAATGATGAATCGCCGGTGCTGGCCCTTTTTGATCCCGGGCAGCAGACGCAGCGCCAAACGCTTCAGCAACAGATGGACGTGCTCACCGGAAAAATTGAAAGCCCGGAGCCGGCGGCAGCGCTCGCTGCCCGGCGATGGGCCGCGCAATATCCGCTGCCCATTCAATGGGAACCCCTGGCGGCTGCTGAAAGTGCCAGCCCATCCGGCCTCGGCGATGCAAACAAGGGATCCACCCGCGATTTCGTGGTGAGCAGCGCGGTGAAAGCGGCCGGATTGAAAATCGGAGCGGGGGCGGGTGCTTCACGGTCTCCCGGCCTCCGGGCGGAGATCCTGCCCCCTGAGGGCTCTCCTGCTCCTGTGGTTAAATTTGTCAGGATCGAGCTGCCAGGGCCGGACCGCATGCTGCAGCTGGCTGAGGTCCAAGTGTTCCAATCCGGAAAAAACCTCGCGGGGGGAGGCAGGGCTTCGCAGATTTCCACCTATGCAGAAGCTGCAGCGGCCCGCGCCATTGATGGAAATACGGAAGGCGCCTATGAAAAGGGTTCCGTGGCCCACACCCTTGGCGGCAGGGATCCCTGGTGGGAGCTGGAGCTTCCGGAGGCCCAGGCGGTGGACCGGATTGTCGTCTGGAACCGCTCGGAGGCATCGGAGCGGCTCAATGGATTCCGCCTGACCGCTCTCGACTCTGCGCGTCAGCCTGTGTGGCAGCGCGAAGGAAACCCTGCGGCGCCTGAAATCGCCTTTGCTTTGAATGGAGCCGTGGATGTGCGGCTAAAGCACGTTCCTGCGGATGGCAGCCCTGGTCTCATCCTGGCAGCGGATCCGCCGGTGCCGGTGGCTGCCGGTTCAGTTCTGCGGCTCCACGGAATTCCCGAAAACACCGCCCCGGGTGAACCTGTCCTCATCACCACGGATCCACAAGTTGCCGAAATGACCAAAATCCCGGCAAATCTGGCCCTTTCCCTGGCGAAACCGGAGTCCGCCCGCACCACTGAAGAAAAGGCGGCGCTGACCGCTCATTACCTGCAGCACCTTTCCCCGGAAACCGCCGCGGTCCGTCAGGAAAGGGAGGCCCTCGCCGCACGCCTTGCCGCCATCAAACCACACACGGTTCCCGTCATGCAGGAGCTGCCTGCGGACCAACGGCGCCGCACCCGCGTCCAGCTCCGCGGCAACTGGCAGGCACTGGGCGATGAAGTCAGCCCGGGAGCTCCGGCCGCTCTTTCAACGCGCCCGCCGGACGGGCCCATGGACCGTCTCGCGCTGGCCCGCTGGCTGGTGGACGGAAAAAATCCGCTGACCTCCCGCGTGATGGCAAACCGCTTCTGGGAAGCACTTTACGGAACGGGAATTGTCAGAACGAGCGAGGAATTCGGAGCCCAGGGCGAGCTGCCCTCGCATCCGGAACTGCTCGATTGGCTGGCCACGGAGCTTGTCAGGGGTGGATGGGACCTGAAGCGTTTCCTGCGGCTTCTGGTCACTTCCGAAACCTACCGCCAGTCGTCGCGCGTCGGGCCCGGCGCAGCCGCCCGCGATCCTGACAACCGCCTGCTGGCCCGTGGCCCGCGCGTGCGGCTTTCCGGGGAGATGATCCGCGACCAGGCGCTCGCAGTCAGCGGGTTGTTATCCAAAAAAATGTTTGGCCCGCCGGTCCGGCCCATCCGCCCGGCTCTGGGGTTGTCGGCTGCTTTCGGCGGCGGCCTTGACTGGCAAACAAGTGAAGGGGAAGACCGCCACCGCCGTGCCCTCTACACCGAGTTCCGCCGGACCAGTCCCTACCCGTCCCTCACCACCTTCGATGCCCCGAACCGTGAAGTCTGCACGGTGCGCCGCAGCCGCACGAACACCCCGCTGCAGGCTCTCGTCACTTTGAACGATCCTGTCTTTGTCGAGGCGGCCCAGGCACTGGCCCGAAGGGCTGCGGCAGGCAGGACCGATCCCGATGCCATCCTGACCGAGGCCTTCCGCCTTGTTCTCTCCCGCCCACTTTCCGCCAAGGAAAGGCAACGGCTCCGCGCCCTCCATCAGGAAACGCTGGACAGCCTGCGGGGAAGTCCTGAAAAGGCTCTCGCGCTTGCCACTCAACCGATTGGGCCTCTCCCTGCCGAAGCCGATGCAGCCGTGATGGCCGCCTGGACGGCAGTGGCCGGGGTGCTGCTCAATCTTGACGAAACCCTGATGAAACGCTGATCATGGAGCCCCTGAACCAAATCCTTCAGCACCGGACCCGGCGGCATTTTCTCCGCTCCACGGGCCGGATCAGTCTGGGCGCCATTGCCTTGGAAGCCCTGCTCGGGCGCACAACCTCCAGTGCGGCCACCGCCGCGCCCGGGCCCGATCCCTTCGCGGTGCGGCCGGCGCCTGCTGCTCCCAAAGCCAAACGGGTGGTCTATTTATCGATGTCAGGAGGACCGCCGCATCTTGATATCTTTGATTACAAGCCGGAGCTGGTAAAACGGAATGGTCAGGATGCCCCCGATGCCTTTGTGAAAGGAAAAACCTTTGCCTTCACCAGCGGGGTTCCCAAGCTCATGGGCACGCCCCGCAGCTTTCAGCAATACGGCGGGGGCGGTATCTGGATGTCGGATGCGGTGCCAAACTTTCACCGGGTTGCCGATGAGGTCTGCGTGGTGAAATCCATGTTCTCCGAGCAGTTCAATCATGCGCCCGCCGAGCTGCTGCTCTATACCGGCTCGGCACGTCAGGGACGGCCCTCCATGGGATCGTGGGTGACCTACGGGCTGGGATCGGAAAACAGCAACCTTCCCGGCTTCGTGGTCCTCATCAGCAGTGGCGTGCAGCCCAGTGGAGGCCAGGGCTGCTGGGGAAGCGGGTTCATTCCTTCGGTTTATCAGGGCGTGCAGTGCCGCTCAAAGGGGGATCCCGTGCTTTATGTGGGCGACCCGCCCGGGATGGACCGCAGTCTGCGCCGGCAAACCCTGAATGCGCTGAAGGACCTAAACGAAATGCAGGCTGCGGATTTTGGACATCCGGAAACAGCCACCCGGATCGCCCAGTATGAATTGGCCTACCGGATGCAGGCCAGCGTGCCGGAAGTCATGGATATTTCCCGGGAAACCCCGGCAACGCTGGAATCCTACGGGGCCGTTCCCGGCGACTCCAGTTTTGCCAACAACTGTTTGTTGGCCCGGCGGCTCCTTGAGCAGGGGACGCGCTTTGTGCACCTCTTCGACTGGGGCTGGGATTTCCACGGAACCAGTCCCGGAGAGGACATCCGCGACGGCTTGACCGGCAAAATGAAGCGGACCGACAAACCGGTGGCCGCCCTGATCGAAGACCTGCGGCAGCGGGGCCTGCTGGATGACACCCTCATCATCTGGGGCGGCGAGTTCGGCCGCACCCCCTTCCGGGAGGGCCGGACCTCGTCCGGCGGGAATCTTGGACGGGACCACTTCCCCGACGCCTTTTCCATCATGATGGCAGGGGGCGGGATCAAACCCGGTTTCAGCTACGGGGAAACCGATGAGCTCGGGTTCAGTGTCGCTTCCGGCAAAGTGCACGTGCATGACCTCCAGGCTACCATCCTGCATCTTCTTGGCGTGGACCACGAGAAGCTGACGTATCGTTTCCAAGGGCGCGACTTCCGTCTGACGGATGTCCACGGGCACGCAGTGAAGGGAATCCTGGCCTGATACTACACCGGGTCCCGGGATTTGCCCGCAGTCCGGATCACTTGCGGCAGTGAAGGCGGCACTTCATGAGGTGCAACGGATTTTGGACCAATTTTTGAATCAGTTAAGGGACAGATTTTGGGCTTCGAACTCGGCCGGGCTGAGGTATCCGAGTGCTGAGTGACGGCGGTGGGTGTTGCAGTGGGAGTCGATGCAGGCGAAGAGCTCCGTGCGGACGTCGCGGGCGTCGATGAGGCATTCGTCCTGGAGCATTTCGGTTTTGAGGGTGCCGATGAACGATTCCGTCCAGGCGTTGTGATAAGGGTTGGTGCGGGCGGACATGCTTTGGCGGATGCTGTCGCGTTGAAGGAGAGCTCTGTATTCCCGGCTGCCGCACTGGCTGCCGCGGTCGCTGTGGAAAATGAGGCCGCGTGATGGCCGGCGCGATGTCAGCGCCTGTTGGAGGGCGTCGGTGACCAGTCCGGCGCGGAGGTGGTCCGCCAGTGCCCAGCCGACGACCCTGCGGGAGTCAAGGTCAAGGACGACGGCCGGATACATCCAGCCCTGGCCTGCAGGAATACAGGTGATGTCACCGGCCCACACTTTGTCAGGAGCGTCCGGCAAAGGCTGACCGGCAAGGAGGTTGGGGAGGGGAGGTCGGCCCGGCCGTCGCTGGTTTTGGGTGTGAATCTCTTTGGCTGAAGGGCTTTGAGGCCACGTTCCCGCATGATTTCCGGCGCACGCGGGCGGGGGCACACCCGCCGCGCGCGGGAGGCCTCCTGACGCAGCTGATGGGCGGCTTCCAGAAGCGTGGCCCGGTAAAGCCACGAGGCGACGGAGGTGTGGCGGGTCAGGCTGCCCGCTTTGCGCGCCAGCATGGTGAACACATTCTTCCCGATCTCCCGCGCTGGAGTCTGGCTTCCCCCCGTGCGTCGCATGGCCACTCCATACACCAGTCCGGCATGCCGCTCCACCAGCGAGCGGAAAGCCGTTTCATCTCCTTGGGATACCCATCCTGTCAAAAGCTCGCGGTCGGGAGTCATCACGGGAAACTGCGCGCGAATCCCCGTTTGTGACATCTTTGTGCCGGGGAATTTCCCAAGTTCCCGGAAAAATCGGGTTTGGCAGGGGTGGCCGCAACCCCGCTCCGCAGGGAAATCCCGAAGCCACAGCTCAATGGAGGACATCTCTGAGCGCCTCCGGCACAATAATACCCCATTAATTGTGTCGATCAGTTCCCTGTCCAAAGCGTCCCGGACGGGCACTTCCGGTCTAGGCACACTTCCGGAATGTCTCCGCCCCCTCTGTGCCCGCAGCTCCCGTCCGCGCCTTTGATGACCGGGCTGTGGCGCGCCCCGGTCAGGGAACGCGGAAATGCTTCTTCGTGTAGGGACACTTCACGCGCGTGCCCGACGGAATATCCGCGA
>JAQGPJ010000027.1 GCA_028293125.1 Verrucomicrobiales bacterium | reverse complement strand
CGCATGGGCATGCACCTTCACATGGCTGGCGTCAATCATCAGCCACTCGTAATCAGGATCCTTCATCAGCTGTGCCAGCAGTTTTTCCCAATGTCCCCTGTCCCGCCAGCGGCAGAAGCGGCGGTGGGTGTTTTTCCAATCCCCGCAATCCCCTGGCAAATCCCGCCACGGGGAACCGGTGCGCAGAATCCACATCACGGCATTGAGGAAAAGGCGGTTGTCACGGGCCACGCCGCCCCAAGCTTCCCGCTCTTCCCGGAAGAAGCGGCTCCAAAACATTCCAGACCCGGTCCGGCAGATCATGACGATGAAGATTCCCGGACATGAAGACAGAATTTCCCTGTCTGGAACGTCAAGTCAAGCAAATCTTGTGACGACAGGATCTAGGCAGGCGAGAAGAAGGACTATCACGATTCCGGAAAAGACTGGAAGAGAGGAAGCCTGCGGCGCAAAGGAAGCGCCCGAGGCCTCAGGGGATGCCGCGGACCGGTTCTCATGCTGCCGCGGATTTCTGGCGGTCACGTTGACTGCGGAGCCGCTCCGCGCCACCCCGAAAATCACCAGCTTCACTCCACCTTTGGCGGCGGAGAGGTGCGCTGGATCATCCCCGCCGTCAAAGGGCGCTTCGCCCGTGCGCGCGTCCTCTCGTTTTCCCACATCCGGATGGCCGCCGCCGCCTCTCTCCTGTTGCGCCAATCAAAGCAAAGGGGCTCCGGAACTGGGACCGGCGCTTTCAGGACGGCGGACACCCGGGGCCGCGGCCGGATCTTAAAAAGCTCGACAAACCGCCGCTTTATTTCACATCAAATCAGGCTTTCAGCCATGAAATCCCTCCCGGTCATCGCCGCCTCCCTGTCCGGTCTTTTTGCGCCGCCGCCCGGACTTCATGCCCAGGAAACGCTCGGGATCAGGCCAGCCGTCGAACTGAGACTGCCGGCCTCCTCCCCCTTCCGCGGGTTTCAGATTGAATCCTCCGCCGACATGAAAACCTGGGCCGGACTGGGGCCTGTGGCGGCGGGCGACGGTCCACTGCAGCCTGCCCGACCTTGCGCGCTATGCAGCCTTCCATCTTGCCGGACACCGCTCCGGCACGGCGGTTCTGAACCGCGACGGGTTTCTGAAACTGCACACTCCCCATCCGGACAACGCGGACTACGCCCATGGCTGGAGCGCTCTGGACCGGCCCTGGGGCGGCGGCGGGAAGGTCCTCACCCACAGCGGCTCCAACACGCTCTGGCTTACAACCGTATGGCTTGCCCCGGGGCGTGACTTCGGAGTCATCCCGCTCTGCAACATGGCGGGGTCCCCCAATCCCTCGGCTGCGGCGAATAATGAGGCGGTTTCAATGATGATCAGGGATTTCCTTGACTGAACAGGGTCAGAGGGCGGCGGCGCGCCCTGCCCAGTCCCGACTCCCCATCCATTGTGATTCTGCCGGGAAAACGTGGACACGGAATCCGCGGGCTTAGTTCAGAAACTGAAAATAAAAGGTGCCCCCCATCCTCCCGCCCTGCTCCGCAGCCGAGGCTGAAATGGAGACGGGTGCTAGAGGATTTCCCCCAATGCCGTAGCCGTTTTAAAGCTGATTGTCTCGGGAAACGGGGCCATGACATTGGCAGAAATGCTCTAAAGAGCCAGTTTGTTGAGTTTTATCTCCTTAACCCGACTTTCGCTACTCAGGGGTTATAAGTTGCCCGTTCCCGTTAATCGCGGATTTTTCAGGCCAAGGTCTGCACTACACGGTCTGGTTGGCGGCGATACGGGGGCGGGCTTGAGGAGGCAGGGTGAGATGGAGTTGATTGAGCAGGAGCTGGACTTCCTGACCGGGCTGGGTGCGGCGCGGCAGGGTGAGGGTGCGGCCGTCGGTGGTGGGGAAGACCACGTCCAGCATCCGGAGGGTGACCATTTTTTCGAGGACGGCGCGGGGGGTCAGGCCGGAGGCCAGTCCGCGCAGCCGCGCCCGCAGGGTGGTGGGCAGGGCGAAGGCCAGGAAGCTGATCAGGACATGAGCCTCAATGCGCTTTTCGAGTTTATGGTATATGGGCCGGATGCCGAGGTCCCCTTTAAGGTTGCGGAAGGCCTCCTCGACTTGGACGAGCTGGGAGATAGCGCTCCCATATCTCCCCGGGATCGGTGCCGGTGAGGTTGGTGCGCAGAAGATAGCGGCCCTCGCGGCGGCGGGCCTGACGCAGCCGGATGCGGTCGAGTCTGTAATGAAAGGTGCCGGGACTGACGGGCTGGCCTTCGGCGGGGATGGTCACTATCACATGTTTGGAGTCATTTCCGGCCTCTTTGGCGGCGGCTCCGAGGGCTTTGAGCAGGTCGTCGCGGTTTAAAGGGCGTTTGCGCTCCAAGCGCAGTTTGCGCAGTGCGGCAAGGTAGCGGCGCCGGCGCATGGCCCGCTCCTTGTGCACGCGGTCGTCGTTGCGGGCCAGAACATAGGTTTCACTCTCATCAGCGATGAGCTTGACGCTGACTCCGGGGCGCACGTTCCGCCATTTCTCATCCAGAAGGCGCTCCTCATACCGGCTCAGGCGGCCTTTGGGTGTGCCCACCAGATAGTTGGCCGGAGGATCACTGGCGCGCATCTCCTCCAGCACTTTCTCAGTGGGAATGCCCCGGTCCATGAGCCAGAGCCGTCTGGCTTTGCCGTATTGTTTTTCGATGCCGGCAAGGAAGCCGCGCAGGGTCTGATTGTCGACGGTGTTACCGGGCAGAACCTGATAGGCCAGCGGGAAGCCCCCGGTCGTGAGGACCAGCGCGATGACGATCTGAACGCAGTCGCTGCGTTTGTCGCGGCTGTAGCCGAAGCGCCTTTTGCCGTCCTCCGGAAAATCGGGCGTGCTTTCAAAATACGTGCTCGTGAGGTCGTAAAGCAGGACTTCGCAGTCGGGGTTGAAGAGGTCGCGCCAACGGTTGTGAAGGTGGGTGAAAAGCGCGTCCCTGTGCGGGAGCAGCAGGTCGTGGCAGCGGTAAAGCGTGTCCTTGGCGGCCAGGGAGAAATCACAGTCCAGCAGGTCGGGCAGCGCGGTGTTGCCGAACCAGTCACGGTGCAGCCGCCACTCGGAGCCGGGATCCACAAGGCGGTAAATGGCGAGGATCTGAAGGACTTTGGTCCAGTCCGTGCCCTCGCGGGACGAGCCCAAAAGAGGCCGCCGGAAGTCATCCAGGCGCAGCTGGTTCCAGAGTTCCGTGGCTAGCCAGCAGGCCCCCCATTGGCGCGGGCGATGGAGTTCCATGGCCTCAAGCCGGACTTGGACACCGTGCCCCTCTGCATGGTCCGGAACGGGGATGGAGGCGGAAAAGAGACTCAGCTCCCGCTCCTCCCCGGCCTGCTCATCAAAGACCCGGATGGCCCGGACCCAGGCCCCGCGCTGGCTGTCGTTGATTTCACCGAGGTAAAGCACCTGCCGCTGGACCACGCCCCGGGCCGTGCGCATGTTTTCGGCAATGCTGTAGTAAAGGTGCGGTTTGCCGTTTTTGAAGCGCCGGTGGGTTTTGAGAAACATACGGCTCAGGACGATACGCCGTTTTCGCAAACCGCAATATCCGGAGTCTGCACTACGGGCCTGAAAACCAAGGCCTCCTGATTTTACAAGGGTTCCAGCGCGTTCCTAACGCGAAAATAATCGAATAACACTTTGAGTTGCGAAAGCCGGGTTAATCCACACTGATGGGCCTTCCGCCGGGTCCACGACGGTGCCTTGGCGGAAAACCGTGGTTTTTCGGCTGTCCCTCCAAGCTGTGCCTGCATGCTCCCTGATCAGAAGGAAAGCCCCACTAGAGCCCCCACCGACCAGCCGCTGAGGTCCACGTTGAAGGAGAAGGGGCCCGCCGCCGCCTCCAGTTTCTCAGCACCGACAGGCATGGTATGCTCTTTCACTGTTCGGGGCTCCTACGCATCCGGCATTCACCTGCTGGCGGTGCGCCAGGAAGTAGCGGCCTCAGGCCTTGGTAAATATCAGTATTCAATTTTACCATGGGATAAGAATTTGCCTTATTTCCAAATAAATCAAACGCTTACCAAATTGTAATATTTTGATTAAAAATTTTGTGTTGATTCCTTAAATCAAATTATGAAAATAATAAATAGAGAAGATCTTCAGGCATTGTAGGTCTCCGGACCATGAAAATCCGAAACCTGCCCCCACTCCCACAGCCCGCCGTTCTTCCTGCATCCTTGGTGGAGTCTGCCAGCCGCACCACACCGCACGGCTCGGGTATTGGGAACTTCCTCTGGACGGAGGCAATCCGACTTGGTCTGGGATTATTTCCACTGTGTCTTAAAGGAACTGGCACCTTGCTTTTCCTGCTGGGATTTGCCCCGGCAGGCCCTGCGATCGCTCAAGGGGTCAGCGACTGGACTCCCCCCGTGGGGATTCCCACGCCCTCATTCGGCATCAAGGAGGATGCAAAGACGCTGTACGGGGCGGCAAGCGGAGCCACCTACGATTATGCGGACGATGGTGCGACGGGTGCGGTCGCCTACCGGCTCACACCGGGGGGCGATCCCTACACCCACTACATTGATCCATCGAGCCCCGCGGCGACGGACGCGAACAATCCCAATGGCACGGCAGGCCGGCCGCGGCGCACCCTTCCCAGCGCCGACTTGGGAGGTGGAAAACTCTCATCCGGAACAGACATTGCCCGGGTGAGGCTCAAACCCGG
>JAQGPJ010000014.1 GCA_028293125.1 Verrucomicrobiales bacterium | reverse complement strand
TCCCAGGCAATGCTCTTCGGTCCGGTGTGTCCCATGATTGTTTTTCAGTTAAACGCCTTCGGATTCACGGCGGGAGCACGGAATTCCGGTATGGGCGCGGTGATCCGCCGGCAGGATGAAGATTTCCAGAAAAAGAGGTTGCAGCATATTACGAAGTTCGTAATAGTCCAGCCATTGAAGCCCGTGCTGCGGGTGGAAATGAAACAGCCCGGAGGAGTATCTCACCACTCAACCGGGCCTAGGAACAAAGTAGCTATAACTACCCGATACCATGCATCATGATCATGTCGCAGGATCTGCGCCGCAAGCTGAAAGCCGCCCGCGAAAAGCTGGGGCTCTCCCAATCGAAATTCGCCGCCCTCATTGGCGTTCCCACCAGAACCTTGATTTCCTGGGAGAACGACCAAGCCACTCCCCGAGGGCTAGCGTTCACCGCCCTGAACGAAAAGCTGGACGCCATCCTCAAGGACTAGCCACTCCCGCGCCCCGTATCCAGTTGGACCGCATCACCGGCAAATGTGAAGGAGGGTCCGAAGCATGAGCACGCCCCGCAAATCCCGCCGCCGCGTGTCCAGGACTCTCCGCCGGCAGGCCGTCCTGAAAGTCTCCCCCGATCTAAGCCGGGAGCTGGTCAAGTTCGCGGATCTGCTGGAAGTGGCACCGTCCGTGTTCCTGCGCTGGCGGCTCTCGGACTTGGTGTGCGATCTGAACGATCCCGGTAACGGCATGCTCTCCGATTGGGCTCGGGGCGGGGTGGAGTATGACACTCCGGAACAGACTGAGCGGGTCCGGCAGCGGGTGTCCACCTGGCTGGCCCGTAGGGGTGCCGTCCTGGAGGCCAACCCGCCCGGCATGTCCTGAGCAGGGACGGCACCTCCAAAGCCGGCACAGCGAACGTCAGCGGCATTTCAGGGGTGGACCCGTGGAAGCTGGCTGGGCAGCCATACCAGCGCCCAGCTAGCTACGCCGTCAGGATCGCCGGCATTCCCACTGCGCAACTGATAGACACCCCGATAAAGCACAGTCTGAAACAGTCTGGAATTTTCTGACTTGTAATCAGGGCGGTAATCAGGACAGATTCGGGCATGGCTTCGATACAGCAGAGGACCCAAGGGGGAAACTACTACGCCTTCTTCCGGGACGCCGGGGGCAAGCGCGCCTGCAAGTGCACGGGCACCACTGACCGCAGCCAAGCTTTTGCCATGGCCTGCCAATGGGAGTGGGACGCCGGGGGGCTACGCGGTTTTGTGGTTCCTTTTAAAAAGGGCAAACCAGTTTGGCCAAAGCCGGCTCCCGAGCCCACAAAAGCGGAGGAGCGGAATTCAGATGCTGAAACGGTTGTGCGCGTAATTGTCGATGCCGCCGCCGAGATCGCCCGCAGGGAGGGTTTCAATGACATGGAGAAGCAGCAATTCTGGCTTCCTGCGGATGTAGTTTTAGAAATGGTTCCCGAAGATCATCCTCAGCGGGCGCATATCGAGGGATGCCATCAAATAGCCGAGGATGGCCGGATCTACGTTTCTTGGCCAAAGCTTGGCTGGCGTGAACCACAATCTGAAGATGAGGAGCGAAATAATCCAATGCTCATTGTCGGACTCATCATGAAGAAAATACTGTCGGGCGACGCCCTCTTTTTTGAGGCGATGGCGAGGGAGGTCCGGGAAGCAAAGGCCCGGAAGCAGAACCATGATCATTTTGACAATATAGTCGGTTCCGTGGCGTCCGAGCGCTGTTCGCCTTCAGGATTCGGAGGCCCACAGCGCGACTGGTTCACGGAGGCCAAGCCTCCGGCAGTAAGAAGCAAGGTTCCCTATGCCATTTGGAAATTCTGCCGCAGCCGGTACAAGAACGGGGAAATGCCGACACGGCGCGACATCCGGGATCATTTACAGGCCGAAGGTGTCCGCTGTGCAAATCTGAAGACCACACTGAAGCGGCTGGGGCTGGAAGGGCTGCCTGAAGGATTGCGCCCCCGGCTATAAAGGTAGCAGATCTTTTTGGCCTGTTGCTACCCTTAGGGCCCCTTTAGCACCTGAATGTATTAGGAATTCCGTGAGTGATAGAGCATGGTGCGGAACTATGACCGCTCCCACTGGACTCACCACACCGCCGGCCCGGAAACCCGTTTCCGAGGGCGACGCTTACATTCCGCTCCCGGCCAGATCATTTCGATACAGGGACATCAACATCAGCAGAAGCACGATGCTTCGGGCGGCTGAGAGGCACCAGCTCAAGATCCTTCTTTTCCTCCAGCCCGGAAGCAAAAGGGGCAGACGCTATATCGTTAGGGAATCGCTGGATGAATATCTCGGCCAGTGCATGATCGACGCCCCCTCCGCGACTCAGGAGGCAGCCTGAATTTCAACCCGTCGCCAATGAAGGGACCCCGGCACCGGCTTTACAAGAGCCGGCACCGGGAGCGGGCAAGCCCGAAGGTGGTGGAACACCCTCAGCTTACCCGGTCAAAGGATTCCCTGCAAGTGGCACCACATAAATTTGTGCCTGATGGAATCAACCATTCTCACACCTGAGCCGGCCCCTGCGCCGGTCATGGAGCTGCGGCCCTATCAGGAAACCCTGCTGGCCGACGTGAACCAGTGCCGCCGGAGTGGCTGCCGCCGGTTGCTGGTGGTCGCTCCCACCGGCAGCGGCAAAACGGTCACCTTCTGCCGCATGACGTGGCGGTATTATTCCAGGGGCAAACGCGTCTGGCTCGTCGTCCACCGGGTGGAGCTGCTGCAACAGATCAGTTCCTGCCTGAAACTCTGGGGCGTGCCTCACGGCCTCATTGCCGCCGGACATCGCGCATCCCCTGACGCATTGGTCCAGGTCTGCCTGGTGATGTCCCTGAGCAAGCGGCTGAAGACTCTGGAGGCACCGGACCTTTTGATCATTGATGAGTCGCACCACGGGGTCGGCAAAACCTACCGCGATATTTTCGCGCACTGCCCGGTGGCGCTGATCATTGGTTTTTCGGCCACACCGGAGCGGCTGGACGGGCAGGGGCTCGGGGATGTTTTCGAGGAAATTGTTATGGGTCCGACGGTCCCGTGGCTGATGGAGAACGGATTCCTCTCCCCGTGCCGGTATTGGGCTCCACCACAGCGGGCGGACTATTCCGGGGTCTCCACCAGCGCTGGCGATTACAGCGCCAAGGAGGCGGAGACCGTGATGTGCGCGCCGGACGTGACCGGGGACGCTGTGCAGCATTATCTCAAGCTATCACCGGGTCTGCCGGCGATTGCGTTCTGTGTTTCCATCCGGCATGCGGAGATGGTGGCGGCGGATTTCAGGGCCTCGGGCGTGCCGGCTTCCACGATCCACAGCGGGCTCAGTCCGGAGGACCGCGCACAGGTGGTGAAGGATCTGGCGGAGGGGCGGATTTTTGTCCTGACAAGCTGCGACATCGTCAGCGAGGGCTTCGATCTGCCGACCGTGACCGTGGGCATTCTGCTAAGGAAAACGCAGTCGTTAGGGCTGCATCTCCAGCAGATCGGGCGCGTTCTCCGCCCTCATCCCGCCAAGGCCCACTCGATCATAATTGACCATGTGGGAAACCTCTTGGCGCATGGATGCGCGGAGGATGAGCGGGAGTGGTCCTTGGAATCCCAGAAGCGCAGGAAGTCCACCCCGTCCACGGCGGCATGCGTCCAGTGCCCGGAGTGCTACGCGGTCTTTCCCCGCGCTCCACAGTGTCCTGAGTGTGGTCATGTCAGGCCGGCCCCGGAGGCCAAGGAGCGCGTTATCAGCGATGAGGCACTGGTGGAGCTGAAGCCGGCGGCGCGGCTTGGTGAGTCCGAGCTAGCCGCCGCAGTGGGCCGGTGCACCTCCCGCAGGGAGCTGGCCGCTCTCGGCAAGGCTCAGGGCTACAGGCCCGGGTGGGCTTTTTTCAGATGGAGGGAATTATGCAAACTCAAACAGAATCAGAAATCCAAGCTGACATCCGGACCCTCTCACGGGGCAACGTCCGGCTCTTCCGCAACACCTCCGGCTTCTGCGAGTGCCGGGAATTCCCTATCAGATACGGGATTCCAGGCAAGGAAGGGGCTGACCTGTTGGGATGGGCAACCGTCACCATCGGGCCTGAGCACATCGGCCGCCGCATAGCAGTTTTTACATCCATTGAAGTCAAGAAACCCAAAAAAGGCCCACGCGAGGATCAGGAAAAATGGCTCACCGCAGTCAACGCCGCCGGCGGCATAGCCGGCATAGCAAGATCACGACATGAAGCACAACAAATTATCAATCAATTTTAAGGAGGTCGGTGCCATGGCGCTGGCCAATTCGGAATCCCTCGTTGCCCAATGGCTCCCCGGTGGCCGGCGCTCCGGCCCTGAATGGGTCTGCGGCGGAATCAACGGCGAGCCGGGGCGGCGGTTCTCGGTAAACCTCACCACCGGGGTGTGGATGAATTTCGCTACGGGGAAGGGCTGCGGAGATCTGGTTTCCCTGCTGGCGCACATCCGGGGGTGCAGCCAGTCGGAGGCGGCGGCGGAAATCGACCCATCACTGGCGCGCTCCCTGAACGGGAACAGCCATCCGAACGGGAACGGACGCCGGCCCGCTCCTGCATCTGCTCCCCGTGCTGCGCGGAAACCTGCGCCGGAGTGGGTGCCGCTGCCCTGCGCTCCCGATAACGCGCCGGAGCCGTCATTCCGTCATTACATCCACGGGGAGCCGGTGATGGTCTCGCGCTATGCCACCCGTGATGGGCGCACTGCCGGCTTTGTCTGCCGGTACGACACGACGGACGGCAAGCGGTTCTCTCCGTTCTCCTGGTGCCGGGGGCCGGGCGGCGCGCTGGCTTGGAAGCCCCAGGGGTTCGCGGAGCCGCGCCCGCTCTACGGTCTGGAGACTCTGACGGATGAGGGGCCGGTTTACATCACCGAAGGCGAGAAATCCGCTGATGCCCTGCGGCGATTGCTGCCGGGGGAAATCGTGATGACGTGGCCGAACGGCTCCGGCGCGGTCGCCAAGGCCGACTGGGCACCGCTGGCGGGCCGGGACGTGATTGTCTGGCCTGATAACGACGAGCCCGGAGCGAAAGCCGTGCGGGCCATCCTGAAGCACTTGCCGCAAGCCCGCATCGTGGACACGGGTGGGGACAGGCCGGAGGGTTGGGATGCGGCGGACGCGGAGGCGGAGGGGTGGACGGCGGACGATGCGCGGGCGCTGCTGGCGAACCTGCTGCCGGTGGCGGTGGCGGAACAGGATCCGGACCGCGCTCCGGCGGCTGACCGGCATTTGCCCTTCCGGATGCTGGGAAAGGCGGACGGTAAATATTACTACCAGCCGCACAAGGGGATGGAAATTGTGGGATTGTCGCCATCGGCCCATGTGAAACTGAACCTGATGGACCTGGCCGCCCTCCAGGACTGGGAGGCGGAATTCCCGAACAAGTCCGGAGTGGACTGGGACAGCGCGGTGAATGCGATGCTTCAGCGGTCATCGGTGCTTCCGAAATTTGATCCCCGGCGGGTGCGGGGCCGGGGGTGCTGGATCGATGGGGAGGACGTGGTGTTTCACGCCGGCAGTCATTTGACGGTGAACGGGGTGGAACAGGACATCCGTGCGTATCAGTCTCCCATCAGGGCCGTTTATGAGGGGGCGCTCGAAATCCAAACTCATGACGGCCCGGCGGCCAGCAATGCGGAGGGCATCCGTTTACTGGAGCTGTGCGGCATGCTGCCCTGGGAGCGGCCCCTGTCAGGCATCCTGCTGGCCGGGTGGCTGGCGCTGGCTCCGATCTGCGGGGCGCTGGGGTGGAGGCCGCATGTGTGGCTGACAGGACCGTCCGGCAGCGGGAAATCATGGGTGGTTTCCAATATCATCACGCCCATGGTGGGGAAAACCTGTTTGGCGGTGCAGGGGGCCAGCACGGAAGCCGGCATCAGGGGCACGCTGCGGTCGGACGCCCTGCCGGTGATTTTCGACGAGGCCGAATCGGAGAACGCGGCGGGAATGGGCCGGCTGGACAAGGTGCTGGAGCTGGCCCGTCAGGCCAGCAGCGAGGGCGGAGCCGCCATCATCAAGGGGACGGCTGACGGTCGCTCTGTGTCATACCTGGTGCGGTCCATGTTCCTGTTTGCGTCCATCGGGACGGCGGCCACCAAAAAGGCGGACACCAGCAGAATTTCCGTATTGGAGCTGCGGAAATCCAAGGACCAAGAGAGCTTCGGGCGCATCAAGGCGCTGTGGGCGGAGACGGTGATGCAGCCGGCCTATACGGCGGCGATCCGCGCCCGGTTGCTGGCCCATGCCATGACCATCCGGAAAAACGCGGAGGTCTTCAGCGGGGTGGCGGTGGAGATCCTTGGGGACAAGCGGAGCGCTGATCAGATTGGCGCACTGCTGGCGGGGTATCACTCGCTGAAATCCACGCAGCCCGTCACGCTGGAGGCCGCGCGGGATTTCATGAGCCGGCAGGACTGGGGGGAGCATCGTCCGGATGAGGTGGACTCCGACGAGAGCCGGTGTTTCTCCCACCTGATGGACTCCCTGCTGACGTTGGAGCATGGGGCGAAAGTTCCCGTGGGAGAAAAGGTGGCGGAGGCGGAGAAAGGGGATCTGGATGCGCAGGCCACCTTGAAGCGCTGGGGGATGAAGGTCCAGGAGGGCCGGCTGTGGGTCGCCAACCGCCACACACTGCTTGGCGACCTGTTCCGGGACACGCCGTGGGCCGCTGAAAAGTGGAGTCAGCAGTTTGCCCGGATGCCCGGCGCGCAGAAAATGCCCGCCTCCAAGTTCGGGCCAAAATGCACCCAGCGGTCTGTTTCCATCTGCTTGGAGGAGCATGATTAGGCTAAAATCCATGCCCGGCAGGGGAGGTAACAAACCGGCTGTTACCGCCAAGCCAGCCCCTTACCGCTTGATTCTCAACGGCTTAATGCCGGTAACGGAAATCGGTAACAGAGCTCGAAATACACACACCCACCCCAGAGAGAGAGACGCGGATATGCAGACGAGTTAAACAGCCCCTCTCACCATGAGGGTATACCTTATAAATCCTGTTACCTTGTTACTTTTAAGTGTAAGAGTCTTGAGTATGAAGGACTTACGCGGTAACAAAAGCGGTAACAGGCCGGTAACAGCCGGGCCGGACCGTTACCGGGCACCAACCGGACCACGGACTGGGAAGTCCACTCCAACCGCCTGCCTGATCCAACGCCCGGCGGAGTCAGGGTAAAACAGGGTATTCCCGCACCGCTTGGCCATTGTCCGACTCATTCTCAAATCGATTCCCCGAATCATCCAACCAAACCAAACCAAACCAGACACCCTCATGAACACCGCCAGACATTTCAATTCACCCATTCAATCCATCCTCGCCGGCAATGCCGGACCATCACCCATCCCATTCCCCCGCCAGCTATCCGGCCCGCATCGGCTGTTTGCCGAGGGGATCGCCAGTGGGCTGGATCAATGCGCCGCCTATATCGCCGCGTATCCCGGTTCCAAGCCTGCCAGCGCACGGGCAAATGCATGCCGGCTGATTGCAAATGACAGCGTTCGGGCCGAAGTCGCCGCACTGCGGGCCGCTGCGCAGGAACAGGTTGGCGGCGTGCCGCTGACGCTGGCCCGGAAATTGGAGTTTCTGGCCGGGGTGGTGAGGGACACTGCGCAGAAAACGTCCGACAGGTTGAGGGCACTGGAGCTGCACGCCAAACTGTCCGGTGAGCTGACGGATAAGGTGCAGGTCTCGGCCGATGAGGATTTGCGGGCATCGCTTGCCGCGCTGGTGGACAGCATCCGGAAATAATCCGGCAGCACTGGACTGGCGCGGGAAATGTGCTAATTTTCCAGCAAATCAAATGCTGTCGGGACCACATCAGAAGTTCGCGGAGGGCGTGGCGTCGGGAATGAATGCCTCTGCGGCATATCGGATTGCATACCCCACCGCCAAGCCTGATTCCGTGGAATCCAATGCTACCAGGCTGATGGGGAATGATGGAATCGCGGCGGAGGTTCAAAGACTCCGTGACCTAGCGCTGGAGAAAGCCGGCAGCGCTGTGATGACTCTGGAGGAGGAGCTGCGGTTCCTCTCGCGCATCGTCCGGTGCCGGATCAAAAACGAGCCCGCTGATTCCGATTTGATTCAGGAGGTGACGCGGAACAACCGGTATGAGGGCCGGGGCGATGATGTGGAATCGTGGGAGGTCGAGAAGGTGAAGCTCCCTGACAAGCTCCGAGCGCTGGAACTGTTCGCCAAGCTCACCGGGCAGCTGAATGACAAGGCGGTGGTTACGGGCGACGTGCAAATCAGGGTCGTCATCGGCGGGGCGGTATGACGTCCATTCCAAGCAATCCGAATCCGCGGGCCTGAATGACCGGGCCGGACACTGGACGCAGATTTGCGCTCACCTCCGCCGGGGAGGAGACCTAGGATTTCAAGGCTGAAATGTTATCCGCCCCACAGACGCACCGCACCCCATCCCTGCTGTCCTCACCATCCCGCCGGCTTAGAACGGCACCAGCATGCATTTCCGGCGCAATAACGGGGCACTGTGGGGAGGAACCCGCAAAGCCGGCAGCGTTCAAGGATTCGATTTCCTGAACCTCCCTGGGGGTGCGCTGGATATTCCATGCCTTGCCGGCTTCCGCCATGGGCATGGGTCCGGATTCAACGCGGACCCTTTCCGGGGCCGGCGGGCTCAGCACTCTGACCAGTCTTGCCTGATAAACCGGTGCCCCGCAGAATTCCCCCTCGGACACCGCCTCCACTGTCCAGCTCTCTCCCCGGAAGCTGACCATCCCGCCTTTGTCCACTTCGCAGAGCAGAGCCACTTCCCAGGGCCCTTTTCCCGGGACAGGGATGGCGCGGGTGAATCGCAGCACATCGTCTTCAATAATCTCCTTCATTCAAGGAGTGCCGCTCCATGCCCTGAATTCCTGTTGGCGGCGATGGCGGCGGCCTGCTTGGCGGCCGCGAA
>JAQGPJ010000013.1 GCA_028293125.1 Verrucomicrobiales bacterium | reverse complement strand
TCCCAGGCAATGCTCTTCGGTCCGGTGTGTCCCATGATTGTTTTTCAGTTAAACGCCTTCGGATTCACGGCGGGAGCACGGAATTCCGGTATGGGCGCGGTGATCCGCCGGCAGGATGAAGATTTCCGGAAAAAGAGGTTGCTGATTTATATGAGTAACTCATATAGTTCCGATATTGAAGCCCGTCCCGCGGGTGGAAATGAAACAGCCCGGAAGAGTGCTTCAACACTCAACCGGGCCTAGGAACAAAGTAGCTATAACTACCCGATACCATGCATCATGATCATGTCGCAGGATCTGCGCCGCAAGCTAAAAGCCGCCCGCGAAAAGTTGGGCTTGTCTCAATCCAAGTTTGCCAAGTTCTTAAACATCCCTGTCCAGACTCTCCAATCGTGGGAGGCGGACAGGTATACTCCCGACGCCTTCAAGCTGGCCGTTTTAAACGAAAAGCTGGACGCCATTCTCAAGGAATAGCCGCTCCCGCGCCCTGCATTCGCTTGGCCCACGCCGTCAGCCCCGCCGGCAAATGCGAAGGAGGGTCCGTAGCATGAGGACGCCCCGCAAATCCCGCCGCCGTGTGTCCAAGGCCCTGCGCCGGCAGGCCGTCCTGAAAGTCTCCCCTGATCTAAGCCGGCAGCTGATCAAGTTCGCGGATCTGCTGGAAGTGGCACCGTCCGTGTTCCTGCGCTGGCGGCTCTCGGACCTGGTGTGCGATCTGAACGATCCCAATAACGGCATGCTCTCCGATTGGGCGCGGGCCGGGGTGGAGTACGACACTCCTGAACAGACCGGGCGGGTCCGGCAGCGGGTGGACGCCTGGCTGGCCCGGCGCGGAGCCGTCCTGGACGCCGAAGCCGGCACAGCGAACGCCAGAGGCATTTAAATTCCGGCTGTGGTTTGCGCCAGCAGGGGTGGACGTGTCTCTGATCCTTATTGCCTGGCACCTGTGAGCCTGCCGAGCAGCCCGCCAATGGTCCCTGACACCTCCACCTTCTCGGCTTCATACCAGCCCATGAGCTTGGACAGTTCCCGCGCCGCGTCGATCTTGCTGACCATCTTGATTTTCTTCGTGACGCTCTCACCGGCGGTGGTGGTGCTGACCTCTTGGGCCAGGCGGGAGGTTTCATCCACCAGCGCCGGCGGCGTCATGATGATGTCCCTGTAAAACGCCAGCAGGTCCTTCCGGGTGAATTCAAACTCCGCCTGGGTGCCGGCCCTCAGTTCCGCGATCCGCTCCTCAATCCCCGGCTTGGTGCGCAGTTCGGTAGTCCGGCGGTTCGGCTGTTTGGCTTTGCCGCCGGCGATGCGGTAGGCGTCGGAGTCGGTCTTCCCCAGCGCGATCTGCTGGCAGAAGATTTCGTCCCTTGGTGATTTGAGCTGGGGCATGGCGGGGAGGGCTTCGGGGTTCTCAGGCTTCCTCCACGCGGAGGGTTTTGGATTTACCCAAGCAGACGGTACATTTGATCTGGGCAGGGATGCCGGCGAAAAGTACGTCCCTGAAGCCGCAAAGCGGATGGGCGGCACCGGCGGCGGGGACCAGGTGGGCTACGGTTTTACCGTCCAGTGAATGCCCTGTGCGCCACACGTGAACCACCATGGGCAGCTCACCCTTGCCAAGTCTTTCCAAGGGGGCGCGCACATCCGTGGACCGGAAGAACGGGCGCTTGCCCGCAGCACTTGGAGCGATCCACCGGGCGGCTAGGAACTGGCGGAGAATCCCGGAGCCTCCGCCGGGGAGAACGGACAGCGCATCAGTCCGTGAGAAAACAGGTTTGGCCCAGATGCGGTGGGAGAATGAGGCGGCCTCCAGAGTTGCGTCAGCAGTGCTTGGCATGCCGTGACTGTACTACAGTGCCGCCGCCTTTTCCAGACCAGCGGCGGGATGCAAAATAGTGGCCACAACACCGCACCGGAAAAGCCCTAAAATAGCGGTTGCATTTGAGGGAGCGCCATCCCCCGGACTAGGGGGGCCATGACGCTTACCATTACCCAAGACGCTCCTTCTCCCTTTCTAACCGCTAAAGACCTCCGTGAGCGGTGGCAGGTATCCGGAATGTTCCTCCACCGGATGAGGCGGGCTGGCCGGCTCAAAGTTTACAGGATCGGTGCCCGCGGGGTCCGTTTCGCCGTCAGCGATGTCCTGCGGATTGAGGCTGAAGCCGCCGCCTAGAAAAACCAACGCCCGCAACCTGACAAATAGGACGCGGGCGAGGGTGTAAGTTGTTTGCTGGCAGGCAAATCAGCTTACGTCACCGCCGCCGCGTCGCAATTCGAAAATACGAAATGACCGACAAACAACTGGAGGGCAAAGCCCCTTCCCACGCTGGAGGACGGCAGCTGAGCCTGTCCTCCTTCACCACATCCGCCGAGCCGGTTCTAATGTCCTCCGTGGACATCGCCGCGCTGACCGGAAAGCGGCATTCCGATGTGATCCGGGACATACGGTCAACTCTGAAGCAGGCCGGAATCACTGAACGTAATTTTGCGTCCAGCTATAAAGATGACAGCGGAAAAGAGAATGTTTGTTATACCCTTCCGCGTTTTGAATGTGACCTGGTCGTCAGCGGCTACTCCGTCAAATGCCGCGCCGCCATCATCCGCCGCTGGCATGAGCTGGAAAATTCCGCCCGCCAGTCCTCCCCGCCCGCCGTGGCCGCCTGGTTCGTTGCCAAGGCCATGCAGTTCATGCCGGCGGAACAGCTGCTCCAGCTGCTGACGGTCCCACATCCTTACGGCAGCCTCGCCCCCAATGGAAAGCGAAGGACCGGCTGGCGGAGGCCGTGCTATGTGGCTGCCCGGCACCGCGAGGAGGCCGCCACGGCCTTTCAGGAGGGTATGCTCCAGTTGAACCTGACTTTGCAGCTGGAGCTGCCGAAGCTGGCGCAGGCCATCGCGGCCATGGGAGGGGAGGGGGCGTGAGCGACACCATCAAGGAGGCCAGGGAGATGCCCATGATGTTTGTTCACTGCAGCTTGGATGATGCCGGCCTGTCCCTAAAGGCGTTCAGGGTGCTTGGGCACTTGCACCGGAGAGCCTACAGGGACGACCGCGCTTTCTCCAGTGTGGACGGGATGGCGAAGGCCATAAACCTGCACCCCAACACGGTCAAAACGGCGCTGGCTGAACTGGTGGATGCCGGCTTCATCGTCCGGGAGCCAAGGCCGGGAACCAGCTCCGTCTACAGGCCCGTGAAGGTCTCGGAATGGGAGCGGGAAAAGGGTGAGGGGTGGCACAAAAAACAGGCCGGGGGGTGGCACAAAAAACAGGCCACGAAGATAATCCTCTTAAGGTGATCATAGGAGATACTCCCGAGTTTCCGGTTTTGGGAAAACCGAGGGGGAAAGTTTCGAGTCCGAAAACCGCTGCCGTAAAAGCCACAGATCCCCGGCATCACGAAATCACTTCCCAGATTGGTGCACGTCATCAGGCGGCCATCGGCTAGCCGCTGGTGCTCACCGGGCAGGATGTGAAAGCCCTCAAGAACTTCCTGCAATCCTGGAAGGGCACAGCAGAGGAATTCCTGACCACCGCCGAGCAGGCATGGCACCGCGCACGGAATGACTCGTTTGCCCGGAACTGCCTGGATGGCTCCAGCCTCTCCGGCCTTTGCCGCAAGTGGCCGCAGATCCAGACGGAGCTCGCCAGACCGCTCCCTGCCCCTCCCGGCTCCCGCCCCGGATCTTCCCGATCCACCAACCCAATCCTCCAAACCTTCTTTGCCTCATGACCGATTACTCCCCGCTCTCCAACCGTTCCGAATCTGAAAGGAACCTCGTCTCCGTGGTCGCTGATGACGGAAAACGTTTCCTTGAGGTTTTCGACCTGGTCAGCCCTGACGATTTCTCCTAGGAGGCTTTTGGATGTGCCTGGCGCTGGTTTCGGGAATTGACCGACCAGGGCCAGCAGATCACCGTCTACACCCTCAGCCAAGCCTATGGCGGGCACCGATTATATCCTGATTTCCGGTCCCTGCTGATCAGACTTTCCGACGGACTCATACCGCTTCACGTCAAGGATTACGCCGCGGACGTCGCCAACCACGCCCGGCGGGAAAGAGCCCAGCGGGCCATTGCGAGACTCCACACGCAGGCGGACGCAGCCCAGAGTTTCGGGGAGATCGCCGACGGCATCAGGGAGCTTTTTGAGGAATCATGCAGCGAGCTGGCCAGCCGTGCCGCCCGCAAGGCGTCAAAGATCGTGGATGACATCGTGGCCGCCCGGGCAAACCCGGTGTTGATTCCCCATTACCGCACCGGCTTCCCCACCCTGGACCACATGCTGAAGGGCGGGCTGCGCGGTGGGCAGCTGTGCATCATTGCCGGGCGAACCGGTGGCGGAAAAACGGCGCTGGCAATGAACCTTGCCGTCCAGGCTGCCCTCGGTGGCACCCCGGTGGCGGCATTCAGCCTGGAGATGTCGGATATGGATCTGATCACCCGGTGCATTCGCAGCGAGGAGGTAAACAGCACCTAGTGTCCTGATGGATTAATTCGTTCACAAATCGCCTGAACTTTGCCCAGGATGAGATCAGCGCTGGCGGTCCAGACGAAAGGCTTCGGATTGCGGTTGTTATCCTCAATATAATCAAGGATGGCCCACTCCAGTTCGGCCACCGAGCGGAAGGCTGAGCGCCGGATGCGCTCCTCCGTGATTTTGGCAAACCAGCGCTCCACCTGATTGAGCCACGATGCGCTCGTCGGAGTGAAATGCAGGTGACGGCGGGGACGCTTTTGAAACCATGCGGTCACTTTCGGGGTTTTGTGGACGGCGTAATTGTCCATGACCAGATGAATTTCCAGCTCCGCCGGAACCTCTTTATCAATACGCCGCAGGAAGGACAGGAACTCCTGATGGCGGTGCTGGCGGTGGCACTGGCCGATCACCCTGCCTGTGGCGATGTCCAGGGCGGCAAACAGGGAGGTGGTGCCGTGCCTGACATAATCATGGGTGCGCCGTTCCGGCTGGCCCGGCCCCATGGGCAGCAGTGGCTGGGTGCGCTCCAAGGCCTGCACCTGACTCTTTTGACTCGCTGACGCTCGCCCTTCGGGCAGCCTGCGGGCTGTCCATCTCCTTTCGGTCGGTTCATCCACACACAGCACCAGCGCGCGGGTCTGCTCCGGCGGGTTGACATACAGACCCACAACATCACGCACTTTCTCCACAAAGAATGGATCGGTGGAAAGCTTGAACGTGTCCTGAAGGTGGGGTTTGAGGCCGAAGGCTTTCCAGATCCGCAGGATGGCGTTCTGC
>JAQGPJ010000008.1 GCA_028293125.1 Verrucomicrobiales bacterium | reverse complement strand
AACCATGAGGATCTGAGCTTCCAAGCTGAGGCGGAGTTCCCGGAGCTGCCGGCGCAGGACCTGAAAACCGGCGCCGCGTGGGCTTTGAAGGAGAATTTTGACCGGCTGTGGGGATACACCTCCATGGAATATTTTTATGGTCTGGTGGGGGAAAACACCTTGGAGCGGGTGCTGGCCTTCGCCGGAGCGGACGATCCGGCACGGGCCCTGAAGCTGGTGTCGGAGATCGCGGAGAAACAGCAGGGCCACCATAATCTCATGCCTCTCCATCACATGGTGGGACAGGTGCTCTCCGGCTGGGTGGAAAAGGATGCGCCCGCCGCCATACGCTGGGCGGCGGCTTCCGGGACCGATCAGGTCCGCAATGAGCTGTGGAGGGGTCTGCCGGGCAAAGTGGAGGTTTCAGGGGAATTGATCGCCATGCTGGACCAGGCCACGGAAACGGAGTGCGGGCTGATCCGGCGGGTGCTGCAGCCGGCGGTGGAAACCGCCGTCAAAACCGGCAACGCCGCGGCCCTGCTGGCGCGGCTGCCTCTCCGCGACGCCGATGAAATCACCGGCCAGCTTCCCGCAAGCCCTGCGCTTGGCGGAACCGGTGTCTCCGGACGCCCGCCTGCGGGATGTCCTGCCAGGCATCGCTGACGCTTGGCTGAAAAGTGACCCCCTGCCGCCCTGCAATGGATGCGCGCTCTCCCGGAAGCCGAGCGCCACGCGGTCTCCAAAAACTCTGAAGTCCTGACGCCGGAACAGCGCGCCACGCTTGTCACAAAGGGTCTCCCCCCGCCCCGCCGCCATGCACGTCCATGCCCATGATGGCGAAGATGCGGTCGCGCGCGGCCAGATAACCCGGCGCATCCAGATCCCGCGGCCGCGGCAGATCGACGGTCACGGTTTCCTGCACGGTGGCGGGCCGCCGGCTCATCACGACGACCCGGTCGGCAAGCTGCACCGCCTCCTCGATGTCGTGGGTGACGAAGAGCACCGTCTTTTTCTCCGCCTGCCAGATGCGGATGAGGTCGGCGCGCATTTTCAGCCGCGTGAGAAAATCCAGCGCTCCGAAGGGTTCATCCATGTAGAGCACTTCGGCGTCGGCGGCCAGCGCCCGTGCAATCTCCACCCGCTGGCGCATTCCGCCGGAAAGCTCGCGCGGGTAGGATTTTTCAAAGCCTGTCAGCCCCACCATGCGCACGTAATGCTCCACCCGCTCCGCGCGTTCAGACGCCGGGCGTGACATGAGGCCGAAACCCACGTTTTCCTCCACCGTCAGCCACGGGAAGACTCCGTTTTCCTGAAACACGAAGATGCGCCTGGGGTCGGGAGCCTCCACCGCCGCTCCCGCCACGCGCACCGCGCCGCGGCTCTCGCGCAGGAAGCCGCCGATGATATTAAGGAGCGTGGATTTGCCGCAGCCGGACGGGCCGACGATGCACACGAACTCTCCTTCGCGCACCTCCAGATTCACCTGCTCCAGGACATGGACGGGTTCATCACGGGTTTTGCCGGGAAAGCTTTTCCAGCAGCCCTGCACAAAAATCAAAGATTCAGCGTTGTCCATAGCCCCAGCGCACTTCGTCAAAGGTTTCCAGCCGCCGGATCAACAGATCGAGCACCAGCCCGATCAACCCGATCATCACCATGCCCGCCACCACCAGATCGTAGCGCTTTCCGGCGTTGCGCGCATCAATAATAAGATAGCCCAGCCCGCTGTTGACCGCGATCATTTCCGCGGCCACCACCACCAGCCAGGCGATGCCAAGGG
Organism: Verrucomicrobiales bacterium; assembly: GCA_028293125.1. Classification (GTDB taxonomy): domain Bacteria; phylum Verrucomicrobiota; class Verrucomicrobiia; order Verrucomicrobiales; family V1-33; genus CAIZWU01. Next base: position 19,965 of record JAQGPJ010000008.1, on the reverse strand, counting down.
CAATGCGGACACCGGTGATGATCTGCGGGAGCGCGGCGGGCAAAATCACCCGGCGGAAGAGCTGCGGTCCCCGGATGCCGAAGTTCCGCGCGGCGCGCAGATACACCAATTGCATGTTCTGCACGGCCGCTGTGGTGGACACTGTGATGGGAAACACGCTGGCCAGAAAGATCAGAAAAACCGGAGCGGTGTCATCAATGCCGAACCACAGAATGGCCACCGGAATCCACGCGATGGGTGAAATGGGGCGCAGGATTTGAATGACCGGATTGAGCGCCTGGTAGGCGGAGCGGAACCAGCCCAGAGCCAGCCCCAGAGGCACGCCAACGGCCACCGCCAGAAAGAACCCCCACGTCACCCGGAACAGGGAGGCGGTGATGTATTTGGCCAGAAGGCCCCGTTCCCCCAGCTCCAGAATGCCGCGCGCGACTTCAAGGGGCGTGGGAAACAGGTCCGTGCCGGAGAGCTTCACCAGCCAGTGCCAGGCCATGAGACAGGCGGCAACAGTGAGCGCCGGGAGCAGGACGGCTCGTGTTTGGGGGAAATTCATCCGCATGGGCAAAACTCAGACAGGGGCGGTTCAGCGGACGGCAGGCACGGTGCCCAAGCCCTCAAATTCATAGGGGATCACTGCGGAGTCATCCGGCACAAAGGAAGCGTCCGTGTAGTCCTCAAAACGGGCGGAGCCTTTCAGAATTCCAGCCTCCCGGCCGAGGGCCTCGATCTCTTCAAAATCCCCCTTCCGCAGCGCGAGGTTGGTGTATTTCACGCGGTCCGGCGGTTTGCTCAGCACATGGGTCAGCAGGCGGGGATTCTGGTTATAGTAGTTTTTGGCCACGAACTGCGCCGCGTCCATGCGGTGATCCATGGTTTCATCCAGCCACTTCCCGCTCCGGGCGATTCCGTCCACCAGTTGCTGCACCTGCTCCCGGTGGTCCCGGATGGCGCGTTCATCCACCGCCAGCACGCAGGAGATAAAATTCGGCCAGACGTCCTTCGTCAGCCACAGCACTTTGCCGTAGCCGTCCAGCTCCGTCTGCGCCATGAACGGCTCCCCGCTGGAAATGGCGTCCACCGCCTTGGCATAAAGCGCCGCGGGCATGTCCGGCGGCGGCATTTCCACCATTTCCACATCGGCGATGGTCATGCCGGCTTTTTTAAGCGCCCGGAAAACGAGCAGGCGCTGATTGGAATACCGGTTGGGAACCGCGATGCGTTTCCCGCGCAGGTCCTCCATGCGGGAAATCCCGGAGTCTTTATGCACCATTACCGCGCTGCCGTCGCGGTGGCCGAGGTAAACGATTTTGATGGGCACCCCCTGTTCGCGCAAAGCCATGGCCATGGGCGCAAGAATGAAAGTGGCCGGGGTGTAGCCGGACAGATAGGCCTCTTTAAGCTCCGGGAAGCCGCCGAAGCGCACCGGTTCAAAGATGCCCGCGCCCTGTGTCTGCGTGGTGATGAAATCCGTGACCGGACAGGTGAGATGACAGGTGACCGGAAGATACCCGATCCGGAACCTCTCGCCCCCGCCCGCCCTGGAGTGTGGAGGTTTGTTCTCAAACCACTTTAAATTGAGGTGCCCGTGGAGGCCCGTGATGAGCGCCAGCCAGAGCGTGCCCCAAACAAGAGTGGATGCCACAAGTTTCATTTCCTGCCTATATGACACCATTTGCGTAATCATGGAAATTATTTCCTGACATCATGGTAATGCCGGATCGGCATCATCGTCACTCCTTGTTTGACCGCGACAGTTTTCTTAGCGCAAGGGAGAGCGCGATGAAGGCCGTGCAGACACACAGTGAGGTTGCCAAGATGGAGATTCTGGTGGGGAAGATGAGCACATAGCCCTGGCCCTTGATCAGCGCTGCTAAACTGGAGACGCAGAACGGCATCAAAAAGAGCCGGAATGTCTGCCACCGTTTCCCCCGCGGGTCGCCGGCGCCGGAGACGCTGAGCTGCAGGGTCATCAGGCTGACGCCTGCTGCGTTGAGCCAGAGTGACGGGGACGGATCAAAGAGAAATGCCGCGGTGACCAGATACCAGATCAGGTAGCATCGGAGGATCATTTTCCGCCTTGAGAGTGAACCGAGATACCGGGCAGGAGTCATGGAGCGCGCGCGAAGCCGCCTGACCGGCGGATCACCCGCAGAACCGCAGGCAGGCGCCGGATTTCATTCACACTGCGCGGAATGATGCACAGGTGCAGGAAAAACCGCCCGGACTGTTTCCCGCCCGCCGGTATGAAGCGTCTCCCCGCCGGGCCCGACAGCCCAGTGTTTTCATACTTTCCGGTGGAACGGGAATTTTCAGGCTTGAGCGGCCTTCCAGTCCCCTTTTCGGGCTTCATCCGGACTTTTTTCGGGCTTTGCCACGCTGCGCGTCCGATGCCCGAAAAAACACCGGAAATAGACCGAATGCCCAAGTGCGGAGAGGGTCCATTTTTCGGGCTTTTTTTGGCCTTCCCGCGCCCAGGGGTTCACCCTTGGGGACATGTGTGGCTGAAAAACCGGAAGCCCGCCGGGATGGGAAGGCTGCAACACCGCTGATTCGTTAGGAAACACTGAATCTCCAAGATGGCACTGTCCTGGATGGGAGGGGCCGGCATGATGGAGGAAGGCGCACCATATGCTCACGCGCCTGCGGCGGCGGCCTTCATCAAGGCAGCTTTGAATGCGGGCTCCGAATTGGCCAAAGTCCAACTGCCCGCTGAGGACACCTGAATTTTTGATCAGTTTAGCAAATTATGCATCCCGGCAGCTTCGGCAGGCTGTTGTAGCTCCAGCAACCCGCCGTTCAGGCGGTATGCGGTTCCACCGAACCAGTACGGAAAAATTTGTCTCTGTCCAAGTTTTCTTAAACCCGTTCCATCGCATCAGCCTATGCCCGCTAAAACACCGCCCATCAACCCGCTGCGCCCGGCCATCGCCGGCCTGGCGCTGCTTCTGGCTTTTCCCTCCGCGGGGATGACTCAGAATTCCTCTGAAAAAGAAAAGGGGAAAACCTCTGTCCCGTCCACCACGACTCCGTCCGGAGAGCCGCACCAGACCACGAAGGATTCCGAAAAAACCATTACCACCAATCATGGCGTGCCCATTTCGGACGACCAGAATTCGCTGAAAGCCGGGGTGCGCGGCCCAACCCTGCTGGAGGATTTCATCCTGCGGGAAAAGATCAGCCACTTTGACCACGAGCGTATTCCGGAGCGCGTCGTTCATGCCCGCGGCACCGGGGCTCACGGCTATTTTCAGGCTTACAAGTCCCAGAGCGACATCACCAAAGCCGCCTTCCTGCAGGACCCGGAAGTCAAAACCGAGGTCTTTGTGCGCTTCTCCACCGTGGCCGGCGGGGCGGGCTCCGGGGATACCCCGCGTGATGTGAGGGGGTTTGCCGTGAAGTTCTACACCACCGATGGCAACTACGATCTGGTGGGCAACAACATCCCGGTGTTCTTCATTCAGGACGCCATGAAGTTTCCGGACCTGGTCCATGCCGTGAAGATGGAGCCGGACCGGGGCTTTCCCCAGGCCGCCTCCGCGCACGACACCTTCTGGGACTTCGCGTCCCTCACCCCTGAAATCAACCACATGCTGATGTGGGTGATGTCCGACCGGGCCATCCCCCGCTCCTACCGCATGATGGAGGGGTTCGGGGTGCACACCTTCCGGCTGGTGGACGCCAAGGGGACCAGCCGCTTTGTGAAATTCCATTGGCGGCCCAAACTGGGCACCCAGTCGCTGCTGTGGGATGAGGCCGTGAAGATCTACGGGGCGGACCCCGACTTCCACCGCCGCGACCTGTGGGATGCGATCAGCAGCGGCAACTTCCCGGAATGGGAACTGGGGCTTCAGGTTTTCGATGAGGAGACCGCCGCGAAGCTTCCCTTCGATGTTCTCGACGCCACCAAGCTTATTCCGGAGGAGCTGGTGCCCCTGCGGATGGTGGGCAGACTGGTGCTCAACCGCAACGTCGACAACTTCTTCGCGGAGACCGAGCAGGTGGCCTTCCTGCCGACCAACATCGTGCCCGGCATTGAGTTCACCAATGATCCCCTCCTTCAGGGACGTCTGTTCTCCTATCAGGACACCCAGCTCACCCGTCTCGGCGGACCCAACTTCCATCAGATTCCGGTCAATGCCCCCAAAGGGTGCCCTATGGGGTTTGGGAACAACAATCAGCGTGACGGCCTTCACCAGATGGCGGTTCCCAAGGGCCGGGTCGCCTACGAGCCCCAGTCGCTGGACAAAAATCCGCCCCGTGAAAACCCCGTGGCCGGTTTCGCCAGTGTGCCGGAGGTGATGGACGGGGCCAAGGAGCGCAAACGGTCGGAGACCTTCGCGGATCATTACTCCCAGGCACGCCAATTTTTCCAATCCATGACGGAGCCGGAGCAGCGCCACATCATCAGCGCCTTCGCCTTTGAGCTTTCAAAGGTGGAGACCAAAGCCATCCGTCTCCGGATGATGGGCCATCTGGCGAATATCGATTCCAAACTTCATGACGGCGTGGCGGAGGCCCTGGGCATGAAGGAGAAGGAACCGGCGGTTGAGCCGGGTGTTCCGGCGAGGGATCTGCCGCCCTCACCCCCTCTCAGCCTTCTGGCCAAGGCTCCGAAAACCATGGAGGGCCGGAAGATCGGCGTGCTTGTCACGGACGGGTTTGACGGGGCGCTGTTGAAGGAGCTGCGCGACACCGCCAGGGCGGAAAAGGCCGGACTGATGGTCATCGCTCCGAAGGTGGGCGGTGTCACGGATGCCGACGGCAAAACGGTGGAGGCGGATCTTTCCCTTTCGGCCGCGCCCTCGATATTCTTTGACTCGGTGGCTGTTCTCAGCTCCAAGGCTGGAGCGGAGGACCTCGCCGGCCAGGCCGCCGCGGTCGACTGGGTCCGCGATGCCTTCGGCCATCTGAAGGTGCTGGGCCATACCGAGGAAGCCCAGTCGGTCCTTGAAAAAGCCGGGATCCGCGCGGACGACGGGGTGGTCAAAATCGCCGCCGGCAAAACCGCCTCCGCCTATTTCACCGCCGCCAGGGCGGGCCGCATCTGGGCGCGTGAGCCCGCTCTGCGCCGTCCCGGCTGATTCCCGGAAATAACTTTAAAGCCACCGCCACTCCCATGTGGCGGTGGCTTTTTGCTGTACGCACCGGGATGGATGTTCCGCACGGACCAGCCAGTCTGAGGAAGGTCGGACCGGACAGGAGGTTCCATTCAATAATGGGGTATTATTGAACTCATGACCATACCGGCAACTCTCAGCCGGCCTTCCTCCGTCACCGCCCTCCCCCGGCGGCCCGCAGAAGAAACTTCAGAGGGCCATGGGCAAAGCGCTTCGTCCACCAAAGGGAGACCGCCATGGCGGCCAGAAGGAAAGCCCCCGCTGCCGCCAGCGCCTGTCCGGACGTGGATTGCGTCCAGCCCAGGGCCGCGACACCTCCCAGCCCAAGGACAATGTGGGCGATGTACCATGTGAAAGCCATCCTTCCCGTGGCCGCCTATGCCCTCACCGGCAGAATTTCCCGCCAGCGCTCCGCCGCCAGCACGCAGGCTCCGGTCACGGCCAGCGCGCAGCCTCCGGCATTGAAAAGAAAGAGCGGCAGCGGAGGCATGGACAGCAGGCCAAAGAGAGCCACGGCGCTTTCCCGGTCCAGGCCCGGCTGCGGCCAGCGCTCCGTCCACCCCAGAAGGAGGCCGGAGGCCAGCGCCGTAACGGCCGCCGTTCCCAGCCCGCCCCAAACAGCGGTGCGGGCCACCCTGGGACGCGACCACTCCAGGCGTCCCAGCCACAGCCCGGCAATGAGCAGTCCGGTCCATGGAAAAACGGCGCGGAAGCCATCAAAGAACAGATTGCGCACCGCTCCGGACACCGTCCCGAGGCCATGATATCTCATGGCGCTCCAGTCCCAGTTGCGGCTGTAGTCGAGAAGAAAAAACAGCACGCAGAACAGGGCCGCGAAGCAGCCCGCGCTGATCAGCAGCGTCCGCCCGCTCCGCCGGATGAGCCACGGGGCCGCCAGCAGGGAGATGCCCATTCCCGCCAGCATCATAAAAACCGCCGCCGGACGACCGTCGAGAAGGGACATCATGACCGCGCTCCACTTCCGGGACGTCCCCCCGGCGGTCATCACCAGATTGAAATGCACCACCGTCATCCCCAGCACCGCAAGGGCGCGGGCCACATCGAATCCCGCGATTCTTTTCCTGTCCGTGGATGGCTGCGGGACGGTCATGGACGCAGAATGACCGCGCCGGTGTGTTTTCAAAAGCGCAAAACCCGCCGCCTGGGCCGGAGGAGAAATCCGATGATTTTCAGTCCCTGCCCCCTTCATCCTGCACCCGACCCAATAATGTATTTTATTGTGTCTGGCTGTGGCTTGCACCGCCCGGTGGGGGCGGGAGAAGGTAGAAGGTTTGGAAACGCTCAATGCCGCATCCAGCCGCACCAAAACGGGGCATTGTTCACACTGATACACCCATCCATTCCAGCAGTCCTCCGTCAGCCGTTTACGCGCTTAGGAGCCTCTGCCGAATAAACTTCCCAACTTCACCTCAAATTTCCCCGATGAAATCATTGAAACTCCCGTAGGTCTGTCCGATCAAGGCGTCCATGACACGCAAAGTCTTCACCTCCCACAACAACACGGACAAACCCGCAGCCGGGACGCTGGACCATGGAACGGCGGAGCCGCTTTGCCGGCGGACAGTGGAGGCCCAGGAGCGTGCGCTGGGGCCGGAGCACCCCGACACGCTCTCCTCCATCAGCAATCTCGCAGCATTGCTTAAAGCCAAAGGCGACCACGCGGGGGCGGAGCTGCTTTTCCGCCGGGCGCTGGAGGCGCGGAGGCGCGTGCTGGGGCCGGAGCATCCCGACACCCTCGCCTCCCTCAACAATCTCGCGGCGCTGCTTGACGACAAAGGCGACCACGCGGGTGCCGAGCCGCTTCACCGCCGGGCGCTGGAGGCGTGCGGGCGCGTGCTGGGGCCGGAGCATCCCGGCACCCTCGCCTCCCTCAACGGTCTCGCGGGGCTGCTTAAATCCAAAGGCGACCACGCGGCGGCGGAGCCGCTTTTCCGCTGGGCGCTGGAGGGGCGGGAGCGCGTGCTGGGGCCGGAGCATCCCGACACTCTCGGCTCCCTCAACAATCTCGCGGCGCTGCTGAAGTCCAAAGGAGACTATGCGGCGGCGGAGCGGCTGCACCGTCAGGCGCTGGAGGCGCTGGAGCGTGTGCTGGAGCCGGAGCATCCCGACACTCTCGGCTCCCTCAGCAATCTCGCGGCGCTGCTTGACGACAAAGGCGACCACGCGGGGGCCGAGCCGCTTCACCGCCGGGCGCTGGAGGCGTGCGGGCGCGTGCTGGGGCCGGAGCATCCCGGCACCCTCGCCTCCCTCAACGGCCTCGCGGGGCTGCTTAAATCCAAAGGCGACCATGCGGCGGCGGAGCCGCTTTTCCGCTGGGCGCTGGAGGGGCGGGAACGCGTGCTGGGGCCGGAGCATCCCGACACTCTCACCTCCCTCAACAATCTCGCGGCGCTGCTTGAAGCCAAAGGCGACCACGCGGGGGCGGAGCCGCTTTTCCGCCGGGCGCTGGAGGCGCGCGAGCGCGTGCTGGGGCCGGAGCATCCAAACACCTTCAACTCCCGCAAAAATCTCGCGGTGCTGCTTAAATCCAAAGGTGCATCCGCCTAAAGCCGGAAAGAACGAGGCGGACTCATTTCCCATCTTTGGCGTCTCGTGCGTTCCGACCTCTGACCAACCCAATAAGAGATATTATTGAATTCCCAGTCCTGAGGGATAAGTGGAAGCAGCCCATCCACGGAACCTCCGCACAACACCGGGTCCCGAAATCCACCGCGCCCCACGGTTCCATTGCTTCCCGGGCCCCATTTTCAAAGTGATTTTCCTAAAAAACTGATAAAATCAGCAGCATTGTCGGATTTCACCCCGGCAGCGGGTTCTTTGAGCACTTCAATACCTGCATGAGCCCTACTGACACCGCCCTGCTGAATCAATTCACGGTCTCCCATGATGAGTCCGCTTTCCGTGAACTGGTGCGGCGCTACTTTGACCTCGTTCTCTCCACAGCTCTGCGCCGGGTGAATGGAGAGCGCCCTCTTGCCGAGGACATCTCCCAGATTGTCTTCACGGATCTGGCGGCGCAGGCCCCCGGTCTGCCCGGAGGTGTGAGCCTTGGCGGCTGGCTGCAGCGCCACACCTGCTTTATCGCAGGCAAGGCGCTGCGCACCGAGATCCGCCGCCGCACCCGTGAATCCCATGCCGCGCAGACCCTCCACTCCCCCATGGACCCCTCCTCCCCCCCGCCTGTCACAGAGCTGGCCGCAGCGCTGGACGATGGACTGTTGGCGCTGTCGGATACAGACCGCCGGACGCTGGTGATGCGCTATCTGGAACGCCGCGATCTGCGCTCCATCGGAATCAGTTTCGGAGTCAGTGAGGACACCGCACAAAAGCGCGTAACCCGGGCTTTGGAAAAGCTCCGGATTTTTCTGGAGAACCGGAGTCTCAGCCCCGCCTCCATCTCAACCGGAATGGCCGCCCTGCTGAGCGCCTCTCCGGCGGAGGCCGCCGGGAGCGCACTTGTGGAGGAGGTGGCCCGGCGAAGCCTGACCTCCGCCTTTGTTTCAGCAGGCTCCGCGTCCGGTAGTCCCGGTTTGACAAATGCGGCGCAACCCGCGGGGACAAGGAGCATCCTAGCCGGGCGGCTGGCGACGGGACCCGGCACGGCCCTGCTGGCAGTAACCGCCGCCCTGCTCGGCGGTGCATCCTCCTACTGGGTCGGCCAGCGGCTCGCTGCGGGGGATGCCGCATCAGCCTCCCCATCCAAAAGCGCGGTGGCCGCCGCCTCCGGCAACCCTGCGGACAGTATTGCCGCGCCTCCAACAGACACAAAGGCCCCTCCGGTTGCCTCCACAAAAAATCCCCCGCCGGACCAGGCTGACCTGGCAGGCAAAATTCTGGAACTGACCCGGTTCACCACAGGCAACGAGGAGGGAATGGAGGAGGCCCGCCGACTGGTGCGGGCTCTCGATCCCGCCCGGTTCCCCACGCTTCTTCAGGAAATCAACCGCCGTCCCATGGACTGGCGTCTGCGCGGCACGGCCGCCACCATGATATTGGGGGAATGGGCCCGCACCGATCCCGCCGCCGCCATGGCCGCCTCCCGCGGGGAGGTTCCCCAGGCTCTGGTGCTCCAGCGCTGGATGCAAAAAGACCGCGAAGCGGCTTTGGCATGGCTTGACACCCAAGTGGCGGAGGAGGGTGTCAGCAAACGGACCACTGCTCTGGTCCGCAGCGCCGTGGAGCAGCTCACCGCCGCCCGTTCCCTGCCGGAAGCCCTGTCCCTTGCGGGACGGCTCTCCCTGCCAGCCAGTGCCAATGATATTTTTTCCGACATCACCCGCCTGACAACCACTCCGGAGGAGCGGGCACAGGTGCAATCGGCCATCGCCGCCCTGCCGGACCCCGCCACCCGGGAACAGGCACGCCGTGGCCACGTGGGGTCATGGGCCAATGCGGACCGGGAGGGCGTGCGGTTGTGGATTGAGGCACAGCCACGCGGGGGCCGTGATGGTCTGGTGGAGGAGTATGCCCGTGTCTGGATGTGGGAGGATCCCGCCGCCACCGCCAGCTGGTGGGTGGCTCAAAGCGACGACCCTCAGGCAGCCATCCGGGGAGCGATGGAAACGTGGCGTCCCGAGAAAATCAACGATGCGGGCGCGTGGCTGCAGCGCCAGGGCCTTGGACCCAGGGCTGATGAGGGGCTGGCCGCCTTTGCCCGCGCCGCCCTCCTCCAGGACCCCGGCGCCGCGTTGACATGGGCCTCCGTTATATCCGATCCTTCCCTCCGGGAGCGCACATCCACCGGGCTTTTTCAAACGTGGCTGGAACACGACCGGGTTTCCGCATCCGCCTATCTGAACAATGCCAGCATGCCCGCCGACACCAAAATCCGTTTGGAAACTCTGACCCGGCTTCCCAAGCCCTAGCGCTTCAGGAGGACGGCGTTTCCGCTAAATCCTGGCTGAACGTTTGCGGTTCATTTGCTTTTGGGCGGTTGGGTATTCTCCTTTTGAGGCGGAATTTTCCGGAGTTGGTACCGATTCAGCCCAGTGGCTTCAAAGCTCTTTGGCGCCTCCCCGTCCCCGCTGCCCGTGGCCAGGGTCAATGTCCCGTCCTCAATCCTGAAGATGGCGACGACAACCTGGCCGGTGCTGCCAGCCTGTGAGGGCGGACAACCCTTGATGGTGGCGTGCAACTGCTTTGGGTCTGTGCCTGCCGGCAGGGTAATTGTCGTATCAAACCAAAAATTCGCGTCCCGGTGAAAATGGAATGAATTTCCGGTGATCGTGATGGTGATTTTTCCGTGCGGCTGAGGAGGAGTTTCAGAAACTGCGGGTTTCAAAAAATCCAAATCAATTTCCCCGGGCTTCCGCTTGCTGCTTTCCTGGGAATCAGGTTTTTTTGAGCTTCCCTTATCGCCCGCTTCGACTCCCTCCCATGTTCCTTGGAGAAGTTGCAGTTCTGCATTGATTGGTTGATTTGCAGCGCCTTTGGCCTCAGGGGCGGGTTGCCCGCCTGCTTTGGCGGCGAAAGAGGCGGCGGCGCAAACAACGGTGATCATATGCCGAAATAGTTTCATGGCTTCAAGTGTCGGACGGCTGGCTGCGCCGGTTGTTGGAATGCGTGAAAAGGTTGTGGATTGTCCGTTCATAAGGGGGCGCGGACAACAGTGAGCGCAAAAAAAAATTGGGATCGGCGTTATCGGAGATTGAATCGACCATGGTGCAAACGGGCGTTATAAGCAGGAACCGGCAAAACCGCATATTCCGACATAAATTTCCAATTTGGAAAACCGCTGTGGGGACGGGGTGATCCCTTCAGCTTCCCCCGTGGGATGCCCCTGCTCTGCCGGGAGTTCCGAGCACCATTTGACCGGCCACTCTCTTTCCTTCCCGCCAGCCTCAATGGGTGGCGCTTCCGGACGGCTGAGGCCGGGGAGAGGCTCGAAAAATTCCTATCGCCTCCGTCCAGCGATCGGCCCAATAATTAATCTTATTGATTCAAAATTCCGTTGGCCCGCCTCTCACCTCTTGGCCACCAGCACATCAACCCGTTCGGTCACTACTCTTCACCTTCCTGAAGCCGTCGAAAGGGGTGGCCTGCGAACCTTCCATGGCTCGGAAAAGGGCTAAATGCACTAACGGTTCCATTGCTCCCGGACCCCACCTTCGGCTGGCTCATCCACTCCCGCCGTCCGGTCCGGGATTACGAAGCCAAAATCAGCCATTCCGGGTCCATAATCCACATTTCCATGATCAAACGCATTCTCGCCAGAATGGCCTGCCAGTTATTTTAAGACAGCCTCCCATGCAAATTGCATGGTAAATTGTTTTGGCTTTGATTTGGCACAGCATCAGAATTTTCGCAGATCTCGCGGCAGGTTATGACCCGCCGCGCCCAGCACCGTCGCCTTCATCTGTGCTGGAAAGCCGGCTTCCTCCAGCAGCACAGGCAGGAGTGCGCCCTGTGGCGTCGTGGCCAGATAGCGGCCCAGCGCGGATGCGGCCTCACTGGAATCACGGGGCGCGAGCACCAGCCAGTCACGGAGAGCCGATCCGGGATCGCGGGCAAAGGCGGCCTGCACATACAACTGCGGCGTCTCCGCCGGCAGGCTGCCGGCGGGCTGGCGCTGCACCCACTCCAAGCACCCCTCGCCCGCCGCAATGCCCGGGGCCAACCAAACATTCATCAGCGTTTCCATGGCGTCCGCGCTCTGCTCCGCAGGCGTGGATTTCCAATACCAGTCCGCCGCCGCATTGCTCTCGCGCTGCCGCCATGCCGCCAGCACCCCGCGTCGCATTTCCCACTGCTGTCTCGCAGGCAGACCACTGTTTTCCGCCAGCTTCACTGCTTCCTCCGGCTCAGTGAGCACCTTGTGGCCGGCGATCGCAATTAGCCCTTTGGCGCGCAGATTGGGATCTTTCAAGGCCTTAAAGGCGGCGAGCAGTTCCTCCCGCTGGGCCGGAGAGGCTCGTTCGAGCGCCGGCAGCCACGTGGAACCGCTGCACGCCCTCCAGTCCTGGTTTGCTGCCCACGCGGCCACCGCAGCGGCTGGATCGCGCTGCACCCAGGTTTCAAAAAGGCGCGGGAAACCGCTCATGCCATCACGCGCGGGGCTGGTGCGCATCAGCTCGAACGCTCCCTGCGGATCGTTTTCGCCCATGCCCTCCAGCACCTGCCAGCGGTCTCCGGGATTCCCGGGATGCGCGTCAAGCCATGCCAATGCAGCCGCGGCATCCCGCTCGCCCCAGAGATGGAAATTGCCGCCAAATCTCTCCAGCGCATTGTATTCAAAAAGCAGTGCAACCGCCGCGGCGGGGTCCCGCTCAGAGTATTCCCCTATCAGCACAGCCATCGATTTGAGCGAGGATTCCCTTGGAGCGGGATCGCCCACGCCCGACACGATCAGCGCTGCCAGGTCCGCTGTGGACAAGCCCCGCGCAGCCTCGCGCAGCAGCGCCATGTGCGTGCCGCTGTGGGGCAGCCTATAAGGAGATGGGGCACTTACCAGAGTCTCCCATTTTTCCTTTATCGCTCCGGTCCGGGAGGCAGGCGCAGCGGATGGCGACCTTTCCTCCATGATCGTCACGAAGCGCGGGCGGATCTGCCTTTCCGCACGCCAACCGGACCATGCGCCGAACGACGCGGCTCCAGCCAGTGCAGTGATGGAGAGCAGCAACGGGCGATGGTTCATTGGACGCGCGCAGTGAGTTGTTCGGCGATGACCATGGCGCGGCGCGCCAGCGCCGCGGCAGTGGATGTGTCGGCGGGGGACACCTCCGCCCTCCACGCCTCCAAGCTGCTCAGACGCCGCTGAGCCCAGTAAAGGAGAAAACGTTCCTGCGATTCCTCCGGAGCCTGGGCAATCTGCTCTGCCCATGCCGGCGGAACTTTCAGTTCCATCGAAAGGGTTCCGTTGCGCCCCACATTCGTGTCTTCCAGCACGGATGCGTAGAGGCGCTGTGCCTGCTCCGGCGACTGCGCCGCCGTGTTATCCAGCCAGTGCCACGCTTCGCCAGCCGACCTCTCCGACCACTGCCGCAGTGCGGGCTGAAGGAGATTCAGGGTGTTCGCCGGGGTGGCCGCAGATTGTTCGACCACCCATTCCACAGCTTCCTGCGGAGACTGCCGGGACCACTGACGGATCAGCGGGGCCACTGCTGCCTCCATGCCTCCCGGATCATCGGCGCAGAGGCGGTTGAGCAATGGGAAGAGCCTGCTCCGCAAGTCATCAGGCATCGCACCGTCAGCCGGTGCAACCGGATCCCAGGAATTTGCCAGGCAACGTGCCAGCGTGGCCCGGAGTGACGGATTTTTCCATTGCATGATGGTGTCCACAGCGGGCGATTCCGCCTTAACGTTCATTTGGGAAAACCGCTTCGTCATCTGTTTGAGAATCTCTTCCGCACCGGTTGTGGCTTCCCCCGCAGCGGTTAACGCGCCGATGACGTCCTGTCTCACCCATTCGCCCAGCCCGGCCCCGACAAACTTGGTCCACTCCGCTGTCGGCGCGCCAGTCTGACAACGCCGCAGCCACCACGACCACGCCGCCGGGCCATCTGTTTCCAACCACCTTTGAACGATATTTCCAGCCCCACGATCTCCGGGACTGCGCATTGGGCCGGGGAATGTCTCCACCCATGCCAGCGCGGCAGCAGGATCGTGCTCCGCCGATGCCTCTGCCACAGTCCGCGCCAGAAGCCCCACCACCGCGGCGTCCTTTTTCCATGCCTCGGCGGCAACGGCGGCCTCGGCCATTTCCCCGGACGACAGCGCGGCGAGGAGCAGGAGTGCACGGTCCTGCCGGCGTGCGTCCTTGGAGCCGCCGCGGAGGAGATCGACCACCTCCCGCATGACCGCAGCCACCGTGCGGGGCTGCGGCACGGGTTTTTCGAAAACCGCAGGCTTCATAGCGGCACTGTCTTTGACAGGCCAACCAGTGGATCCAGAGGCGGACCGGGCAAGCTGCCGCGCTGCAACATAGGAGCCGCCGCCTGCAAGGACGCAGAGAAGGATGAGCAGGGTTGGGGAAACGATGGATTTTCCGTGGATCATAAGAGCAAATGTGCGGTTAAGGTGTGTGAGGACGCTGATTGATGGCGCACTGGCGGCGGCAGCGAGCTTTCCGCTTACGCCGGCAGGCGCGGCGGCCTGGAGGTGATCCGTGAGAGCAGCGGCCACCAGTGCAGCGCTCACACCCGCACCGCGGCGCCGCAGCAGGGCGGCCAGCTTTTCCAAGGCCCGCTGGCCTGCTTTCCTCACACCCTCCTCACTGCCGCCCTGTTCCTGGGCTATCTGACCGTAGCTGTGCTGATTGAAAAACCGCGCCATTAATATTCGGCGGTCGCGCTCCGGGAGCATCGCCAGGCCTTCATCCAGGTGCGGCAGCGCCTCCAGCCATGCGGGATCATGGGCTGGAGGCGCGGAGGACAACGAGGCAGCATAGGATTTCATGGCATGGAGCCGGCGTTGTTCACGTCGGGCAGTATTGGCGGAGACCAGCACGGAACTGCGCTGGAGCCACGCCGCGAGGCAGCCCGGCTCTGTGAGAGACGGCGCTTTTCGCGCCAGCAGGGCAAAGACATCCGCCGCCGCCTCCTGCGCCAACGCTGCATCCCCCAGCCGGCGCAGGGCCGTGCCAAACACCATGCCTGAATAGCGCTCCGCAAGCATGCGGAATGCGTCACCGTCACCCTGCCTGGCATAGGCGCGGAGGAGATCGGAGTCTGGCGTGTCAGTGGAGAGCTTCACACAGGGAAGCTGTCCGCTCCCGGCAAAAGGGGGCAGCAATTTCAAAAAATTGCCCGAATTCCGGAATGCAGTGCTTCGCAGGAAGTGAAGGGATTGATAGGGAGCCCGGTCTCCCAAAGCAGTGCGCGGCCGTCTTCATGAAGCTTTCCTCTAAGCTCAAATTTCCTGTGCTCATCAGTCTGCCGGTACGATCTGCCTTGGGCGGGTGTGACCGGTTAGTGATGTTCAGGGTTCGGAAAAACCGGTGCCGGAATGACCTATGGAGGTTGATTTTTCAGAAGCCGTGGCGGTCAAGGCGTGTCCAGAACTGATCCCAGCGGTTGGAGCTGCGCCGCAGGGCCCTGAGACTGAGCACCTGCTGCATGGAGCCCAAATGCCAGCGCATGCCCCCGCCGCACAGACGCGCCTTGACGATGGTTTTGCAGGCGGCCTCCGTGATGCCGCTGCCGATGGGCAGGCGCTCCCGGACGGCGGCGGCGTAGTCCATTCGGTCCAGGTTGTTGGCGAAGTATCCCGCGGCGCGGCTGAGATCCGCGCGCTCCGTGCCGGTCAGCACGGGGCCGTTGTCCAGCTGGCGCTCCATCTCCGCCAGGAGTTTCGAGGCCCCGCCGTCCTCCGTTTTGAGCCGGTGCAGAGCCTGCTCGATCCATTGCGGAGCCTTGACACCGCCGCGCGCGGCGGTGCCCGCGGTCATAGCCGGAGCGGCGGAGACGATGTATCCGGCGGCGTGCCAAAAGTCCAGGATGAGCTGCCCGCAGTGTCTGCCCAGCTCCGCCCGCAGGTCGGTGGCTCCATCACTCACGCCCACCCACAGAGCGTCGGGATAACGGGTTTTGAGCGCCGCCACCTCCCGGTCCATGCGGGACAGGAAGGTGGCTTTGCCGTCCTCCGGCGCGTTGGCCACGTGAAGTGTCTCAAGGGGCTCACCGCCGCTGTCATAAAGGGTCATGGTTCCCACCATGACCTGTTTCCAGCCCTCCCCGCAGGTCTGCGCGCAGGTGCCGTCATACCCCAGGGCGATGACCGCGGCCTGATCCGGAGGAGTCACAGGAGTGCAGGTCCAGCGGTCCTCCCGGGCCATGACCACTTTGGCGGTCTCCGCCGCCAGGGCCTGAATAAAGGCCAGCGACACCTCGCGGGCATGATGCTCCCTCAGATCCCGCTGCACGGCCCGTCCGCCGGCCCCGCTGTATTTGGCCGCGATGGAGCTGGCGAAAAGAGGCGTGCTCAGCCCGATGATGCGGGCGCGGTCCTCCAGCGGCACATAGGTTTTGCCGCCCGCGGGCGGCTGATACACGTGGCGGGAAAGGGTCACCTCACCGAAGCTGGTCTGGCAAGTCTCACTTTGCAGCCCCTTGGAGGTCAGACGTGGTCCGCCTCCATGGAGGACTTCGCCTTCAGTGTCGAAGGCGGCGAGGCCATACTCCATCAGCGCCAGACCGATTTTGGCCGTGGCGCTCTGGACATCCCTCTCAAACGTCATCGTGCTGGAGATCCGCTCCCGCGGCGGCACCCTCACGACAAAATGCATCTCCACCGTGCCGTCGGGCAGGGTCACGGTGCGCACGGGAGTGGGGGATTTTGCGGCCATGGCCGCACGCTGCATCTGAACCGGGCCGGTACAACCGGAGTTTCACCAAACGCGTGATTTTTTACTCAAGCCACATCACTAACCGGTCACACCCCCTTGGGCTAAACGTGGAATTCCACTCTGTCCCTGAATCCGTGATCATCGGCGGCATCGCGAAGAAAAGCGCTGCAGTCAGCTTTTTCCTCTGCCCGATCAGCTCACCACTTCTTTGAAATCGCGTGCAGCCGAGTGACCGGATAATTCCTATGGAGGCCAATTTAACTTCGAAAACCCCCTTCCCTGCCCTCCATCTCGGTCCGGTAGCCGACCCAATAATAGATCTTATTGTGCCGCCTGTGATTTGATCCTTCCGAACACCTCCGGAAGGACAATCTCCAGATCCCCTGCCCGGCCTCAAACCAGTCCAGCGGGTGAACCGCATCGGCTGCGGCTGCATCCAGCCAGGTTTCTCCAGAGGCTCCAACAGGCCTTCCGGCCAGTGAGGTGGGAAGCCCGGCTTTCCGGTTTGCTCCATCAGCGCTCTGTCCGGCAATACCCGGCACCAAGGCCGGTTTGAGAAACCAGCCGGAGGCAAAAGCCACCAGAAGGCCGGCGGTGTAAAGGGCTGCGGGCACGGACGGAGCATGGCGGACTCCGTGCTAGTCGATGCGGAAGCTAAGCGAGCGCTCAGTGCGCGACTTATTTCTTTTTGTCCTGCTCCCACGCATGCTTCAGCAGATCATATACACTGCTCGAAAGAAGACCTAAGAAAGGAGGGTGATTCCCACCGCCGCCGCCGGCTTCTGGAAAATGATTTTATGGGAGGTGTGCACGTCCATTTTGGTGTGTTTTTCCCCGTAGAAACGGGTTTTTGCAAATTTGCAAAAAGGGCATCAGGCCCCGCCGTCACCACCGGGTGCGCCCCCTGTTTTACCTCCGCGGGCCACTGGGCCGGGCAGCATGGCGGCACCCTCCACCCTGCTGGCTTGAAAGAGGCTGCGGGAAGCCCTTGTCCGACGGTGCCAGCGGTGCCTTTTCCCGGACCATGACCTTGCCCGGACTGGTGAACTCCGCCGGCATGAAACCGGAGACCAACGGGGACCGGCTCACCGTCATCCTGCCCAACGCGGATCAGCCTGCCCTGTCCCGTAACTGATTCCCAAGGGCCTGCAAGCCTTCTGAATGTCAAGCGGCGGGGAATTCACACGCCGGCTCTCCCCGGCGTTACAGAAACCGGTTTCCGCAAAAGGCTCTGGAGCGCGTGGTGAGAAGGACTCATCCGCCGGCTCCTGCGGTGGCGCGCCGAGGATGCTGTCCAGTATGCGGTTGAGCTCCAAAAGGGCGGCGGCGGAGGGCCTGCGCCGGTTGTTCTCCCAAGAAGCCAAAGTGCCAAGGCGCACCCCCCACTCCACGGAGGCCTCAGTCTGGTTCAGCTTCAGTTCCTGTCTGGTTTTCCTGATTCGGGAGGGGAGGTCATGCGCCATGGCGGGGCTTGGAGTTTAGAGTTAGGATTTAGAATTAGGATTCAAGGCTGGAACCCGCGCTCAGGAATCCAGACGGTTTCCAGAGGGAACCAGTGGGAAATCCGCCGGTCCTCCTTGGCCGCAACCATAGAACCAGTTAAGAAATCCGCGCAAATTTTTTAATTGTTTTTAATCCAGAGGTGGAAAGCCACTGGGACCACTGAGAGTGGTATCACCGATTAGAGGAGCATGCGGGCGTAGACCCCTTTCATGAATTTTCTAACCTGAAACCTTAAACACCTTTACAGGACCGGAGCCGGCTTCCAAGGTTGCGGCACTATCCGCAACCGCCATGTTCTCCTTCTAAAAAAGCTTCTCCATTTGCTCGGGCCGGAAAGTCCGGAGAACAGGGACAGGATTGAAAAGGCGCAAAGAGTGCTGCTTGCCGAACTCGGCCGGCAGCACACCGGCTGAGCACCGCAGGCTTGAAAGCCCGATGCCGGACCCGGGCACGCACCGGCGGGAGACGGTGCGCCTGCTGCGCGCGATTGGAGAGCGTGCCCGGCCAAGGCAATTCCAACGCTTTTCCTTCAGTTCATCCGGTTGAGCCGGGCGCGGAGCCGCTGAATCTCCTCTTGGGAAAACCTCAGCCTGAATTCCCGGATGATCCTGGCCTCCAGAAGACCGGCAAGCGGAGCCGCATCCCCTTGGGGAAAGCACTCCTGAAAGCGCTTCAGGGCGTCAAGCTCCTCCATAAACTGCTCATGGAAGGGGAGTGCGGAACCGGCGCGTGCGAGTTCGTCCCAGAGGAAGGCCATCATGCGCAGCCTGTCGGTCATGGCTTCATTCATCATTCTGCAGGGGCGGTGCAGCCACGCCTGATACGCGGCTGTGGTCCACGGGAGCTGCCTTAAGAAATGAGATTCCATGCCGGGCCGGCAGGACAGGCAGGCAATCCAACAATAACCCTTATTCCCTCACGACGTGCGGATTTCCCTGCGGCGGCGTGGATCCACTCCGCCCTGCCCTGCCTGGGCATTTCCGGCGGAAGAAGGCTCAGCAGAAGTCTGTTCCCGTGGCATATGGTTCTGAGACGGCTGAGGACTTTCACCTCCAGGGAGTGAAGCAGAAAGACGGGGCGGACTTTTGGAAAATCCTGCTTAAAATGGTTCAGAGTTTCCAGCTCAGTGGGAAATTCCGTCTGGAAACGCCGCTGTGAACCGCTGGTGATCCGATCCCACAAACAGTCCGGCCCCTCAAGGGTGTCCTGCATGGTCCCATCCAGGACTGTCCTGAACCAAAGGTGTTTTTTCACGTTCCGGAGGACGCTCCTCCGGGAGGAAATATTCAGCGCCGGGGCGGAATATATCATCGGCTGCAAAGCAGCGCCAATTATTGAAGCTGCCGTCGGACGGGAAACAGGGAATGGCGCGCCGCAGAACAGGAGGACTGGTTCCCATGCGGCGCGGGTGTCCGCCGGCGGCGGCATCCCTGCACTGGCCGTGCAGGTTTTGAAGGGGAACCGGAAAAGCGGGAGGCGCGGTGCCGGGGAGTCCTCGCCCTGCCATTTCAAACGTTCATTTGTTCAGAAGTGCAACAAGTGGCCGTCTGTTGCGGGCCATCGCAGCCCGCCCGTCCAAGCGCAATGGCGGAGCCATGTGGACGCTGAAGCCGAAAGCCTAAATCCCCCTTTCCATCCCCGCCGCCGTTCGACCAGCTGCCGACTCAATAATAGGTATTATTGTACCGGGTGCTGGACGGCCGGGGGCAGGAAGAAAAAGGGCGGTTTCAGGGAATAACCGGTCAGCCCCATTAAAAATGAGGATGTCTCCCGCACACGGCGCGTTCAGGGGGTCAGGCTCACTCTCAATCGGGCAAAACGCGATGCCAAAAACGGGGAGGCTGCATCCTCAACAGTGACCCGCTCCCAGTCACTGTCGATGAATTCCACGGTTTCCGGACCGGTGGCGGTGCTCCAACCGCCCATTATGTCGGGAGTGGATGAAAACTCCGGAGTGTAAACCAGACCCGCAGTGGCGGAGCCTTTCAAACGGAGATAATGGACCACCAGAACCGGGCCTGCGGGTTTTATTACAGTGGTGATCCA
>JAQGPJ010000093.1 GCA_028293125.1 Verrucomicrobiales bacterium | reverse complement strand
GCAGGACTGCGGCCCGGACGCATGAGAAGCTGCTGGAGGCCATCGCGGCGGCGCTGGACGCGGTGAGTTCGAAGGATGCCAGAGGATGGTTCGGCTCGTGCGGCTACAATATTAATTGAAATGCTCTGATCTCCTCAGGGACTGTGGGTGCGAGGGACTTCTGGCCTGGTTTCCCAAGATTCGGGGAGTTTGGCGCATGGGACTGCGATCACCTCATTCTCACCATGTTCCCGAACGCCGGCCGGGAAAGGATCATGGAGCGTCTGCCCCAATATATCAACGCCCAATGGTATCCCGGCACCGTGGAGGAGTATCTGCTGAGACCTTGGAGTGATGAGCGCTGCAGGGATATCCCACCCATCCAGCGCGGCTTTATGTAAAATCCCGCGCACCTCCCTGGCAGTCCAGCTGCCGGAACTATTTTCATGTCCCGATGGACATGGAAAACACAGCGCGATCTTTCGGCATCCACAGGGAGGCGGTAAAAGTTATATGCGGAAACCCCAGCCCCGCCGCGCAGGCGTTTGGTGCCGGGCATCCGGTGGCCGCTTTCACCGTCTTCCCCGTCCCCTGACTATGAAAACTCCGCGTCCCCCTTTCATTCCTTGGGCCGTCACCCTCGGCCTTGCGGCCGGCGCCGGTCTTTCCAGTGCCCAGCCCTCGTCCAGCAAGGGAGGACCGGCGGAGTTCTTCTCCGATGTGGATATCGCCGGCCATATCCACAAACCGAAGCAACTTCCCGCCCCGGAACTGAGCGAACTGCGGGTGCCGGAGGGATTCAAAATCACCAAAGTGGCGCAGGATCTGGGGAATGTCCGCATGCTCGCGGTGGCTCCCTCTGGCCACATCTACTACACACGCCGGGACGCCGGTGACGTGTGGAGGCTGGCCGATGAGGATGGAGCCAAACCCGCACGGATTGCCAGCCGGTCGGGCCTGCACGGTATCGCCTTCCACGGGAAGACGGTTTACCTGGCAACCCCCAACGAGATTTTCCGCGCGGAGGTGAGGGACGACGGTTCGTTCGGCCCGCTGGAGATGATCATCCATGACCTGCCCGATGCCGGCCAGCACAACACCCGGACAGTCCAGATCGGTCCCGACAAAAAGCTGTATATCGGCGTGGGATCGACCTGCAACGAGTGTGCCGAGAGCAATCCGGAGAGCGCCACCATCCTTCAGGCCTCCCTTGATGGCAAAACCCGCTCCATCTGCGCCGCCGGCCTGCGCGACCCTGTCGGCTGGGGCTGGCACCCGGTGACCGGGGAGCTTTGGGAGGTGGATCACGGCATCGATTGGTTGGGGGACGAGATCCCGCCGGAGGAGGTGAACAAACTGGAGAAGGGCAAATTCTACGGCTGGCCCTACGTTTACGCCGACCACCAGCTGAACCCGCGGCTGGACCCGGTGGGCGGGCTGCTGAAGTCTGACTGGTTGGAGAGCAGCACCCCCATGGTGCTTGGGTACAAGGCGCACGCGGCCCCCATGCAGATGTCTTTCTACAACGGGGCGCAGTTTCCGAAAGAGTATGCCGGGGACGCGTTTGTCTCCATGCGCGGCTCTTGGAACCGGAAAAAGCCGGTGGGCTACGAAGTGGTCAGGATCCGGTTCCGGGACGGCCAGGCAGTGTCCATCGAACCTTTCGTCACCGGCTTTGTGACCGCCGAGGGTGAGAAGGGACGGCTGTGCGGGAACGCGGTTTCGCAAAACGGATCCCTGCTTTTCAGCGACGACCGGAATGGGGTCATTTACCGGGTTTCCCACACCGGCTCCGAAGAGCAGGCGAAGCCGGTGACGGTGCCGGCGGACGCCATGGAGAAGCAAAGCGCCGCCTTCTTCGCAGTGCCGCTGGCCATGGAACGTGTGGAGTCCTCTGCCAAGGATAAACTGAAGGTGACATCTGCGTCCTTTGAAAACGGGGAACCGATTCCCGCTGTTTATTCGGAATATTTTCAGGGCAACAGCTTTCCCCTGGGATGGTCCGGAGTGCCTGACAGTGCCAAATCCCTGGTGCTGATCATGGAGGACCCCGATGCCAAAGCCCCGGCCACTCCGGTGGTGCACTGGGTGGCATGGAACATTCCGCCCGCCGCCAACAGTCTGGGCCCCGGACTTCAGAAACAGGACCGGCTGGAGGATCCCCCCGGACTTTGCCAAGGCATCAACACGGCGGGAGCTCCCGGCTACAAAGGCCCCAAACCTCCGGAAGGGGATCCGGCGCATCACTATCACGTGCAGCTTTTCGCTCTGGACACTGTGCTGAAGCTGCCGCCCCGCAGTGACCGGGAGGCCGTGTTGGCCGCCATGAAGGGACATGTGATCGCGGCGGGTAAACTGACTGGCCTGTTCCGTAGGCCGGAGAATCCGGAAAAACCCTGAAGCCGACGGTTTGTGCGGCGGGCTGGCATAAGCGGCATGGAATGTTATGGGCCGCTCCCGGCCTTTGCTCAGCCGTCTGAAATAACGGCAGTGGCCTTGAGCCGGTCCACCAGATCACGGGTGGTGCGGCTGCGGTGTTCGGCCTCGACTTCGGTGCGCACCTGATCGCGCACCTCCTCAAAGACCTTCACGGTGGGCGGACGGCGATCCGTGACCCTGACCAGATGGAAGCCCCAGTGCGAGGTGAAGACCGGACTGACCTCGCCGGTCTCCATGGAGAACACGATGGTGTCGAACTCCTCCATGAACTCGCCCCGGCCGAAAAATCCGAGGTCCGGGTTTTTATCCTCGCGGTCCGTGTTCTCACGGGCGATTTCATCGAAGTCCGCGCCGCCCAGGGCCTGACAGCGCAGGCGGCGCAGCAGGTCATAAACCGTCGGGCGGTCCTCCACCTTCTCTATCTGCTTGAAAAGATGGCTGGCGCGCACCTGCTCGGCGGTCAGATAGCGGTCCGGGTTTGCCTCGTAAAAGGCCCGCATTTCCGCTTCGGTGGGCTCGGCACCGCCCCAGGTCTCCATCATCAAGCGGTCCACGCGGCAGCCGCAGGCCACTTCTTGGCGGACCATGGGCTCGTCGGCGTCGGTCAGCCCGGCATGGCTCAGGAAAGCCGCGCGCCCGCCCTGCTGGGCCATGAGATTCTCCAGGGCGGCCGTGATCTCCTCCTCGGAAATCACGGGAAACCGCCGCTCGGCCTCCTGATTGATCAGCACGCGGGCAACGACGTTCTCCCGCGCGTATTCGCGGAATTCGGGATCGCGCTCACAGCAGGACATCGCGCCCATGCGCTCGTAGTGCGCTTTAATTCCCTCGAACTCACGCCCGACCAATTCGTCGGGCACCGTTTCCCCGTTAATAATGAGTGGCATACGGGTTCCGTAAATGGATTCCTCGCCGAAAGCAAAACAAACTCCCGGCTCCCCTCCGGCCCGCAGCGGCGGGAAATGGCGCGGATTTTCCATTGCCACGGCTGCCGGGGAAGGCAATGGCACACCCCGTTCCTGAAGACGCTTGGACCCGCTGTCCGGCCTGTGGTAGTCTGAACGCCGCGTTTTCCTCCCTGCCCCGTGTCTGCCACCGCTGAACCGCCCCCCGGCGATCCCGTGCCTCCCTCGCGCTGGGGGCTGCATGGCGATCTGACCTTCCGCGCCATGCAGGCCGGGGTGCGGGCCTGTCCATGGTTTCTGGAGGCCCCCCTCATCGCCGGCTGGGCGGCGGTGGTTTATGCGCTGGCCTGCCGGCAGCGGCGGGCCATCAACGCCAATCTGCGCGCCCTGCTGCCAGAGATCCCGTGGCTGCGGCGGCAGTTTCTGGTGTGGCGCACGTTTTACCAGTTCGGCAGTGTGACCACCGACAGCATCCGCTGCCAGCAGGGCGAGGACATCATCACCTGGGAGGTGGAGGGCCTGGAGCACTGCCAAGCCGCCGAGGCCCAGGACCGCCCCGTGATCCTCTTCACCGCCCACATGGGCAGCTACGACGCCGCCGGGGCTTTTTTCAGTCAGCACATGGGGAGAAAACTGGCCGCCGTGCGCCGTCCGGAGCGGCACCCCCGGCTGCAGGCGCTGCGGGAGGAGGCTCTGCGGAAGCTGGGCGGCGGCGCCTATCATGTGCTCTACAACACCCGCGAAAACATCCTCGCGGTCGATCTGCTGCGGGCGCTCCAGAACCGGGAATGGGTGGCGCTGCAGGCCGACCGCGCCGTGCCGGGTCTCTCCACCATGATTCAGGAGGAGGAGCGCACCGGACACCGCTGGCTGCTGCCGCGCGGTCCCTTCATGCTGGCGGCGGCATCCCGCGCGCTGTGCCTGCCCACCTTCATCGTGCGCCTCTCCCAGCGCCGCTACCGGGTGATCTTCCAGCCCGCCCTGTCGGCCGCGCCCGCCGGCCGGGACCGGGACCGCGCCGTGCGGGACTTGGCCGGGCAGTGGATGACCCTGTTCGCCGCTGTGCTCCGCCGGCACCCCGCCCAGTGGCTGGTTTTTGAGCACGCCTTTGAAACCGGCGGCGCCAACCCCGGCGATGGAGGCGGCAACCTTCCGGCGCGCCCGTCCGCTCCGGTCACCGCCAACGCCACCGCATGATGAGGACTGGAGAATCATCCGCTGTCACTCCGCTGTTCCGCGCGCTGCGCCGAGGTCCCGCCGCTCCCGCCCCGCAAGCCTCCGTCGGCGGCACCGGGCATCCCGCCTCCGTGCCGGGACAGTGCCGGGCGGAGTCGCTTATGCTGGCCGTGCTGACGCTGGGCGTGTTCCTGACTCTTTCCTTGGATGTGACCGCGCGCGTGACGCTGCCGTGGCTGCGGCTGCTCTGCGCCGGGCTGCTGTGCTTTCTGCTGCCCCATTTTTTTATGTTCGGCATCGCCGCCCTGCTGCCGCCCCGCGGTCCCGTGCCTTCGGTGCGCCAAGCGTGGATTTTCCTTTTCCTGCTAACGGTCTGCGCCGCCCTGCGTCTGACGCTGGGGCCGGCATCGGACTTTGCAGGCATCACCTGCACCGCTTGGCTGGTGATGACGGTGGCCAATCTGATCGCCCTGCCCTTTGTCCTCCGGAACCGGACCTGACAGGACGCCAAGGTGTCTTTCCCCCTCCATCCCTCCCTCCCAGCCCTTCCTGACAACTTTGAATTCCCTGACTGTCCGGTCCACCGCCTGCCTGCTGGGACTGGCCCACCTGCTGCCGGCCGCCGCCGTCTGGGTGTGGAGCTGGCCGGCGGGCCTGGCGGTGATGGCGGCCTTGCATGCTGCCCTGCTCGGGACCACGCTGCGGGTGCACAGCACTTTCCTCGGATCCGCCCGGCGGGAGGCGCCGGCGGTGCGGGGAGAAAAATCCGTCTGTCTCACCATCGACGATGGTCCCTGCGCCGACACTGGGGAGCTGCTGGATCTGCTGGACGCCCATCAGGCCAAAGCCGTGTTTTTCCTCATCGGCGAACGCGCCGCCGCCCGGCCGGATGAGGTGCGGGAAATCCTGCGCCGCGGCCACCTCATCGGCAACCACACCTGGACCCATCCCGCCGGCCGCTTCTGGAGCTACGGCCCCCGCCGTCAGCGCCGGGAAATCCTCCAGTGTCAGGAAACCCTGCACGGCCTCACCGGCCGGACCCCCACCCTCTTCCGCGCCCCCGCCGGCTTCCGCAATCCCTTCAACGCCCCCATCCTCCGGGAGTGCGGCCTTGAGGCCTGGGGCTGGTGGAACCGGGGATTCGACACCCGCACCCGCAGCATCCCGCTCATTCTCCGGCGTCTCACCCGCCGATTGAAACCGGGAGCCATCCTCCTCATCCATCAGGGCCATCCCCATCATCCGAAGGTTCTGCGGCGGCTTCTTGAATGGCTCACCGCCGAAGGTTGGCATTGCCGGCTGCCGGAGGAGCCGGCGGATTATGCTGATGTTTGACGCCGCCCCGGCAAGACTCCATTGACCGGACCGCTGTATTCCGCTGGTTATGGCAAAATCCCATCCATGGTTATGGATACGGTCGTCGCAAAAATCAGGCGCTGAGGCCTCCGGCTGATTTTACGGCCCCTGTCATGGTGGGCATCACTTGGGAAAAGCCGTTATCAGCTGTGTTTGATAATTATAATAATCCAAACAATCATCAGCCCCGCCAAGGCGGACAACCCAGTCAGGGCAAGGATGCCCTGCGGAAATCCCCGCAGGGGCACCAGCTGCACCCAGCAAATGATGGCCAGCAGGGCGCTCAAAAGCCCGAACCAGTCTCCGAAGGTCCTGCCGATCAGAAACGGAAGGCCCGCGCAGGAGGCGAACAGCAGAAACAGCAGAGCCATGGCACCGAACGCCAGCAGCACTTCCCCCATCACATGGAACTGACTCTGTCCCATATTCCGCTCCTCCTTTTTCATGGCATGGGAAACACCCTTTGGTGGTTGGGCCCCGGAGTGCGGATCCATTGCCGCTCCACCTCCTCAGTTTGACACCATTTTCAGTCAGGAAAAGGAAAGAATCAAACAACCATACAGCGCCGCGAAAATTCACCAGCCCAGCATCCGCGCCAAGCTTTTCACCTCCATATAAAATGGAATCAGACCTGTGCTTACGGCCATCACCACCATCAACGCCGGCGGCAGCCAGAACAGCAGGTAACCGGTCTTTCTCCAAAAGTCGGGAAACATGCGGCGGCGGGTGCCGTCCCGGAGCTGCCGCCAAGAGAGGATGAGGGCGGTTCCTGTGGCCATGGGCACCAGAACCAAGAGAAACGGACGGACGTTGTCGGCGATCGCCCCGCCGGTCACTCCCCGGGACGGATTGAGACCCCATGAGTGCGACGCCTCCTCATACACCGAATACGGTAGTCCGGAAAAAGGATTCTGTCCGCCATAACCGTCAGATAAACCGCCGTGAAAATCAATCCCGCCGCGCCGAGCCATCGGGCCATCCGACCGTCGGCGGCCAGCCACGCATCCACGGCCACCGGATCCCCGCATACGCCCCGGCTCCTCTCCGGCGGCAGGCCGGCCAGGATCCTGGAGGCGATGATCCGCTCGCAGAGGTTTCCGTCCAAAGGCCCTTCGGCGATGGCCGTCAGCTCATCCCGGCCCGCCGAGTGCATCGGATCCTGAGGGTCAATCTCCATGCCGGCCTCCAGATGGGCGGCCAAAGCTGTTACCTCCTCCGCCTTCACCTCCACGGAGAATCCCTGCAGGCTGTCCGCCCCGCCCAAGGTGCTGTCAAATCCCCCGCTGAATCCCCGGAGATCCAGAATACGGGCCGCCACCCCACACTCGGAGGCGATGGTGAGGAAGGATTCAGCCTGCTCCCGGGTGGTAAAACGGGCCACCGGCACCATCATGGCGGGGGATTCAGGACTGGCAGGCTGCATGGTGACCGTTTGAACCTGTCCCTGCCTGAAATCAAGGGCTTCCCGGCCGTATGGTCCGGCTTTGACCAAAGTGTCCGCTTATGAGGCGGCTTTTCAGCTATTCCCTTCCGGCCACAGGTTCGTGTCGGAGCGCCAGCAGCTCTTTCAGCCGCTGCTCCAGATATAGAGCCTCCTCCGGAGTCTGCAGATCGTCCAGCATCCGCCACCGTTGGTTGTCCCGGTCGATCATGTGAAGCTCAAAGCTACTTGATGCCCCTTTGCCACCGCTGTTTTTCTCCCATGCGAACAGTTGGGCAATATAGTGGACAGCCACCCGTCTTTTTCTTTCCCAAGGCACCGGGAGACGCCGTATGGTCAACTCCGCCGGCGTCACCACGATTTCCGTGCGGTTCAGCAGCATGGCCAAGAGATACCAAGGCAAATAGATCCCCACTGCCGCATGCGGCAGCATAAAGACTTTCACATACCATCCGACATTGCCAACCAGAGCGCCCCACCAGACAAGGCCAACGATGCTGTCCCAGAAAAAGCAGAACAAAGCCAGGCCGGCAAACTGGATGACATTCCACTTC
This sequence comes from Verrucomicrobiales bacterium, assembly GCA_028293125.1. Lineage (GTDB taxonomy): Bacteria > Verrucomicrobiota > Verrucomicrobiia > Verrucomicrobiales > V1-33 > CAIZWU01. The sequence continues at coordinate 20,047 of JAQGPJ010000093.1, read as the reverse complement.
CAACGGCGGATCAGCATGGTGCCATGGGTTCCCTTCACCTCTTGGATGGAATCCGGAATGGGGATGGCGCAGTGCATGGGAGGACATGTATGGTAAAAATTCCATAACACGCAATCCGGTTTCGCCGGCCCGCCCCATGCACCGCCCTACGGATTGGAAACCAGAACACCGACCGGGATTCCGCGAAAAGGCGCGGCTTCAATCAGTGCTGCACCGCCTCCGCTGGAAAATGTCAGGGAAAAACTGAATAATCCCGGCGTCGCGGCGTCTGATCCGCTTTATCTTTTGGATGGATATGAACCATACAGCCATTCTCTTTCCCGTTTCCCTTCCCCCGGAACCGCGCCGGCGTCGCTGCCACCCCCGCTTTTCCGGATGGCTGGGACCGGCACTGATGCTGCTATTGGGTGTGATGACATTACCCCTGCCCGCTTTGGCGGACAGCGCGCCCAGGCCTCCGGAGTTCCGGCAGGTGCCGCCGCTGCCGGGGGTTTGGGAGGCGGCCAAAGCGGCGGGGTTCCAACTGGAGGGTTTCGCCGCCGCACAGTCGGGGAAGCTGCGGGCCGGCGACGCGGCCACGGCCCTGGTCACGTGGACTTCGGGGAACAGAAAGCGGCAGTGGATCATCGAGCTCGAGGCGGACGGGCTGACCAAAGCGGAGTCAAAGGAGAAGGAGGAATCCGTGACTTACCATACCTCCACCGGGCATCAGTTCACCATGGGCGGAGGGTGCGCTGCACTGAAACTCCGCGTGGCCGGGCCTCTGGAAGGGAGGGCGGCTGCGGACAAAAGCCCGATAGCGGCTCCACAGGTGCGGCAGCGGAGGATTCTGATCAGTCCGGATTATCTGGCGCTGGGGCTGGACCGCATGCCGTCGCTGCTGCTGCGGCTCAATGCCGTGTCCAAAACCCATCCGAAAGCGGCGGGGGATTTCAACCTCGGCTTCGCTCCCAAGCCTTATCCCGCGGAGGAGGTGGCGGCAGCCCGCCGCCGGATGGCCCAGTCGGCAGCGGCCGGGGTGAAAGTGGACATAGCGGATGAGGTAGGATTTGTGGGTGCTTTTCTGGCGATGCAGGAGTTCTTCACGGTGGCGGACAGCACACCGGGGATCCAGGAGGTGCTGCGCAGCGTGGTGGATATCCCGTGGTGGTCCATCATCAGCCGGGGAGGAAAAGCGGACATTCATTTCACCATGCTTCCGAAGGTGCGGGAACTGGAGGCGGCGCCATGGGGTCTCCCGGCGGCTGACAAAATTTACGCCATGCCAATCCAGCTCGATATCAATGGAAAGCCTGGTCTCGTTTTCCAGCTGGCCGTGACCAAACCCCGGCCGCCTCTGACGGTATGCGCCGGCACCGTTGGTTTCGCCGCCGGCCCGGTGAGCGGCAAAGGGCCGGTTCTGACGTTCCAGATTGTTTCGACCCGGCGGAAACCCTGAGATCCGCCTCCCATCCTCCTCCCGCAGCAGCCAATAATCTGCCGACCCGTCAGGAAGGCGTTTCGCGGAAACGGTATGAATTTCAACCACTGGGATTTCAAATGCTATTAATTTAGCATTTTGGGATTGATCAGCCCGCTGTTGGAATGAAGGATGGGCCATTATGAAACCCCTTGGCATTCTCTGTCTGTGTTCCGCGCTCCAGTCCGGCTGTCAGTTGGAACCGCTAAGCCGGACCGACAGGAAATTCCGGACAGGCCTGCACCAAGTGGTTTTCAAGGATGGAGTCTCCAGAGAGGAGGCAGGGATGATGGGGCAACGCTATTTTTCCGGATGCGCGGGACTTATGGGCATCCGGGATGGCGGTGATCAATGGATTGCGGACGGCCGGATGGGCTACGCCGGAGAGGACTGCGAACTCTTCATCGACAAGCGCACGGGAGCTCTCCATCGACAAGCGCACGGGAAAACTTTCATCCCCCCTTGGGAGTGATTCACTCAGAATGATTCCATGGGAACTCCTGGTCCACGGTCCCGCATCAGGGTGGGGACGGATAGCCCGCCTGACCCACCTCCAACTGCGGGGCTGCCAGCTCACGGCTGAAACCTCCATTGTCTATCCAGAAAGCGCTCCGTTTACGATCAAGAACAGCCCGGCGGGTGCCGCGCTCGGTGACCACGATTGAATCCGATGTCCTGTCCCAGATCATGGACACATCCCGCCACCGCATGGCCTCATGATCGATATAGCACCAGCCCACGCCCCCGGCCGGACGCATAAAGAAACTGACAGTATAGGGCTCCGAACTCCAGTTGCAGCGCTGGCTGACCTTGTATTCAGATCCGTCCGGCAGCCGCACACTGGCCAAAACCCCACTGCCGCCGGGCTGCACAGGAGCCAGGAACAAGCCGCCAATGATCAGCACCGCGGCTCCCGCCAACCACAGGAATGCATAAAGCAGTTTTCGGAGAATAGAGCGCATGGGATTAATATAATGCATTCTACCTTGCATTGCAATCTAAAGAGTGATGGAATGGCCGTGGCCATCCATCCAATCAGCGGAAAATCCCAAACCAGGCGCCATGATCGCAGGCTGGCAACGTTCCCCCGCCAGCGTGCCGCCATATCAAGCCACGACAACGCTGCCGGCGGGAGGATACAGGTAGGGCGGCTCCTCGCTCGGACGGACAGCTGCACCCACCGTTGGCTTGCTTGAATGACAAGTTTTATTCACCCCATCAAGGTCTTCCGCATTCGAATCTTGCCATGCCACAGTGAAATTCCTATGCTGATAACGCCATGAGAATCCTCCCTGCTCTCCCTGTTCTGACACTTTCATTCCTCCTGACAGTTCCATTGCCATCGCGGGCCCTGACACTGACGCATGGACCGCTGGACACAACCTACGAGTATCCGCCCCCCGGTCTGGTGCGGACCATCGGGAAGACGCCGCTGGCCATCGCCGGAGGGCTCATGTGCGGGCTGGCTCTTTTTGGAGTTTGGAAAATCCGGCGCGCCGGCAGGGGCGCCAGCCTCATTCTCATCCTTCTGGCCATGGCCGGCATGGCCCGGCGCGCGGACGCCTGCGCGAACATCGAGGGAAGCACTCTCGAGAATTCCTACACCAAATACCTCGACAGCCTAGGCTGGTTTTCCAAGCCCGTGGAGCGGGCTCTGGCCGCCAGCCCGGCGGATGATCCCCATGTCACCCCCGATCCCAACGCCTATGCCACCGAGCCGGTCGCCGGCATCCGCAAAAACGACGAGGCCGTCCGCATGGTGCTCAAGGGCAACGCGCGGGGGGCTCTTGAAAAACTGAAACAGATCGAGGCCGACCACCCCGGACTATACGCCACGGCGGCCAATCTCGGCACCTGTTATGAACTGACCGGGGACGATGTGCAGGCGCTGCACTGGATCCGGGAGGGACTGGAGCGGAATCCCTATTCCCACATGCTGGCGGAATGGCTGCACGTGCGCGTGCTGGAGACCAAAATCGCCCTTAAATCCGACCCCTCCTGGCTGAACAGCCACACCATCGCCGGTCTCGACCCGGACCAGCGGAGTTTTGAAACCCTTCAGGGAAACAAGGATACGGAGGGGGTGCTGGGCTCCCTGCGCAGCCAGTGCACCGTGCGGGCTCTCTTTATCAAGCCGCAGGACCCTGTCATGGCCCAGTTGCTCTATGAGGCCACCACCTTCATGCTGGACGAACGCGCCAATTCCATCGCATCCACCTTGGCGCTGGCGATGCAATACGGTCTGCCCCCCGCGCGCGCCGCCGCGCTTCAGGCCAAGGCTGACCGGATTATGGAAAGCGGTGACATCCTTGCGCGGCCCACCGGCTTGGGAGTCTGGATGATAAACTGGAAAGTCCCGCTGATGTTTCTCATCGCTCTGGGGCTCGGGTTTGTCATTCCCATGTATTATGTACTGAAAAAGGAAAACTCCGACGGTTGACCGGTATCGGCGCGGCACCCGACGGCAAGCCTCCTCTGAGAGCTGCGCCGGGAGGCACTGCCTCTGACCTGCCCGCTGGTTTGGAGGCACCTCCCCCCCCGGTCGCCTCACTTCACTTCAACTCCCGGATCCACGCATTCCGCAGCAGCAGGATGCCGCCACCGCGGCTGAGCTCCTGGAAGCCGATGTGGCCTTTGCGCGGGCGCTCCTTCAATGAGGTGGCCATGGTGCCGTCGTGGCGGGGCACGGTCTCCTTGAAGGTATCGAAATCGATGTCCTGCACGGTGGTGCCGTTGATCTCCACTTTGGCCTTGGAGCCGCGGAGCTCTATGCGCACTTGGTTCCAGTCCTCCGGCTTGTAAACCTGGCTGGAAGGCGCGGCCGCGCGGTAAAACCCGCCGGTGAGCTCGCTGGGTTTGGCCTCGGGATTGTAGCGGACATCGGCCATCTGCATCTCCAGTCCATCGAAGGCGGGATCCCCCTTCAGCGGAGCGCGCAGAGCGCAGCCGGAATTGCCACGCGGGCCGAGCTTGAACTCATAGGCCAGAATGAAGTCTCCATACTCTTTTTCACTCAGGAGCCAGCACCCGCGCACCGTGGGGCCATGCAGCACCCCGTCCTTCACGGTGAAGACCGCGCCTTCCGGAGCGGGTTTGGACACATCGTCCCAAGCCCCCAAGCGGAAGCCTTTAGGCGGACCGTCCTCTTGGAAAAGCGGGACAAAGCCAGCCTCCTCTGCACTGCCCGCGCCAGTGCCGCTTGCCGGGCCAAGTTTGGCCTCCTCCCCAGAATTGCCCGGTTTGTTCTCTTTTTCCGCAGCTTGGCTGCTGGAGACCAAAGTGACAGAGCCGAGGAGGAATGGAATGGCTGGCAGGAACTGACGGCGTGTCATGAGGAGAAGTGGAGGAATAAATGCCAAGTGAGCAGTCGAGCTATCCGGGGCAAGATCAGGTGCCAGTCTCCCGGAGACTGGTTTTTAGTTACTTGAGGCCTCACTTTTAATTGTATCGGGAATCTTTAACAGGAAAAGCAAAATCTGACACCAAAACTTAAGAATTTATTAAAAATCCTACCGGTTGCGGCTTGCGTTTATAGGCCGGAAAACTTTTTACTGGAGTCCGCCGCGGAACTTGGCAGGGTGGCACCGAGATGACCAAACTCCGCATCAAAGACCCGAAGGCCGATCTCCGGATTCAACTTGGTGAACTGGCCAAAGGACTGAAGGACGGCTTTTACTCCAGCTCCGTGAAGTGCTTGAGGGTCCAGCTTCACGGTCTTCCGCAAAGGGCTGCCGGATATGGTTTTCCAAGCCGCGCATGAAGTGGTGCTTGAGGGCCTGCCGAGGGGAAATGCCCAAGTATTCCGTAACTTCAGCCACCACAACAACCCTGCGGTCCGCAAAAAGCCTCAGTAACTGGCGCTGCATAGGGCGCAGCCCGCGCATCAGACCCGCCTTGTCCGATCGGGTTCCGCCGCTTTCGGCACTGGCCTGAACTTTCAGGAAGGCATCGGCCATTGCTCCACCATTTTGGAAGTGATCCGCCGGACGGAAAGGGATTTAATTTCCTCCCAAGTGCGAAGCAGGATTTTCAGGCCCGCCTCACGGTGGGCTTTAATGTTCGGGCGGACCGGGGCGCTTTCCAGTTCCCTGCGGTAGATTTTATCGCGGTCGCGAAACGGCTGGTTTCAGCTTTCCCGACCGGAGCCCCAGTGGCTTTCAGGTGTCCGTCAGCCTCCAGATGCCCCGGAATCCGGTTTTTGGCCACCCTCAGCAGGGTAGTTTTCAAACTTGTCCATTTCTGCTTGCTCCCCGCGCAGGTGCGGACATAGTAGCGCCCGGTTTTATGCCTGCGGGGAAATTGATCCTTGGGGATTCCAAACGAGTTGCTTCGGCATGTTTGGTTCCACTTGGGACGGTTTTTTTCCTGCAAAGCGTGGTGCCGGAGTATAAAGATTGCAATTTTCAAGTTGCACAACTCGTTGAAAATGAATCGGAAGGGTGGCTGAGCTCGGTTTAAGGCACTCGACTCGAAATCGAACGTGGGGCAACTCACCGTGGGTTCGAATCCCACCCCTTCCGCCATTTCAAATTTTCGTTGATTTTCAACGAGTTACAAAATTCCTCCAGCCTGAGAAGGAGTCAGGTGGCCATGAAACTGGCAACATCGACTTCAGGATGACTGCTCCCTGCGCAGCCGCAGGAGGTGGAATTTCAGGCTCGCCCAGATATGAGCCGCACGGCTGGCACTGGCTGACGCTTTTGACTGGCGGGCTATGAAGGTTACGGGGAGTGGGGAGAATCAGCCCGTTGAGCATTGACCGCGTCAGTCGGCTCAGGGACACAGCTGTCCCGGCTTGGGCAGGCAGATGTGGACCGGCTCGCCCGGCGGACCATCAGGCTCGAGCGGTTCACCCGTTGGGGCCTTCATGTGTTAGGAAACCGCAGCGGTTTTGCAGCGGGAAGCGGTGATCGCGATTCTTTGGGGATTCCTGCCTATAATCCATCCGGTTCCGTTTTGGCCCGCTCAGTCTCATAAGTGCCCACCGCCCAAGGGCAGCGCAGGAGCCGGGCGACGGTGACATCCGTCCATTTTCCGGCAGTTGGGGAGGGATAGCCCATTTGATTAAGCGTCAATGCCACCGGCTCCCTTGGAGCGGTGCTCCAGAAAGAGATCAAAAATCAGCCGCCGCACGGCGGCTTTTTCTTCGTCCACCACAGGGGCTCCGCCATTCCAGCGGAATCCAAAGGGCGCGCGTCCTCCTGAATTGCAGGCAGGCATGGGAATTCACTCCGACGGTTTATCACCCCGGATGGCTCCGGCGATCAGTTTGAGCATTTCATGCTCGCGCCTGAGACGCTCCCCAAGGGTGAGCTTCGGCGCGAAGCGGGTGATAGTTGTGATTGGCGAAGCGCTCCGGCTCACAGCCTTGGGGAATGTGCCCTACGATGTCATCCTCATGGACTACCGTATGCTGGAGGTTGACGGCCATGAACCTCTCGCCGCATCCGCAGGGATTTTGCGCTCCCTGGCCCGCATATTATCGCCCTGACGGCCAATCCCATGTCGAGCGGCCGTGAGCGATGCATGGACTGCGGCATTGTTGACTACGTCACCAAACTGCTTTCCAAATCATTCCCCGGATTCGTTGGCGGCCACATTGATGACGGATTCGGCAAGATCTGTGAGCTTTTTGTCTGTTGTTCCCTCCTCATCCAAGGTTATCTGAAGAATACCGGCAGCCTCGGTTTCCCCAAGGAGGCGGGCGTAGGTCCGGGCGCAGCCGTATGCCGCCATCTCATAATGCTCCACTCTTTGGGCGGCTGAGATCAGGCCGGCATCCCTGACCTCCGGGTCGGCCTCCTCCTCAATCATGCCCGCGCCTTCCTCCAGCAGGCCCTCCATGCCTTTGCATTTGGGGCCTCTTGTGCCGGCACCCGTAAGTTTCAGGACTCTCTCCAGCCTTGACACGTGCTCTCTGGTCTCCAGAAGGTGTGTTTCGAAAGCTGCTTTGAGCTCTTGGGATGAGGCGGCTTCGGCCATTTTGGGAAGGCCTCTGACCAGCTGCTTCTCAGCACTGTAAAGATCCTTGAGCTCGTGGATGTAAAGGTCGCGCAGGGTGGAGAGTTTCATAATGTGATCCAGAGCTTTGCAGGCGGGATGCCAAGATTATCTGGGCCGCACTGCGAATAAGCGCTATGATCCAAGGCATTCCGGACCTGCATTGCGCGGCGGGCGCTGTGCATTTTGCATCTGAAGCCCGCTTGGCGGGCCGCTTCCACCGGGCAACTTCCCGGAGATTACGGTGGTCAAGTCAATGCCGGCAATGGTTGGTCCCGATTGGTGCGGCTGTGGCGGTGCCCCGGTGGACGGATTGGCAGTTAAAAGCGTCCGGGCAGGGGTTTATAACGTCCTGTCGGGGATGGGCTCCTTATTGCACCCTATGGCAGCTCCTCCATCCGAAGAGCAAGGAGTTCATCAATTGCTGGTATCACTACTGTCAAATCCACCGCGATGGCTGAAAAAGGCACTGTTTTAACAATTGAGGAGCGGCGGGCCCGCAGGGCGGCACGCCGCGAGAAGCAGCGTGAAGCCAATGCCGGAAGAGCATTAAAAATGCATGCTGTCCGCACAGCGGCTGGCTCCACACTTGAAACGGATCCTGAAGTGCCCCCGGATTTCAATATTGGCTGCTCCGGCTGGTTTTATTGGGATTGGAAGGGCAAATTTTATCCTCAGGCAATGCCGACACAACAGTGGTTTTATCATTACGCCTCCCATTTCAGCACAGTGGAGCTTAATGCGCCGTTTTATTCATGGCCCACGGTGAACGCTGTGAAAACGTGGCTGCGTCAGGCCGGAGGCAGAAATTTGCTCTACACTGTGAAGGTCTGTGAACTGATCACCCATGTAAAGCGTTTCAAGGGGACAAAAACTTTGATCAGGGATTTTGGCTTCATTGGGGATCTTCTGGGGAAGCACATGGGCTGTTTTCTTTTCCAACTGCCTCCCAGTCACGATTACACGCCCGCGCGGCTTAAAGCCATTCTCTCCCAGCTCGACCCGGGCCGGCGCAATGTTGTGGAGTTTCGCCATGCCTCATGGTGGAATGCCAAAGTTTATGATGCCTTCCGGAAGACCGGCACCATTTTCTGCTCCTGCAGTGCCCCGCGCCTGCCTGATGAGTTGATCGCCACAACGGAGGAGGTCTATCTTCGTTTTCACGGACCCGTAAAATGGTACCGGCATGATTATTCAACGCCTGAACTGAAAGTCTGGCGGGACCGTATTCAACAGAGCGGAGCCAATCGGGTCTGGGCTTACTTCAACAATGACTGGGACGCTTTCGCCATCAAAAATGCAGGTGAGTTCCGGGCTCTCCTTAAACAGGTGCAGGACTGATTCCAGCATTTTTCATCAGGCTTGTCGCCGTGTGCCGCAGGCTATGAATTAAGTTCCGATACTGTGCGGGCGCCATCCTGTGCGCTGTGACTCTCCCTTTTCCGGCGTGGGCGGTAAGGGGCAAGCCCGCAACCACTCATGATGCTTTGAAATTGGTTGGAAAGGGTGTCCACTCGTTGGGCTCGAAGTGATCAGCAAAGGACTCGGGAAACATAGAAACTTTGACACCCTGCGGAGTTTGGTTTTCAAGCCAATTTGAATCCCACCCCTTCCGCCATTTCAAAATGTGCTACTCGCCTTGAGGAATGGAGCAAGGTATCCGTGAATGCGAGGCGGAATGCGGTTGGCCCGGCGGTTCACAAACCGTAAACTGACCAAGTGACCCAAAGATTTTCAAGCTGCCGGATCCTGCTCGGCATTAGTTGTCTGTATATGGCCGTTTTCGGTCCAGCCACCGGCGCGGTCCCTGTCAGAAAACCTTCGACGGAGGTATGGTGGTCGTTGAAACCAGTGGTGAAGCCCACTTTGCCGGAAGGCGCGGAGCCCAATCCGGTGGACCGCTTCATCAACGCGGAACTCAGGATCCGCGGGATCAGGGCGGTTGGCGCAGCGGACAAGGCCACGCTGCTGCGGCGCGCGCATTTGGATCTGACCGGTCTACCGCCGTCCCCCGCAGAGCAGGAGGCGTTTTTGGCCGACACTTCAGCGGACGCCTATGAAAAATTGGTGGACCGGCTTCTGGATGACAGGCAGCACGCCGTGCGTTACGCACGCCGGTGGCTGGATGTGCTGCGTTACGCCGACGCGGACGAGCGCATGGTCGCCGCGCCCGGCATCCATCTGTGGCGGGACTGGGTCATCAATGCCCTCCATGAGGACATGCCGTATGACCAATTCGTGCAGCTGCAGCTCACCGGCCGCCGCGCCAATGAGCGGACCCAAATGTCGGCCACGGGCTACCGTTCGCGTCGGGAGCCGCGGCCCGGTGATGAATTCGCGCTGGGTCTGCTGGCGCGCGGCGCGGGGGAGAATCCGCAGGACCTGGCCATCAACGCCGTGGACACGGTCTCCACCGCCTTCATGGGTATGACCGTGGGCTGCGCCAAATGCCATGACCACGTGTACGATCCCGTTTCCCAGAGAGAGTATTATGCCATGAAGGCGCTCTTCGATCCGCTGGTGCTGCGCAAAATCACCTTGGCGGGGCCGGCCGAACTGATGGAGAGCAACAAAGCGATGGCCGAAGCGGAGAAAAGGCGTGCGCCCTTGGAGAAGGCTGTCAATGATTTCGCCGCTCCTTACAGAGCGAAGCTCCGTGAGGAGCGTCTGCTGATGCTACCGCCGGAGATTCAGGCGGTGATGCGCAAACCGGAAAACCGCCGGACCGTTGGAGAGCAGAAAATCGCGGATGATTATTTCCCCGTTCTGCGCATTGACGAGGACAAGCTCACCGGAGCCATGCCGGAAGAGGTGCGCCGGACCTATGAGGAGCTGCGGAGCAGGCTGAACGGGGTGGAGGTTCCCCGCGGTCAGGCCCTGCCGGTGTTTTACACCGTGGAGACCGATCCTCTTCGCGAAAAGGAGAAAAGCCATGTCCTCATCAGCGGTGATCCCTCACGCCCTGATTTGCAGAATGAGGTCCAGCCTGGCTGGCCTTTCGCCACGGCTCCGGCACTGCCGCCGGACTTCCGTGATGGACGCATCGAAGCCTTTACCGACTGGCTGACGGCGCTGGAAAACCCGCTCTTCGCGCGCGTGGCGGTGAACCGGCTGTGGCAGTGGCATTTTGGCGGGGGTCTGGTAAGGAACCCAAGTGACTTCGGGGAACTCGGCGGCAGGCCGTCACATCCCGCACTGCTGGACTGGCTCGCCGCCGAGTTTGTGGAGTGCGGCTACAGCATGAGGCACATGCACTGGCTGATGGTGACTTCCGAGGCCTACAGGCGCGGATCTGCGGCGGGCGTTGAATTTCAGGAAAGCCAGCAGCTTGATCCGGCGGACACCCTGCTTTGGCATTTCCGGCTTCAGCGTCTGGAAGCGGAACCGGTATGGGATTCCCTGCACGCCGCGGCGGGAATTTTGGATTTGCAGACAGGCGGCCGCTCCTTCGATATCCGTGAAGGGGACGGGGAAAAAAACCGCCGACGGGAGCTTTCCGACAAGGCCGGGAGCGGGAATCTGAAACGGCGCGGTGCCTATATCGTGCGTGGTTATTCGTCCAGCCGCGACGTGACGCCTGATTTTCTCCGGACATTCGATGTGGACGACGGGCGGGAGCCGTGCCCAGTGCGCACGCAGACTGTCACGGCTCCGCAGGCACTGTTTTTGATGAACAGCCCCGACGTGGACCGTGCCTGTGCCCAGTTGGCGGAGCGTCTGGAGCGTGAGCCGGAAGGCGGACTGCCCGCTGCCGTCGATCTGGCCTGGAGATTGGTTTTTTCCCGCCTGCCCTCCGCCGCGGAGAAAGCCGGCGCTCTGCAGTATCTGGAAAACGATGCCGCACGGCTGAAGGAGCTTTGCTGGCTGATGTTCAACTCAGACGAATTTATTTATGTCAGGTGACCCCTTGCTTTCAAAGCTTTATCCCTGCGGCCGGATCGCGCGCCGCCGCTTCATCCACCAGCTTGGCGGCGGATTTCTGGGTCTGGCGCTCGGCGGCATTTGGGCGGAGGCGGGTGAGGCTCCACAGCCCGCCGGACTGCCGGACCGCCCGCCAAAAGCAAAATCCGTCATTTTCCTCTTCATGTGCGGGGGGGTCAGTCACATTGACACCTTCGATCCCAAGGATAACAAATGGGCCGGCAAGCTCATCGATGCCGTGGGTTTTGGCGACAACTTGGCGGAGATGAGGCGGCCGGTTATTCCCTGCCTGCGCACTTTCAAGCACTATGGCAAATCCGGCATTCCTGTTTCCGACTGGTTTCCCCACGTCGGCGGTGTGATCGATGACATCGCGGTGGTCCGCTCGATGTGGTGTCACGAGGGCAATCACTTTCCGGCGGTCATTGAAACCACCACGGGCCAGCGTGGACGGCAGTTCGATCACCCCGCGTTGGGAAGCTGGGTATCCCACGCGCTGGGCAGCGCCAATCAAAATCTACCGTCGTTCGTGAACATCGGACGCCCCTCCTCGCCCGTGCAGCTGACCGGCGGCTACCTCGGGGCGTCCGTGGCCGCGACTCCATTTCAGGCGGGGCAGACCCCTGTGCCGAATCTTTATCCGCCCAGAGACGGGACGCGGACCGGACGCGACCGGCAGATGGAGATGCTGGAGACCATGAACTGTGAATTCCGCGAAACCTATGCGGTCAATTCAGACATTCAAGCACGCGCGAAGGCTTACGAACTCGCGGCGCGGATGCAGCTCTCGGCACCGGAGGCCGTGGATTTTTCAAGCGAGCCCGATCATGTGAAATCGCTCTACGGCATTGATGAAAAGGAGACGCAGGAATTCGGCAAACAGCTTCTGCTCGCACGCCGTCTGGCGGAAAGAGGGGTGCGCTTCATCCAAATCTGCCATGCGGGCGGCGGCAACGGCGGATGGGACGCGCACGGCGATATCAGCACCCACGCGCCGCATTGCCGCGCCACGGACAAACCGATTGCCGGCCTGATCCGGGATCTGAAACAGCGGGGCATGCTGGATGAGACGCTGGTTGTCTGGACCAGTGAGTTTGGCCGCACCCCGTGGTCACAAAACACCACGGGCCGCGATCATAATCCCAAAGGCTACACCTCCTGGATGGCGGGCGGGGGCATCAAAGGGGGCGTCATTCATGGCGGCACGGATGAGGTGGGCTATAAGGCCGTGGACTCGCCTCACTACTGCAGCGATCTGCACGCCACCATCATTCACCAGCTCGGAATGAACCTTGCCAGCATGGAGGTGCATACGCTGGGCCGCACCATGCGCCTGGTGGAGGACGGCACCCGCATCCGGGAAATCATTGCCTGACCACGGGGAAAAGTTCCTGCATCAAGCATGGTGCCGTCACTGCATTCCCGTCACCTGCTTTGAAGCATTCACTATTGCATAGCGCTTTCCACAATTGACGTCGCCTGCATTTCAGCAAGTCTCTTTTAATCCTGTGCATTCTCAAGATACCGAAGATGGCGCTGCAAAGGCTCAAACAGTCCGCGCAGGGTTTGTTTGATGTCTCCGGGAAGGTCGGAATCCTTCAACGCGTCCTCATATTCCCCAATGCCGTGTTTTTCTCCCTGTTTCAGGGCCGCGATGGCGGAATTGTGTCCCAGCAGGGAGGCGGCCGACTCCACAGTTTTAGCGAAGCTGCCCCAAGCCCCGGAATCCGTGGAAGGATGGCCTCCATCGCGATGGATCAGATCACGGAGAATGGAGACGCTGTGCAGGTGGTCCGTACGGATGCGCTCCAAGGTCTGCAGCGCTCCTGCTTTCGGGAATTTATGAATGGCTTTGCTGTAGGTTTCGATGGCGGAGAGTTCCCCGCGGAGCAGGGAATTCAGGATTTCACCAGTCCGGCCGGTTGTGCTTGTGCTCATAGGATTTCAGGAAGGTTGCTCCTCACTTCCTTGCAGGGATGGTGCCATGTCAGGCCGCGCCATTCCTGAGCGTATTTTTCCCGTGGGCGCATGCTGCTGCCGGGTGATGGTCCGGAATCCGGATCGCATTATTCTGGCAAACAGCGGCAAACCGGCATTTGCACTCAGGCATTGGGCATGGCCGGAGTCCATTCCTGTAGAATGGCCGGCCACTGCCCATGCTGAATACGGAAGCCGCGATGAAGCAGTCCGTGGGCGGCCGTTGGTCTGCTGGCCAGTTCCACCCAAAGCCGCACCTCATCCAACCGGTGAAAGCTCAATTTGCCGGGCCAGCAGCCAGTCATTCAGCGAGGCCCCCGCCTTGACTCCCTCCGCAGCGGCCACCACGGCCATCTGCACACCGTTGGAAAGATTTCCCGCCACAAAAAGCCCCTCAACCTCCGTGCTTCCGTTGGCCGAGCAGGACACCGCCCCGTCCTCCTCGGAAACAGGGCAGCCCATCCCGGCGGCAAGTCCGGACTGATGCGTCTGCCGGGGGCTGAAAAACAAAGCCTCACAGGCATGCCATGAGTCCCCGCCGACGCAAACACGCTCCAGACTGTCCCCGCATCCTTCAAGGCGGGTCACACCTCCCTCCACAATCTCCACTCCGCTGCGTTCCATGCACTCCGCCAGTGCTTTTTCCACCGGAGGCCCGGCGTTGGTAAAAAGCACGACTTTCCGGCTCCACAGCCGCAGCTCCACTGCCAGATCCGCCGCCGCCTGATCATTGCCCAGCACTCCAAGAAACCGGCCCCGGTGCTCGAAGGCATCGCAGTAAGGGCAATGATGCAGTGACCTTCCGTAAAACCGCTCAACCCACTCCACCGCAGGCAGACGGGCACTGGCTCCAGTGGCCAGAAGCACTGCATGGCTGACAACGGTCCTTTGATCCTCCAGATCGATGATAAAAAGGTTGTCCTCCCTGCGCACTTTCTCCACCGTGGCCACCCACCGCTCCACCGTTTGATAACGCTCCAGCTGCAAGCGGGCTCTGCGCAGGAACTCCCGGGGATCAATGCCATCATATCCGATAAAACCATGCATGGCCTTTGAAGCCGCATTGCGCGGTTTCCCCGCATCGCAGACCAGCACCCGGCGCAGGCATCTGCCCAGCAGCAGGGCGGCGCTCAGCCCTGCGGGACCGCCGCCAACAATCACTGCATCCCAAGGGAGGGCATTCATTTATTTGCCCGTGGCGGAGTTGGGGGAGTTGATGTCCTTGCTTTCAGGCGAACCGTCCTGCCGCAGAAAAATGCTCAGCACCACAATGGCGAGCACCGCCATAAACTCGCTCTGCCAGTTCTGGGAGGACTGGAACCAGAACTCCGCGCTGCCCAGAAACTCTCCAAGGCCCTGCGCCGGTTCCCCATGCTCCGTCAATTCCTCATTCGATTCCCTCAGGCCACCGACAGCGTGAAGCCAGAAAGAGCATGCGAAGAGCGTCAGAAGTCCCAGTGAGAGGGAATTACGGTAAAGGAAACCGTGCTTTTTGCCGGGCGGTTGCGGATTTTTATCCTTTTCGGATTCCGGCTCATCCGGATCCTTGGACTCGGCGGACCCTTTCTGGAAAAGGAAACTGGTGAGCACCACGTAGGCCGACATCTGCAGAAACTCGCTCTCCCAGTTTTCGCCCGTGGCCTGCCAGAAGTGGCCGCTGGCCAGATAGTGCGGAAAGGTCAGTTCCGCCGCGTGGTGACGGTTCTGCTCTTCATTGTGCACTTTCCAGCCGCTGACAGCCTGCGCAGCCCAGAAAATGAGAAAGAGACCGGCCAGCACCAACGAGAGGCCATTATTGCGCAGAAACCGTTTCATCAGTTCAACCCTCCCTCCATGGCCATTTGAAACAACGCGGGCTCCAGCGCCTCCAGTCCATGGGCGGCAGCCAGTTCCTCCTGCAGAATCGATTCCAGAATAGAGGTCTCCTCCTGCAGGCCCAATCTTTGCGCCAGCCGCAGGGCAACGCCGTAGCCCGCAATCTCATAATGCTCGATCCGTGCGCAGTGGGCGGTCAGCATTAGATCCCGGGTCTGCGGCACCTCCACTTGGTCAAGATGGGCATCCCCACCGGCGATTAGCCCCTCCACGGCTTTGGATTTGTCGTTTCCAAGCTCCATCCCGTGCCGCTGAAACACCGATGTCAGCATTTCCAGTTGGCGGCGGGTCTGGCCGGCATGCTCTGTGATCAAAGCACAAAGTGGTGGATAAGCCGCCCTCGCTGCCAGGCCGGGCAATGAGGAGAGGATCTGGCTTTCCGCGCTGTGAAGATCCCGCAACTGGTCAAAGAAGAGGTCACGTGGGGTATTGGTATTCATGGTAAACGGTCTGATGGCTTCAAAGTATTGGCTGGATTCACAACAGGCCGCCCTCTCTATCGCCGGAAAACAGCAGCAGGCTGCCGTTCACGGAAAGGGCCATGCTTTCCTGACTGAGCTCCGCATGCAGGCTGAGCACGAGATTCCAGATAAACGGCTGCTCTCCGGCCAGCTTGGCCTGGGGACAGTAAAACTCCAGCACCCGCACCGCTTCTCTCTGGATTCCCTCCGAACTATTGAAATAACCTGTGGCCGGATAAGAGGTCACGCCTCCGAAACGCTCCGTCAGGGTCTCCGCTGTCCGGTCGGCAATTTCCTCAAAATTGCCAATGGCGGATCCATCCTTCCTTTGACTGGGCAGGTAAAGGAAGAGACGGTGGGGCTTCTCCCCGCCGGCAGCTTTCATGATGTCGTCGGACTTCATTGGAATAGAATTCCTCTTGATGGGGGAGGCGGGCATTTTCCAAGGGGTGGATGTTAAATTGGCTGCCGCAAAAGAGGCCGGTAATGGAACGGGGAAGCGGAACGACCGGGGCAGTGGGATTAAGAAAAACTGATTTGCAAAAAAGATGCCTGGAGCCTGCGCAGAGAGATGGCACTGAACGCGCAGCCAGAATTCATGGCACTTTGCGGCGCAGACACTGCAAACTGCCCTGCTTCAGGGATATGCCCGCCATGATTCCCGCTCTCCGGCAGATGGCGGGCATCATGCTGGCGGCAGAGGCTGAACTTTCAAACACCTCAGCATGAAAAGTGGAATTGGTAAGGAAAACGAGCTTGGAGAATCCCCAGTGGCCCTTCTGCTCATCGACGTCATCAACGATCTGGAATGGCCGGAAGGGGAAAAAATCCTGAAGCCGGCGCTGGAAATGGCTGAGAACATCGGAGGACTGCTGGCCCGGGCCCGCGCCACGGGGGTGCCGGTCATCTATGTGAACGACAACTTCGGACGCTGGCGGAGTGATTTCAGGCGGCTGGTGGAGCATTGCCTGGAGCCCGGAATCCGTGGAAAACCAATCGTTGAAAGGCTCAGACCGGAACCGGAGGACTATTTTGTGCTCAAGCCGCGGCATTCCGGCTTTTACGGCTCCTGCCTGGATATTCTGCTGCGTGCCTTGAGGGTTCGGACACTGGTTCTCACGGGCCTGGCGGGCAATCTCTGCGTGCTCTACACCGCTAATGACGCCTACATGCGCGGCTATGAACTGATTGTGCCCTGGGATGCTTTGGCCTCCAATTCGGAGACGGAAAACAGCCAGGCGCTGGAGCAAATGCGGACCTACCTGAAGGCGGAGACGCCCTCCTCAAAAGAGCTTTCGTTTGAAAAACTGTTCTCCGGGGAAGGTGAAAATAAAACTGAAAAGGATATGCCGGCACTCAGCGTCTGATGGATCCGGTGCTCATGCCGGCGGCGGCTGTCGGAAGAGGCGCACGCGCGCCTCAATCCAAGGTTTTACGAACAGAGCCCTCCGGAAAAGAGAACCAGGAACGCGGCGATTTCGAAAAGGCTGCCGCCTACCTGAAACTTCGGCGGGGGGGGGCAGGCTCCCTTCAAACACGGCAGGAGGAATCTGGGACTTTTCCAGATTGCTCTCCTCATTGAGTTCCGTTCAATTCAGATAGCAATGGCGGATGGCTTGGGAAAGGCAGGGAGGATACTTCACGCCTATTTCGCCTCCACCTCCGCGGCCTGCAGCTGAATAGCTCTGCCCTGCTGCCATGCGTCTGCTCCCGGTGCAATGACCGGAGCAGGAATACCAGCCCTTTTTCCTTTCCGCTCCTCCGATGAGATGCCATATCCCTGATCCCGCGCGCTGACAATTGAAGGGTTGGCCTGGCCGTCGGCGGTGAAACCCATCATGAGCTGCGGGATTCCCAGTGGAAGATTGTCCCCACGGTCCACCTGCCATGTGTGCCAGGTTTTGCCGTAAGTGCCGACCAGCTCCTCCATCAGTTCCTTTTCTGCCGCCTCCGGAAGCCGCGGAGCGATGAGCTGCCCGGATTTTACCTCGTGCACGTGGCTGTGCCACAGCTTTTTCTCGTCCTCCGGCAGGGTGGCGAAAAGTTTGGCGCTGATGATGTATTCGATACCGATAAGTTTGGCATCCTTTTTATCGGAATCGTAGATGACACACTGCCTCATATCCTCCCCTAAGTGGGAACAGTAGTGGTGGGAGATCACTTGGCGGCCCATGTCACCACTGTAAAAATGGAAGCCGCAGACGTGGGCATGGATGGAGGCGATGGGGGCCTCCGACTGAAGCGCCTCGGCTCCTGCTTCCAGCACTTTGATTTTGGCGGATTTGTCCTCCGGTTTCCGGTCACAGCCCGCTTGAGTAAAAAGCAATGCCGCGGCCCCTGCCAAGGCACATGCTGCAGGAATCATAAAGGGAGGGGTTTTCATAAGGAGTGTTTTGCTGGCTTGCGTTTTCAGGATGAAAGGTTTTCCCAATGAAATGAACCTTGCTGGCAGAACCCTTGACGGCCTGCCACCGGCATGGGCTTCATGCAGATATTATACCCGCCAAGCATCAGCGGTTGCTGGCAGGAGGGATGTAATTCCCAAAAACGCGGAAAAGCGCAGCGCGTGGTGCCAGGCCGCACCACGCGCTGCCCCGGTCGGTTTGGCTAATCCTTCAAAGCGTCCGCAGGAACATTACCAAGTCAGTTTTCTCGGCGGCGGTCAGTTTCAGCTGGAGGACGAGATTGAAAAACTCCACGGTGTCTTCAATCGTCAGGCAGCGGCCATCGTGCAAGTACGGCGGACTGTCCTTGATGCCCCGCAGAGTGAAGGTTTTGATGGGGCCGTCACCCGGCTCCTTCAGAAACCTCTCCAAGCCCAAATCCCGGTACTGCTGGTCCATGTAAACCGGAGGCACGTGGCAGGTGGCGCACTGTCCTTTGCCGAAGAAGATCTCCTCTCCCCGGATCTCGCTCTCCGTGGCCAGGGAGCGGTCCAGCCTTCCCGTGACCTTGCTCAGTTTCGGTGCGGGCGGGAAGTCCAGCATGTTCTGGAACTGCGCCATATGGCTGACCGTCACGCGGTCCAGAATGAAGGCCCCCTTTTTGAAAGCATGGGTTTGATCCCCGTTGAAGTAGGCGGTTCTTTGTTCGAACTCCGTAAAGTCCTCCACTGAACGCAGGCTGCGTTTGGAGCCATGGATCTGCTGATTGAACAGGCCCCGCAGGCTGGTGGTGTCAAGACGGAAGCGTCTTTCCTGCGGACGGTCGTCTGGATTCAGATGAAACTGCGCGGTGGTGTGACCATTGATATGGCAGTCAAGGCAGGTGACTCCAAGACTGGGAAGCTCCGTTTTGCGGTCATCCGTGGCATTGAACTCCTCCTGCGGCATGGGAGTCACCAGCATCCGCAGGCCATCAAGCTGCACGGGCGTCAGCACGTCTTTGAAAAGACGGTGGAAGTTGTTGATGGACACCACCTCCCCGCGCGACACATCGCCCAGTTCCGGACGGTTCTGAAGGAAAATGGCAGGAGGAAACTCCGGAATGAAGGCCTCCGGCAGATCGAAATCCACATCGAACCTTTCCAGTCTGGGAAAGGAGGCAATCTGCACCTTTGGAAAAACCTGGCCACCGGTCGCATGTTTGGGGTGGGGCAGCGGAGGATAGGGAAAAAGTCCTTTTTCCCGAATCTCCCCGGGAGATTTTTCCGAGAGTGCCTGCCACGTCAGCCCTTCCGCCAACCGGGCCGTGGGGCCCACTGCCAAGGGTTTGCCACGCGACATTTTCGCTTCAGAATCCAGCTTGGGCGTCAAGTTGTAGCGGCTTTCCAGAAGCTTCTGCTGGGCCGCCATCACCATCGGCTTGGCGGCTGTATCCGCTTTTTTGATCTCCTCCGGATCCTGGTTTGGAACTTTGGAGTTGAATGGATCCCGCGAAAAATCAAACCCCTTTATTTTTCCCTCATCAGGCTGCGATGACAGCGCGGTGGAGGACGGCGGGGCTGAAGCCGCCTTGAAAATCCCGCTCTGGTCGTGCGGAGTGAGTTTCTGTTCCGCCC
The DNA here is from genome assembly GCA_028293125.1 of Verrucomicrobiales bacterium. GTDB lineage: Bacteria > Verrucomicrobiota > Verrucomicrobiia > Verrucomicrobiales > V1-33 > CAIZWU01. Next base: position 354 of record JAQGPJ010000093.1, on the reverse strand, counting down.
TCAGGCGCTCCACGGCATGGGGGGTCACCGCATCCTGCACGGCATCGGGCAGACGGGGCGGCGGAGGAGGCTCCTGGGCGGTGGCATCTGAAAAGGCGGCAGCAAGGATCACGCCGTGGCAGAGGGCAAGGATGGGTTTCATGAGGTGATGAGTGAACAAAACGGTTGAGTTATACGGATAACTGATGCGTCAGGCCATGCGGATGCCGCAAATCCTCCTACTTTTCTGGCGCTGCGGGAATCAGTGGGGGGTGGAGAAGCTGAAAAAGCCGGATTAAAGTCAGCGGCATGAGCCTCCTCAACATCAAGGAATTCTACGGTCAATCCCTCGGGGTGAAGACTCCCTGGAAAGTG
>JAQGPJ010000092.1 GCA_028293125.1 Verrucomicrobiales bacterium | reverse complement strand
CCTCGTCAATGGAGCCCACCTCCACCAGCGGCGTGAAGTCCCGCGCGTAGGCGAACACCCGGCGGCTGAAAAGCTCGTAGCGCTCGAAGTCCGGCGGCACCACCACCAGCCGGGGGCACAGCTGCCGCGCACGGGCCATGGGCATGGCGGAGACAATGCCGAAGCGCCGGGCCTCATAACTGGCGGAGGCCACCACGCCCCGCAGAGCCCCGCCCACGGCCACGGGCTTCCCCCGCAGCCTGCTGTCCGCCGCCTGCTCCACCGCGGCAAAGAAGGCGTCGGCATCCAGATGCAGCAGCATGGCGCCTCAGGATTTGAGCCGGGCCACGGCGTGCGGCACCCGCAGCAGGGCCACCATCACCCCCTGCACCACCAGTTCCCGCGCCGGGATCAGATCCGGGTATCGGGAGTTCTCCGCCTTCAGATACGGCTGTCCCCTCCGCACCAGATAGCGTTTGAGGGTGGTTTCCCCGTCAATCAGGGCGGCCACAATATCGCCGTGCCGGGGGTCGCGGAACTCCAGAATGATGCTGTCCCCGTCCAGGATGCCGGCCTCAATCATGGAGTCCCCTGTCACCCGCACGGCAAAGGTCTCCGCTCCCTGCGGCAGGCAAAGAGTGTCCGCCGGGATGCCAAGCACGGCATCGGGCCGGTGATCGCCGTTTGACGGGAAGCCGGCGGGAATGCAGCCAAAGACTGGAATGGAGAGGAATCCCCCGGCGGAGCGGTTCCGCGGCGGCGGGATGCGGTGGGACAGTGTTCTCAGCCGGGCAGCCTCCGGGCGGTGACGGTTGTCCGGTGTCATGGATGGATTGTTCATATGACCAAAGTAAAAATGACCAAGTGAAAAAGCCTCGGCCATGTCCGCCGGGGCGCAATCCTCCCTTTGAAGGAAAAATTAATACAAAGCCGGCAGCCAAGGGGGGCACGGCTGGATGATCCAAATGGAAAGCTGAAACGGGACGGATTCGGCTTTTCCTGTTCGCTTCAAAATTGCCGGAGGTGTGTTTGGGCGTGGCGGTGAGCTGTGCTGCCGGGTTGGCCACCGTGGCAGGAATGGAACTGGAGCGGAAGGAGTGGGCCGGATTCAGAAGGGCGGCGCAAAGTGAGGCTGGGTTAGGACGTGGCAGCCATCAAATCACCTGCATGGATTTACGCTTCCGGCTTTGGCGGTGCGTATCCATACCTCACCACGGGCGGGATCCGCTTTCCGCCTGTGACCGTCAATGTTGTGACCGAAAGCCGCCTTTCGGTGAGCTCGTGAACATAAATTGTGGGGCGCTCGAACCATCGCAGCTCATCATTCTCCAGCTGTGGTTTTATGTCGGACAATCTGACATTGAAGTGGGCCTCCATGTATTTAAACCAATCATTGTGCAGAACAGGACCGGGGCGGCCTTCGAGATTTGCCACCATCGATGCCACACCTTCGGGGCAATGTTCGATGAATTCGATGATTGGGAACTTTGTCGCCGAGACTGCACAGGCCAGCTCGTGAAGATCCCCGCAGACGAGCCTGATTTCAGGGCTTTTAAGCACAATCCTGAAATGCGGTGGATCCCCGCCCCCGTCATACTCCTTGCAGACCTCGAACTCTTCGACTTCGAGAATCATTTCATGCGCTGAAATGCTCAGAGCCTCCTGTTCCCGAAAGATTGGATCCATATCAATGCAGCGGCATGCCCTGCCTGCTCCGGCACTTTGGCCTGGTGACGGCGGGTGTCACAAGCGGGGAGAGCGCACGCTGGCGGATTCAGGAGCCGGCCTTACCCCTTTTTGGGCTTCTTCCTGAACTCCCACGGCGGCACCGGGCTTCCGTCCCGCCATAGGCCGCGTTTTGCCGCCCGCGCCTCCTGCTCCGCCTGGGCCAGCGCCGCGTCCTTGGAATATGCCTTGTAGTGCCATGCCATCCCCGCCCGGACCATGGCTGGATTCACTTCAGTGACCCCATCCACAATGACGGTGGCGACCGTGCGCCCGTACCGGTCCCTGCTGGTCTGCTGCAGCTCCACCGGCTTCCCGAACACCATATCCGACAGCGCCACCTTGGCGGCATTTCCGTAGGCCTGTTTCAGCTCCGGCGCGTCGATGCCGGCCAGGCGGACTATGATCTGCGGTTCATTGTTTCCGGCGTAGACGGTGATGGTGTCGCCGTCGTGCACGCCCACCACCTTGCCGGCCGGCTGGATGGAGCCGGCTTCCGGGATAGGCGCAGCAGGCCCGCTTTCGCTGTGCCTGATCCGCCATTCCTGGAGTTCATCCCAGTATGCCAGGATGAGCAGCAGGAGCAGGATGATGGAAAGCCAGCCGGACTTTGTCCGCGGGATGTCCGCGGGATCAGGGAGCGCTTCTTCACGATGGGATTTGCTGCAGCTTTTGTGCCCTGTCCACCATCAGTCCAGGGGCCGGCCCGACCGCTCTGACCAGCCTTGCCTGATAAAGCGGTGCCCAGCAGAATTCCCCCTTGGACACCGCCTCCACCGTCCAGCTCTCTCCCCGGAAGCTGACCATCCCGCCTTTGTCCACTTCGCAGAGCAGAGCCACTTCCCAGGGCCCTTTTCCTGGGACAGGGATGGCGCGGGTGAATCGCAGCACATCGTCTTCAATAATCTCCTTCATTCAAGGAGTGCCGCTCCATGCCCTGAATTCCTGTTGGCGGCGATGGCGGCGGCCTGCTTGGCGGCCGCGAA
>JAQGPJ010000037.1 GCA_028293125.1 Verrucomicrobiales bacterium | reverse complement strand
GCCCCCTCCCTCTCCCCCACCCCGTTCCCCCGAACCCCCTATCCCCGCCCCCACACCCGCCCCCACCCCTGGGAGCGAGAGCGCGCCTGCGGATACGCGTGAGAGCGCTGCCGGGGACGGGATCGATGTGGATCAGGTCAGACTTCTCGAATCGGTCCTGGCCGCCTACCCGGTCAACGGCAACGCCTCGGAGGCCTGCCGGGCACTGGCCAGCCTGAATGCGACACCGGAGGAGCTCCGGACGATTCTGGGTAAAACCCAAGTGCTCGCGGCTAGATGGCGGGCCCTGCCGCAGCGCGAGCGCCGGTTCTGTCCGCGGCGTCATACGTTCTTCGCCGAGCGTAGATGGAAGGATAACCCTGACGAGGAGCCGTGGACGGCAGCGCCTGCGGAGGCCCGCGGCGGCAGCCGATCACGCCCGGAGGCTGCTGTCTCCACCACCGCCCGAATCCCCGGCTACGAATTTTGACCGTTAACACCGTTACCGCCATGATCACGACCGACATCGATCCCGATATCTCCGCTCGTCTGGCGCCGTCCATCACCACCGCGGCATGCCCCGGCTGTGGGCGGCCCGCCCAGATTCTTGCCTGGGGAAGCAAGCGCTGGTACGCCTGCAGTCCCTGCGCTGATGCCGAAGCCCTGCGCCGCACTGAGATCGAGAGGCGCACCAAGGCCTTGGCTCAATGGGAGGAAGTGACGCCGGACGAGTTCCGCCGGCCGCTGATTCCGTCTCTGGTCCATCCGTCCATCCGCCCGGCGCTGGAGGGTGATACGTCCGGCGGCACCTGCCTGATCGGGGCCACTGGATGCGGCAAGACCCGGGTCGCCTATCGGCTCCTGCATGCTGCCGCAATCCGCGGGCAATCGGTGTTCGCCATCTCCCACGCCGCGTTCCGTCAGGCTGCGGTCTCCCGCGGCGACCGGGACCCCCGGCGAGCCGATGAGGCTAAAACCCTGATTCAGGCCTGCCGGTGCGCCAAGGCGCTCCTGATCGACGACGTGGGCAAAGGGGCGGCGACAGACGTCGGGGACGAGGCTTTCTTCGATCTGCTGGACCACCGCCTGTCGCACGGATCCCTGACGCACTGGACCGCCAACAGCGGGAGCGCTTGGCTCAAAGCCCGGTTCCGGGAGGACCGGGGCCCGGCCATCATCCGCCGGTTGCGGGATCTGACGCCGGGACGTGTGTTTGTCGCCTCTGAATAATTTCACGCATAAATGACAATGGAAACGACATCTTCAGCCATTGGCCTAAAGGCCGAAAACGGGCCCTCCCGGGCCCTCCGCCGGATCCTGCGTGCCATGCACTTGCCGCAGGTCGGAGTCAGTGCCGGCTCCATCCACGTCCTCGCCGAGGCTGCCAGGCGGACAGTCGTGCATGTGACCGATCTAGACCGGCGGCTGTTCCAAGGGCGGCGGCGCGTTTACTCCTACCTCTACCAGCTGGAGCATGCCGGGTATGTGACCTGGGACCGGGAGAGGGATGGAAAGGCGAGCGGAGTGATTGCGGTCACGGAGCGCGGCAGGGAGCTGCTGAGAGCGTTGGCGCGGGTGGTGGAGGGACAATAGCCGGCATGTGGACTGCCGGACGGTGGATTTTGCGCTGCGGAGATCTGGCGAAGGGGCAGGATTCTAAAAAAATAACTACATGTAATTAAATAAGGGTTTGCACTACGGATTTCATGATAACAATTTCAGATTTAGAATCGACGATGATGTCTGCGATGTTCTTGGGAAATTCGATAATTATTTCACCGGTTCCTGTTCCGGATACAAACATTAGAGAATGACAATTTTCAATTGTTTTAAGAAAATTGTCAGCATATCCTATTCTATTTGCTATTTGAATATTGCCAGATATAACTTTTGGATTGTAAGAGTCTGTATTATCGGCAATCATCCTCCAGACCGCTTCATTGCAGACAATTCCTACGGGGTGACCCCCATCTAATCCGAACAATTTTATTCTAATTCCTTTATCGGTAATTTCCACTGGGGAGCGGGAGAGCGTGTAACCCGAAGGCCTAGAGCAACCAACTATTCCCATTGCTATGCATACTTGGAAAAATAAAGTTCTTCTTTTCATATTCAGGATGGTTCCAATTTGGCGCACCGGAAGGCGTTGTAGTTTGAGTAGGAGGCAAAGTGATCGTCCCGAAATCAGGAGTCTTAATTTCTTGTCCAGGAACGGTATCGGGTTTACTTTACAACCGCAAGCATTTAATAAACGATGGGCGTATGTATTAGAATTCGGGTCGCTGGCTGCCGCATACGGGGGAGGATCCGTATCCCTTTGTAATCCCTTAAAATCCCGCTGATACACCCGTCGCCGGGCCGCATTTTCCGCCTTGCCTTATGCCGTTCCAATATACAGTGCCGGCATGGACCCGTATCTGGAAGCCCATCAGGCAATCATCGCCGCCGCGTCGGCCCCGAGGCTTTCCACAGGATGGACCTGTTCCGTCCGGGCCACTTCGGAAACCCAGCATGGCCGGAAACTCGTCACCACCACGGAATGGACCATCAATCAACGGGGTGGCCTGAGCGTGTATTTCTCCATCACGCGTCCTGAGCGTGATTACAACCACCCCGGGGAAGTCATCATCACGTTCTGCCGAGGCGGCCAAGCCCTGCCATACGGAATCTTTTACTTGTATCCCAGACCGGGAAGTTCGGGCAGCATGGTCTGGTTGATGGCGGCGCAGTCCCGGTCCACTCTGATGAGTGCGGCGCAGGTGATCATATGGACTATCCGGAAGGTGGATGAGCTGCTTCAGGCTCCGGATGAAAAGTGAAATCCAGCCAGTCCTCAAAGCCGCGCTGACGGCTGATACAATCCCAGCGCCTGAATCATGCGGGACGCCGGGCAGATAGATCGGGAAAGTATTTAAATATAATTTTAACCTCTTGCCTCACTGCCTGAGTGGGTCTTCTGTTCACCATGATCATCAAATTTTCTGACTCCTTCTATGTTCCAATATCCGCCATCGCGACCTTTGAGGTGCTCAGGAACAGCCGGGAATGCACAATCACATTGCTGAATGGAGAGGAATTGGTTGTGGAAGATGATGCCTTTGACGGAATGATTCACTTTCTGGAGACTGAAGCGTCAAAGCACGATCACCTTCCCTGAGTCCTTTGATTTCACCACCGCCCTGCCGACATTCGCTGGCAGGGCGTTTTTTGTGGTCACCCGATGCCTTGAGTCCTGCAGTAGCTGTCCAGATCCCTCAGAAACACCCGCCGCCTCCTCAGTCCAGGCCGGTGTGATTTAATTGCCCCGCTGGCCATGAGCCGCCGGGCCTGCCGGACTCCGATGCCCAGCCGGGCAGCCACATCGGCCACGGAGAGCAGGGTTTCCCCCAGCCGGGGAATAAGGGAAGCCCGCACTTGGAAGAGGTCAGCCCGTCCCGGCATGGGAGCGACTTGGTAGGAGACGGCGAAGCCGAGTTCGAGCTGGGAAAGGGGAGGCAAAGAGGGGGAAGCCGGGGCCAGAGCCATGGTTATCATCCATGCTTCAGGCGCGGACGTTACGCAAGTGTGGGCACGGTCCCGCACGGTCAAAATGGGGCGGATAGATGTCCGCTAAGTCCGCTAAGTCCGTTAAGTCCCATCGTTTGGGTAAAAGGCGGCGGCGGGGCGCGGTGAATGAGCGTGGGTGCGGCCCGTGACCCTGATCGCCGAAGCTCAACAAACTGACTGGCCCTCCATCATCGCCGCGATCTTTGCCGGCCTGTTTGGTCTGGTGAATCTGATCTACACCCTGAAGGCGAAGGATCAGGCCAAGGCTGCCGCCAAAAGCGTGCAGGAGAGCAGGCAGGAGCGGTCAGAGCAGATCGACAAAGTGGTCGATGTGGTGGGGCGGGCTGCCGCCACGGTCACAGCCAAGGTGGAGGAGGGCATCAATGTCTCCAAGGAGGGCATTGTCGCCTCCAACAACTATAACGTCAAAATCGCCGATGCCGTGGAGGGGACCCGGCAGCTCCGGGAGGATTTCCAGTCCCAGCCCAAACAGCCATGACCTTCGACGCATACTTTGACTGGCTGATTCCTTGGGAGGGATCCGCTTATGAGAACGTCCCCGGCGACAACGGCGGCCCTACCAAATACGGCATCGACCAGCGGTCGCACCCTGACGTGAATATCCGCAGCCTGACAAAGGAGCAGGCCAAAGAGATTTACCGCCGCGACTACTGGACCGCCATCGCCGGCGACAAGCTGCCGCCGCGCGTTGCCTGGGCAGTGATGGACAGCGCAGTCAACTGTGGCGCAGGCCGTGCGGCCGAGTGGCTGCAAACCGCCCTCGGCGTGACTGCGGATCGGCGCATTGGGCCTGTCACCCTGGCTGCTGCGGCGAAGGCGAACGACGCCGGGCTGGCTGCCGCCGTGCTGGACATCCGGGAGCGGTATTACCGCAGTCTCGGGGCAAAGGCCGCCTATCGCAAATTCCTGAAGGGCTGGCTGAACCGGAACAACGACCTCCGGGCCAGGCTGAAATGACCAGATGAATGAGCCACGTCAAACATTCCGCCACCGGGGAGGCCAGACTGAAGAAAGTCCGGTCGGACTCGGTGCTGCACGCGCTGCCGGAGGGGAAGCAGCTGGAGATCATTCAGAGGCTCGCCACGGTATCAGGGGAGGCGGTGTCCAGAGAGCTGCGGGAGGAGTCTCCGCCCATCGTCATATCCTCCGCCGCCATCTATCGGTTTGCGGCGCACTGGCGTGCACAGCAGCGGTTTTATGCGGTGCAGGGGCAGCGGGAGGCGGTTTTGGCGCAGATGGCGGCGGACGGTCCGCAGATGACGCCGGAGAAGCTGGAGGCCTGGGCGGACGTGCTGTTCCTTCAGACCGCCGTGGCGAAGGACGATCTCACTGGGTATACCAAGCTCCGCGCCGTGATGGAGCGGGCCCGGCAAACCAAGCTGGACGCGCGACGGCTCGCCATGCTGGAGGAGAAGGAGGCCAAGCTGGCCGCAGTGGAACAGGCTCTGAAGGACCGGAAGGCCGGAGGAGGGCTGACACCGGAGTCACTGGAGATGATGGAATCCATGCTGGGCATGATCCAATCATGAGCGCCCGCACTCCATTGGTTTTGCCGATAGAGCCGCAGGACGGCTGGCGCATTGCCCGCGGTGCCCGCCCGGAGCACGCACGCAACTTTCCCGGAGCCGCCCGGAACATCCCCGAGGCTCCCCAGTTCTGGCTCTGGTATCAGCACCGGTGGATTCATGACCGCAGCCTGATGCGCCTCTTTCCCAAGTCGCGCCGGATCGGCATCAGCTACGCCACAGCTTACGACTACGTGAGGAGCCGCAGCCTTGCCGGGTGCCGGGCGGACGCGTGGGTCAGCAGCCGTGACGAGGTGTCCGCTCTTGAGTTCCAGCGTTACTGCTCAGCTTTCGCGCGGGCCCTGAACACAGGTGCCCGGGATCTGGGCCTTCGGGTGCTGGAGGAGAGCAAAACCGGCGCAGCCAAGAGCACCGCACACGTGCTCGGCTTCGCCAACGGGAAGCGTATTTACGCCCTGTCCGGCAATCCTGACGCCATGGCCAGCAAGGGCGGTGACGTGGGGCTGGATGAGTTCGCCCTCCGGAAAGATCCACAGCAGGCCTTCAGCATCGCCAAGCCCACCATCGCGTGGGGCGGGCGGCTGGCCCTCATCAGCTCGATGCGGCCCGGCTACTTTGCCCAGCTGTGCAACGAGGTGGAGGAGAAGAAGAACCCCAAAGGCTGGAGCTATCACAAGATCACGCTTCAGGACGCTCTCGATCAGGGGTATCTGTGGAAGCTGCAGTCCCATCTTCCGCCGGATGACGAGCGCCTTGGGTGGGACGAAGGGCAGTATTTCGACAACGAGCGCGCCAGTGCCGCCTCCGCCGAGGCTTTCGCCCAGGAATACATGTGCGTGCCGGCGGATGAGAGCGCCGCCTTCATCACCTACGCGATGATCAGCAGCTGCCAGTATCCCGGCAATGATGAGTGGGAGTGGACGCTGGAGGAGGCACAGCAAGCCAAACAGAACGGGGCCCAGCTTTACGGCGGTCTCGACATCGGGCGCAAAAAGGATTTCACGTGGTTCACCCTGACGGAAAAGGTGGGCGACGTCCATTTCGTGCGGAAGATCATCACCCTGCGCGGTCAGACCTTCCAGAATCAGGAGCGGGAGCTTTACCCATGGTTCCGCGTGTGCCGCCGCCTGTGCGGGGACAGCACGGGCCTTGGAGCGCAGTTCATGGAGGATGCCCGCCGACAGATCGGCAAGTATCAGGTGGAGGAGATCACGTTCACGCAGCCGGTCAAAGAGGATCTGGCCTATCCGGTCCGGACCGCCTTCGAGGACAAGGACATCCGCATTCCGGAAGACGCCCTCCTGACTGCTCATCTCCGTGCCATTCGGCGCGAGACCACCAAGGCCGGGAACATCCGGTTCACCGCCGATTCCAGCGAGGACGGCCACGCGGACGGCTTCTGGTCGCTCGCTCTCTGTCTCCATGCCGCAGGCGGACAGCCTCCGCCCGTCATGCCCGCCACCTTCGCCGCAGCCACGGGAGGCGGTCTGTATGCCTCCGCCCGCCGCACCCGCTCACTCTGACCCATGGCACTGCTCGATCTATTCCGCAAAAAGAGCAAATCGGCCGGATTCGTCCAGCCGGCCCGGCAGACGTGGGTCAAGACCCTGTCCGCTACGGATGCCATCGTGCAGGCCGGCAGCTGGAGGGACAATTACAACCCCCTGCGCGGTCTCACGCCCTGGTATGTGACCGGCATGGTGGAGGCGGCCCAGCGCGGGGCGCAGACCGAATTTCAATGGCTGCTGAAGTGGATCCGCGACGAGGACGCCGTTGTTGCCGCTCTGGTGGAGCGCAGCCTGTCCGCCCTCTCCGCACTGGAATGGGACGTGCTCATTCCGGAGCATCTGGAAGGCGAGCAGAAGACACTGGCCGAAGCCCAGCAGAAGGCACTGAAGGAGTTTTACACCAGCCTGAAAGGGCTCCGTGAGTCCATTGAGGCCATCGGCCTTGCTCGCTTCACCGGGTGCGCCTTCCTTGAAAAGGTGGTGACACCCACGGGCCCGCAGCTGAGCCCGGTGCCATCGTGGTATTTCGTGCGCAACGGCAGCCGGGGGGCATGGGCCTACAATCCCACGCTTTCCATGGGTGCCACGACCGGGGAACCGCTCGATCCGCGCTCCTGGGTCATCCGTGAGGCGGAGGCCCCTGTGGGACGGAAGGCCGCGCGGCTGTTCGTCATCAAGAGCATGTCCGTGAAGGACTGGCAGGGGTTTGCCGAGGTGTTCGGCATCCCGGCCATCTTCGCCATCATGCCGGATGGCATTCAGGACGGCGACGTATCAAAGTTTCAGGCCATCGCGGAGCAGATCATCAGCGAAGCGCGCGGGGCATTGCCGCCGGGGTCCGACATCAAGACGGTGGAGGCGAAGAACACCGGCAACAGCCCCTTCAAGGAGCTGGCCGAGTGGTGCGACTCACAACTTGTTATTGCCAGTACAGGGGGCCTGCTGACAATGCTCACCGCTCCGGGCTCCGGCACCCTGGCAGGGTCCGCCCATCAGGAGGCCTTCGAGCTGCTCGCCAAGCGGGAAGCGGTCATCGTCACCGAGATCATGCAGGAACAGGTGGACCGGCCGCTGCTGGAGGATCTGTTTCCCGGTCAGCCGGTGCTGGCTTACTGGCAGCTGTCGCCCGTGGTCGAGCATGATCCGGCGGCGGTCATTGACCATGCCGTGAAGCTGAAGTCCGCCGGTTACAGTATCAAGACCGAGCAGCTGCAGGAGCGGTGCGGCTATGAGCTGGAGGAGGTAGCCGAGCCCGAGCCCGAGCCTGAGGCGGAGGCGGAGGAGGATCAGCAGGAGGAGGATGGCGAGCAGGAGCCGGAGCCTGAACCTGATGAAGACGACCCGCTCAAAAACCGCGCCGATGACCAACCGGAGCCCGCAGCCGATCCGCAGGATGCCGCCCGCCGCTCCGTGGCCTCCGCCCTGAATGATGATTTCGAGGGCTGCCGTGGAGTGGTGGAGCGCCTCATGACCCTCGACCCCGCCAGCCCCGAATATCTGGCCGGCCTGATGGAGTGGCAGCGCATGGTCCAGCTGCTGGCCGGCGCGGATCCCGGCAGCCTCAAGGCTGACACCGCTTTCGCCGATCTGGCCGCGGAATCCCTGCTGGAGGGCTGGTCTCAAAACCCTGACAACCAATGACCAAGGCTCCACAATACGTTTTCAGCGATAAGGACGGATGGTTTGACGCCCTGAAAGTCGGAGAGTTCCCCAACACCAAGGGGGAGCAGCACGCCCTGCAGCTGACCTCCGCAGAGGATCTGGCCGCCATCGTCGCCCAATGGGAGGCGGAGGGGAAGCCGGAGTTCCTCGTGGATTCCGACCACTTCAGCTACGACACGGCGCACGACACCCGGGCGCTCGGCTGGGGAATCGGCCTCCGGGTCAATAATGGCGTGCTCCAAGCCAAGGTGCGCTGGAGCGCTGCCGGTCAGTCCGATCTGGAGAACGGCAGCTATCGGTTCTGCTCCGTGAGCGTCCACACCCGGGACGAGCCCGACCAGAAAGGGGACGCCGGCAAGACCCGCGAAAACCCCGTCAGGGTCCGCCCCTTCCGCCTGGATTCCATCGCTCTCACCAACCGGCCAAACATCCCCGGCCTGCGCCCTCTCACCAATCGCGGCACCGCCGCCCCACAACCGACACCGACACCTCAACCGACACCCAAACGTATGGATCACAAAGCCATTGCCGCCCTTGCGGGCCTGCCCGACACCGCCACCGACGCGGAAATTGCCGCCGCCGTCACCACCCTGCGCAACCGCTCCCAAGCCGCCGAAGAGGCCGCTGCGGATGCTGAGATCGCCCGCTTTGCGGCGGTCATCACCGACACCACAAAGCCTTACTGGCGCGGTCAGCTGCTCAGTAACCGCGCCGCCGTGGTGCCGGTGCTGGAGGCCATGCTCGCCCAGCGGCCCGCGCCCACTCCCGCCACCGGGGCCGGCGGCTTCCAGACTGCCCCTGTCCACAACCGCGGCGAGGCTGCCACGCCACCCGCGCCCGGATCCCAGAATGCCGGCGGGAACGGTCAGGAGCCGACTGAAGCCGACAAGATGAGCCGCCAAAACTCCGCCATCGCTCTGGTCCTGAACTCCAACCGGGGAATCACCCACGCCGCCGCCTTCGACATCGCGCGGATGCAGCATCCCGAGCTCTTCAAATAAGCCGGTCCGCCACACTCAACACCAACACTCACGCTCTGAAACATTATGGAAACTAAACAGGGTCTCACCGACCTACTGGCCACCGCCGCAGCCGAGGGCCTCCTTGTGGATGCCGCCGGCGTCGCCATCGCCTCCGCCTCCGCACTGCCCTATGGGGTGGTCCTCCGATCCGATGACCCTTCCGGATACTCCACCGTGGCCCTGCCGGGCTATAACGGCATCATCGAAATGAAGTGCCACAGCACCGCCGGCACCATCGCCAAAGGGACCCTGCTCGTGACTCACAGCAGCGGCGGCGTGGTCAAGGCCGATCCCGCCACCGGGGCCCGCGTCGTCGTGGGCCGGGCTGTCGAGGCTGGAGCCAACAGCGCTCTGGTGAAGGCCATCTTCTTCTCCTCGCCCATCATCTACACCAGCTAAGCCCGTCAGCCGGTCAACCCACCTCACCTTTCACTGAATCACACTGAATGAAACTCTCTCCAACTGTCCGCCTGCTGCACAATGCCAGCCCGGCGGTATTCAACTCCACCCTGACGACCTACGCTCAGGGCTATTCCGTAGACATCGCCTCGCAGTCCACCGCCGCATTCATCGCCCCCTGGGTGGTGACAGGCCGGGCCTCCGGGCAGTTCAAGAAGTATGATGAGAAGGCCTCCTTCGCCATCTACAAAACCGACCGCGGCATCGGCGAGAACCGCCAGCGCATCGTGTTCGGGGCAACCGATCCCTACTTCAACGCCCGGCCGCACGGCTTGGAAATCCCCACGGATGACTTCGAGCAGGAGCAGGCCGGCGTGACCGGTGACCGCTTCCCGCTCATGCAGGCCAAGATCCGCACCCTGATTGCCGCCGCCTACCGGAGCCGGGAATACAACGTGTGGGCCGCCATCAAAGCCGCGAAGACCGCCACCGGCAGCATCGGCGTGTGGTCCAACGCCGCGAACGATCCCATCAAGGAGATCAACACGGAGATCCAGGCCATCGCCGACGCCACCGGCATGCTGCCCAACCGCATGGTCATGTCCCTGTCCGCATGGGCGACCGTGATGGACCACGCCAAAGTGATCGCCCGCCGCTCCGGCGTCAGTCAGGACGGGGTGACCTACTCCGACTTCGCCAAGATGCTCCTGAATCCGCAGATCCAGATCAAGGTCGGGATGATCCCCTATGACACCACTGCCCGCGGTATCGCCGTCAGCAAGTCAAACATCATCGGCGCTGAGGTCTTCATCTTCGTGGGCAACGACAATCCCGACACTCTCGATCCCTCCTTCGCCAAGTCCTTCAGCACCTACGGGCGCGGCGTGGACCAAGTGAAGACCTACCGGGAGAAGGAACTGATGGAGATCGCCGCCGTGGACTGGTCCGAGGACATCCAGGTCGTCTCCCCGCTCTCCGGCCGCCGCATCACCGTCAGCTGATTCACCCGCCGCCCTCCCTCCTGTCTCCATGTCCTGGACTGTCTACACCGTGGCTCTCGCCGAATCCCTCATGGGACCGGGCGAGCTCGACCCGATCCGCCTCCACTTGGGAGAGGACTACCGCGGCACTGTGCTGGACGCCGTGGTCGCCACCGTGCGCGGCTACTGCGCCGCCCGCGGGGAGATGGGGGAGGAGGGCAGCATCCCGCCCGAGTGCGTCCAAGCGCTGGGCAGCCTCTATCGGCAGCGGCTCCTCGCAGCCCTGCCGGTGGATCACCTCATGACCGAAACCCGGCAGCAGGAGACCCGGGACGCCTGGTCATACCTCCGCGACGTGGGGGCCGGGCGCGTGGGCATCACCCGGCCCGACCCTGTCGTCACCGGCCCCGGAGCCATCACCCTGGGCCCTGTCTCCCCGAGCATCTGCGCTCCTACCCGTCAGCGTGACCGCCGGTCGCTGGACGGCAGCTAGATCATTTACCGCCATTCATGGAACCCGCCATCTTTCATTCCATCGCCCGCCGGCGCGACAGCCGCCACGGCACCGCCGTCCTGCCGTTTTCCGCATGGCAGGGAGGGGCGGCGGTGTGGCGTGTGGGCGTGCTGAAGGCGGACGGCAGCCTCGACGATCTGGCCGGAGTGACCGCCATTATCCTGCGCATCAGCAGCTACGGCGGGACCACGCCGGGGGCGGCCGCATGGATAACGCAGTCCGTGCCCTCCGCCGCCTTTGCCATGCCGGCCACGGCCGACGCGGTGAGGGCCGGCGCGGAATGGCATGCGGAGGTTTCCCTGTCCTCCGAACAGATGACTCTGCCGGTGGAGGACTCCGGGGAGCGTAAATACTGGTATGAATGGCGCGCGGAGATGGGCGGCAGCGAGGTCATCCTGTCCGCCGGCATCATGGTCCTGCGCGGAGTGGGGCAGGACGCCGGCAGCTATGCCCTGTCGGATGAAGTGCAGGCCGAGTCCACCGCCCGCCAGCAGGCAATCACGATCCTGGCCGAGGACATCACCGGGCTTGCCGGGGAGCAGGCCGGCCAAGAGGAGCGGCTGGCATCCGCAGAGGCAGCTGTCAGCACCAAGGCTGAGGCTGCGGCCGTGTCCGCGCTCGGTGCCCGGACCGCCACACTGGAGACCACCCAGACAAGCAATGTGGGCCGCATCGGGGCACTGGAGACAGCAGTCCCGTTGAAGGCTTCGACCGATCTGACAAACACCGGGTCCGAAGTGGTCCTGAACCGCCACCTGGCCCCGCAGAGCATCACCCCTGACAAGCTGACCGATGCCCTCCGGGCGGCTATGGGGAACGGCCTGGATGCCACGAAAAACAAAGGCAGCTGGAACGCGGCCACCAATACACCGGCCATCCCCGCGGCCTCCGGGCACTCCGGGGAATGGTATTATGTGGCCACCGCCGGCGCCGCCACAGGCAACGCGGCGGGGACCTATGCGGTCGGGGATGTGATTTATTCGGATGGCACCATCTGGCAGGTGCGTCCAGTCCCGGCCACGGTCATCCCGGACAGCTCCCTGCCGTTAACCAAGCTGCTCGGGGCATTTACCCGGAATAACGTCACCGTCACCGTCGCTCCGGGCGTGACGAAAAAGGGGCTGTTCGGGTTTTTCACACCTAAATCCGGAGACCATGACCAGGCGCTTTGGTTTATTGACGAGGACGGGAAGCAGTGGCCGAATCCTGCGGCCACGGCTGAGGCCGGCCTGGCCACGCTTACGACAAACGTCACCGCCTCGCTGGCCACCATCAATGGACAGCTCTCCACGCTCACCCCCATCCTGACATACGGCAATGACGGGGGAATCCCGCAGCAGAAGGTGGAGGGGTGGACGGTCACCGATCAGAAATATGTCACCGTGGACGGCACTCCCCGCCAGCTGGCCTACGGCATCACGGCCGCCGGCGGGACCAAGCTGATTTACGGGGTGACGATGGACGGCATAGAGGTGCCGGTCCGGGCTGCTGTGGATCCCGGGTCCGGGTCCGGATCGGGAGATGGAAGCTACACCGCGCCGGCCGTCCTGCTGCTCCCCGGCACTTCGGGAGGGCTGTCCATTCTGGATGCGGCCGGTGAGCGGCTCCTGATCGACGATGGCAGGACCTACACCGCCCAGCAGCACAGCAGCGGCAACCGCTGGCTGGTCCGCACAGACAAATTCCGCACCCCGCCCTCCCTCTGCACGGTGAACGCGGCCTCCGGGCTGATTCAGCCGGCGGAGACGGGCACCATCTATCACATCGGCTGGAATGGGCAGAGTCTCGCGCTCGGGGTGACCAGCAACCCTATTATTTCCAGCTCCGCCGCCTATGGCTCCAACAGCCTCATGTTCAGCGCCGGCAGCCAGGCGGGCAGCGGCAATATCCCGCTGTCCCCGTCCGCCCTGACAGCTTTTGCGCCGCTGGTTGAGGTGTTCAGCAGCCTGAACAACTCCTATGAATCCCCGCTTTCAGCGGTGGCGAACCGATCCATTGCCACGCTGGAGACGGCCACGGGCACCCGGCCCACGTTCCTGCAAAGCAATCACGCTTACGGAGGGGCGCGCATGACGCTGATCCAAAAAGGCACGACGCCATACTCCAATGGTCTGATTGAAATCCAAAAGGCCTACGCCATCGCCACCGCGCTTGGCCGGCGGTATGAGTTCCTGGCCTACTGCCTGGAGCACGGGCAGGCGGACGAAAACCAGAGCACCGGGGCCGGGCCCTATGAAACCCTGCTCCGCCAGCTGCGCGCCGACATCGACGCGGACGCCAAGGCCATCACCGGGCAGACACGGAGCGTCCACCTCTTCACCAATCAGGACAGCAGCTGGAGCCACTACACCAAAACCACGCCCGGCGCGGCCATCGGCCAGTGGCTCGCGTCGGTGAACGACCCTTACGTGGTCTGCGTCTGTCCGGAATACTTCCTCCCGTTCAAAGGGGACGGCGTCCACATCACCAACGTGGCGTCCTACCGGATCGGCGAGTATTACGCCAAGGCCATCCTTCAAACCCTGTTTGGGAAAGGCAAGTTCAAGCCGCTTCAGCCGGTCGCTGTTTCGCAGTCCATCAGTGAGGTGGTCGTGGAGTTCAACAATGCCTATGCGCTGGCGTGGGACACCTCCATCGTGACCGCCGCCGCCGCCTACGGATTCGAGCTGACGGGCGCGGCCATCACCGGAACTCCGGTCATCGACGGCAGTCTGGTCCGCATCCCCAAAAGCGGCACCGCCACCGCTGTCGCCTACGCCTACACCGCCACCCTTTCCCCTCCGGGGACTGCCACAAACGGCGGCCCGGTCACCGGCCCGCGCGGCAACCTCCGGCAGAGCAATCCGGACGTGAGCCTGCGGGACAACGCGCCGCTCTATGACTGGAGCGTCCATTTCATCAAATCACTCTGACATAAATGAACGGAACTTTCCTCAATATACCTTTGTCCGCCGTCCCGAGCTGGGCGCTGGATATTTCCCCGCCCCCTGCGCCGGTTCCGTGGACGCCTGACCTGATGTCGACATTCCGCGGCGGCTGGCGTCCCGATGACCTGACAGGGCTTTCCGCCGGGGCCGCGATCGCAACGCTGCCCTCATTCGGCGGAGTGGTAACCAATACCCTGACGCAGGCCACGGGCTCCCTGCAGCCGGTGATTGGAACCATCAACGGCAAGAAAACAGCCCTGTTTGACGGCACGGATGACTACATGCTGGCCAGTGACCTCACGGTCGCCAATGCAGCCACGTCCTTGTTTTTCTGGGTTCTGGTTCAGTTTGTGGCCTACCCTGCTGACAGCCAATACAAGTTCATCACCTTTGATGAGGGCACCAGCACCGGGAGGCGTTTCGGTATTCTCCTTGGCAATACCACCACCGCTAAAAAAATCGGCATCACCTACCGGATTCCGGACACCGGTTCCACCACGGTCCGGCTTTCCACCACCGCAATCGCCATCGGAACGCCGCAGCTGATTTGTGCCGAAATGATTGTGGGCGGCACCGGCGCACCGCGCACCCGGCTCTGGCTGAACGGGACCGTTATTCTGGATGAGGTGCCGGGAGTAAGCACCGCCCCCGCGCTGGTCAATCCGGTATTTGACGCGACCAACGCAACAAAAAGCACCATGGGCGGCTCCTACAGCGGAACGACCGCGCAGAGCAATGCGCACTTTATTCTGATGGGCCGGAACCGCGGAGCGGTCTCCGATACCGACCGCCAGAAACTGGAGGGGTATGCCTGCTGGTATGCCGGCATCCAAGCCCAGCTGCCCGCCGGTCACCCCTACCTGTCCGCTGCTCCGGTCCTTCCCTGACCCCTGTCCATGACCCTCACCGAAGCATTCCTCGCCGCCCGCGGCCGCAGAGCGCTCCCCACGGCGCTCTCCACCGCCGCCATGCGCGCGCGGTTCCGGGCGGACGTGCTACGGCGGTCGGTCATCTCCGCGCGGACGGCGAGCCTGCCCTATCTGTCCATCATGGCGGATGTGATCGGCGATCTGCTTTCCACTCAGGTGCAGAGCGGGCGCTCGATCGGATCCGCTGAAGCTCATTTGTATCTCAAGCAGGCACTGGAGATCCTGCATTACGATCCGGAGCAAGGTCACTTCGGTTTGCCGGCGGACGCGAACATTCCCCACGCCAAAAAGGGCAGCCTTCAGGATCTGAGCTCCGACGCCCGGCTGGACCTCATCATCAAGACTCAGAAACTCCTGTGGCAGAGCGCCGCCCAGAACACCAAAGCCAAAGAGCCGGAGCGCCTCGCCTACTGGCCCGCCTGGGAGCTGATCCGCAGCCACGCCCGCGAGCCCCGGCAGGACTGGGAAAGCCGTTGGCGGACCGCCGGCGGGGAACTCTACGATGGCCGCATGATCGCCGCGGTGGGCTCGCTGATCTGGACCCGGCTGGGCGACAGCGGGCGCTGGGAGGATGCGCTGGGCACGGACACGCCTCCCTTCGCGTTTGGCAGTACTCGAGGTTGGATCGCGGTTGGCCGCCGTGAGTGCATCCGCCTGGGCGTGCCGTTTCCCGGCAGTCCCGCCACCGGGCCGCAGCCGAAGCCGATCCCGGAGCCCACACCGGCCCCGCCGTCCAACATCGTGCCCCTGACGCATGACATCCCGGCCGCGAAAGCCACCCTGCCGGAGACTGCAAATCCGGAGGTTGCGCAGCGCGTGGCCATCACGCTCCAGCTGTCCCCCATCGAGCTGGGTATGCCCTTGAATGAGGCCTTGGAGAAAATCCGGCGCAAACGGTCCGCCCGCGAGGCCGGCAATCCATCCTGACCCATGCTGTTTTTGGAACTGACATTGGATACCCGCAACGTCCAGGAAACCCTGAACGCTGTGATGGAGGCTGCCGGCGACGACCAGTCGAAGGTCAACCGCCGCGTCGCCCAGTCCATCGAGGTCGCCACTCAGCGCTATCTGGCGGAGGAGCGCGGCACCCAGCACGAAACAGCCACCCGGCTTGGCGCGGATCCCACCCATTTTTATGCAGGGCTGGCCCGGTTTGTCAGCGCATCGAGCAACGGGGACGGCGCGGAGCTGACCATGCCCCGGCAGGGATTGAGCCGGGCATTTTTCACCTACCTGCTGGAGCCCCGCCATGGCTCCAAATTGCTCACGATCCCCGTCAAAAAGGAGTCCTACGGCCGCCGGGCCCGGACATTTCAGGGCCTCCGGTGGAGCAAGTTCACCGATGAGGATGTGGCCGAGGGCCGAAGCGATACCGCCGGCCTCGTGCTGGGAAAGCCGGCCGGACGCGCCAACAAAAAGAAAGGCGTCCGGGCCGGGATGTTCATTGCCTTATACCGGGGAGCCAAGCGGGCCACCATCAAACAGGACCGTCAAATCCTGCCCTCCGATCAGGAGTGGCTGGGGGCCGCAGACGCCGGCGTCGCAGAATACATCGACGAACTACTATCATGACCGGTCAGCTTTTACAGTTTCTCGAATCCCTCCGCGCGCCCGTGGCTGCCATGGCCGGCCTGCCCGTGGAGAGCGTCATCGTCTATCTCCAGCAGGATCTGATGATGCACATCGCCAGCGCCATCTCCAAGCACCAGTGCGCGGTGCTGCTGGGCATCAGCGGCATGGACATCGGCGGCAAGGCCGACCAGCGCGTGCCCGGCCCGCCGGTGGATGCCGCTCTCGAAGTGGCTGTGTGGACTCCGGAGGTGGTGCTGTCCGCCGGCAATCCGCTCGTCATGGACGTCGCAGAATCCATCGTCTCCGGCCTGCATGGCCGCAAGCCCCCGGAAGGCGCGGCAGGCGGAGCGCTGATTCCTGCATTCCGCAACATGAACCTCAGTGCCGTGGGCGGCGAGGGCAGGCCCCGCACTCTGGTGGCCACCCTTACTTTCACCGTCCCGGTCTACCTCCGCGCCCGCCGCCTCACCGCCGCAGACTGATTTTCCCACTCTCTCACCAACTCACTAAAACATTATGCTCAGAACCTACGGGGTAACCCACACACATATCCGCCTGGCCCGCCTGGGCGAAATCATCGACAGCGTGACGGTTACGGAGGCCGCCATGCCGGACTACTCGCCCGCCACGAACTGGACCAAGCTCAGCGACTCCATTGGAGCTCTCACCGACATGCCGGAGCGCGGATCCCGCGTGGACGTCATGAAGACTGTTGGCGGCCACCGTGAGCTGCGGTCCCGCATCAGCCTCGGGCCTGCCTCCCGCAAAATCACGTTCACTCAGGAGGACCAGGACGAGCTTATCCGCGAGCTGCTGACCATGTCCGGGAAGATCGACACGTCCGCCGCCACGGATGTTGGCGACTACGTGGAATACAATCCCTTCGGCGGCACGCTCGACGGAGTGAAGGGCTGGTTCCACTTCCAGCAGTACAACCAGGACAATGAACTGGTGCATATGGAAGTGGCCTGGGGGGAACTGATGTTGGACGGCGGGGTCAAATTCGGGGACGAGGTTACCAAGCCGTCCTTGGAGCTGACCCTGTTCCCCAACGCCCTCAGCGTCGCCCGCGATTACCGCCCGACCGCCAGCAGCTCCTAATCCGCCGCCATGTCACTCCAGCACATCGACAGCGACGGCGGGCAGCTCCCGCCGGGCGCGGCGTCCAGCACGCCATCCAACCTGCTGGCGGGGTATGCGGCCAGGCCGGCGGCGGAGAAATCCGCCTTCCGGCAGGCCATCTGCCCCCGCCGGTTCACGGTCAGCACCGCCGCCAACGTGGCCCTGCTGACCGACGCCCAGCCCGGCGACCTCGCCGGCGTGACCGGATCATCCGACTACGTCTTCCTGCTGAAGGCCGCGGACCCGACGCTGAACACGAACTGGGTGAACATGCTCACCAATCTGGCGCCTCCCGCCCTGCCCCCTCCCTGATATGCCACTCACATTCATCACTGGCGATGGCGGGTATCTCCCGGTTGCTGCCACCGCCCCCACCGCCAGCCAGCTGCTGACGGATTACAACGCCCTGGACACGGCCGGCAAAGCCGCGTTCCGCCTGGCCATCGCACCCGTGCACCACGTCCTGACCGGCGAGGCCGTCACCGCCGGGGCGCTCTCCGCCATCGCCGGCGACACCGCCCACGATGAGGAGGATGATGCCGCGCTCTGGATCCTGCAGCGCAACAACCCGGCGCTGGCCTCCGCGTGGCAGGACCTCATCAGCGGAGTGTCCGGCCCCTACAATGCCGACGCCCCGCCGGATCCCGGCCCCATGGACTCCGGCGGCCTCATGCCCGGACAGTCCGCCCCCGGCAGGCTGGCTGCCGTGTGGGAAGCCATGAGCCATGAGCAGCGCGGCGCGTTCCGTCTGGCCATCAAGCCGCAGTTCGCAAACGCCGCGGATCAAACCGCCCGGCTGGCCCTCACCAATCAGGTGCCGGGCGACTACTGCCGGCAGACGGCCTCCGGGCTTTACAGGCTCAAGGCGCTGCCGGCCAGCACCAACGGCAACTGGGACCTCATCCACCCGTTCTGACCTGACCCATCATGCCCGTTCCGGATAGGCTCGTTGAAAACTATCACACCGTGACAGCAGGGGGCAAAACCCTGCTGTCCACGGACGGGCATGACTTCTTCCCGCACGGGCAGGAGCCGACCCTGCAGCACGTCCAAGCGGTCGATGCGCCGGACTGCCCCGGCCTGCAGCAGGGCCCGCTCTTCCTCCGGGGCAATGTCCGCTGGACCGCCTCGATCACCCGTGTCCGGGAGTTTCTCACTTTTACCTATCCGGTCACAGACGGCTCCGTCACCGCAGCCAATCCGGAGGAGTATGCGCAAAAATGGCTGGTCCGGCATCTGGATGATCTGGCCGGGATCACCGCCGGCGGATTGAGCTGGAACGGCACGGTTTGCACCACAGCCAGCGTCAATCCGGACGGCACCACGGACTGCGGCTATGCAATGATCACCTACCAAATCCAAGCGTCGAATGGCTGATAAAGACCTCACAATCAAGATCCGGACGACCGGAGACCCATCGGGCGCAAAGAAGATTATCGACGCCCTCGACGGCACCGGGGACGCCTCCCGCAGGGCCTCGGACTCCATCGTCAAGGATTACCGCAAGGTCACCGATGCGGCGGCAACTGCCGGGGCAGCCATGCGGGCCGGGGCGGTGGCGGACACGGGCGGCGGCCGCTCGTGGTCCATCCCCGGAGCCGGTGCGGTTTCCACGCGGGGCGCATCCGGCGGCGGGGGATCTGTCTCCGCGCCGACTGTGGCGCCGTCAGTCGCTCCCGTATCCGTTGCCCTGAGGTCTGCGGGTCCATCCGGGGGAGGCGGCGGCGGCGGACTGGACGCCATTGCCCCGGCTGCCGAGCAGGCCGCCAATGCCGCGCGCGGGGCCGCTCAGGGATTGGATGGAGTGGCGGACAGTGCCGCAAAGATCAAGGCGGAGAAACTGGAGGACGCCGGGAAGGCCGCCAAGGATGCAGGCAGTGGCGCGGAGTCCAGTGCCGCGGACATGATCACGGCCTTTGACTCTGTCTCCAACGAGATCACCGATGTCATCGACGGGTGGAAGCAGCTCAAGGAAGAGGGACAGAGCAGCAGCCAGGCGGAGGGCCTGAAGAAGGCTGCTGATGCCGCTGCCACATTGACGGAATCCATCACTGCCGTGGTCGCAGCGGAGGCGGAGGCCGCCGGGGTTGCCGCTGAGGGGGACGCCACGAAGACGGAGGCCAGGGAGGAGGCGACCGCAGCCCAGGAGGAGAGCACGGAGGCTGCGGAGAAAGGGGCGGAAGCGGAGGCCGAAGGCGCGGGGGATGTGGCAGAGCATGTCGGCGCGGTTGTCGATGCGCTGGAGGAAAAGAAAAAGAAGACCAAGGAAGCCACCGAAGAGGAGAAGAAGCACGGAGCCGAAGCGGAGAAGACCAGCGGCAACCTCGGTTCGGCGGCAATGTCCATTGCCCAGCTCGCGGACGATGCGCAGTACGGGATCGGGGGGATCGTGAACAACATCCCCGGACTGGTTCAGGGGCTGGGGCTCGGGTCCGGCGTGGCCGGCGTGCTGGGCATTGCCTTTGTGGCACTCAATCAGCTGGCCAAACGGTTCGACCTCTTTGGCAGTGATGTTCCCGAGGCTGTCCAGAAGACGGTCAAGGAACTGCATGAGATGACCACCGCCCTGGCCAGATCCCGCAATGAAGCGGCGGAGAGTGCTGAGGACTGGAAGAAATCCTTCGAGAATGGACAGGCCCTCAAAAAGGAGCTGGATGAAATCGGCAAGGCCTACAAGACCATCGCCGACAACATCAAGCTGGCAGCCGATGCCCGCCGCCAACTGAACATTGCCAACATCGAGGAATCCAACGCGGAGCTTGGGCTGAGGTTGGCCGAGATAGAGCTTAAGCGCTCTGAGGGTAAAATCACCGATCTGGAGGCCGAGCAACAGAGCCAGAACACGAAGCGCGCCTACGGCAAAGCTCAGCTCGAACTGTCGCAGGAGGGGGACAAAAAAGATTTGGCGGACAGGGAAGCGAGCCTCGAAGCCTTGCGCAAGGAGCGGGAGGAGACCGTGAATCATTACGGCAAAGTCCGGGCGCTCTCCAAGGACCTTGTCAGGGACAAGGATTTCACCGTCATGGAAAAGACGCGGGACACCGCGATGGCGCAACTGGAGGAGCTCCGCAGAAAGTCGGAAAAGGCCGATGCGGCATTGGAAAAAAGAAGACCGGCGGTGGAGGCGGAGAATCCGGCGGACAGAGGAGTGATGGACTGGAGCACCGGCCAGCTGGTCAATGCCAGAGAGTTTTATCTGAAGGACGAAAAGGAGGCCGCCGACAAGGCGCGGCTGGCCTTGGAGCGGGGAGAGAAATACGCCAGGCAATCCGTTGATGCTTACAACAAAGTAAAGGAGGCCCGCGAGAAGATAGGGCCGGACCTCCAGGACAAAACAAAAGCGGATGAATTCCTGAAGGGCGGTCAGGAAAAAATCACAGGCCAGACAACAAGGATCAAAGAGGAGGAGGTGGGAATCGCCACCGCCCGGAAGCAGGCGGAGATTGCCGCCAGGACGGCCCGGCTCACCCAGCGCACTGATGAGATACTCGGCAAGACGCGGATCGTGGGACTGACGGAAGCCGAGAAGGCCGACCGGAAACAGAAGATCGACCGCGAGCGGGAATACGCGGAGAAGCAGCAGGACGAGGCGGACGCCAAGCGCTTCGAGGCCATGAAGAAGACGGAGGAAGCCGCGAAGAAGGCGGAAGCGGAGGACGCCGCAAAGCGCCGCGTCCCGCTGCCGGCGGATGCGGGTGAAAGCCAGGTGGACAAGCAGCAGAAGGCCTATGAGGAGAACAAGCGGCTCCAGCGCGAGAAAGAGGCCCGGGACCGCGAACTGGCAGCGGAGCAGGAGAGGCAGGCGCGGCTCAGTGAGACCATGCCGGACGGCAATCCCTACTTGGCACCCACCGACCGGAGCGCCCCTGTCCGGCCCGGCTTCCCGCTCACCACTCTGCCCGGAGAGATCGCCCGCCCCAGCCCGCTCCCGCCAGCGGTGCCGCAGATCACCCCTCTGCCTGCCATGGGCGAGGACACATCCGCGCTCACCAGCCCGCTGGATGATTTCATGGCCCGGAAGGGCAAAGGAGCCTCAGCCATCGGCGGCGGGGATCCGCGGCTGAACTCGCTGAAAGCTGCCACGGATGCACTCAGGGACGGCGGCACCAAGGCGGAATATCAGAAGCTGATCGACGTGCTGAATTCGCTGGTGGACACCGTGCTGGCACAGCGGAAGGAGGACCGGGAGCAGATCATGCGCACCCGGAAGGAGGCGGAAAAGAACGTGGATAGACTGAAGAAAGCCCGAAACTAAATGAGCAGCATCTGGACAATCGGCGGTGAAACCGTGCTCTGCCGCTCCGTGGAGCTGGGGCTGGCGCAGACGGATACGGCGGAGGTGGAAATCCTCGACGGCTCCACATCCATCACGGATGGCTCATGGGTCGCTCTGCGGTGTGACAGTGTGCCCGTCCTCTATGGCCGGGCCAGCGTGGGCGAGACAGCGGACGGCAAGGTCAGCATCATCCTGCGCGGGCCGTGGGAGCTGCTGGAGGCGACCACCTACCAGCAGTATGCGAAGATGGCCGTCGCTCATGCCGTGGATGAAACGCATCCCTACGGCTACGCCCTCAGCAACATCCTGACTCCGGAGGTCCAACTGGGCATGGATGATGACGGCGATGCCCGCACCACCCTGCAGGAGGCTCAGGCCATCCTTGCGTATGCCATCAGCGCCATTGGCGTCGGAGTATCCCTCAGCTTCGACCCTGCTTTCACCGGCCTCCCCATGCAGCCGGTCAACATCAGCGGCAGCAACTGCGCGGCCTGCCTGCTCACCATCATGCGCTTCCATCCGGACGTGCTCCTGTATTTCGATTATTCCGGCTCCGGCGCGGTCCTCAAAGCGGTGCCGGTGGCCACTCCTGAGCCAATCACGTTCCCCGGGTCCGGAGGCGTCCGTGTGGTGGACGCCCGCTTCCGGCAAAAGTTGAACTACAAACCCAGCGGCATCCGGATCCTGTATACCCGGACCACGCCGGACGGGCGGATCGAGGCCCACACCGACACGGGCGGCGCCATTGGCACTGACGGGAAGGGTCCCTATGTCATCAACTGGCCTGTGCGGCTTGAGGGAGCGACCCCGCCGCCGTTGCTCAGCCAGCGGATCCGCACACGGCCGATCCCGCACAGCGACAATCCGGACGAGCCCGAGGAGGACGAGACGGAGCTCAAAACCAATTGGTGGCAGACCCGCCTGCGGTGGCTGCGGCTGCCGGGCGTGGCGGAGATCACCACCATCAGTGACCACCTCGTGACCGTGGACCCTCCGGAGGTGACAGAGTCCGAGGATGACAGCGAGGAGATCCCGACCACATGGAGCGTCGATCCCGACGACTACCCGCGGGAGCTGGTGGACGGGACCATTCCGCCCTGGCTCCCCAAAGTGGCGGCTCCCCTGACCATCAGCGCAACCTTCAAGCTGGGGGATACCTCCGGCCTGCTCGATGCCACAAAGGAGAAGCTCAAAAAGATATTCGGGGACACCCTCACGGACGCTGAAATCCCCGGGGAGGCTCAAGTCACCGGCACCGATGCCAACACCCGGGAGTATGCCGCTCTGTCCTCATGGCCGTCCCCTCCGGACTGGCCCGCCGGCGGCATCGCCTCCAGTTACATGGCCGCTTTTGACTCCGCGGTGTGGGAGGGAAACCTGACCCTGACCGGCGCACAGCAGCCGCTGGTTCCGCTCGGGACGAGAGTCAATGTCAGCGGGTTCGCCTCCGCGTGGTCCAGCATGGCCGCCGTGGTCCGCAATGTCAGCTATTCCCCGGTCGCCCACCAAACGAGCATCGGCTGTGATGCCCCGGACAACTTCGGCTTCGGCGACTTCTACGAACTGCAGCTCACCATGCGCAAGGCTGCCGGCACCGATGCCCGGACCGCGGCTCTCCGGCGCACTCAGGCGATCCCGGCGGACGGCGGCCGCGTGCAGGGCGGGGGCATGAGCGCCAACCGGTCCAGCGGCACCACAGCCAAAGGCGGCGGCAGCACCGCCGGCACACTGGTGCCCTGGGCGTGTGACCGCGCATCCGCCATGGAGCTGCGCGTGTGGCCGGCGGCCATGTGGGACGGGCAGGGGAACCACTTCCAACCGGTCATCGGCCTCACAGAGACGGTCCCGGAACAGTATTACGATTTCACCCTGACCTCCGAGTCCGGCGACGGGGCGCTCTATGTGGAGTGCACGGTGGATGACTCCGACGACCTTCACGGCATCATCACCGCCGCCAGCCTGAAGCTGGATTATGACGATCATGACTGGTTTGAGCGGTCCGGCAGCACGGTGCTTATCCCGATCTGCACCGTCACCGCCGCGGAGGATGCCTTTACCTTCACCCCGCTCCGGGCCTACGTGCTCTGCCTCCGCCGCTACGGCCCGCCCGGCTCGACCGCCTGGGATGTGACCCCGCTCTGATCCGCCGCCATGGTTTACGATTTTGACCGCATCCGCCTGGCCATCAATGAGGCGCGGGAGGGCTCCATTGCCTCCGGCCCGTGGAATCCTCCGGATGGCTGGTGGACCGTGCCCAGCTGGCGCGTGTTCCGGCAGTTCAGCAGCATCACGATCACGATTACCGAAACCCTCCGCGAGTCCTACATCGCCGCCAGCCCGGACCATCCCGGGGATCCGTTCGATGTGACGGAAACGAAGATCGAGAAGTGGTATGATTTCACGGCCGTGATCCCGTTCGCCGATTTCTGGTGGGGCGAAAACCCGGCCGATCTGCCCGCCGGGAAATCCCTCTGGCGGCATGACAGCAAGACGCCATTTGGCGAGGGCCTGTATGATGCCAACGGGCAATTCATCCTGCGCGGGACCTCCGTCACCCGCACCAAAACCACCAGCATTTTCACTCCCGCCGGCGGGGCGGCTGACACTGACGTCCTCTCCGATGTGACCGTCACCGACACGGATGCCACTGTCTCCATGGAGTATGACAGCGATGAGACCGCCATCACCGGCCTGTCCACGTTCTGCCGCATGACAGTCCAGCAGGCGCTGCACGGGTCCGGCGGGGAGCCGGGCCACCTCTATCCGGACCAGGAGGAGGACCCGGACGGCAATCCCGGCGCGGAGGTTTACTGGACAGACACGGCGCTGGCGCAGCTGGCCGGCGGCGCGTGGTCTGCGGACATGGTGCTGACGGGATCGGCCGTGGGGGAGGATTTCGGGACGAGCGGCTACTGGAGCAAAGACTATGACCGGAGCGGAAACCTGTCCCTGACCATCGGCTGACCGGGGCCCGGCTACCGTTCCAATAATAAAATTATTGGTTCCAATCTGCCTTGGGTGCCCGGATTATTTCCAAAGATCAGCCATCTCCGCCCTAAGCTGAGGTACTCCCTCACGCTCTTTCGCACGGGCTTCACGCTCTTTCGCACTGGCTTCACGCTGTTTCGCACTGGCTTCACGCAGAGCGGTGCGCTCCTCCCGCAGAGCGGCCTGCTCCTGCATTAGTTTTTGGTATTCAACCTTCAAATACCTGAGCTTGTCGTTCTGGAGCATATTCATAATACACCAATATTCCGACCGTATTTCTTAATTTAATCAGCATGAGCCAATTTGGTCTGGCCTTGCCGCCCAAGTATCAACACGCGCGAGGGCTGCTTGCATGCCGGAAACAGCTGCCCGCCTTAACTTCGAGCGGGCACCTCGCAATTCTCAGAGCCCGATCATATTCTTTAGTAGGACAGGCAAATGCAATTTACCGCCCGTCCGGCGTCAGGTAATGCCGCTCCGTGGTTGCTGTCTCCGTGTGGCCCAGATTGCGGCTGGCCTCCCGGACCGCCTCCGCCCGCGCCAGAATCGCCTCCTCCGTCTCCCGCCGTACATGGTCCGCATAGAGCCCGCGGAGCCGGTGCAGGGGAGCCTTGGCGCTGCCGGTGTACCGTTTCAGCCATGTCTGGGGTTTGCGCTGAATCCATCGCTCAATGTCCGGCCGGTTGATCACCGGGGATTCCGCAGGCAAGGCCTCGATATACTCCGCCAGCTCCGGAGCCAGCAGCAGGGCCCGGTAGGCCCGGCCCGTCTTCGACCAGTAGCCATCCGCCTCCCGGTCCTGCAATTCGACGTAGCAGGCCGCGCCTTTCCGGACCAGCCACTTGCCGCGCATGGCTTGGATCTCGGCCTGCCGCAGTCCGGCGAACCGGGCCAGGCCCACGGCCAGCCACATATCCGGATCCGTGTTCCGGAGATTCCGCCAGCCGGCGATCAATCCCTCGTCATCCGCCTCCGCCGGTTTGAGGATGGTTTCCGCGCACCAGATGATATTGGACGCGTCCTGCGGCAGTTCGATGCCCTGACGGCGGTAGAAAGGGCGCAGGGCGGGGATAAAGACGGAAGCGGCCTGCTTCATGGCGGAATTGATCCCGTGGTTCTCGGCCCGGCGGGTGGCATAGTCCGGGCGGCTCCGTTTCTGTCGGGCCGCCACATAGGCCGGCCACAGGTCAGGCAGTTCCCGGACCTTCACGTCCGCCAGCTCCTTCCCCCAGGCCTGACGCACCACCACCCGCAGGCGGGAGACGTTGCCGTGGGCGGAATCCTCCCCGCACCGTTTGGGTGCCCCGAGGTAGAGGGAGGCCACCGTCTCCAGTGTTTCACGGGAGCGCGTTCCCGGCGCCATGGCATCGGCGGGCAGGGCCGCCAGCTTTTCACGGGCGACCCTCTTCGCCTCCACGAGGGAGGATGTTCCCAGCCCGATGTCGATTGGTAAGGATTTGGACCTGGAGCGAATCCGCCAGGTGCCCCGGTCGAGCACCAGCGGAAGCTCGCGCCCGTCCCATCTGATTTTTGCGCCCGTAACGGCCGTTTTACGGGCGCTGGTCTGAGTTTTATCTGTCATTCTGATGACCATGGAGCGTCCATGGAGTGTCATCAGGATGTCATAAACCCTTGTTTCCACAAGGGTTTTAGAGAGTACCGGCGATAGGACTCGAACCTACACGCCTTTAAAGGGCAACGGATTTTGAGTCCGCCGCGTCTACCATTCCGCCACACCGGCACAGGATAAGGAACACTCTTTGCACATCCAAAACAAAAGGCAAGGGCTTGGATGCGGCAAGTACGGCGTTGCGGGAAAAGGGATTCTTGATGATTTCCGGCAGAGCGGGTAACTGGCGGGAGTTTTCAATCTCCCCCATTGATGATCCCCCTCCGCCCTTATTTCTCCAGCCATCTGCTGGCCGCGGGCGTGTGTGCCTGGACCCTCTTAAGTACCCGGCCGCCGGGTTTCGCACAGGATCAAAGCCATGGGCGGGAACCAGGCCGTGTTCAGGTCCCGGGCATGAAGGAAAGTCCGGCCTCCGTTCCTGATGGCTTCCTGACTGAAACCGGTGCCCTGCCTGCCTGCGGCGGAACGCCTGCCATTACCGGAGAGCTCGAATCGGAATCGGAATCGCCATCCTGTCACGCACCCCAATGGGTGGAGAGGATTGCGCGGGCGGCTGCGGCTGCGGATTCCAACTCCAAAGTTCCGGCTGCCCCGGAACCGAAACCCTCTGAGACTCCGCCCCCCGCTGCGCCGGTGCCAACTTCCGTGCCTCCGGCACCTGCGCCATCCACACCGGCACCGGTCCCCACCCTGCCTGTTGACGCAATTCCGCCGGCATCGGTGCCGGCTTCTCCAAAAGCTGGCGATCCGCCAACCAAAACTCCCGCCGGCACGCCGGTGGAGCCTCCCCGCATGTTTGATGGTGGAGTGCCTCCGGCGGCGGCAGGTTTTCAGGGAACCATCAAAGGCTGTGTGGAGACGATCGGGAGAAAACAGTCTTCGTTCCACATGAAGATCATCTCCGCCACTCCCGACAGCGAGGGCAGGGCGGCGAAGCCGGAAAGTCTGATCAGCGCAGTGGTGCTTGTCGTGCAGGGCATGGACAGAAGTCCGGACAACAGGTGGACGCCCAAGCCAGGTCACCACGAGTGGATCACCGAGGTCAAACCCGGCGATCTGGTCACGGTGCGTATCCGTTACTACAAGCCCCTCAACTGCTTCCGGCTGATAGAGGTGCCGCCCGCACCTGTGCCGTGCGATATTCCCCTCCCACCCAAGCCTGCGGTTTCCAAACCGGCTCCAACTCCGCCTGCTTCGGATCCTTCCGCCCTGCCACCCACTGCTCCAGCCCCGGTGCCGGCCCCGCCCTCTCAGACGCCGGCTCCTGCCCAG
The DNA here is from genome assembly GCA_028293125.1 of Verrucomicrobiales bacterium. GTDB lineage: Bacteria > Verrucomicrobiota > Verrucomicrobiia > Verrucomicrobiales > V1-33 > CAIZWU01. The sequence goes on along the minus strand of JAQGPJ010000037.1, from coordinate 1,707 downwards.
CAGGCCGCCAAATGATGCGGGGCACAATCCCCGGGCAATGTTGAAACTGCGCAGCAGGGCCTGACATGGGAAATGAGCCATCTGCCGGAGGCCCTGCACAGTCTTCTGCCTTGATCCCGTTCCTGCATTCCGGAGGTGTTTCACCTAACGGCGGACAGCCAATGTGAATGGAGCGGTCAGCCCGCTGCGCGTGCCGCTGTCCACCCTTAACGGCACTCCCCGCCGCTTCCGGCGCCCGGTGGGCTGGGATGGCGGACAACGTCACTGACAGACAGCCTGTTGCAGGCCGGAGTCAGTCCGGCCAACCGGTGAATAAGGGTCCCTACCGGAGCAAGCCTCCGGGGCAGGATTTTTTTGACTGATCAGCGTGAAAGGCAGTCCGCTAAAAAATGCCGCCGGCCAAGTCCGGGGTTGATGCCGGGGTTGGGTTATTGGAGAGGGCGGCAGCCTTTTGCCGAAGTTATGTCCGACGCCCGTCCTGATTCCTCCAATGCCCCGTCCTCTGTCCAGCGGCTGGTGATCGCCTGCGGCGGCACCGGCGGGCACCTGTTTCCCGGCATCGCCGTGGCCCAGGAGGCGCGCCGCCGGGGCTGGGAGACACTGCTGCTGATCTCGGAAAAGCAGATTGACGCCCTCGCCGTGCAGGGTCACGGGGACCTGCGGTTTGAGAAGGTGCCGGCCGTCGCCATGCCCCATCCGCTGTCGCTGAAAATGGTGCGCTTCGTCTGGAAATTCCTTCAGACCCGCCGCCATTGCCGGAAGCTGCTGGAGGCGTTTGAGGCCGACGCCGTGCTGGGCATGGGCGGGTTCACCAGCCTGCCCCCGGTGCAGGCGGGCCGCAGTCTGGGGCTGCGCACCTTTGTGCATGAGTCCAACGCCATTCCCGGGAAGGCCAACCGGATGACCGCCAAATTCTGCACCGGGGTCCTGCTGGGGCTTGAGGCCTGTGTCCGGCACTTTCCGCCCGGGCGCGCCACAGTCACCGGCACCCCGCTGCGCACAGGCATGACCACCACCGCCACCCGTGCGGAGTCTCTGGAGTTTTTCGGGTTGAAGGAAGGAAAAAAAACCATCCTCGTCACCGGCGGCAGCCAGGGAGCGCGGGGAGTGAACCGCGCCGTGGCGGAGGCTCTGCCGCTGCTGGATCCAAAGACGGTGCAGATGCTGCACATCACCGGTCCGGGGGAGTTTGAGGAATTGAAGATCGCCTACGCCGCCCAGCCACAGATCCATGCCGCCGTGCTGCCTTTCTGCCAGCGCATGGAGCTGGCCTACACCGCCGCCGATCTGGCGGTCTCGCGGTCTGGAGGATCCAGTCTTGCAGAGCTCTCCGCCTTTGGCCTGCCAGTGATCCTGGTGCCCTATCCAACCTCCGCCGAGGACCATCAGCGCCGCAATGCCGAGGTCTTCACCAACGCCGAAGCCGCCCTGACCGTGGAGGAGTCCGAACTGGGGCAGGGCAGACTGGCGGCCCTGCTCACCAGTCTGCTGGAGGATAACGCCCGCCGTGCCGCGCTTTCCGACGCCATCCGAAAACTGGCTCCTGACCATGCCGCTGCTTTGGTCTGCGATGCCGTGGACCTTAGTTTCAAATTCCAAGCCGAACGGGGATGCCGAAAGCTGGCATTGAAAGGGATGTGACAGGTTTTTCTGAACGTCCAACACCTGCATACATGGTATTTCGACCAATGCAAGCACTTGTCATAT
>JAQGPJ010000022.1 GCA_028293125.1 Verrucomicrobiales bacterium | reverse complement strand
ATGCGCAAAATGATGAGTTGCGCTGAAGCGGGATGGCTGGTGCCGGCATTCCGAAAAACTGAAAAAAACCTATGCTCCGGCACCGGGAGGATGCCCGGCGGGACAGGCGGGACGCCTGTTCTACCCGGCTGTCCAGCCGGCTTCCGCCGGCATTTCTATAAATGCCTAATGGAAATGGTATTAATCTGAATTTTAACTTGAATGAAGGGGCGGCCCCCTATACTTCAGCCGCAGCTTCGGGCCGGAGGTTCCAGTGCCCGGCCGCCTGTATTGCTTTTCTGCTATTTTCCATGCTGACTTTGTCCCAGCTCGAATCCCATCTGTGGGAGGCCGCCAACATCCTGCGCGGGCCGGTGGATGCGGCGGATTTCAAGAGCTACGTCTTTCCGCTGCTGTTCTTCAAACGTCTCTCCGATGTCCACGATGAGGAGCATCAGGCCGCTCTGACAGCGTTCGATGGGGATGAGGAGGCGGCGCTGTTTCCGGAGAATTATGGGTTCCAGATCCCCCAGGACTGTCATTGGCGGGATGTCCGCAAAGTGGCTGCTCTGGCACCGGCTGGGAGCGAAAACGATCGAGCTGATCAACGAGAATGTCCATGTTGAGGCCGTGCGCGACGACATTGAGGCTCTGGTGCTGGATGCGGAGGTGCTGGATGGGATTTTAAAAGATGGCAATCCCGGAAAGAAAGCCCGGGAGGCGGAGATCAAACTGATCGCCCGCCTGCGCAAACATGCCGGGAACCCCAAATTCCAGGCGCTGGGTGAGCGGCTGGAGAAAATCCGGGAAAAGCACGAGCAGGGACTGCTCAACAGCCTGGATTTCCTCAAGGCTATTCTGGAGATTGCCAGGGATGTGCTGGAGACGGAGAGTCAAATCGATCCCGAAGAGGAGAAGGACCGGGCCAAGGCGGCTTCGACGGAACTTTTCAACGCGGTGAAAACCAAGCAGACCCACGTGATCGTGGAGCGCCTCGTGGCTGAAATTGACGGCATTGTGCGGCAGATCCGTTTCGATGGCTGGCAGACGACATCGGCGGGGGAGCGGGAGGTCCAGAGGGCTCTGCGGCTGGCTTTGAGAAAATACCAGCTGCACACGGATCAGGAATTGTTCGATAAAGCCTACAGTTATATCAGGGAATACTATTGAGGGTTTTTCAACCTTCCGGCGATCTCCTCCGAGGGGTGCTTTCAAGGATGGGAAAGGCTGAATTTTCCTTGAAATTCCTTGTCTTGAACGGGGTGCTGTGCTTTATTTCGCATCACTGGCCCATCGGTGTGCAGCGTAATTGATTTTCTGTTATTATGATACGCTTTTTCCGTCTGCGGCTTCTTTCCTTTCCGGTCACCGGCGGAAAGCGGATCCGGAAAGACTCATGGCAGCCTGACGCCGGCCGCCGCCTTCCCTTGGTGGCCACTGCGGCCGGTGACGGCCGGATCGGGGCGCGGTCCGGCGGGGAGCGGGGATCGACCGGACACCGGCTGAATCCGGAGGCTCCCTCCCGTGGTGCCGGCGTGACCGGTGACCTCCATGTCACCGGTGACATGAAATTCTTTTTCCGGAATTCCGTCGGGGGGGTGACGCCCATGCCACCGGAGGGGTGGCGCGGAGGTCACCGGGGGGGTGACACCGGCGTCACCAGGGGGGTGGCGTCCATGGCGCCTGATCGCTCCATCATGCCATCACCCTCAGGGAGATTGCCTGACGGGAGCCTTTCCGGAAAACCGGAACGAGAGAAAGCCGGCATCCGGGCGGAACCGGGTTCAGCCTCCGTGGAGGCCTTGGCGGCTCCGCCGTCGTGTCTTCGCCGCATGAGCGCCGGGGTTTCCGTGAGGCTGCGGCGCTTTATCGCCGCATGGAGACGGTGCTCCGCCCATTGCACCCTGATTTCGCCTGCCGCCACCTGCAGCGTTGCCAAAAGCACCAATCCCAGGGCGGGGACCGGACACCCGCCATCCCCGCCAAAGTTTTCCATGGTGAACTTGTCCTTAAGGCTCCCAACAACGGGATTATACCGCTCTCCGTGCATGCCTGCACAATGGCTTCATCCGTGGCGCGGCGATCGTCGGCCAAAAAGTCATGCTGGCCCCGGCCCGGTTTTCTTCTCAGATTGATTCAATTCGTCTTTCGTTCCTACTCAAGCTTCGCCATCCGCCTCCGCCTTCCATCATGTCCCGCAAAGCTGCCGCTCCCCGGCTAAAAGTCTCCTCACTTGGCCCCATTCAATCCGCCGATATTGAATTCGGGGATCTGACGGTGCTGGTGGGGCCGCAGGCTTCCGGAAAAAGTGTTCTTCTTCAGACTTTGAAGCTGATGCTGGACCATCGCTCCATCAGCGGCACCCTCCGCCGGGAGGGGTATGACTGGCAGGGGAAGGCGGAGAGCTTTGCGGAGCTTTTTTACGGGGAGGGCATGGAGCATCTCTGGACGGTGGACACCCAGGTGAATTGGAAAGGGGAGGACATCACGCTGGACTCGCTGGCGGCCAACAAAGTCCGCACGGAGGCCAAGGCTTCCCTTTTCTACATTCCGGCCCACCGGGTGGTGACGCTGAAGAATGGCTGGCCACGGCATTTCGGGGATTACAGTCCGGGGGATCCCTATGTGGTGCAGGACTTCAGCGAGCGTCTCCGCATGCTGATGGAGACCGGACTGGGCAGAACGGGAGCCATTTTCCCCCAGGCCGGGCGGCTGACGGAAGCCACCCGCACCCTGCTGAAGCGGGGGATCTTCGGGGATTTTGAACTCCGGCAGGAACTCAATGGGCTGCAAAAAAGACTGGTCCTCCAAAGAGGGGACGAAAAACCGCTGCCCTTCATTGTATGGTCAGCCGGGCAGCGGGAATTCAGTCCCCTGCTTCTGGGACTTTATCATTTGATGCCGGCGGGTAAAGTCTCCCGCCGTCAGGGGATTGACTGGGTGGTCCTGGAGGAGCCGGAGATGGGACTGCATCCCCGCGCCATCACGGCGGTGCTGTTCCTCATGCTGGAACTGCTGCACCGCGGCTACCGCGTCTGTCTTTCGACCCATTCACCGCATGTGCTGGATCTGCTTTGGGCCCTGAGGGTCCTCATGGAGAAAAAGGCCGGACCGGAGTGGGTGCTGAAACTGTTTGATGTGGGAAATCAGTCAAAGAACCGGGAGATTGCCGCCGGCATTCTGAAACAAGCCATCAAAGTGCATTATCTCGACCGCGAGGAGCCGGCCTCCCTGGACATTTCGCGGCTGGATCCAGAGTCGGACTCCATCCATGAGACCAACTGGGGAGGACTGACGGAATTCAGCGGACGGGCTTCCGATGTGATCGCCGAGTTCGTGGCCAATCACCCCTGATTAACCGGATATGCCTCAAAAATCAAAGAAATCCCAAGTTCCGGCTCAGGGCTCCAGGAAGACTTTCAAGGCGGCTGTCATGGCGGTGCCCGATATGGCGGGCAACTTCCGGAATGGGGTTCAAGCCTTGGCGGAAAGTCATCGAAAGGGACTTAAAAACATGCAGCTGGCAACCGGCAGCCTTGACCTCGACGCTGCCTTGGCGGCATCCCGTCCCAATGATCACCGCTGGGATTATGGCATAGGTCTTCCCTTCAGCGCCGGTGCCGAAAAAGTGCTCTGGCTGGAGGTTCATTATGCTGCCAGCGGTGAGACTGAACGGGTGATCAAAAAGCTGACGGCCCTCAAAAGCTGGCTGCAGTCCAATGCCGAAGCGCTCCAGGCGCTGCCACGGATCTATGTCTGGCAGCTCAGCAATGTGGAGCGCAGCCCCAATGACCGCAGAAAACGGAATGCTTTGGCCGAGAAGCACGGCTTACAAAGGGTTCAGGGAGTGCTGGACCTTGCCACCCTCTGATGCTCCGGAGTTCCTACGGGGCTGACCACATCCCCCCGCATCCAACTGCTTGCATCCGGCGGCGGAGCCGCTTACTGCGGCGGTCGATCCGATTTATTTTTCATGTCCTCCCACGATCCCGCTCTGCTCCGCCGGCTTGCCGGCTCCCTTGGCACGCCCTTCTGGCTTTACGACGCCTCCGTCATCCGCTCCCGTATTGCGGCCATCAGGACCATCACCTCGGGTGAGGGGGTGCAGGCGCGTTTTGCGATGAAGGCCTGTCCGGCGACGAAGGTGCTGAAGGAGATGGCGGCGGCGGGGATCTGGATCGATGCGGTTTCCGGGAATGAGGCGCTGCGGGCGCTCAGGGCCGGTCACGCTGGTGGCCAGGAGCCGCCGGTGATCTGCTACACCTCTGATGTGTTCCGCGACAATGCCCTGCAGGTGGTGCTGGAGAACGGCCTTCTGCCCAACATCGGATCCCCCGGTATGATCCGCGAACTGGCGGCGGCGGGCTACCGGGGCAAAATCTCCCTGCGGGTGAATCCGGGTTTCGGCCACGGGCACGTCAACAGCTGCGACACCGGCGGCCCCAGCTCCAAGCATGGCATCTGGCACGAGGACCTCGCCAACGCCAATGCCGCCGCCGGGGCCGTGGGCATGAAGGTGGTCATGCTGCACGCCCACATCGGCAGCGGTCCGCAGTTTGATGAGCTGCTGGAGAACCTGGGCCGGCTGGTGGATGAATTTTCACGGGAGGCCATACTGCTGCCGCATCTGGAGGCGGTGAGCCTCGGCGGCGGCATTCCCCACAACTACCGCGACCCCCATGCGGTGCTGCCGCTGGAGAAGCTGGCGGAGCTTTTCGCCAGGGCCCGCCGGCAGCTCAGCGAGGCCGCCGGACGCCCACTGCGTCTGGAGATCGAACCCGGCCGCTACTACGTGGCCCCGGCCTGCACTTTGGTGACCCGCGTGACCGATGTGAAGGAGACCCGCGACAACCCGAAAGGGAAGGGGGCCACCTTCGCCATGGTGGACGCCGGGTTTGTCGATCTGGTGCGCCCGGCGATGTATGGCTCCTGGCACGGCATCGAGGTCGTGGGGCGTTCCCCGGATGAACTCCCGGAGCCCATCGTGGTCGCCGGTCCGCTTTGCGAAAGCGGGGACGTGTTCACCCGCGACGACGCGGAACTGCTCCAGCCGCGCGATCTGCCGCGTCCCGTTCCCGGTGATCTGCTGACCCTGCGGGATGCCGGAGCCTACGGCTACGCCATGAGCTCCAACTACAACTCCGTGGGCCGCGCCCCGCAGGTCTGGCTGGAACCCGATGGTTCTCTCCAGCTCATTTCCCGGCGCGAAACCGTGGAGGATGTGCTGAAAGCTGAAACAGACGAGCCTCTGGCGGTGTAAAACGCGTGCGGAACTCCCCGCCGCCCGCCCCGATAAATCCCTTCCACCCATACTCCTCCCCGCATGACCCGGACCCAGTGGCTCATCTGCATCATCGCCTGTATCGGCTTTATCTTTGACACCTACGAGCTGCTGATGCTGCCGCTCATCATCAAGCCGGCCCTGCTGTCGCTGGGGGGCCTGCAGGTGGGCACGCCGGAATTCACCCACTGGGGCCGTATTCTTTTCTTTGTCCCGGCGGTGGTCGGGGGCGTCTTCGGCCTGCTGGGGGGATGGCTGACGGACCGGCTGGGCCGCCGGCGTGTGCTCACCTGGAGTATTCTCATTTACGCCTTCGGAGCCTTTGCCGCCGGCTTTGCGACCACACTGCCCCAGCTGCTCATTTGCCGCTGCTTTGTGTTTCTGGGCGTCTGCGTGGAGTTCGTGGCCGCTGTGGCCTGGCTGGCCGAAATCTTTCCGGAGCCGAAGATGCGGGAAAAAGTGCTGGGCATCACCCAGGCCTTCTCCTCCCTGGGCGGTCTGCTGGTGGCGCTGATTTACTCATGGTGCGTGCGCAATGCGGAGTCCCTGCCGGCGATCCACGGCACCCAAGAAGCTTGGCGCTACACCCTCATCTCCGGCCTGCTCCCGGCCATCCCGCTGATTTTTATCCGGCCCTTCCTGCCGGAGTCCCCCTCCTGGCAGGCCAAAAAGGATGCCGGCACTCTGCGCCGCCCGAGCATCATGGAGCTTTTCTCGCCTGCGCTCATCCGCACCACGCTGGTCACCACCGCGCTGTTCGCCACCTGCTACGGCATCGCCTTTGGAGCCATCCAGCATCTGCCGCAGATGGTGCCCGGTTTGGCGGATGTGAAGGCGGAAGTCCAGACCGAGCTGAAGAAGCTCAAGCCTGCGGCACCGGCGGCTCCTGCCGCTGCCGCTGCCGCTGCCGCTGATGCAACAGCACCCGCTCCAGCGACCGCGGCTTCAGTCCCCCCGGCGGGTTCTGCCAAGCCCGCCGCTCCGGTGCCGCTCAGCCCCGCCATGAAGAAGGCCAAAGCCGAAGTGGAGCAGCACGCCTCCGCCTCCGTGCAGACGTGGCAGGAGGTCGGCGGGCTGACAGGCAGATTCGTGCTGGCGTTCGTTGCCCTTTATATCGTCAGCCGCCGCGCCCTGCTGCGTCTGTTTCTCATTCCCGCCCTCATCTTTATCCCCGGTCTGTTCTGGTGGATTTCCGTCAATCTGGGAACCACCGGAATCATGGGTGCCACGAAGTGGGGCGTTTTCCTGGCCGGGGTGCTGCTGGTGGGTCAGTTCAGTTTCTGGGGCAACTACATTCCCCGCGTGTTCCCGCTGCATCTGCGCGGCACCGGTGAAAGCTTTGCCGCCAACATCGGCGGCCGGGTGATCGGAACCAGCATGGCCTGGGTGTTCTTCACGGCCAGTGCCGCCACTCCGCCTGACCCGCAGAAGATGGCGCTCACCGCTGCTTACATCGCGCTGGCCATGGGAGCGCTCGGTCTGATTCTCTCGTTTTTCCTTCCTGAGCCTCCGACGCATGATGCGGAGGAGGAGGGCTGATCCCGGCGCGCCGCCCACAGCCATGTGTCAGCGGCCAGGTCGGCGGAGCAGTGCCGCCCACGGAGTTCACGTTCCATGAAGTTTCAGCAGATCCTCACCCTCGCGCGGGTGCCGAACGTGCCCACCGTGTGGTCGAACGGACTCATGGCCTGGGTGCTGGCGGGCGGCCAGACCGTGCACTGGCCCGCATTGCTGGCGGCGCTGGCCGGCGGCACGCTGGTTTACGCCGGCGGCTGCACCCTGAATGACGCCTTCGACGCCCGCTGGGACCGCCAGCACAAGCCGGACCGCCTGATTCCTTCCGGAACACTGACGGAGCGTGCGGTGTGGACTTTGGGCATCGGCGAAATGCTGGCCGGCCTTGCGGCTCTGGCGCTGGCGGGTCCCGGCACGGTGGTCCTGCCGGTGCTGCTGGCGGCGGCGGTGCTGTTTTACGACTACCGCCACAAACAGAACCCATGGAGCGTGGTGATCATGGGGGCCTGCCGGGCGCTGCTGGTTTTGTCGGTGGCCGGAGTGGCGCTTGGATCCATCGCCTTCAGCCCGCAGCTGTGGGCGGTGGCAGTGGTGGTCTGGGTTTACATCATCTCGCTCAGTCTGCTGGCGCGGCGGGAGTCGCGTCCGGGCGGGGGATTTCTGAAGGTCCTGCGCCCGCAATGGAGCGTGGGCCGCTGGGTCGGCGAAATGCTGGCCGCCATCCCGCTGGTGGATGGTTTGCTTCTTTTAATCCTGGGTGCCGCCCGCTGCCCGGTAGCAATGGTGATTTGTTTGGGCCTGTGGCCGTTGTGCCGGTTGCTCCAGCAAAAATACGCCGCAACGTAAGGCCAACGGATCCCCCACCGTTGTCTTTGGTTCATGATTGAGCGCCGCGTTTCCCTGTCCCTGCCCCACCGCGTTTTTTTCACGGAAGGCGTTTTTGATGCTGGTCAACCCCTGCTGCGCGGCATTCTGTGCCCGCTTAACGAGAAGCAACGGAGCCGGCGGGTGCTGGTGGTGGTGGAACCGGCGTTGGTGGCCGGGCAGGAGCTGCTGCTGGAGAAAATCCATGCCTGGTTCGCCGCCCAGGACGGGCTGCTGACGCTGGTGTCGCCTCTGTTGGTCATGGAGGGAGGCGAGCCCTGCAAGAACGACTGGCGGCTGGTCGAGAAGCTCTGGGCGGCCATCAACGACGGCGGCATCGACCGCCACAGCTATGTCATCGCCATCGGCGGCGGGGCTTTGCTGGATCTGGTGGGATTCGCCGCCGCCACCGCGCACCGCGGCATCCGCCTGATCCGCATGCCCACCACCACGCTTAGCCAGGGCGACGGCGGGGTGGGGGTGAAAAACGGGGTGAACCATTTTCAGAAGAAGAACTGGGTGGGCACCTTCGCGGTCCCCTTTGCGGTGATCAATGACTTCCGCTTTCTGGAGAGCCTGCCCTCCGCCGATCTGCGCGACGGCATTATCGAGGCCGTCAAGGTGTCGCTGATCCGTGACGAGGCCTTTTTCCAAGAGCTGGAGGCGAAGGCCGAGGCTCTGGGCCGGCTGGAGAAGCCGGTGCTCCACTGGGTGATTGAGCGCAGCGCGGACCTGCACACCGCCCATATCTGCACGGGGGGCGATCCTTTTGAATTCGGCTCCGCCCGCCCGCTGGATTTCGGACACTGGATCGCGCACAAGCTGGAGCAGCTTTCCAACTTCCGGATCGGCCACGGGCGGGCCGTGGCCATCGGCATGGCGGCGGATCTGGTGTACGCCAGTCTGGCGGGCATGCTGGAGGAGGGGCAGCGAGACCGTATTCTGTCGCTGCTGGAGCAGATCGGATTCCGGCTCTGGGACGACGACCTGCTGCGCGCCGACGCCTCCGGAAAACTGGAGGTTTTGCGCGGCCTGGAGGAGTTCCGCGAGCATTTGGGCGGCGATCTGTGCATCACGCTGGTCACCGCCCCGGGACAGGCAGTGGAGGTGCATGAGATGGATGCCGCGCTGGTGGAGCAGTCACTCGTCTGGCTGCATGCCCGTGAATCCGCCCCGGCGCTGAACTGATCCTGCTTTCATGAGCCGCGCCGCCATCCTTAATATCGTGGGGCTCACCGCCCGCCACATCAGCGCGGAGACCACTCCCAACATTCTGGCGTGGCTGAAGCACAAGCAAATCGCCCCCATCCGGCCGGTGCTGCCGGCGGTGACCACCACCATGCAGTCCACGTATCTCACGGGACGCCGGGTCTCCGACCACGGGATCGTGGGCAACGGCTGGTACAACCGCGAGCAGGCTGAGGTCCAGTTTTGGAAGCAGAGCAACCACTTGGTCAGGGGACCCAAGCTTTGGGACCAGCTGAAAAAGGATTATCCCGGCTACACCGTGGCCAAGCTGTTCTGGTGGTACAACATGTATTCCACCGCGGACTACACCATCACCCCGCGGCCCATGTATCCCGCCGACGGGCGCAAGGTGTTTGATATCTACACTTATCCGGCGGGCCTGAGGGAGGAGATCAAGGCCGACCTTGGCGAGTTTCCCTTTCCCTCCTTCTGGGGGCCGATGGCGGGGATTGACAGTTCCAAATGGATAGCGGAGTCCGCCAAGTGGGTGGAGGACAAATACTGGCCGAACCTGAGCCTCGTTTACCTGCCGCACCTGGACTACAATCTTCAGCGGCTGGGGCCGGATGATCCCGCGGTCACGGAGGACCTGCTGGCCATTGATCTCGTGGTGGGCGACCTGATCCAGTTTTACAAGCACCGCGCCATCCGCGTCATCCTGCTCTCCGAATACGGCATCACGCCGGTGAACCGCGCCGTGCATCTGAACCGGGTGCTGCGCAGCCACGGCTGGATCGCCATCCGGGAGGAGCTGGGGCTGGAGCTGCTGGACTGCGGGGCCAGCCAGGCCTTCGCCGTGGCCGACCACCAAGTGGCCCATGTCTATATCAACAATCCGGACATCCTGCACGAGGTGCGGGCGGCGCTGGAGGCGGTGCCGGGCGTGGAGAGCGTGGTGGACGGAGTGTGGAAAGCCTCCATCGGCCTCGACCACCCACGCAGCGGTGATCTCATCTGCATCGCCGACAAGGACAGCTGGTTCACCTACTACTACTGGCTGGACGACGCCGTGGCCCCGGATTTCGCCCGCTGCGTGGATATCCACCGCAAGCCGGGTTACGATCCCGTGGAGCTCTTCCTCGATCCCGCGCTCAAGCATCCGAAACTGGAGGTCGGCAGGCGCCTGCTCATGAAAAAAGCCGGCATGCGCTACCTGATGGATGTCATTCCGCTGGATGCCTCCCTGGTGAAGGGCAGCCATGGCCGCATTCCGGAGGACCGCTACGACTGGCCGGTGCTGGCGGGGGACTTTCCCCACTTGGTCGCCGATGACTCCATCCCCGCCACCCGCGTCCACCACGAGATCATCGCCGCCGTGAAGCGGGGCATCACGGAGCAGGGCAGATAGGGCAGGCACCGTTCATTGGAAAGCAAAAGGCAGCCGCTTGTGAAACGGCTGCCTTGGGCTGAGGGAAAATTGGTCAGGATGCCGGCGCTGATGCAGGCAACCATGGGCGTGGTCAGACCGACGCCGGGTCGGGATGCACCCACGGGCCGGTGTAGGGCCGGGTCAGCAGAGCGGTGGCCTCCGGGTCATCCTTGACCACTCCGCCGGGAGCGGCGGCGGGATCGTAGTGGAGGGTGCGCCCGGTCTTCATGGCCAGATTGGCCAGAATGCAGCTGGCGCTGGAGATATGACCCTGCTCGATGTCCGCCACCGGTTTGCCCCGGCTGGCGATATTGCGCAGCAGGTCGCGCATATGCCCGCGGATGGCGGGAGCGACGTGCTTTTCCAGATCTTTCTCCGTTTTGTCCTCGGGGTACTGCTCCAGCTCCATCACGCAGTCGCGGTGCACGGACTGGCCTTTCGAGGGGATGAAGTCGTAGCTGTTGACGCTGAGTTTGAGCGTGCCCTTTTCGCCGTAAATGATGGCGGCCCACGGATACTGCGGGTCCGGTGACGAACCCCAGGAACGGTGGGTCCAGACGATATCCAGCTCTGGGTAGGTGAAGACGGCGGTCTGGGTGTCGGAGATATTGGCCCGGCTGGCTTTATCCTGGAAAATGCCGCCGGAGCTGGAGACGGCGGACGGCCAGCCCAGATCCAGCATCCAGCGCACCATGTCCAGCATGTGGACGCACATATCGCCCACAATGCCGTTGCCGTATTCCATGAAGGCGCGCCAGGAGCGGGGATGGACGATGGGGTTGTAAGGTCGTTTGGGCGCGGGACCGGACCACATGTCATAGTCCAGCTGGGCCGGCGGCGTGGTGTCGGGGGCGGTGCTCCCGGACCGCATGTGATAGTAGCAGCACAGGTCCACATGGGCGACCTTCCCCAGCTTGCCGGGTTTGATGATGGTCTCCAGGGCCTCGATCAGATGCGGCGTGCTGCGGCGCTGTGTGCCCACCTGCACCACGCGGCCGTATTTCCTGGCAGCGGCCAGCATGGCGGCGCTTTCCGTGACATCCACCCCCGTGGGCTTCTGCACGTAGATATCGGCTCCGGCCTTCACCGCCTCGATCATCGCCAGGGCGTGCCAGTGGTCCGGGGTGGCGATGAGGACCATGTCGAGGTCCTTTTCCTTCAGCATCTCCCGGTAGTCCCCATAAAGCCGGGGCACCTTTTTGGAAAGCTGGCGGCTGGCGGTGAGATCACCGGCCTCCTTCAGCATGACGCTGTCCACATCGCACAGGGACACCACCTCCACCGGGGCCACCTGCACCAGCCGCAGCAGGTCCGCCTTGCCGTACCAGCCGGTGCCGATCAGGCCCACGCGCTTTTTCATCTCCCCGAACTCATCGGCGTAAGCCGGGCGGCTGGACAGGATAAAGGGAGCGGCTGCGGCCGCGGCGGAGGTTCGGAGAAAGTGGCGGCGTTGCATAAGGGTGTGGATTTTAGGGAATCACGCCCCGGAAGGCAAGAACAGAGGAAGGCGGGGCAGGGCGGTTCACCGGGATTTTACGCTTCATTCCGTGCCGATATAAGGGCGGGGCGGGGCGGGGTATGGCGGTTACGGAAACCGGGAAAGAAACCTTGCCGGAGAGATGCGAAATCTGGAAAGATGGCGGGCGGCGCGCTGTTTTGAGGATGGAGCGTGCCGCCGTCGGCATTGAAGGCTGCCGCCGCATAATTTTCCCCTTTGGTTTTATTCCCATGATCACCGCACCATGCCGGGGCCTGACCCCGCGGATTCTGAGATCGGTTCTGGCCGCTGGCGGCACAGTCGCAGCGGCGGCGGTTCTGACCGCCGGCGGCACAGCGCGGGGGGAGCCGCTGCGCTTCAACCGCGATATCCGGCCCATTCTTTCGGAGAACTGCCTCCACTGCCATGGCCAGGACGCCTCCAAGCGGAAGGCGAACCTGCGTCTGGACACCATGGAGGGCGCGCTGGCCGAGGGCAAGCATGGACCGGCGCTGGTGCAGGGCAAAACGGACGAAAGCCCCATGCTTCTGCGCATGGAGTCCACCGACCCGGACGAGCACATGCCGCCAGCGGAATCGCACCGCCAGGTGACGCCCGCGCAGACCGCGCTGATCCGCCAATGGATTGCGGAGGGGGCCAAATATGAAACCCATTGGGCCTTCACGCCGCCGGTCAGGGAGCCCTTGCCGGTTGTGAAAAACACCGGCTGGGTCCGGCAGCCGTGGGATGCCTGGGTGCTGGCCCGGCTGGAAAAGGAGGGGCTTTCCCCGACTGCGGAGGCCGCGCCGTCCGCCTGGCTGCGGCGGGCCTCGTTCGACCTCACGGGCCTGCCGCCCCGACCGGAGGAGATGGCGGTTTTTGAGCAGGATGTGAGGGAGAGGGGGGAGGCGGCCTATTCATCGGCGGCGGACCGGCTGCTGGCCTCCCCGCGCTTCGGGGAATGCATGACGGCGGACTGGATGGATGCGGCGCGGTATGCGGACACGCATGGATTCAACAATGACAGCGCCCGCTCCATGTGGCGGTGGCGGGACTGGGTGATCACGGCCTTCAACCGCAACCTGCCCTACAACCAGTTCATCACCCGCCAGCTGGCCGGTGATCTGCTGCCCGCTCCCACCCTGGACGACCAAGTGGCCACCGGATTCAGCCGCAACCATGTGATCAACTCCGAGGGCGGCATCATTGATGAGGAATACCGGGTCGAGTATGTGGCCGACCGCGTGCGCACGCTGGGCATGACGTGGCTGGGGCTGACCCTGGAGTGCAGCCGCTGCCATGACCACAAGTATGACCCCCTGACCGCCAAGGATTACTACAGCCTGTATGCTTTCTTTAATCAGGTGCCGGAGTGGGGCGAGGATGGCCGCATCGCCAACGCCGTACCCCTGATGCCCGCGCCGACCGCGGACCAGCAGGAAAAACTGGGTGATCTCGACCACCACATCCTGAAGGAGAGCCAGCAGCTGGCCGCCGCTTCCCGCCCGGCGGCCGATGTGGGCACGCTGATGGCCTGGCTGAAAGCGGAGGTGAAGGCTCCCATGCTGACCGACAAGGCCGCCTTTTCCCTGGCGCTGAAGGAGGGGCAGGCGGTCAACGCCCTGAAGCCGGAAACGGCGCTGGGCAAGGCCCTCAGCGCGACGGACAACCCCGCTTTCGGTCCCCTGATCTCCTTTCCCGCCAGCCCGGATGCGGTGCTGGAGACGGCCCATTTCCCCGCGCAGGGCCACAGCCCGTGGACGCTGCTGGCGTCGGTGAACTGGGAGGGCAGAGAGGGGGCATTGCTTTCCAATCTGGCCTATGACCGACCGGTCTCCTCCACCGGTTACGGGGAGGGAACGGAGATCAGAATCGACGCCGAAGGCCGGGTGGAGATCCGCGTGGCGTCGCGGTGGCCGGCCTACGGCCTGCAGGTGAAATCCCGCAAAAAACTGTCCCAAAGCCAATGGCATCAGGTGGCGGTCGTGAGCCATGGCAAGCCGGTGGCGGCGGACTTCAGCATCTTTATTGACGGCGTGGAGGCGGAGACCGACGCGCCCTACGATGGCCTGACCGGCAATCCCGGAGCCCGGCCGTTTCATGTCGGCACCACGATCGAGAAAACGCCGGCGGTGTTTTTCGGCAGGATCGGCAGTCTTTCCGCCTTTCAAAAAGCGCTGACCGGCCCGGAGATCACGGACTGGAGCGATGCGGTTTTCCTGCGCTCCATCACCGCCGGGGCGGACCTGTCAGCGGCGGTCAAGGCTCTGACCCGTGTGCGGGAGGTGGCGCTGCGCCGCCAGCCGGAGACCAAGGCCATGGCGGACCGTCTGACCGCTCTTAAAACGGAGCGGCTGGCGCTGGTGCGCAGTTTCCCTTCCACCATGGTCATGGAGGAGATGGGAGCCCCGCGCCCCACCCATGTTCTCATGCGCGGGAACTACGATGCCCTCGGCGAATCCGTGAATCCCGCCGTGCCGGAGGCTCTGTTGGGAGCCTGGCCGGAGGGCGCTCCCCGCAACCGTCTGGGGCTGGCGTCATGGCTGACCCGGCCGGACCAGCCGCTCACAGCCCGCGTGGTGGTGAACCGTTTTTGGCAGCATCTGTTCGGTATTGGACTGGTGAAGACGGCTGAGGACTTCGGCGTGCAGGGTGAGTACCCCTCGAATCCCGAACTGCTGGACACCTTGGCGCGTGATTTCATGGACCGGGGATGGGATGTGAAGGACCTGATGCGCTCCATCGTGCTTTCGGCCACCTTCCGTCAGGATTCCAAAACCACGCCGGAGCTGACGGCCCGCGATCCTGAAAACCGGCTGCTGGCCCGCGGGCCCCGCGTGCGCCTCTCCGCGGAGATGATCCGCGACAACGCGCTGGCGGTCAGCGGCCTGCTGCGTGAGCGTCTGGGAGGCCCAAGTGTGCATCCCGAGCAGCCGGCCGACCTCTACAAGGGCGTGGTGGTCGATGCCAACTATCCCGGCAGCTACTGGACGCTGAGCACGGGGGATGACCTTTACCGCCGCAGTCTCTACACCTTCTGGAAGCGCACGGTGCCGCATCCGCTGATGACCGTTTTTGATGTGCCGGACCGGGAGTTCGGCTGTGTGCGCCGTTCGCGGACCAATACGCCGCTTCAGGCACTGGCGCTGCTCAATGAGCCGGCCCTGCTGCAGGCCGCCGGTCATCTGGGAGCGCGGATGCGGAAAGAGGCGGGACCCGGTGACGCCGCGCGCCTGGCGCTGGGCTTCGAGCTCTGCACCAGCCGCCAGCCCACGGAGAAGGAGGCCGCCGCCATGCTGCGCCTGCTGGACCGTCTGCGGTCCTCCTTCCAGGCGGACGCCGCCGGGGCCGCCGCCCTGGTGAAAACAGGGGGCCTCACAGACCCCGACTCCGTGGAGACCGCCGCCTGGACCGCGCTCGCCAGCAATCTGCTCAATCTCGACGAAACCATCACCCGCAACTAACGGACCCCTGCCGCCATGGAATGCCATCAGTATCAGCCCCTGCACTCGCGCCGAGACTTTCTCAGCCGCACCGGGCTCGGGCTCGGAGCCGTGGCTCTTTCCCAGCTGCTGGGCACCGCTCCCGTTCAGGCGGCGGGCGGTCTGCCGGGTCTGCCGCACTTCAAGCCCAAAGCCAAGCGGGTCATTTACCTGTTCCAAGCGGGAGGTCCGCCGCATCTGGATCTGTTCGACCCCAAGCCGGTGCTCGACAAGCGCTTCGATGAGGACCTGCCGGACTCCGTGCGGGGAAATCAGCGCATCACCGGCATGGTCACCGCTCAGGCGCGACTGGCGCTGCAGCCCAGCAAGTTCAAATTCGAGCAGTCCGGACAGAGCGGCCAATGGATCAGCGAGGTGCTGCCATACACCCGGAAAATCGCCGATGAGCTGTGTGTCATCCGGTCCATGAACACGGAGGCCATCAACCATGATCCGGCCATCACCATGCTCCAGACCGGCAGCCAGCAGCCGGGACGGCCCAGCATCGGGGCGTGGCTGGACTACGGTCTGGGCAGCCTGAATGAGAACCTGCCGTCCTACATGGTCATGTGCTCCGTGCCCAGCAAGGGCACGCCGGACCAGGGATTGCTGTCGCGGCTCTGGGGCTCAGGTTTCCTGCCCAGCCGGCATCAGGGCGTGCAGCTGCGCGGCGGCACCGATCCCGTGCTGTATCTGACGGATGCCCCCGGCATTTCCCGGGACCGCCGCCGCATGATGCTGGACGGTCTGGCGGAAATGAACGGTCTGGCGCTCCAGTCCAGCGGCGATCCGGAGATTGAGGCCCGCATCAGCCAGTATGAAATGGCCTTCCGCATGCAGGCCTCCGTGCCGGACCTGACTGATCTGTCGAAGGAGCCGCAGTCCACCTGGGACCTCTACGGCGAGGAGGCGAAAAAGCCGGGGACCTTCGCCCGCCACTGCCTGCTGGCCCGCCGCATGGCGGAGCGCGGCGTGGGTTTCATCCAGCTCTACCACCGCGGCTGGGATGTCCACGGCGGCTTGGCCGAACGCGTGCCGATTCTCTGCGGCGATGTGGACCGTGCCTCTGCGGCACTGGTGACGGATCTGAAGCAGCGCGGGCTGCTGGACGAGACGCTGGTGATCTTCGGGGGGGAATTCGGACGCACCTGTTATGCGCAGGGAGGAGCCAACCGGGCCAGCTACGGGCGCGACCATCACGGACGCTGTTTTTCGCTCTGGATGGCCGGCGGCGGCGTCAAGCCCGGCATCAGTCACGGCAGCACGGATGACTTCGGCTTCAATATCGCCACTGATGCCGTCCATGTGCACGACCTGCACGCCACCATTCTGCATACGCTGGGCATCGACCACGAGCGCCTCACCTTCCGCTTCCAGGGCCGTCAGTTCCGCCTCACCGATGTGGCTGGAAAGGTAGTGAGACCGATTCTGGCCTGATGGGGGATGGCGGGCTTCAGGGGGAAAACTGCTGGCCAGCGGGCCGGGGCAGGATCTTTTCCAGATAGTCCAGACGCTCCCGGATCTCCGTCATCGCCAGCAGCGGCTGGCGCAGGTGGGCCTCCGCCACAAAATGCGCAGCCACAAAATCGGCGAGATGTTCGGGATCCGTAAGAGCCTCCAAACGGCTGGCCAGCTGCTCCCCCAGTTCACTGTTTTTCCGCATCAGTCGCAGCACCCGCTTCAGCAGACAGGCCGCGGCCCGACGTGAGGCCTCGGGCTCCGAGTCCTGCGAAATCAAGGGTTCGATGCGGGCCACGCGGAAGGGATGGTGCTGCTCCCAGCCTGTGAATCTCACCCGCCGGAGCCCCTGAAGCACCAGATGGGAAGTGCCGTCGGCATGGTTCACACAGGCACGGATAACGGCGGCGGTGCTGTGCTCATGGATATTGTCATCCCCCTCCGGGCAATGGCCTTCCGGGCATTCGCGCAGGGTGCCGACACAGAGAATCCGGTCCGTTTTCAACGCCTCGGCCACCATCGCGCGGTAGCGGGGCTCGAAAATATAGAGAGGCAGCAGACCGCGTGGAAACACATTGCACTGGGGCAGCAGCATCACAGGCACAGCGTTCGGGAGCATCATGGAATGGGGAAAAGGAAAAACCTGCGTCCGCTTTTATAAAAAACGGCGTGGTGTGGTCTCCTACAGAGCAACGCGGGTTATGCAATTCGGGATGCCTTGCGGGGCGGCGGGGAGGAAAAGTGAAAGCAGGAAAAGGAAGGAAGGAAGGGAGAGTCTTTTTTCACGGGTTGGCGGTTTTTCACCGGTTTCGCTGAGGATGCCGCACGGCCAGGGCCGTGAGCCGGCGGCATGCCAGCTTGCAGGTTGCACGGACGGTCCCGTGTGGTTTACAGAGCGGAATAGAATCATTTATGACTGTTCCCCCTCAAGTTTCCCTGCCGGTGATCCCCGTGGGTCCGCTGTCCCTGGACGGCGTGAAGCCCCTCTTCATTCTGGGACCGTGCGTCATGGAGTCGGAGGCGTTTGTATGGGAAATGGCACGGGCGATCCAAGGGATAACGGTGGAGTTGGGGGTGGGCTTTGTGTTCAAAGCCTCCTATGACAAGGCCAACCGCACCTCCGGCGGCTCCTACCGGGGGCCAGGCTGCGAGGCCGGCTGCGCTCTGCTGGCGGAGGTGGGCCGCGAACTGGGTGTGCCGGTCACCACGGATGTGCATTCCCCTGAGGAGGCCACCATTGCCGGGAAATACATTGATGTCCTGCAGATCCCGGCCTTTCTCTGCCGGCAAACGGATCTGATCGTGGCGGCAGCGGAGACAGGAAAAGTGGTGAATGTGAAGAAGGGCCAGTTTCTCGCACCATGGGATGTCAAAAATATCGCCGACAAAATCACGGCGACGGGGAATTCCCATTTTTTCTTCACGGAGCGGGGAGCCAGCTTCGGTTACAACGCGCTGGTGGCCGACATGCGCTCGCTCTACTGGATCCGGGAGCAGGGATACCGGGTGGTCTTTGACGCCACGCATTCCGTGCAGCGTCCGGGAGGGCTCGGCGGCAGCACCGGGGGGGACGGGCATTTGGCTCCGGTGCTGGCGCGTGCGGCGGTGGCGGCGGGATGCGACGGGGTTTTCATGGAGACCCACATCAATCCCGCCAAGGCGCTTTCCGATGGACCAAATCAAGTTCCTCTGGCAGACTTAGGCAAAGTTCTGAGTGTCCTGCGCTCACTCCATGAAGTTGTTTCAATATAACCGAGGTGTGATGCTGACCCCAATTTTCAGATTTCCCGCCACGGCTGTGATTCTTCTGGCCGGCGGGGCAGGATTCCTGCCGGTGATGCAGGCGGAAACCAAGGACGAAAGCCATTCGGAAAAGAAGGTTCCGTCCAAGGTGTCCGAAACAGCGAAGCCGGCCAAAAACGCCAAGCCGGCAGGCCAGGCAGGTGCCGGTGCCCGGAAGCCGGCCTCCATCGCTCCCGCCCCGGAAGCGGTGCCGCCCCCGCCAGTGGCCCGCACTCCGGCCAATGAGGATGAGGCGGAACAGGAAACTCCGGTCAGCGCACCTGTGGCTGAAGTTCCTGTGGAAACCGGGGACGATTCCAGAGAGGACCAGGATCCCGACAAGGAGGAAAAGGAGCAGGGCGGCAACTCCTCCTTCCATAATTCCAAGGAAGCCTCCTCCCGCGCCAAACTGGACGCGCTGCTGCCTCCAGGCAGCACGCACCGGGGGGTCTATTATCCATCCTTCCGCCCCGTGCAGCCGGATTCTGAACAACCGGATTCCGCAGCCGGTGCCCTGCCGGGGATGGAGGAGACTTTGGCGTCTGTCTTTCGCGGTGAATCCGTCACCCGGCTGGACAACGACCATGTGGAGGTGACCCAGGCCAACTGGGTGCAGTATGATGAAACGCTGCGGCCGGACGGCACCCCGCGTCCCTCCATGACGCTGGATCTTGAGCACGGGGTTTACAATCTCAAGACTCAAATTCTTATTTCCAACCAGCCGGTAAGGATCGGGAATCCAGGAATGGTTATGCTGGGCGACACCATGTTGCATGACCGGGTCTCCGGCCTTACCACTCTGGAAGGGCGGGTCCGGGTTGTGTTTTTTGAGGAGGAGGAATCCCCGGCCATTGCTCATGGGACGGAGAAAGCGCAGCCTGTCTCCACCACTCCCGCTCCCGCCGCCGGAAACTGAATGCCTGTTTGAAAAAATCAGAAGAAAATTTTATGAAAGCATCCCCATGGACTGTTCTGCCGGCCTTCGCCGTGCTGGCCGCCGCCACTGCGGCGCTGACCGCGCAGGCCCAGCCGCAGACTCCGGAGCAGGGCAAGCCATCATCCGGCGCCAAGCCCCCTGTTCACAAGGCTGCGGAGTCCGCCCTGAGCCGGGTGCAGCAGGATGAGCGTGCCAAAAAAGCCCTGGAGGAGTCCGCCGCGCTTCTGAAGGAATCTGTGAGGAAAGGTCGGGCGGCGGCGGAGGAGGCCCGGAGAATCAACAAGGATCAGGCCAAAACCGATCCGGAAAAAACAGCCCGCAGCCTTAAGGACAAGGTTTCCCCGCAGGATACCGCGGCGGTGAAGGAACAGCTGAAAAAGACCGTCAAAACGGTGCTGAACAACGATGAGGCCAAAAAGCTGATCGAGGACACCAAAAAGAGCGCCGCCGCCGCTGTGGATGAGGCCGCTCAAAAGAACAAGGCTTCCAAGCCCGGCACCCCATCCTCCACCCCTCTGCCGCCTCCGACGACTTTTGATAAAATCCCCGGCCCCGCACCGGCCGGGGCTGCCACACTGCCCACGCCTCCTAAACGTACTGCCACCAGTATGGCCTCCGGAGACAGAATCGTGGCCCCTCCCGCCATGGATCCCAAGCGCCCCGGTCAGCCGATCCGACCGGATGATCCCCTGGGCCGCACCTATGTGATCACTGGAAATGCCCAGATTAAAATGCCCGTGATGCAGGTGGATGCGGATCAGATCATTTTTCTGCAAAGCGTGGACCATGCGGGATCAGGGCTGCTGCCCGGCGGCGGATCCCCTCCTGCCAAACCCCAGGCTGCCGGAGGCGGTCAGGGGAAAAAGGATTCCAATGGTCTGGAAAGCATGGTGGCCACGGGGCGGGTGCGGGTTGTCCGGCTGGACCCGGCCAAAGGCAAGGAATATCACGGCAAGGGAAACCGCATGGTTTACGACCAGAAAACCGGTGCCACCACTATCACCGGATGGCCCTCCCTGCAGCAGGACAATCAATTGATCACGGCTAAACAGGAGGATGCGGTGATCGTGCTTTACTCGAACGATCAGAAGCCGACCTTTGACAACTGCAACGTCAGGATTCTCAGTGACCCCAAGTCTGAATCCGGCAATGGCCAATCCCCGCAGAAGTCCACCAGCGCAGCTTCCCCTGAAGCCACGGTGGAGGATGCGGCTCCGTCCGGCAATGCCAGTGAAGCGCCGGCTCCGTCCGCTTCCCCGGATCCCCGTCGCCCTGCGCCCGCCGGTCCTCCCCGCCGTCCAGCCGGTGCTGCCCGCTGACCCTTGACCATGTTTGCCATTTCCGTCTGGAGCGCTGCCGATCCTGTAATCCGACTCACTGCCCATCTGTTTTCATGTCCGCCACGCAAACCGATCCCGCTCCGGCCCCCGTTCAGCATCGGAGGGAGGAATTTCTTCTCGTTACCCAAGGGCTCAAAAAGATCTATGACGGGCGCACTGTGGTGAACGGGGTGGATATCACCGTGCGTCCGGGTGAGATTGTGGGGCTGCTTGGCCCCAATGGTGCGGGAAAAACCACCACCTTCTATATGATTGTCGGTCTTGTGGCTCCCAACGGTGGCAAAGTCATTTTCAATGGAGCCGACGCCACGGATCTGCCGATGTACAAACGGGCGCGGCTGGGCATGGGCTACCTGCCGCAGGAGGAGTCCATCTTCCGCAAGCTGACGGTGGAGGAGAACATCATGGCCGTTATGGAGACCGTGAAAATCCCCAAGGCGGAGAAGCGCGAGCGCTGCGACGGCCTGCTGCACCGCTTCGGCATCGGCCACCTGCGGAAAAACGCGGCACTGACGCTGTCAGGAGGCGAGAAACGCCGCCTGACCATCGCCCGCAGCCTGGTGACCGAGCCCAGTCTGCTGATGCTGGACGAGCCCTTCAGCGGTGTGGACCCCATCGCGGTGAGCGAGATCCAGGATATTGTCCGCAGTCTCAGCGAGGCCGGTCTGGCCATTCTCATCACCGACCACAACGTGCGGGAGACCCTCTCCATTGTGGACCGTGCCTATCTGATATTCGAGGGGCAGGTGCGCCGTGAGGGGCCTCAGGAGTTTCTTGTCAATGACCCGCTCAGCCGGCAGCTTTATCTCGGCGAGAGCTTCAGTATGTGAGGTGCGTGCTGCTGGCCTCCACCCGCCATGTGTTCTCCGTTTTCACTTTAACCCGGCACTCCGCGCCTCCTCCGCCAATCCCGGTTCCTTTTCCTGATTTTTTTCACCCCGGCAGCCTTTGTGGCTGACCGGATTGTCATACCCCAAACCCACGCGAACCATGCAAACCGCCAATGTGGACCTGAACATCATCGTCACGGGACGGCATCTGGAGATCACCGAAGCCATTCGGGAATACGCGAGAAAGAAGATCGCCAGTCTTCATCTTGATTACCCGCGTATTATCGAGGCCAAAGTCATCCTGGACGTCCAGACGCACCAGCGGCAGTTCGCTGAAATTGTGCTGTTCTGTGCCAACCACATCACCATTGAGGCCAGCTCCACCAGCGAGGTGCTTTATGCGGCCATTGATGAGACGGTCAGCAAAATCGCGCGCCGCATGCGGAAGCACAAAACCCGGCTCCTCAAGAACCGGCCCCGCAGCGGCTCCATCCGCCACATGGACGAGCACGTCTTCCACTCGGAGGTGGATGACCATGAGAAGGAGGAGATCGAGCCCCTCATCATCCACAAGGAGAACTACCGCATCCGCCCGCTCTATCCGGATGAGGCCATCACGGAGCTGGAGCTCGGCGAGCGCAGTTTCCTGGTTTTTTACAACCAGAAAACCCATGAACTCAGCATCGTCTTCCGCCGGGCCGACGGTGACTACGGTATGATGGAACTGCCCCAGGGTTCCATCGCCGCAGCCTGACCGCCCGACTGAAAGCCGCACAGGCTGAAAAACGCGGGGCCGCGTGCTCCGCACTGAATTCCCAATAATAGGGGAGAGGGTCCGCCGGCTGCAGAGCGGCGGAATCCTCTCCCCCCTTTTTTGGCGGCCACCCTGGGCTTCGCAGTGGCGGCCATGCTTTTGGTTTCAGCCTCTTGCGCAGTCCCCGGCGGCGCTATAGGGTGGTGGTTCCGTTTTTCACTTCCCCACCGCACCCATGGCCCTCGCTAAAATCACCCAGGTCTCCGGCACCGCCGTTCACGTTCCCGGCTCCGATATCGACACCGACCGCATCATTCCGGCGCGTTTTATGAAATGCGTCACCTTCGACGGCCTGGGCGAGTTCCTGTTTTACGATGTCCGCAAGCACCTCGACGGCACGGAAAAAGCGCATCCGCTGAACGATCCGCGCTTCAAAGGGGCCAGCATCCTGCTCTCCGGCGTCAACTTCGGCTGCGGCTCCTCCCGTGAGCATGCCCCGCAAGCTCTCTACCGCTACGGCTTCCGCGCCGTCATCGCCGAAAGCTTTGCCGAAATCTTCTTCGGCAACTGCACCACTCTCGGCATCCCCTGCGTCACCGCCACCACGGCGGACATCGCCCTGCTGGCCGCGCGTCTGGAGGCTGATCCCAGTCTGAAGGTCACGGTGGATGTGGAGAAAAACCGCGTCTTTTTCGGTGAGGAGAACTTCACCGTGCACATTCCCGACAGCGCCCGCGAGGTGCTGATCGCCGGCCACTGGGACCCCATCGCCGACCTGCTGGAGGCCGCCCCCACCGTTGAGGCCACCGCCGGCAGGCTGGACTACATGGCCAGGTAAACCTGCGCCGGCATGGCCGGAACAGTTGTCAGGAGGAATCGCGGGAATGGTTTCTGGACGATGCCGGATCCCTCGCGTTTCCGTGCTCGGCGGAGATTCTGAAAGGCTGACATTTCAGCACCTCCCAGTTTCAGCTCCGGATCTCTGAAAACTGAAAACTGAAAACTTCTCCCCCCTTGAACCGCCGCGCCAGGAAGCGTTGGCTGCGCCATGATACCCGCATCCGCCGCCTTCGGAGCCCCGGGCATGGAGCCCCGCTGGACCCACAGCACCAAGGAGGGCGTGGGCACCGCGTATCACACCGGTTGCCGGGTTTGGTTCACGATCTCCCACGGCATCGTGAACGAGATCTACTACCCGCATGTGGACACCCCCAACACGCGGGATCTGCAGTACCTCATCTCCGACGGCGAAACCTTCTGCCATGAGGAGCGGAAGGATCTGGATCATGAAATCGAATACCCTGAAGCCGGGGCGCTGCTCTACCGCCTGACAAACACGGACCGGCAGGGACGCTACCGCATCATCAAGGAGGTCTGCACCGATCCCCACTGCTCGGTGCTGCTGCAGCACACCAGGCTGGAGATCATGGATGAGTCGCTGCGCGGCCGGCTGAAACTGTATGTGCTGCTGGCCCCGCATCTTCAGAAGACCGGCTGGGGCAACTCCGCACAGCTCTGCGACCGCGGAGGCCGCCGCCTGCTGCACGCCTGGCGGCATGGGCTGCACCTGGTGATGGGAACGACGGCCCATTTCGTCAGGCGTTCCGTGGGTTATGTGGGACACAGTGATGGCTGGCAGGATCTGCGGAACTTTCAAATGGACTGGGAGTTTACCGAGGCCATGGATGGCAATGTGGCCCTGACAGCGGAAATTGGTCTGCCGCCCAACCACGAATTCACTCTGGGGATCGCTTTGGGGCTCAGCGCCCAGAGCGCCTCGGCCAAGCTGCTCCAGTCGCTGGCCATCCCTTATGAAACGCACCGCGCGGACTATGCGGCGCAGTGGCGGCGGCTTTCGTCAGGGACAGAATATGCGGAGCACACCGGCGATGGCGGGAGCATGTTCCGCCTGAGCCGCTGCGTGCTCATGGTGCATGAGGACAAGACCTTCAGCGGCGCGCTGGTGGCCTCCCTCAGTATTCCCTGGGGGGAGGCGAAGGGGGATGAGGATTTGGGCGGCTATCATCTGGTATGGCCGCGTGACCTGATGCAGAGCGCGGTGGGACTGCTGGCCAGCGGCCAGATGGAGACCCCGCGCAAGGCTCTGATCTGGATGGCCTGTCTTCAGGGGGACGACGGGCGCCTGCCGCAGAACAGCTGGATTGACGGCAAGGCTTACTGGACCGGCCTGCAGCTGGACGAGGTTGCCGCTCCGCTCCTCCTGGCCTGGCGACTGAAAGAGGCCAATGCCCTGGGCGGATTCGATCCATGGACCATGGTGGCGCGGGCGGCGGGATTTCTGATAACGCACGGCCCGGTGACCGCCCAGGAGCGCTGGGAGGAGGCCAGCGGTTATTCCCCCTCCACCCTGGCCTCCGTGATGGGAGGGCTGGTGGCGGCATCCGAATTCGCCAAAGAGCGCGGGGATCGGGACACGGCGGATTTTATCCTGACCTACACGGACTGGCTGTCCGCCCATCTGGAGGCGTGGACCACCACCACCTGCGGGGAACTGGTGCCAGGCAAGCCAAGGCACTATCTGCGCATCGGACCGGCGGACCGGGACCATCCGGTGGCCCATGGCGCGCCGGACACTGCCATGCTGACAGTGGCCAATGGCGGCGGCACCCATCCGGCGCGGAACGTGGTGGGCGGGGATTTTCTGGCGCTGGTGCGCTTCGGCCTGAGGGATGCCCACGATCCGCTGATCGTGGACAGCGTGGCGGTGATCGATGCCGTGATCAGGCGGGATCTGCCCCAGGGGCCCGGCTGGCTGCGCTACAACCACGATGGCTACGGACAGAACCCGGATGGACAACCTTTTGACGGGGCAGGGCGGGGGGATGTCTGGCCCCTGCTCTCCGGCGAGCGCGGGCAGTATGAACTTGCCGCCGGCCGCGATCCGCTGCCGTTCATTCTTTCCTTGGAGGCTTTCGCCAACCCGGGCGGCATGCTGCCGGAGCAGGTCTGGTGCGAAGGGGATGACAGCGGCGCGGGCTTCCGGAACGGTCAGCCCACCGGCTCCGCCATGCCCCTGTGCTGGGCGCACGCGGAGTATCTGAACCTTGTCCGCAGCCGCGCCGATGGCCGACCCTTCGACCGTATCCAGCCCGCCTACGACCGCTATATCAAACAGCGCCGGGCTGCGACCCACGAAATCTGGACGCCCGCCCATCAAATCACGCAAATGCAGTCCGGAAAGGTGCTTCGTGTGATTGTGCCGCCGGAAGTCACGGCCATCCGCTGGAGATGGGCCGCCTCCCAAAGCGGTCCTGACGCAAATGCCGGCGGCCATTCCGGGCAGAATGCGGGCGGAGAGGTCCCTGTTTCCCTCACCGCACTCGGCTGCGCCTTTGCTGATCTGCCAACCGGTGAAGGTGGTGCGACGGGACGGGAAATCCTTTTTGAGATGATCAACGCCACGGAAGCCATTCCTGCTGGAAAGGTGGAAATCGAAGAGTGAAGCCGGCGAGGACAGATTCCAGACGAAATCTCCTATGGCTGTAATGGGAAAGGCTGAAGATTGGAAAATGATATAGCCAGCAATATCACTTCACTGCCATATGAAAAAAATCCACAGAATCATCCCTGTGAGGTGCAGTAGATTTCTGGACCAGGAACCTCCAGAATAAACCATGAAGCAGAACAAACGCTACACCCCCGAATTCAAAACCTAGGCCATGGAACTGCTGGCCACCGGAAAGCCCGTCCAGGAACTCGCCGAGGAGCTCCGCATCAGTGCCAGCCTTCTTACAGCTGGCGGGGCGGTGCCCAGGAGCCGCAGGTCGGGAGCGCAGGAGCGCCCGCCGGAGGCGGGCGCTCCGAAGCGGACGAGCTGCGGCTCCTGCGGCGGGAACACGCCCGCCTCCAGGTGGAGAATGACATTTTAAAAAAGGCCGCGATTATCCTCGGGACCAGAGCCCACGCCAGCTCCGGGAAATGACCAACAGCATCCGCAGGGCCACCGGCCACTCCGTGCGGTTGATCTGCGCTGTCTTGGAGGGGCCGCGCAGCAGTTATTACCACGCCGCCGCGCCAACCCCCACGCAGAGCTCCGACAAGGAGATCGGAGAAGTCATCGAAAAAATCTTCAAAGCCCACCGCGGCCGTTACGGATACCGCAAGATCGGCGCGGAACTGGACACCATGGGCCTCACCTACGCTCCCGGACGGGTCCGCCGGATCATGAGGGAACGGGGTCTCAAAGCCCTTCAGCCCAAACGGTTCATCCCCAAAACCAATGATGGCAGGGCTGACCTTTCCTCGCCAAATCTCCTTGAAAATCAGCCACTTCCAATGGATCCTGACAGAGTCTGAGCGGGTGACATCACCTATATCCCTGTCGGACAATCCTGGCTTTACCTGGCCGTCATCATCGATTTGTTCTCTCGCAGAATCGTGGGCTGGGCGCTGGCTTACCACCTCCCCACCGAGCTGGTCACTGATGCTCTTCAACAGGCTCTGCAGTCACGACGTCCGCCCCGGGTCCTATCTTTCACAGCGACCGCGGCAGCCAGTATGGAAGCCGCGATCACCGGCGGCTCCTGGCCATGGCCGGAATCCTCCAAAGCATGTCCGCGAGAGCCAATCCCTATCACAACGCGTGGACGGAACCGACCGAAGGGAGATCAACAGCCGGCAGGCTGCCCGCAGGGTGAGCGCAGCGAATCAATCCTTCATGGGCACCCTCAAAACCGAAATGCTCCAGGACGGCTGCTTCATCAATGAGGCCGGTGCCCGCACCGAACTCTTCACCTACATCGAAACCTACTACAACACCCACCGCAGACACTCCTCGCTCGGATATCCTAGCCCGGCGGAGTTTGAAGCTCAGCACTTCTCACTCAACTAAATTGTTGGTCCAAAAATCCGTTGCATCTCAGGGCACATCCACGTATCGGAACATCCAAATCGAATGCATTTTCAAATTGTAGATCACAATACGAATGGAGCCGGGTCCCCATGAGCACCCGTCATGTATCTTCGCTTTGCCTCTTTCTCGGGAATCGACCTCGGGCTCGCGCTGGACACAACCTGCTGAGTTACGATCGGTAGTGCCCGGGTCCGGAAATAAACATTTGTTCTCAATTCCTTGCACGAAATTGTTAAAACTACTCCGAATTATTTCCTTGATTGTCCTAGCGGCCTCCCGCCCTGCTTTTGCTCAATCTCCTGGCGTTTTCAGTGAGGGTCTGATAGATTGGGAGATGGGGGAAAAAGTGGGGTTCATCAGTCCCACCGGCAAGGTCGTTATCCCGGCACAATGGGACGTTATCATGCCTTTTAGCGAAGGTCTTGCGGCTGTCGGAAATCTTTCCGAATTCGAGGGAAAAACCCATCCGGGAGATGTCCCAGTCAAAAAATGGGGCTATATCGATAAAAGCGGGAAAAACTGTGGTCGCATTGACATGGGATGAGGGCTACTCATTCAGTGAAGGCTTGGCGCCCGTTTACCGCTTCACTCCCAGGGATGGAAAACTGTAAACGAGAAGGGCCACCCCTTCAAACTTGGTGGCTACATCGATAAAAGCGGCAAAGTAGTTATCCCCCCGGCGTGGCACCGCTGCGGCGAATTCAGGGAAGGTCTGGCGGCCGTCTCCCGCAATGGCAAATATGGGTACATTGATAAAACCGGTAAAATCGTCATTCCCGTGGAACAGGAATACAAATCTGACTTGCCATCGTTCAGCGAAGGTCTGACTCGAGTAACCCAAGGAGGGAAATCTGGATTCATCGACAGGACTGGAAAGGTGGTTATTCCGCTGGTGTGGGGTAACGCTTACGGTTTTAAGGAGGGGGTGGCTCTGGTGAGGCGTGACAGTGCGAAGGCCTCTGAGCGGCGCATGGGTTACATCGACAAGGCAGGCAAACTCGTCCTGGACTGCCAGTGGCATTCTGCCTCCAATTTTAGTGAAGGACTTGCCAGCATCCAACTCTCCAGTTCTTCCAAACATGGGTATATTGATAAGACTGGAAAGTTAGTCATTCCAGCCGTGTGGGATAAAGCCGACCGGTTCAGCGAAGGTCTGGCTACGGTTCAACGTGACGGTCAATACGGTTTCATTAATAAGACCGGCCAGCTCATCGCCCCTTTGCAGAAGGTCATTGATTACAGACCTTTCAAACAGGGCTACGCTAAGCTGTGGCTCCTGGAGGACAGAGTTGGACTACTGGACAAGAGCGGGAAGCTTTTCTTCCCGGCCACAAAAGCAGAGTGAGGGGACGTTCTCGTGCCGGGGAAAGCCGCTCAGGGACCAGTCACTTCCAATTTTGAAAAACGGTATTCTAGCAACTTGTTGCATAACACGTCCGCTCAGGGAGATTGGGGAACTGTGGCGAAGAGGACCGGCAGGAAAATGAACTTTCCCTCCATGAGGCTCAGTCTACCCCCACCGGAACGGCACCAAATTCTGGATCATCAAGGAAGCAGACCGTTCTTCGACAACCATTTTGTTGCCTTAAACCTACTAACCCGGCAGGAGCCGGGAGCATTCCGCTTCCGGCTTTTGAGCCCGGGCTTAATCCGATAACAGCAGCCAGCTATTGGAATCGTACTGGATCATAAAGTGCTGGCGGATTCGACTTCTGAAGAGACCGTTTTTCCCGTGCCCAAAAGAGTTCCGAAGAGTGATTCTTCCCGGGACAGGTGTGAGCGTGGCATGGATTTTTGGGATCTCCTCCTTAGTTTCAAATTCCAAGCCGAACGGGGATGCCGAAAGCTGGCATTGAAAGGGATGTGACAGGTTTTTCTGAACGTCCAACACCTGCATACATGGTATTTCGACCAATGCAAGCA
>JAQGPJ010000003.1 GCA_028293125.1 Verrucomicrobiales bacterium | reverse complement strand
CATTTTCCTGTGCGCGGATGCCGCAGAGTCCAAATGCTGCCCCCGGGAGGCGGGGCTGGTGTCCTGGGAGTTTTTGAAGCAACGGCTCAAGGAACTGGGATTGGCCGGTCCGCGCCCGCAGGTCTTCCGCACCAAAGCCGGCTGCCTGCGGGTCTGCACGCAGGGCCCCGTGGCCGTGGTCTACCCCGAAGGCACGTGGTACCGCAACTGCACGCCGGAGGTGCTGGAGCGTATCATTCAGGAACACCTGATCGGCGGCCGGCCGGTGGCGGATTACGTTTTCGCCGTGAACCCCATGTCCGCTGGAGCTTCGGAGGATGACGACGCCGGGGCCTGACCATCCGGCCTTCCGTCACCTCATCCTGCCGCCCAAAGCTCCTTCAGCTTTGCAAAATCCCGACGGCCCGCAGTGAGAGCCGCGCCCGCCTCCTCCGGCTTGCTGATGCGGGTGGCCGCCAGATACTCGATGTGGAGGCATATGGGGCCGGTGAAACCGCTCTGTTTCAGCAGTTTGGCATACTCCGGCGCTCCCGCGAAGCCTTCGCCCAGCGGACAGGAAACGGCATTGTGACGGTCGCGCCATTGGAAGTCCTTGAAGTAGGCGGCCCCAATGTGTTCCCGCGCCAGGTGATACTGCAAAGGCCAGTTGGTCCCGCCCTCCACGCTGGCGTGCATGATGTCGAAGGCGAATCCCCAGTCCTGCGGGGCGTATTCCTCCATCAGCGAGGCAATATCCCAGACCGGCGAGCCGGCCATCTCCGCGCCCCGGTGGTTCTGATAGAGCGGGCAGATGCCGATCTCCCGGCTGAGGGCAATCAGGTCCTTCGCCTGCGCCCGGAAGTTCTCCAACTGCGGGCGGATGGGCTTTTTCAAATCGTAGCGCCACCAGTTCATCCGGTAAAAGGGAATGCCCAGCGCCCCGGCGGTGCGCAGCACGCGTTCGGTGTGCTGCTCCTTCGAGACCTGATTGATGCCGGAGGTCAGCACCACCAGGCTTCTGCCGGCTTTGCCCAGCGCCTGTGTGAATTTGGGCAGATCGTCCTCCACACGCTCGGGCTCCACATGCCCGCCGGGGCGGATGGGCGCCTCCAGCCCCGGAATGCCCAGTTCGGCCACATGGGCCGCGATCTCCTCAAAATTCATTCCGAGGAGATGCTTCGTGAAGAGACAGAACTGCGGACCGGAGGAGCCGTTAGGGACCGTAAGCGCGGGCGCTGCCGGCAGGCTGTTCTCCGCCCCGGCTGCCACTGGCGTGGTTCCGGAAATCACAGCACTTCCCATAGGGACGGCCAGCAGGCCGGCGGCGGCGGCGCGCAGACAGGATCGGCGGGTGACGGCGGTGGAGGAACTGGGTTTCATGGCCGCTGTTCTGACAGATTCCGGGCACGGAGTCACGCCTTTTGCAGCGCTGAAATGGCGGCCTGCAAACACCGCCGTCCGCACGCGTCAAAGGCAGGCGCGGAGCCTGCCTTTGACGATGAATGGAAGGTTTCCGGAGGTGTCCGGTTTTCAGGATTCAGCCCTTACTGGGCCGGGCTGTCCGGGAGGGAGCGGACCTTGATGTTGCGGAAGGAGACCTGGCCGTGGTCGCCTTGGAGACCGATGTAGCCGGAGCCGGATTTCGCGAATTTCGGCATGGAGGCGAACTTGCTTTCGGCGATGCGCTTTTTGAAGTCCTCGCTGCCGAAGACGTATTCGAAATACCGCACGCCGTTGATTTCGTGATAGCACTTTTCCTTGCCGATCACGAGACGGACCTTATTCCACTCGCCGGCGGGCTTGGTGGCGTCGAGGATCTTGCCGGTTTTTGGATCAACCGGAGGCTTGTAGAGACCGTAGAGCCAGCCGCAGCGCTGCGGGTCGGAGGCCTTCGCATTGTCCTCCAACTGGAATTCCGGGCCGGTGGCCCAGACGGCGCCCTCCTCGTCGGTGATGTGGAAGATGATCCCGCTGTTGCCGGCGGGAGCGATGTTGTATTCCAGCTCCAGTTCAAACCAGCCGAACTTGTCAGTGGTCACGATGTCCCCGGCATCATGCGGGTCCACGCAGACCAGATTGCCGTCCTTGACCTGCCAGCCCTTGCGCACGCCCTCTTTTTTAAAGTTGTGCCAACCGGTGAAATCCTGGCCATTGAACAGGAGCTTCCAGCCTTCCGCCTTTTCCTTCTCCGACAGGGTGTTGATCGCGGCTTCCGCAGTGGCGGCGGGCGCTTTGGGTTCCTCAGCGAAGGCACCGGAGAGGGGAGCGAGAGCGAGAGCGGTAATCAGTGGAAGGATTGCTTTCATTTGTCCTCCCCTTAGCTCATGGCCCTGCTCCGGCAACGGAAATTGGCTGCAATTTCGCGGAGCCGGGATGAAATGGAGAAGGTTTCATTCTTCAGCCATGGAAGCCGGCGGCCCCCTCCCCTCCGCCGCTTCACCAAGGAAGGAAAGGGGCCGCGTCGATGGTCAGACCGTCTTCAGCAGAACCGGTTTCACCGGTTTCTGCACGCTGGCCGGAACGGTTCCGTATGCGGGATGCGGCTCAGGTTCCGGCGGCGTGCTTTTCCTGCTGTCCGGCGGCACTGGCACAACCGCCACAGTCGGTGGCGGCGGAGAACCGTCCTCCGCCTGCACCTGCTGCGTGGCCTGCCAGGCGGTGAGCACACTGAGCAGGGTGTGGAACAGGCTGGCCTGAGGGGCCAGCGGTCCTTCGCCTCCTCCTGGCCCTGCGCCGCCACCACCGCCCAGCACCACCAGGCGCTCAGGCACCAGCGGCTGTCTGCTTTGGGCCAGCTGCGTGGCCACAAGGTTCAGGGCGTAAAGTCGGGGATCGCCCACGGCCCTCACTTTCTGCTCGCTGACAGAGGCCTCGGCTTGGCCGACTTGGCTGATGCGCGAGGCCTCGCCCTGCCCCAGCAGCACGGCGGCGCGGCTCTGGCCCTCCGCCAGCTTGACCTCGCGGAGGGCGAGGTTCTCCGCCTCCGCCAACTGCGCGGCCCCGCGGTTGGAGGCGATCTCGATTTCGATTTTGGTCTGGGTCAGATGGGTTTGGCGCTCCGCCTCCGCCTGGGCGTTGTTCAGCTCCTTCAGGCGGTTGGCGGCCTCCTGCTGTTTGCCAAAGGTTTCCTTCTGCTCCTCCGCCAGACGGCGCTGACGCAGCTGGTCGAACAGGCGCTCAATGGGATCCTCGTTCTGGCCATGACGCGGATCGGATTCGGGCCGTCCGATGAGCACGGCCACGCAGTTGATATCATATTCCAGAAAGCGGCGGCCCAGCTCGGCAGTGGCGTGCTTCTGGATCTGCTCGCGGTGGGTCAGCAGCTCCAGCATGCTGCTGGACTGGGCCACATCCCGGAAATAAGCGGTCAGGATGGGATCCAGCGTCTGACTGATGAGGCGTTTGACGTCCCCGAACCGCTGCACCACGCGCGGCGCTTTCTGGTAGTCGATGTGCAGCACCAGCGAGAGCGGCAGCAGAGGCTCATAGGCGTCCGCGGTGATGATCGGAATGCTGGCCAGAGCCTCGTCATACCGGTGCATCTCCGTCTGCCCGCTGATCCAGCGCAGCACGAAGTTCACCGTGGGAACCAGCTCGACTTTCAGCGCGTAGGGATTCAGCGCGTATTTGCCGGGGGCCAGCGCCTGCTTCCAGACACCGCGGTTGCCGACATCCACCTGTTCTCCGTAGCGGAACAGATTGCCGGTGAGGTCCTCTCCGCTCTGGCCATAGTAGCTGATGATCACGCCGACGTATCCGATGGGGATCAGCGTCTTGGGCTTCAGCTCCACCGTGGCGAACCAGCGGTTGATGAAATAAGTGCCGTCCGTCAGCACCTGCAGCTGGCGTCCCCGGCGGCCCTCCAGCGCCAGGAAGGCCTCGATGTCCTGGAAGTAATTGTGGCCGCTGTTTCCATCCGCTTTGGTTCCCACCTGCGGCGCGATGAACTCACCGGGATCCAGGGTGGGGCCGTCCTGCACCGTCACCACCCCGATATTGTCCTGCGCGGAGATGCCACTGTCCACCGGGGAGGGCAGCGCCGGAGGCTCGTCGCTGCTGGCGGACAGACGGTTGTAGCCGACACGCACGGGAGTGAAGGCCCGGAGCGTCTCCAGTTCCAGCTGCCAAGCGGAGAACTGCTGCAGCTCCTCCTTCTGGTGGTTGGCGGAATACACCGCCCTTTCTGTGATCACCACAAAAAGCGCGGTGTTCACCGCATAGACGCCCTCCCGCAGGATAGCGCGCTGGCGTCCGCGCTGGCCGCCGTTTTTCAGGAACGCCACCGCATCCTGAAAAGCGTTGCAGGGCGCGGCGCGGGCCAGGGTCTGCACCGGCTGCAGCGCCCCGCCGTCGCGGGCATACACATAGCCGAGGCGTCCCTCCCCGATCGTCACCAGCGGAACATGGTTGATGGAGTACTGCCACATGGGATACCCGAAATGCAGGCCGCCGCGCAGGGGCACGGCCTGAATGCCGGCCTCCCCATTGAGGGCGATGATGCGGCCCTCCTCCAGCGACCCCCGCTTCGACCACAGCTTTTCGACAATTCCCACCCGGCTGTGCGGAATATAGCGCACGCCGAGAATGAGATGAATGATCAGCCAGAGCGCCAAGAGCGCGCCCAAAATGATCCCGACCCAGAACAGAAAGTGTTCGGGCATATGTTTATTTTTTCCTGTGTTTGTTATTTTTATTAACCCTGCCGCAACTGCGGGAAGCGGGCGGGGTTCAGGTTCCTTGGAGGAAAGAGGCCTCTTTGGCGCCTTTGTTGTTCCTCCGGTGGTTTTTCACAGGAGGGAAACACAGCGTTGCGGATGTCTCCCGGTGATGCTGACGGAGTTAGCTGTCGGGCTGGAGCCACTGAGTGCCCCCGGCACCGCAGGTGCCGTTCGCCCCAAAGTTGCCCGCCGGCGGATGGGCTGGCGGGAACGGGAATTTGGGTCCCCCGTTGCCCCGGCGGCGAAGCCGGAGCATTAAGCTGACAAAGAACTGATAAGAGCGTAGGGCCGCTTTTCCGGAATGCAAGGGGTGTCGCTGAAGTGGAAAACAGCGGTGCCGCGACTCACGGTTTTCCGGTATCGAAGCCGGTCCCGGGACAGTGACCGCGGCCTGTTGAAGCCGGAAAATGGGCACCACCACAATACGTCAGGATATCCTGACGTCGGTCACGCCATAGCGGGCGCAAACCTTGGAGGCGATTGCGAAATCGAGTTTGATATCGGGATTTACAAAAATATCCATCTTCATGAGCGCCTTGATGATCACAAAAGTTTTGAGGCCCAGCGCTACAGCCAAATCCCTCACCGTGACAGGGTCGGGAATTGAAACGAAAGGGGGGAACTCCTGCGGCACGCAGGGAGCGGACACCGGCGGCGTGGCAAAAACCGGAACTGTCTGCTTCGGATCTTCTTCCCGTCTCTGCCGCTGACGCCCCTGACTCTCCTGCAGACGAATGACATCGATCAGATCCTTGCAGCCAAAAGGCAGCAGGTAGCGCGGTCTTTCAGATTCGGGTTCCTGGTTTTCCTCCTCCATAATATCTTATCGGAATACGGGGCAGCGGTCACTACCGCCCCGCCACAGTCGGTGCGGCGGTGGGATCCGCATTTCGGACCATGAATTTTAGCACTCAACGGAAAGGGAGCCAATGGAATCCGTTCCGGAATGCCGGGCATCAGCCTGGGGGTGGCCATTGCCTGAACCACCGGGGGCAAACCCTAGCTGTTCCCAGCCACATCCAGCGCATCAGGAACCGGCGCGCCCAGCACCAGATGCTCCGCCAGCACACGGGCGTGGTGCGGGCCCTGAAGCACGCCCTTGGAGCCCAAGCCATTGAAAAACACCAGCGCGGGATGGGACGGATGCCGTCCCATTTTGGCCTGGCTGCGGTGCAGGATGGGCCGCACGGCGGCGTGGTGCCCCGTGATCTGCCAAGGGATCCGCAGCAGGCGCGTCAGGCGGTCCTCCAGAACCACCCGTGCCGCTGCGGTAGGCACATTGGAAAGATCGTCCCAGACATAGGTGGCTCCGCTGCGGCAAATGGTGCCGCCATCACCATCCTCAGCCATGGGAAGAAGCCAGCTGCCGCGGTTCAGAATACGGCGTTCACGCTGCAGCCCCGGAATGCGGAGTGTCAGGATCTCGCCCTTGGCCGGCTTCCATTTCAGCCAGGGGAACCACGGATTGGCCGCACCGGCATAACCTTCGCAGAACACCAGAGCCCTGCCTTGGATGCCGGCGGCCTGAACTCCTTCCACACCGCCGGAATTGACCGCAATATCCGCATGCCGAATGTCAGCCCGCCGGTATTCGTCCCGCGCGGCGAACCAAGCCGCGCTGGCGGCCAGCCAGGCGCGGGTATCCAGCCATCCGCTGTGGCGCATTTCAAATCCATCCAGCGGGCCATGGATCAGCGCCGGAGCGACCAGTGGGTCAGGCTGCGGTGTGGAAAGGTGCCGGGCGAATTCCGGCCGGGTGCGTTTGTCCTCAAAGACGGTGCGCTCTGTATCATCCTGAAACAACCGGACCTGCAGGCAGGGATGGAAATACGCTGTCCCCAGCGCGGCTGCCGTGCGCTGATAGCAGGCCATGGCCTCCGGCAGGAACTCTTCCACGCGGGGGCTCACGGCCACGCGTTTGCCAGTAATCGGGGTGACAATGCCCGCTGCGACTTTGGAGGAGGTGTCCGGCTCCTCCCGGTCCAGGATCAGCACCCGCTGCCCCAGCCAGTGAAGATGCCACGCCAGCAGAGTGCCGGCCAGCCCCTGCCCCAGAATGAGGACAGGGGCTGGCGAACCAGTGCTGGCGGAAGTGAACGGGGAAGCGGAAGGGGGTTCAGAAACAGACTGGGACACGCTGCAGGAAACCCTACGGAGCCTGCGCAGGAAACGGATAAACTTTCCCTCTCAGGAAAAGCCGCTGTTCCTCCTGCAACAGAGCGGAGCCTTCCCGCCCCGGCGTCAGTGAAGTCCTGTGATCAGGCTCTGCCCGCATCCGGAGGCATCGCCGGAGGAGTGGTGCGGACCGGTGGCATCGGAGGCCGGGCAGCCACGGTGTCGGAGGGACTGTGCTGGAAGAGCTCGCGGATGCCGCCCAGCGCGCCCAGCACGCCAGTGGCCTCGTAGGGCAAATAAACCAGCTTGCTCTGCGGACCGCCGGAACTGATCTCCTTGAGCGTCTCCACATATTTCATGGCAATGAGGAAGGTGGCGGGATCTGTGGTTCCCCTGAGGGCAGCTCCAACGCGCTCCAAGGCCGCCGACTGGGCGCTGGCGAGGCGTTCGATAGCCTGAGCCTCGCCTTCGGCGCGGAGAATATTGGCCTGCTTTTCACCCTCCGCCTTTTGGATCTGGGCCTCGCGGATCCCCTCGGATTCCAAAATAGCGGCCCCTTTGGATCCCTCCGCGGTGAGAATCTGGGCGCGGCGCTCGCGTTCGGCGCGCATCTGCTTCTCCATGGCGTGCTGCACATCCGCCGGCGGCGTGATGTCCTGAAGCTCCACGCGGTTCACCTTCACACCCCACTTGTGGGTGGCCTCGTCCAGGATCACGCCCAGCTTTTTGTTGATGTTATCACGGGAGACCAGGCAGTCATCCAGATCCATCTCGCCGATGATGTTCCGCAGGGTGGTCTGGGTCAGTTTCTCGATGGCATCGGGAAGATTGGCGATTTCATAAACCGCCTTCATGGCATCGTTGATTTGAAAATAAACCAGAGCGTTGATGAGAATGGCCACATTGTCCCGCGTGATCACCCCTTGGCGGGGAAAATCATAGACGGTTTCCCGGAGATCCACCCGGGAGGTGGTGCGCGTGACATGCACGGGGCGTCCATCAGGGCCGGCGTCCGTGTAGCGCCAGTGAACCATGCGCGGGCGGTCCACAATGGGCCAGATGATATTGATGCCGCTGGTCAGGGTGCGGTCATACCGGCCCAGCCGCTCAACCACCATGGTTTCGGAATGCCTCACGATCTTGAATCCGAGAAACGCGAAGATAACGATGACAATGATCAGAACGACCAGAACGGCTTGCAGGAATTCGGGCATAGGGATGGAGGATTGAGAGATGGATAAACGGATGGACAGACAGGACAGCGGCGGCGGGGACAGGATGCAAAGAGCCGGAACAGCTGGGAACCTTACTCTTTCACCGACCGCAGGTGCCGGGGATGTTTTGACCTGCCATTCCGTCAGAAGCGCGGACGGACCGTCAGGGTGGCGGACGAGACCGCGGTGATCTCGATCCGCGTGCCCGGCTCAATGGGGCTGCCGCTGAAACTGACAGCGCGCCATTCCTCACCGCCCACTTTCACCCGGCCCGGTTCATCCCCCCGGCCGATGGCG
Organism: Verrucomicrobiales bacterium; assembly: GCA_028293125.1. Lineage (GTDB taxonomy): Bacteria > Verrucomicrobiota > Verrucomicrobiia > Verrucomicrobiales > V1-33 > CAIZWU01. The sequence goes on along the minus strand of JAQGPJ010000003.1, from coordinate 99,369 downwards.
TCCACCACCGTGCCGGACTGCCCCAGCAGAGCATGGGCGTTCACCGGCGGCTCGCGGCGGCTGTAGACATGGCTGACAAAAAAGGGGCGGACCGCCGCCATGCAGAGCACGGAGGCGGCGGCGAAAATGCCCAACTGGCCGGTCAGCCCCACGCCCAGCGCCGCCGCCGGAGCGGTCAGCAGCGCGGCCGCGCTGAAGCTGGCGAAAAAGAAGGCTGGGGTAACCATCTCAAGAGTGATCATCACAAGGCCGGCGATCGTCCAAAGGTGCCAGGATTGCATAGGAGGGAACAAGCTGAGGTCTCAGCCTCACCATACTCAGCGGGCAAGGCACTTCCCACCATTACAATGTCATTCCGGCATTGTAAATGTTTAGAAGCTCCTCCGCAGGCCATTCCACCGCGGGTCCATGGCCTGGCCGGCGGCGCAGGGGCCGTCGGAAGTGCGAAACCGTACCGCCGGAACAGCTTTCCGCTTGGTTTCAGGCGGTCCGGCGGTTTGATTTGGCGGATCATGCCTCTGCATCCCGTCGCCGATTACCTCGACCTGAACCATACCCCGTTTCCCCGGCTCTTTGAAGGCATTCAGGAGGTCTGGGAGGTGCTGCCGCGCATCGGGCCTTTTTTGAAAGAGTGGCTGGAGCCGTCCGTCGAGGGCGATCTGCAGGGGGATGTCCACATTCAGGGACCGGTGTTTGTGGGGCCGGGCGTGCGCATCATGCATGGCGCGGTGCTGCTGGGCCCGGTTTATCTCGGGGCCGGCACCATGGTCGGTCCCGGCTGCTACGTGCGCCCCAACACTATCGTGGGCCGGAACTGCATCCTGGGGAATTCCTGCGAGCTCAAGAACTGCGTGGTTTTTGACAACTCCGAACTCCCGCACTGGAATTATGTGGGCGACTCCGTCGTGGGATACCGTGCCCATCTGGGAGCCGGGGTGGTGCTTTCCAACTGGCGGCACGACCATGGATCCATCCCGGTGCTGGATTCCCGCGCCGAAGGAGGAAAGATCCACACCGGGCTGTCAAAATTCGGAGCCATCATCGGGGATCACGCGGATCTTGGCACGCACTCGGTGATGAATCCTGGCACCCTCATCGGACGCCGCAGCGTGGTTTACGGCGGCGTGGTCTGGCGCGGCGGCGCCCTGCCTGCGGACTCCATCGTGAAGCTGCGGCAGCAGCTGGAGATCACGCCCCGGCACCCGCAGCCCTGAGGAAACGGGAAAACCGGAGGCGCACCAGGACTTGCCAGGCGGCCACTGGGGTGATAGTCAAGGCCAGCCTATGATGCGCCGCTTTTTCCGTCGACTGCTCACCCCTCCCATGGTGGTGCTGGCGGCGCTTTTCCTGTTTATTGAGGAGTGTCTCTGGAAATGGGGCACCGCCGTCATGGCCAGGCTGGCCCGGGCCCCCTTTGTGAGGGCGCTGGAGGTCAGGCTGGCCAGACTGCCGGCTTGGGCGGCGCTGGTGGTTTTTTTCCTGCCGGGGCTGATGCTGCTGCCGGTGAAGATCACCGCCCTTTTCCTCATCGGCAAAGGGCATGTAGCCTCCGGCATGGGTGTCATCGTGGCCGCCAAAGTGCTGGGCACCGCCATCGTGGCCCGCTTCTTCGCCATCTGCAAACCCACGCTGATGGGGGTCCGCTGGTTCCACGCTGCCCATGACTGGATCCTGGCCCTGAAGGCTTACCTCTATGGCCGTCTGCGGGCCATGCCGGCCTGGCAGAAAGTGGTGAACCTGCAGGCCGTCCTCCGACACAAGTTCCGCACCCTGCGTCCCGGTTACCTGGGCCGGCGTTGGATGGCGATCGGCGGCCGCCTGCGCTGGCGGTTTCTGAATCAGCGGAAGCCTCGCCATGCCCCGCCACCGCCACCGCATCCCGAGGAGCCTCCGCTGAACCATGGCGGTCCTGGGCGAACCCGGCTTTGAGAGGATACAGAGAGACGGGTGCCGCCAGCGGACCAGTCCACTTTCTACGGCCAAAGCAGGGGATGCCGCAGCCACCACGCCAGCCGGCGGCGGACTTCAGCAGGCGCTCCAGGCGTCCACGAATGACCGGCGGCAGGAAAGGAAATGGCCTGCGGAGAGGCAAAAAAGCGCTCTGCCCACCTTTCATGCCGGTACCCGTCCGGCCAGCACAGGAGCTCCGGCTGAAGTTCCGGCGGCATGGGAACCCCCTGCCCTTCCGCAGCCAGCACCTCCAGCTGCGCCTCCTGCGTGAGGCATCCGAAATCCAGTTCCGCGTTACCTGTCTTCCCGGCCAGTTCCGACGGTCCATCCCGCGCCCAAAGATTCCCAGGAAGCAGGTCCGCCAGCCGGCTCATCCGGTCCCGCACCCTCGCCTTTTCCGTGAGAGCATTGTAAAATCCCTCCGCCGGCACCGGCAGGGAGTGATAAGCCCCCGGCAACCGGCAGCCCAGCGCCGCCAGGTTATCCGCCGCGTCCGGCAAATGCCGTGAAACCACCGGCTTTCCGAGCGCCGCCGCCTCCAGCCAAGGAAGGCCGAACCCCTCCTGCAAAGAAGTGATCACCACCGCCTCCGACGCCGCCATCAGGGCTGGAACAGAGGGAGCCGCCGTCTCCATTCCCGCCAGCACCTGCGGCACCAGCGGCCAGCCCTGTGCGGCGGCGGCGGTCCGCAGCCGGTTCCAGCCCGCCGCCTCCTCAGCGGAGCTTCCGCCGGTGGTGACCAGACAGGTATCCGGAGCCAGACGGCGAGTCAGCAGCAGAGCCTCGGCCAGGTTTTTCCGCCGCAGCGCCCGTACGGGTGCCAGCCACACCGGTCGCTCTCCGGTCCGCGCCGCCAGCCAGCGGCGTGCTTCCCCCACCTCCGCCTCCTCCGGCGGACGGAAAGCCGGCAGCGGATTGCCCACCCACCGCGCCGCCTCACCCGCCGCCGCCTGAAGAAACGGCAGGTCCGCCAGATTTATGGCATAATGCTTAAGGTGCGGTCCAACCGGCACCGTCGCCGCCAGCGCCTCCTCCAGGGATGCCACCTCCGCCGCCCGCCAATCCCGCCAGCGCTGCCACCGGCCATCCCACCACCAGTCGTGATGGTGCAGCCATAGTTCAGCCCCGGCATCCTCGCAAAGCCGGGGCAGCGCCCGCAGCAGGGGAATATTCCGTCCCACACTCAGATTGTGCGCCCAGAGCACCGCCTGCCGTAATGTCTGGGAAGGGTGCAGCCAGTCCCTCAGCCTTTGGACGGAGTCCGCACTCAGCGACCGGAATCCCTGGTGCGCATATCCCCATTCCCTGTCCTCCACCCAGCGCACCGTCACGGATGGCGACTGCTTTTTCAACCGGCCGCTCAAGGCTTCACGCCATCCAGCATCCCGCAACTCGCCCATCAGAAACACCACCTCCCCCACTCCATCCAGTCGCTCCATCAGCAGGGGCAGTCCCCGTCCGATCACTTCCCTGACCCCTCCGGGCCGGTCATGGTAATGAAAAACTAGCAGCCGCACAGGTTCCTCTTGCTTCAATCCACCCATCTGAAAAGAGCAAAACCCTGAAATCCCGCTCCCGGCGTGCGGGGCGGCGGCTTGGACAGGAATCGGTTCCCTTGATGATCGGCCTCCTGCCACTATCGCTGCTCATGACTTCCCATTACCACCCCGCCGGCATCACCACCCTGCGCCGGCTGCAGACCATCGCCGGTCCGCCTCAGGATTCGGAACTCTGCCGTCTCGCCACCATCCGGCCCGTGACCTTGGTGCTGCCGTGCCATGCCCGCGACTTGGGCACGGAATCCTTGGCCTTGATGGTTCAGGAGCTGGCGGCCACCCCATGGATTTCCCGATTCATCATCGGACTCGACGGACTGGAGGAAAGCGGACTGCCTGCGGCGAAGGCATGCTTCGCCGCCTTGGGGGAACGCGTTTCCTTTCTCTGGACAGGCTCCCCCGCCTCCTGCGCAGTGGAGGCCCGGCTCAAGGCGGCCCACGAAACCACCGCTTCCTCCGGCAAGGGCCGGAATGTCTGGCTGTGCTTTGGCCTCGCCTTGGCGCTGTCCCAGGCTCAGGCCGGGACTGAAGCCCCATCCGCCTCGGGCTCCCATTCCGGTTCTGATGGCCCTTCTCCCTCCAACCATGAATCCAGCCCTGATTCCGGTTTCAGGACCGGCATTGTGGCCGTGCATGACTGCGATATCCAAGCCTATCCACGCGAGCTCCCGGCAAGGCTCTGCCTGCCGCTCCTGAGACCGGAGTTCGGCTTTCGTTTTTCCAAAGGCTTTTATGCCCGCCACAGCGATCGGCTTCACGGGCGTCTCATGCGGCTGCTGGTGCATCCCCTGCTGCAGGCCATGGAGATGCTCGCCGGGCCGGTGCCGGTGCTCCAGTTCATCCGTGCTTTCCAATATCCTCTAGCCGGCGAAACGGCCATGGATATGAACCTCCTGCGGCACTTGGCCATCCCCGCCGGCTGGGGGTTGGAGATGGGGCTGCTCCATCAGATCCATCGCCTGGTGCCCCCCTCCGCCGTCTGCCAGGCGGGTCTGTGCGCAGTGTATGACCACAAACATCAGGATCTCTGCCCCGACGACCCCGGCTCCGGTCTCCACCGCATGGCGCGGGAAGTATCGGCCACCCTGCTGGGCACGGTTTCCGGCGGCACTTATCCATGGCGCGAGGGTGTCCTGAAAACTTGGGAACCCCGCGCCGCGGAGGCCCTGCGCCAAGCGGAGGCGGAGGCCCTGATCAATGGACTGAGCTTCGACCGCGGGCAGGAAGCCCTGGCCATCCGGACCTTCGGACAGGCTTTGGAGAATGCCTTGGAATGGCCGGCGGCACCGGCGCTGCTGCCCTCCTGGGCCAGCGCGGAGCGCCTCTGCCCCGGCATTGTCAGTCAGCTGGCCGCTGCGGAGTCCAAACTTTGACCGGCCATCCGTTCCCGGCTCCGGGACAGGCCGGCGGATGCCATACCTGAGACAAGCTGGACAGTCTGCCGGCCTGTTCCGGTCCGCCGGTTTTCCATTGTTAAAAAACACTCATGGGCAGCCTGGCCCTGACGGAATGGTAAAAGTATCTAAACCGGTGCGGACAACCGGGGAACTCCGCGCGCTCATTCGGAAACATTGCCGGCCCCGCGCCGTATTCTGCTCCACTGTATCCCACCCTGTAAAGTCCTTATGCTTCGTCCCTTCGCCCTAGCCGGGGCCGCACTTTCCGTGCTGGCCGCTCCCGCATTCGCCCAGACTTCCACCGCCGCCGCCGCCGCCGCGCTGTCCCCGGCCTCCGTCACTCTCGAGGCGCTGAAGAGCGGCCCGGAATGGGTCTCCCTCTTCGATGGCAAAACGCTCGCCGGCTGGGTGGGTGGCGGCTATCAGGTGGAGGACGGTGCCATCGTCTGCACCAAGGAGGGCAACTTCCTGCACACCGAGAAGCAATACGCCGACTATGTGCTGGAGTTTGAGTTCAAGCTCAAACCCGGCTCCAATAACGGCATCGGAGTCCGCTACCCCGGAACAGGGGATGCCGCCTATGACGGCATGGAGATCCAAGTGCTGGACGACCGGGACGCCATGTACCACAACGACAAGTTCGAGCTCGGGCCTGCCCAATACCACGGCTCCATCTACGGTATCTCCCCCTCCACCCAGAAGGAGAAAAACCTTCTCAAACCCGTCGGAGAGTGGAACCACCAGATCCTCGTGGTCGTGGGCGACCACATCAAGGTCATCCTCAACGGCGAGACCATCAACGACGCCTACCTCAGCAAATTGAATACACTGGACGGCAAGCCGCATCCCGGCAAAAACCGCACTACCGGGCACATCGCCTTCTGCGGCCATGGGGACTACGTGGCCTACCGGAATCTGCGCATCAAGGACTACTCCCCCGCCGCCCCGGTGTTGCCTGGCAATCCCGACAACACCGCGCCTCCCAGCTTCACGGCCCTCTTCAACGGCAAGGACCTCACCAACTGGAAAGGTCTTGCCGCCCCGCCAAACGACAATCCCTTCAAGCGCGCCGCTCTTTCCGAAGCCGAGGCCGCCAAGGTGCAGGCCGAGGCCGATGCGAACATGAAGGCCCACTGGAGCGTGGCCGACGGGGCCCTGCTTTTCGACGGCAAGGGTGCCAGCCTGGCCACCGCGAAGAAATATGGTGACTTCGACTTTTACGTGGACTGGAAAATCCCCGCCAAGGCCGACAGCGGCATCTACCTCCGCGGCACGCCCCAAGTGCAGATCTGGGACCCTGCCAACCCCGCCCAGTTCTCCGTCGGCAACCAGAAGGGCTCCGGCGGCTTCTGGAACAACAAGGGGGCCGGCAAGGACCCGCTGGTCCTGGCCGACAAACCCATCGGCGAGTGGAACACCTTTCACATCCGCATGATCGGCGATCTCACCAGCATCTGGCTCAACGGCAAGCTCGTCCTGGACAAGGCTCCGCTCGACAACTACTGGGCTCCCGGCACCCCCCTGCCCCGCGAGGAGCAGATCGAACTCCAGAACCACGGCAACAATCTCTGGTTCAAGAACATCTACGTCCGAGAGCTGCCCCGCTGATTCGGATTCCGGAACTGGAATCGAAACCGGAACCGGCTGAACTCTCAGCCTTGCCACGTCCCAGTCCGCATCCCCTTCCCCAAAACGAGACTCCCGCCGAAGCCCTCAGGGCTCCCGGCGGGAGTTTTTTATTGAGGGCGGCTCCTGATCCGGATGAGCCCGCCGCAGCTAATCGGTTCTCGTCCGTTTTTCCGTGATATCCTCCACCTCCGGCGTTCCATCCGCCGCCACGGTGTAGGGATACCGGTAAGGGGTGCTTCCGACAAAGCCGGAGGCCAGACCATCGGCTTGGAGGAAAAACAGCCGCAGTTCACCGCCTTTTCCGGCGGTGAAATCCGTGCCCGTCAGGATGAAACCGCCATCCTGGCAGGGCACCGCCGAGACCGTGGGGGCGTCATAGTCTGAGCCGCCCTCGGGATCGAAGTAAGCCTGCACCGCATAAACCGGAACATCTGTGTCGCCGGTGACTTTGCCGGAAACAATGATGGTTTTGCCCTCCGCCCGCACGCTCAGGCCGGAGGGTCTGGCGGTGGGCTTGTTTTCCCAGCCTTTGATTGAGCCGCAAAAAAGGGGATGCGAGGCCAGCTGCAGGGCGTGGGCAAGATTCAGAAAGCTGCCTTTGCCCTCACCGCGCAGATTTTCGCCGTAGGTGCGGTTGCCGGAGCCCATCAGGGCGGTCCCGAAGGCTGCCCCCTCGTCCGCACGCTCCACATTATGGGGGTAGCCGAAGGCGTGGCTCAGCTCGTGGGCGATGCCGCCGATGAAGATGGAGTTGTAACGGCCGATGGAGATGTTGCCATACTGCCCGTCAAGAACACGCGGCTCCTTCTGGGAGAGGGACTCCAGATCCAAAATCGGTGAATCCACCTGCCAAGCGGTCCCCCAGCGGTTGGTGCCATAGGCGTAATAAGGGCTGTTCTGCGAAATGGTCCGCTTTTCCGGATCCCAGTTCGACATGTTGCAGAAGAGCACAATCGTCTCCTCATCAGCGTTCAGCCCCTCCTTTTTCAAAACCCGCAGGCATTCCTTCCGGATTTCATCCCCGCTCGGCACATCGTAGTGGGCATAAGGCTCCGCCCCGGTGACCACATGGATCTTCAGCAGCCCGTCCGCCGCCTCATCCAGAGTGAAGGTGCGGAAGCCAAACCCCAGACGCTCCATTTCCGAGCCGTAGAATTTTCGGATGTCCCGCATGATTGACGACAGGCGCTCGCGGTAACGCGGGGGCGGATCCCGGTCGGCGGGTGTCCAGTAAACGATGTGCAGCCTCCGGTCCGCCTTCACCGGATCCTTTGCCTGCCACCCATCCAAAATCGCCCGCGCCGCCGGAACCTGCGCCGCAATTTCCTCCTGCGGAGTAGCGGCGCAAAGGAGGGAGGGAAGGAGACCCATCAGGAGTGAACGCAGCAGCAGCATGAGAAAGGGCAAAGGGTGAGGGATACGGGACCAATTTCCGGATTTGGAACTGCCCGGCAAGCCCCACCGCTGATACGAATCGGGGTTTCACTTTGCACTGTCCGAAGCTGAACACTTTGAGCTTTTCCGCTGCGGCGGATCAAAATGGCTGCCTGCGTCGATACCTTGTGATATTTCGGGAGCTCTCATATAAGGCTCAGAGCCATGGAAAACCCCCGAAAAATCATGCCTTCGCTTTTGACTCAACCGTTGCAATAATGGGGTATTCTTGAATCCGGAGTCCTCTTGGAAAACGGAAACCGGGCGCGCCGAGGGGATCCCTGCACAAAGCTGGTCCGGAAATCCACCGCACCTCACCCTTGATCACGAGTTCTGAATGGTGGCCTCAACGATCCTTAAGCCGCAAACCGCCCGCCGCGAGGAGGATGCTCCAAGCCCATGCGCTGCCGAGCACCAAACGTTGCCATAGTCCAATCAAATGGGGCGGGCGGCCCGCCAATATCACCGCACCGAGATAAGCCGCCCCGCCCAGCACCGCGCCCCAGTACGCCACCTCAGCGACGCGGCACCACTGCCAGGCCCCACGCATTGGCAGGCTGCGCGGCCGGATCGTGACCGCGACACTTAACGCGAGGATGAAAAGCCCAACCGCCCCGACGTGCAGGCCGCCACTCAGCGTCGGAGGCCGCTCCCATGGCAACCACAGATCGGCGGGGAACACCACGACCGGCATGAGCCCGAGGCCCGCAACCGTGAGGGCAATGGTGAACACCGGTGAGGCCGCGCGCCGGCGGAGTGTCCATGCGAGGAGGAGCAGGCCCGCGGCGCCCGCGCCGACTGTGAGGTGCCAGAGCCAGGCATAGTCAGTGTGCGCTAGGAAGCTTAACGGCTCGACCAAAGGACCCTCACCGGGCGCGAGCGTGTCCAGCGCCACCGCGGCGACGCTGGTGACAAGGAGCGCGGCCATGGCGCAAACCGCGCGGCAGGAGAGAACCAGAGGTGCGGAAGCGGGCATGGTTTGGCTGAAATCGCGCACGGGCAGAGAGAGAAATTGACCGGCTGGAGTGGCTGACTTTTAAGCGGCAGGGAGCATGGGGCAAGTATTTCCGGGGAGATCACAGAAAACAGAATAAACCGCATGCTGAGCGCGGCTGCTTCGCCGCGCGGTGCTTTCCCAGCATTTGGAAGACGGATTTCACCGTCGGCTGTGGGGAAATCGACTGTGGCACTGAGATTTTCGGAAAAAGCATGCCGGGAGAGCTCTTTGGGGCGGGGGCGGGGGGTTCCTTTCCCTGCAGGATCGGGGCTTGCCGTACGATTTATCCGTTTTCTGTGATCTCCCCGGACCGTGCGGTTATGATGGCAGGCTCCATGGCGAACCCGTCTCTGATTCCGGTCCCCGGAGTTGGCTCGGAAGCTGCCTTCGACGATGGCTCATGAAAACGACCGGAAAATGTCCAAAGTGCGGCTCAACGGAAATCGTGGCCGACGCCAAAGCCATCGACCACGGTCACGGAAACCATCAGGGTGACATGATGCTGGCCACTTTCCGGAAACCTGAAGCGCTCCTCTTCAAAGGAAGCCGGAAAACGACTTTATCCGCGTGGATGTGCATGGATTGCGGATTTGTGGAGCTTTACGCCGATTCGCCGGAAAATCTCAAGCTGCCGGGCAGCGCTTAGCCGGTGAGACCGAGTCCGGATCGGGGTTTGAGCAGCAATGGAACCGTTAGTATGCTTGAGGAGTATTCCATCGGGAAACTGCTTCCGATTCCGGGGTTCTGACGTAGTCCCCGCTCCCTTCACGGATAACGCGCCCCGCAACAGTCGGGGTATTAGCGGCGAGGCTGTTTTCCACAGAATAATGTATTTTATTGTGTCTGGCTGTGGCCAACATCCAATGCCAAATCTCATTTTAGGCGAACGATCAGGCTGTGCCGAATCGCCTGAGCGTGGAAACGGGATGGCGGGTCCGAGTCACCGAAAGCCTGAACGATAGGGAAGCCCCGGCAGTTGGCACCAGCGCGTTGTTCGTCTGTGGCAGTTCAAAGGTTTGCGGTGTCGCGCTCATGGCCGTAATAAGGTCTGGAGTCAAGGTTGCTGGGTTGGCTCAATGCCGTAGCGCGGCTCTATGCCCCAAGTGGAGTGATCAGTGTCCGAATCTACGAGGAACCAGTTACCAGTGGAATGGTCTCCGTGAATCTCCTTCTCAAAGGGTATGCCGTGGCTGGTCATGTAGTGGAGATAATCTAAATATAGGGAAGAATCGAATGGACGGAACGAACTCCAGAACGGGAACCTCAACTGCCTCACCAAGTCCACTGCTGCATCAAAAGCCTCTTCGATAGTAGCCAGTGACCTGAATAGAGCCGTCATCAAGGCGAGTATACTCAATCGGGGTGCTGTCGAGTATACTAATAAGCTGCTCCTGTAGTGTTGAGTTAGTAAAACCGAATGTCACGGGGAGTATGGAAGTTGAGCGAACTACTGGATCACGACAGGGCTGCGGCTGAATGCGCGCCTTTATATTCTGCGGAACTGTCGGGGAAATACGGATTCATGGAAAATTCACGGATTTCGGTGTCGGTTCCCCGCAGGGTGTGTGTAAATCCACAGTTGTGCAAGAAAAGCGCCTCCATTCAGCAAAAAACCGCATGTGAAATATTTCCGGCGGTGCCGCCGGAAACGCCCACGGACCGCGAAGCCATCCACGAACGCGCCCGCCGCCATTCCAGCCTGTGTCCGGGAAAACGGCGGAAATCCGTCCATCCAAGCGTTGCTCCTGTCAAACGCGCGGCGGAACTCCGCCGGTGAAACATTTGAGCTTCTGGAGGATCCCGTGCGGGCTGGCGGGCATGAATAGGCGGAAAACCGCCTTTTCAGGGTGCCTTTACCGTCCGGCGGCCAACCCAATAATAAACCTTATTGTGTTTTCAAGTTTGTGTCCGACTGCGTGATGGGCTGTCCGGCAGCGCAAACCGCCCTCCGGAGATCGCTTCCCGCCAAACCGCTTCAGGCCGCTTTCTTCACAGCGGGTGCCGGCCCGGCGTCCGGCTTGGACTCAACAGCGCCGGCAGGCTGATCCGAGGGAAGCAACCTGACTGGTTTGTAGCCCTTTTTCCCCAACAGATCCACTACACTGCCGGGGCCACAGAGGTGGCCGGCACCCACCATTACGAAGGTCGTCTGATCCCCCTGAAGCATTTTCTCCAAGGCAGGAATCCAAGCGGTATTGCGGTCGGTCAGCAGGGTTTTTTCGAGATCCGGGAAATCCTTGAAGCTCCGGTGCATGCGGTCGTGGAGCGCCGCCTCGTCGCCGGTGCGCCAGGCGGTGATCAGTTCCTCTATTTTTTCCGGCTGCGCCGCCTCCTCCAACGACTGCCGCAGCACATCCTCCTGCTGTTTGGGATCGATGCGGGTGAAAATCCCGATCTGACCCACGGCGGTCTCCAGTCCGATGGCCGTTTTGCCGGAGCCCGGGAGCTGGTTTTCAAAAAACTTCTCCATCCCGAATTGGGTCTGATACCCCTGGGCCCTGAAGGATTCGACAGCCACGGTCAGCCCCGCCATCCAAGGCTGCATGGATTGGAGGGCGGAGGCGGGAGTGCCGGATTTCGCGCCCCACTCCGAGAGCTTTTTCCAAGTGTCGGCGCTCACCATGCTTTGAAGCTTCTTTCCCTTCAGCGTTCCCATGCTGACGATCCGCCGCATAACCTCCGGCTTCTCCATTTCACCCGGTGCCACCTCAAACACCACCTGCCGGGACTCCTGCCATGCCTCGGTGTAGGCGGCGGGGAGCGGGTAATCCTCCGGCTTCATGAGGTGGAAGGCCCCGGCCAGAAACATCGGGGATTTGCCGCCATCGACTCTCCAGATGAGCCCGGTATACCGGGGAGCTTGGGCGGAGGATTTCGCGGGTGCAGGCTCCTCCGCCCGCAAGGTCACCGACAGGGACAGGGTCATCCAGGCGGTCAGGAACACCAGAGGTCGCGGAAAGTTCATGGGCCACCGTCAGCCCGCCCTCCGCCGGCGGCAAGCGGAGGCGAAGACCCAAGCGGGGCTTGGAAAGGAAAAGGCTCCGCCGGCTCCGCCGCAGAGGGCGGCGGCGCCGGGGAGCCGGAAAAGACGGGAGGAAGATTCCCTCTCAGTTGGCCGGATACCGCCCTTTGCGGGGACCAGTGAGCCAGGCCCAGGCATTCTTCACCATGACACGGGGATCACGGTATTGAGCCTCCCATCCAAGCAGCTCTTTAGCCTTGGCGGGATTGCCAACCAGTTCAGGAGGATCGCCCTCGCGGCGGGGGCCATACTCCACAGGCACTTTCTGTCCGGTCACCTCCTCGGCGAGGGTGATGATCTCCTTCACGCTCACTCCCTTGCCGGTGCTCAGGTTGCAGGAGTTGGACTCCCCGCCGCCGCGAAGATAAACCAGCGCCAGCCGGTGCGCCTCCGCCAGATCCAGCACGTGGATGTAATCCCGGATGCAGGTGCCGTCCGGCGTGGGGTAGTCGGTCCCGAAGACGGTCAGCTGCGGGGCCTCGCCCGTCACGGACATCAGCGTGCGGGGGATCAGATGGCTTTCCGGGATATGGTCCTCGCCGATGAGATGGTCCGGGGAGCATCCGCTGGCGTTGAAATAGCGCAGAATGACGTGCCGGATGCCGTAGGCGTGGCTGGAGTCCTGCAGCACGCGCTCCAGCATCAGCTTGCTCATGCCGTAGGGGTTGATGGGATTCTGCGGGTGTGTCTCGTCCATGGGGATGAACTGTGGATTCCCGTAGGTGGCGCAGGTGGAGGAGAAGATGAAATTTCTGGCGCCGTATTTCCGCATGGCCTCCAGCAGCACAATCGGGGCCGCAGTGTTGTTGCGGTAGTATTTCAGCGGCTCGCTGACGGATTCCCCCACCAGCGCATAGGCGGCGAAGTGCAGCACCGCATTGATCTCAAAGCGCTCAAAGATGCCCTCCACCACCGCCGCATCCGCCAGGTCGCCGACCACCAGCTCCACGGATTCGGAAATCAGGGAATCCCGGTGTCCCAGTTCCAGCGTGTCGAGCACCACGATTTTTTCACCGGCCTCAGCCAGCAGTCTGACGGTGTGGGAGCCGATATAACCGGCACCGCCGGTGACGAGGATTGCGGAAGGTTTGGACGACATTTACGGGGATGAATAGGGTATGACTGGGAAAAAGAAAGGGCGGGGCCGGGAAAAGGAAGGAGAGGAGCGCCGGAGCACATTGCTATCCGGGACCGCATTCGGAGTCAAAGTCTTGGCACAGGCCCCGGCACCAGCCGGCTGTAGTGGCCCTGCACACGGCTCAGAAACCCCTGCCACTTGCGGCCCGGGCGGCCATTGTCCATCAGAAAGTGCGGACAGTTTTTATTGGGGGGATTCTGCCCAGCGCGGGGCCAGTGGTAGTGGGGGACGACGTTGCGCAGGGGAATGTTGTATTTATACATCAGGAGCGCCGCCAGTTTGGCGGTGCGCTCCATGGTGGCCTCGCGGTTGTTGCCCCGGTGCTCGCACATCTCGAGGCCGATGGAGTAGTTGTTGCCCGGACCGTCAAAATCCGCGTGCTCGCCCTGCTCGGTGGTGGGCAGGTGCTGCACGGCCAGATTTCCCTGCACCGTGAAGTGCCAGGTCAGAAAGCCGATGCGGTTGCCCCCCCTCCGCTTTCTGGCGCGCAGCGCCCCCACTTGGAGCGCGCGGGCGTGGGCAAAGGCGTCGCCCGTGTAGTTCTGGGTGGAGTGAATGGTGATGTAGCGCGGGGTCATGGGCCGGAAATACCGGCGGCCGTATTTGCCCTTGGGAATCAGGCGGGTCTGCACCCTGGCTTCCTGATACAGCTGCTGCGGAGTGACCTGCGGGCCGGCGGGGGGGGAGAGGCGGGTGCTGACGGTGGGACGGCCCGGTCCGGACGGCCCCGCACAGCAGACCACCACGATCGTCACCGCCAGAAGCAGAAGGGAGGGCCAATAACGCATACGACGGCCTTACCTTCCCGGCTCTGACAAGTCAAGCCTGGTGCTGCAGGGACGGTAAAAAGACCGCGCCGCCTCCGGTTTCCTTCGATCGGCCCCGGCGGGCCATCGGCCATCACCGCCTGCCGTTTCCACCATCCTCCGGAACTGCGCCGGGGCTGTGCAGGCAGCCCATGCGCCCACTCCCCCGGTCAGGCAGGCCCCAGCAGATCGGCGGCAATCCGCTCCCACTCCGCGTCGATCTGTCCGGTGCCGACGGCGGATCGGCCCGCGCGGTGAAACCAGTAGCCGGCGTTTCCCGTATCGCCCTCGATCAGGTGCAGCAGGGCATGAATCCACGATCCCGTACGGGTGGAAATGTCCTGCGCGATATTGTGCGCCTGCTCCCACCGCCCGGCTTTGGTAAACCACAGAGCCTGAAGCTCCGGGGAAAGCCCCGCCGGCGGAGCGGCGTCGGCAGCGGCGCTGCGTTTCAGGTCACTGACGGTCATCAGAAGCGGGAGTGGCGGGGGTTGGCGGGGTAGGGGTTGACGGGGGTTTTACTTTGGCCGCCTTCGGTTTGCCGGATTTGTTCCCGCTCTCCTCCAGTGAATCCGACAGGCGCAGGCCGCTGACGACGGTGGAGATGGCGGAAGTGAAGGGAGCGGTGGCCGTGCCCAGCAAATGGGTAAGGGTGCCACAGGAGGTGAGACCGGTTGCCATGCCGGCCAGAAGAAGAAAACGCAGCAACATGAAGTTCGGGCGGATAAATATAGGGACTGAAAGGGGGAAGGAATCAGACCTGAGGCAGTCCGCCGGAAAAGCGGGCGGAGGAGCAGGCCGTTCCCCGGATCCGGAATCCGGAAAGGAAATAATTCCGGGACACCATGCCAGACCGACGGTGCGGATGCCAGACTGATTTTCCCGGAATTCCACGTCCCGTCAATACGGCGTGGATTAAAAACCTTGGAAATCCCGCCAGCATCCGGCCCGCAGCCGGCGGCAGTTTGCGCTTGGCCCTTCACCGCCGCGCGTCTCCCTTGCCGTGTGCCCGCCAAAGCCAAAACCGCCGCCCAGCTCAAAAAGGGAAAAACCGCCGCCGCCGGCAATATCCATGCCTTTGTGGGCACGGATGACCTTTCCGTGAAGGAGGCCGCCACCGCTCTCAGCCGCCGCCTGATGCCGCCGGAGGAGGCGGAGTTCGGGCTGGAAACGGTGGAGGGCGGGGCCGACAATTCGGAGCACGCCGAGCGCATCGTCCGCAGCACGCTGGAGGCCCTGCAGACCCTGCCCTTTTTCGGCGGGCGCAAAGTGGTCTGGCTGCGCGGGGTGAATTTCCTTGCCGACACCATCACCGGGCGTTCGGAATCCACTCAGAGCGCGCTGGCCTCCCTGATGGCGGTGATGGAGGCCGGCCTGCCCGCTGACGTGCAGTTCATCCTCAGCGCCTCCGAGGTGGACAAGCGCCGCGCGTTTTTCCTGGGCCTCAAAAAGGTCGCGCAGTTGGAGGTGTTCGACCTCATCGACACCTCCCGGTCCGGCTGGGAGCGGGAGGTGGCGGGCATGGTGGGGGACCGGGCGCGGGAACTGGGCCTGTCCTTCGGCGGCGACGCGATGGAGCTGTTTGTGATGCTCGCCGGCGAGGACTCGCGGCAGATCCGCAATGAACTGGAGAAGCTGGACCTCTTCCTGGGCCCGGAGAACCGCCGCGTCACCATGGAGGATGTGCGCTCCATCGTCTCCGCCACCAAGGCGGGCGTGGTGTTCGAGCTGGGGAACGCGCTGGGCAGGCGCCGGCTGGACGAGTGCCTGCACTTGGTGGATGAACTGCTGGAGCAGCAGGAATCCCCCATCGGCATTCTCCTCGCCGCCGTGGTTCCCAAAGTCCGCAATCTGTTTCAGGCCAAAATGCTGGAGGAGCGCTGCCGGCCCTCCCTGGCGTCCTATCAGAGCTACAGCGCCGCGCTGGAGCGGCTGCCGGAGAGGGACCGGGCGCACCTGCCGAAAAAGAAGGATGGCTCCGGACTGAATGTTTTTCCGCTTTTCCTGGCGGCCAAGGAGGCTGCGGAGTTCACCTCCGCGGAGCTGCGCCGCGCCTTGGAGGAGTGTCTCAAAGCGAACCGCCGGCTGGTCACCAGCAGCCTCGATCCGGTGATCGTTCTCAACCAGCTTCTCGTTGGGATTCTCGCCGGCAAAGGCTAGCCATCCGTTATCCCTGCGCACCCTGACACTCACGGATTTGCTCCCACCCAAGGCCGTCCGGGGTCAGGGCATAAAAAAGCCTTGCCGGAAAAGCGCACTCACAAACGAGAAACCCCTAACTCGTTGGATCATGCCACTTCCCGGAAGGCATGGGATTAATAAAGGAATCCCGGCGGCTTGACAACCGTTTTTTCGCCCAGGAAGTGAAGAATCACACATCGAACGATTACGCGTTTCGGCTTTCCAAGGGAACCGGACCGCGCACAGTGTGCGCTCCCTCCGGATCCAAGCCTCCTTTCATCCTTTTCGAACAAGCCTGTGAGACAACGCCTCCAATCCCTCCACGAGCGCCTGACCAGCACGGTCCTCGGCGCTGAAACGCCCGCTTTTTTGCTCATCACCGCGCTCCTGGCCAATGGACATGTCCTGATCCAAGGCGCTCCGGGCATTGGCAAAACCAGCCTGGCCTCCACACTGGCGAAAAGCATCGACGCTACTTTCAACCGCATTCAGTTCACTCCCGACCTGCTCCCGGCCGATATCACGGGATATTCCATTTATCATCAGGGCACCGGTCAGTTCCAGTTCATTCCCGGTCCGGTTTTCAGCAATATCGTCCTCGCTGACGAGATCAACCGCACCAGCCCCCGTATTCAGAGCGCGCTTTTTGAGTGCATGAGCGAACAGCAGGTCACGGTGGACGGCGTCACCCGCCCGCTCAGCCCCCCGTTCATGGTCATTGCCACGCAGAATAACCTGTTCTCCACGGGGACCTTCCCCCTGCCGGAGCCGCAGCTCGACCGGTTCCTGCTGGGCATCACCATGACCCTGCCCGATCTGGAGACGCAGGCGAAACTGCTCCAGGTGCACGCCGAGCGCGGTCCCGCCTATGTGGAGAACACGCCACTGATAAGCGCCGATGAAATCCGTCAAGCCCAGCTCGAGACGACGGCGGTGCCGGTGAATGACCGCGTCTGCCGCTACATCACGCTCATCTGCGAAAGCCTGCGCCGTGCCGAGGCCGGCCGCGGCACGCTGTCCGCGCGCGCCGCCATCGCCGTGATGCGTGCCGCCCAAGCCGCCGCGTGGCTGGAGGAGGCCAAGGCGGTTTACCCGGACCACATTAAAAAAATCGCCCCGGCGGTGCTCGCCCACCGCCTGATCCTGCGCGACAACCGCCACGGCCAGTCCAGCGATCCCGCCACCTTGGTGGAGAATGTGCTGGCCAATGTTCCGGTGCCCTGAAGCCCTTAGACTTTGGTCCAGGTTGTGCGCGGCACGCTGACAACTCTCGAAGTGCCATTAGGCGGCCATTAAGTTCACTTTCCGGATTCTGCTCCAGTTTCGCGCATCCATTTTGTTATCTCCCCATAGCTCTTAAGCCGCAGGGTGGAGGAGCCACAGGTGGCCATGCCGCCCTGATTTCCGGTTTCCGCGTCCGGTGATCCGGGTGTGCGGCAGCGCATTTCTTCTTGCGGCATCCGGCGGAAGTTGTGCTACAGCTTGTCCCTTCCACCTTTTCCGCCCTTTGGCCCTGTTTTTCAGGGTCGGGGCGGGATTGCCACTCCAGTCAAGCAGCCGAAGAAATCAGCGCCCAAGCCCATGAACCTGCCCCTGCCCATCGTCGGGAAAGCCGCCACCGAGGCTCAGTCCGCCCACGAACTGCTGGCACGCTACACGGTCCCCAATTATGGCCGTCTGGCGCTGGCTCCTGAGCGCGGCGAGGGCGTCTGGCTGTGGGACGCCGGCGGCCGGCAGTATCTGGACTTCGGGGGCGGCGTGGCCGTGACCTCGCTGGGCCACTGCCCGCCGGTCATCACCCGCGCGCTGGCGGCTCAGGCGGGCAAGCTGATCCACTGCTCCAACTGGTATGAAATCCGCGGCCAGGGCGAGCTGGGGAAGTTCCTGACCGAAACCGTGATGGAGTCCCCCGGCAAAACGCTTTTCTGCAACAGCGGCGCCGAGGCCAACGAGGCCCTGATCAAACTGGCGCGTAAATTCGGCCATGCCACGCCCCTGCCCGATGGCACGCCGCGCACGGGCATTCTGACCTTTTTCAACTCCTTTCATGGCCGCACCTACGCCGGCATCTCGGCCACCGGCCAGGAGAAGGTGAAAACCGGCTTCGCCCCGCTGGTGCCCGGCTTCACCCATCTGCCCTACAACGACTTCGCCGCGGTTGAAAAGGCGGTCGCGGAGGCCCCGGACACGGTGGCCATTCTGGTGGAGCCCGTGCAGGGGGAAGGCGGGGTGCATGTGGCCACGGCGGATTTCCTGCGCGGTCTCGCCAGAATCTGCCGGGAGAAAAACATCCTGCTCCTGTTTGACGATGTGCAGTCCGGCATCGGACGCTGCGGCCACTGGTGCGGCTGGAAGACCGCCGCTCCGGAAATCATTCCCGACGGGGTGAGCTGGGCCAAGGGGATCGGCGGCGGATTCCCCATCGGAGCCGCCTGGATCCGTCAGCGGCCCATCCAGCCGGGCCCGGATGCCCCGGACCTCTGCGATATTCTGGGTCCCGGCACCCACGGCACCACCTACGGCGGATCCCCGCTGGCCTGCGCTGTCGCTTCCGCCGTCCTGACGGAAATTCATGAGAAGGGCCTCTGTGGCCATGCTGCCGCCATTGGCGCGGAAATCACGGACACGGTGCAGGGCTGGGACCACCCGCTGGTCCGTGAGGTGCGCGGGGCCGGCCTGCTTTTGGGTTTCGTGCTGAATCCCGATGCCCTGCCCGTCCCGGCAGCCGCCGGGGAGGCCGCCACCCTGCCGTCCATCCGTGTGGTGAAGGCGCTGATGGCGGAGGGGCTGCTCTCCGTGGCCGCCGGTCCGGAGGTCATCCGCTGGCTGCCGCCCCTGAATGTGACGCGGGAGGAGACCGCCACCGCGCTGGGCATCCTGCGCCGCGTGCTGGACCGTCTGGCCGCCCCTGCCGCCACGGTTCCCGCCTGAAAGGAGGTGCCGCCCGGTTCCCGCATTTCGCACCGTCCGGCCTTCCTTTCCCTCACCGGGACGGGAGTGCTTTTCTCCTCCGCTTGCTCCCTCCTTTCCCTCCCTTCCACCGTCCTCCCTCCCCCTTCATTCGAAAATGAAACACGTCCTTTCCCTTGAAACCATGTCCGCCGATGACATGCGGCGGGTGCTCGACCTTGCCGTGAAGCTGAAAGCCGGGCGCGCCGACCGGAGCTTCCAGCCGCTCGCCGGCCAGACGTGGGCCATGATCTTCATGAAGGCCTCCACCCGCACGCGGGTGAGTTTTGAGGTGGGAGTGCAGGAGCTGGGAGGCTGCGTGCTTTATTTGAATCCCGGCGACACCCAGTTGGGCCGCAAGGAGCCGCTCAAGGACACGGCCCGCGTGCTGGGCCGCATGGTCCACGGGGCCATCATTCGTACTTATGGGCAGGCGGATCTGGAGGAGTTCGCCGCTTATTCCGGTATTCCCACCATCAACGCCCTCACAGACAGCGAGCATCCCTGCCAGGTGCTGGCCGACCTCCTCACCATGGTGGAGCTGTGCGGCGGTTATGAGGGGAAAAAGGTGGTGTTCATGGGCGACGGCGACAACAACATGTCGCGCTCGTGGATGTGGGCGGCGGAGAAGCTGGGCTTCCAGTTCACCGTCTGCGCGCCGGAGGGATATCAGCCCTCCGCCAAGGACCTTGCGGTCTTCACCTCCGGCAATGTCACCATTGAGCCCGACCCCGCCAAAGCCGTGGCCGGAGCGGATGTGCTTTACACCGATGTCTGGGTCAGCATGGGCATGGAGCTGGAGACCCCGAAGCGGCTGGTGGATCTTCAGGGATATCAGATCAATTCCCCGCTGGTGGCCCAGGCCTCGCCCGCGGCTCTCGTGATGCACTGCCTGCCCGCCTACCGCGGCCAGGAGATCAGCGGGGAATGCCTCGAAGCCCACGCCGGCACCATCTTCCAGCAGGCCGAAAACCGCCTGCACGCCCAGAAGGCCATTCTGTCGCTGATCGACGCCTCGGAGGCCGGCTGAATGATTGCCCTTGGAAGTCCGGAATAACACACATTGTTTTCATTACGGGCTGCGGGGTCATTGGAGCCAACATATGCCGGCGGCCTCCAGTCCTGCCGCTGCCGTAAAATCAGAACGACAACCTCAACTCCATGCCGGATTCCCCCTCCCCCCCCTTTCCCTTCTTCTTCCCTCTGATCACCGGGGCCAGCAGCGGTTTTGGAGCGGAGTTCGCCCGTCAGCTGGCCCCCTCCGCCAAGGCGATGGCTCTCACCGCGCGCCGGGTGGAGGTGCTGGAGGAACTGGCGGCCAGCCTGCGGGCGGCCCACCCGGGCCTGACCGTGCATTGCCTGCCGTGCGACCTGATGTCGGAAAGCGACCGCGCCGCTTTGCCCGCGCGTTGCACCGCTTTGAATTTCACGCCCGACCTGCTGATCAACAACGCGGGTCTGGGGGATTACGGCACCTTCGCCGAGGCGGAGTGGGGGAAACTCCATCAGATGCTGGCTGTGAACATCACCGCGCTGACGCATCTCACGCATCTGTTTATGCCGGCCCTGCGCACGCATCCGGCATCGGGGATTCTGAATGTCAGCTCCCTGGCCGGGGAACTGCCCATCCCCGACTTCGCGGTGTATGCCGCCAGCAAAACCTATGTGACACGGTTCACGGAGGCTCTCCGCATTGAACTGCGGCCCCTGGGCATCACGGTCAGCGCCCTGTGTCCCGGTCCCTCGCCCACCGGATTCGGCGACACCGCCCGCCGTCAGGGCGAGCATCTGCCCACCGCCGAATTCGCCAGGAAACCGCCCGCCGCCGTGGTGGCAAGGGGATTGAAAGCGTTGGTCCGGAACGAGGCCGCCGTGTTTCCCGGCTTCATTGTCTGGCTCACCTCCCGGCTCCTGCGTTTCCTGCCTGACCCGCTGCTGCGCCTGGTCCTGGGGCGCCGTCCCAGGAAAGCCAGGAAGGTGGGCTGATGAATGGGGAAAGGCTGGCACGGCTCTGTCTTCCCATACCCATGCCTGTTCCGTTTCAGTTCAGTTCATTGCCTTGTCGATGGCGTCCAGCACGTCCTGCTGACTGAGCAGAGCATCGGAAATCAGGAACGGCGGCTTCGAGGCGTCCGCGGGATACATCACATACGCGGGATAGGTGGAGATGCCCCAAGGTTTGAGGCTGTCCCGGATGGCATTGTCCTCCGGCGTGCCGTCCACCAGATATTTCGCGCGCAGCGGAGCAACATTGTGGGCCTTGAATTTGGCAATCACCGTGTCGGAGCCGGGTGATTTGAAAACTTTGCGCTCGTTCAGTTCACAGGTGTAGCAGTTGATGGTGGTGTAATCCACAAACACGGCCCTGCCCTTGGCCCGCTCCGCCGCCAGTTTGGCAGGCGACCAAGTCTCCCACGCAAGATCGCCGGTCATATAAGAGGCTCCACCGGCGGAGGCTTTCTCCAGACTGGCGTCATGTGTCAGCTTCACGGCTCCCGCCACCGCCAGCAGCGCCGCCACGCCTCCAACCCAGCGCGACCGCCCGGAGCGGGAAGGAACACACCAGTGCCCGTAAATCCAGGCGGCAATGGCGATAAACAGCAAAGCCCACAGCATCAGTGCCGCACCCTCGCCGCCGGTTTTGGTGACGAAGGCGTTGAAGAAGAAAATTGCCGACGCGAACATCGGGAAGGACAGCGCCTTTTTGAAGGTCTCCATCCATGCTCCGGGTTTGGGAAGCCTTTTCAGCAGCCCCGGTGAGTTGGCCAGCACCACATACGGCAGGGCGATTCCCAGGCCAAAGGCCGTGAAAAGCACAAACTGGCTCAGCGGGCTCTGCTTCAGCGCGAATCCCATGGGAGCGGCCATGAGCGGCGCGCTGCACGGCGTGGAGATCAGAAGGGTCAGAGCTCCCGACCAGAAGCTGCCGGCATAGCCTTTTCTATCCTGCAGCTCCCCGCCAACCGCGGTGAGGCTGGTGCCGATTTCAAACAGCCCCGCCAGATTCAGTCCCAACAGAAAAAGCACGATCACCACCCCCGCGAGCACCGGGGTGTAACGGGTGATATCCCCCCATGCCAAGTCCTGACCGAAGGACTTGCTGGCCACAAACATTCCCCCCGCCACCAGCCAGACAAACACCAGCAGACCCGCCGTGTAGGCCAGGCTGTGGTTCACGGTGTGGCGGCGGTCCTTGCCGGCCTGTTTGATAAAGCTTTGCACCTTCAGCGCCAGCACCGGAAAAACGCAAGGCATCAGGTTCAGAATCATCCCCGCGAGAAACAGGCCCAGCACCGCCCCCCAAAAGGTCACTTCGGTCTTCGTGCCACTGGCTCCCGTGGAAGCCGCCGGAGCCGCAGCAGCAGCCTGGGGAGCCGCAGCCGCGCCGGTTTCCGCCGGTTGCTCCTTGCTGTTTTCCTGCGTAGCCGCAGAGGCTGGAGGCGCCGGCATCAGGCCAGTGCCCTCCGCGGCAGGGCCCGCTGGTGTGGATTGCGCGGCGGGATTGGAAGTGAGGCCGGTATCTTGGGCCGCTGCCGGTGCGGGGGCCGCCGTGGCCGCAGGCGGCGCTGCGGCTGCGGCAGCCGGGGCTCCGACCGCCAAAGCAGGCACGGAGCCATCTTTCAGCCAACCTTTGGAGGCATGGACAAATCCCATGGGATCCCCCTTTTTACCTGTTCCGGGAGTAGCAGTGATCCGGATAACGCCTCCTTCCCTCACCACTTTCTGCGGGTCGTTGGTGATGGAGGCTTTTTCGTCAAAAAAGTAAACCTCGCCGGGATCGGGATTGGCTCCCTCCTTCGGCGTCAGCGTCACCGTCCAGGCCTCCCCCTTTTCCAGCTTCACCTCCCAGGCCGGAGATACCTGCGGCTGCTGGGCTTTGACCTTCTCCAATTCGGCCATCACTCCGGCCATGGGAGCGGCCTCCGTTGCGGACGTCAGGGAAAGCTCCACTTTTTGGCTGCCCGGCATGCAGCGCGATCCCTCATCGCACACCAGCCACTTGGCGGAGGCTTTCAGCGCGATGGTTTCCCCCAGCTTCAGATCCGCCGGCGGGGTGACGGTGGTGAACAGCCACTGCGTTCCCTCATAAAGATGCTGATTGCCCACCTCCGTGGGTTTTGCCTTCGGGACCGGCCACAGAAGGGAATTGGATGCCTGCCAGCCCTCCGGCAGTTCCCATTTCAGCGTTGTCGGCGTGCCCAGACCAGGATTCAGCCAGTAGGTGTGCCAGTGAGCGGCATGCACCAGCTTCAGTGCCACCGGCATCGGCCGGCCCGGCACCCAGGCGGATTCACCCGCCTCCAGCGAGGCCATGACCTCCACCTCCGCCGCCGCGCCCGGTTTGGCCGCATCCGTAAAATCCTCAAACTGCGCGGAAACCGGCGATGCCGTCCAGGCCGAAGCCAGAACCAGCAGGAAAAAGAGGCGGGGAAACAAAGTCATGGTCAGCGGAAAAACGGATGGAGCGGGCAATTTATTCCCATGGAGACGCGGTTTCACAGCAGAAAAACGCCCGGCACCGCGCCTGACTGGCCATCGTTGCCTGAAGTGGATTTTGTCTAATTTCCCGAAATATCCTTCGCATATTCCCACATCCTGCCGCTTCATTTCAATCGTTAAGAACGTTGATTCAAAAGCCGCACGCCATGTTCCTGAAGATCGCGCGCGAAATCGCCAAACCCCAGGCTTTCGCCATTTTGGACCTGCTTAAAAGGTCCACGGGTCTTTCTGTCAGGGAAATGGCGGAGGCGCTCCGGATGAGCTACATGGGCGTGAAGCAGCATTGCATCAAGCTGGAGAAAAAGGGACTGCTCGACACCCGGCGGCGTCCTGGCGGGGCCGGGCGCCCGGAAAAAGCCTACCGTCTCACCCCCAAAGCCGACGCGTTCTACCCGGAGGCGGGCAATGAGCTGACCATGGATCTGCTGCACGCTATCCAGGAGATTTACGGCCCCTCCGTTCCTGACAAACTGTTCTCCAACTATTTCACCCGCCGAACGGAGGACTACCTTAAAAAAGTAAAAGGCCAGTCCACAGCGGACCGCGCCGCCAGCTTTGCCAGGATCCGTGACGAGGAGGGCTACTGCTCCGGGCTGGAGCAGGTGCCCGATGACAGAATCCAGGTAGTGGAGTTCCACCACCCGCTGAAGGAGCTGATTGGCATCTACCCCAACATCCGGCTGATGGAGACCCAGATGGTCCGCAAAGTCCTCCAGTCCGAAGTCCAGCGTCAGGAGGAAACCTCCAGCGGTCTCACCTGCGTGCGCTGGTGCCTGCCTGGCTGAACGCCGGCAAAGCTTCAGATTTTTTCCCCCGGCTGCGGCCATGTCACGGTCAGGCTGCGGACGCCCGGCGCATCCATTCCGCGACGGCGGCCTGAAGGTCGGGGCTGTGGGACTCGCGGGATGGAGCGTAGTAGTGCTCCTCCATGTGTGTCAGGGTGCGCGTCAGCTCGGCGGCGGCCTCGGGCTTGAGACGCCCGCTGCTGCGGATGCGGCGCAGCAGCGCCATTACCGTCAGCGGGTTGATTTCCTCGGGGGCCTCGATGTCGCCCTTGGTTTGGGAAACGGATTTCCCCGCGCGGGCGCGCAGCACAAACCAGACGGCGGCGGCCGTCACTGCAGCCCCCAGCGCCTGCCACCATCCGGCGTGGCTGCGCCTGCCATAGGTCTTCTCCAAGCTGACAGTGGCCGGCACCTCCTGAAGATCAGCATCGGCGTAGCGCATGAAGAGGGTCTTCACCTCCGGCGATTTGGGCTGGGCAAAAGTAAATCTCTTCGCCGGCGCGGGCTGACCGGCAGAGGCTTTCAGAGTCACGGTCCACAGCCGCTCAGAGACCGGGGCACCAAAGTTCTCGGGATGCGCCTCGCCGTCATCCAGCTGGGTGACCCGCACGCCCTGATCATCGATCTCCTCAATATCAAAGCCGGCGGGCTTCAAGTCGAACAGGGTATCCAGCGCCGGCACCAGGCCGCGGGCCGTGGCTTTGATCTCCAGCCCGAGCACCCCGGTGTCCGCCTTGCGCTCATCAAGAATCTGCTGGGCCTCGATGGCCAGCGCGGGACGGGCGGCGGAGTGGCCGGCATCCAGAGGGATTTTGTTGGATTCGATGGGCAGCACCGCATAGCCGGAGGTGTCCATGAAATCCAGATTCAGCTTCAGAGGCGGCAGGGAATCGGTCTGCGGTCCCTTGGCTTTGAGCAGCAGGTAGCAATAGGGCGTGACCCGCCAGCCCTCCTCGGGATCGCCGGCAGATTTCACCTTGTCGGCGTGGAAGGTCACCGACAGCACCTCGAAGCTCTCCTTCAGCGCCTCGCGGGCGGCCTCCTCAAATTTGTCGCGGTAGTTCTCCGGCGGGCGGCCGAAGTTGTAGAAGCCCATGCCGGCGTTCTGATTCTGAAGGTATTTCTGAAACCCGCCGGCCTCGCGTTCGATCTGGGTGGTGTGGCGTATATTGACAAAAACCCCGAACGGCTCCGTGCCCACGGTGTCCGGTCCGTCGATGGCGCTCTGAAGACGGATTTCCGTGACCAGATCGGAGTAATAGGCCATCAGCTGGCGGGGCTCGCGGGCGCGCTCGTTCTCGCCGGCGATGGGCAGGCCCTGGGAAAGATAGCGGTGCTTCACCGCCGGGGCCGCCGCTGTCATGCGGGTGGCGAGGGCGTTGGCGAAAAGGGTTTCATGACGCTGCCTGGCCTCGCCCGGCAGCGACTCCAGAGCGGCCCGGATCAGCGGCACCTGTTTGGGATCCGGAGTCTGCTCCGCCTTCACCGCCTCCAGATCACTGGCTCCAAGGCTGGCGTAGAACCAAGTCAGATAAACATCCACGCTCTGGTCCTTCTGCTCCAGACCGGGCAGTGCTTTGGCATACAGCTCCGCCGCCTTGGCGAAAGCCGCGAATGACCCGTCCCGCTCCTTGGTGAAGGAGGAGTCCCGGGCTTTTTCATTTGCGAAGTTGGTGCTGTCCAGCATCAGCGCCGCCTGGACCAGCAGCAGCCGCCAGTCTTCAGGGTAGCGCGAGCGCGCCTCGTTCAGAACCGTGTTGGTGACACCGTACCCCCGCGCGACCTCGGCCTCGATCTCCTTGTCGGTGCGGTTGGTTTTTTTCTGCTGCTGCTCCTTCGGGCTGCGCCAGACTGTGGCCAGATTTTGCCTCATGGTCTGGAGGATGGCAGCCAGGGTCTCCGGCTTCAGCTGATCCATGACGCCGAAAACCTTGGTAATGTTCTCCAAGCGGAAGACCTCGGCGCTGCTGTGGGTGCGCATGAAGGCTTGGGCGATTTTGCCCTCGTCCAGTCCGCCCAGCGGCAGAGCCCGCAGCTTTTTCACCCACCCGGCCAGCTCCTCCAGATTCCGCTCCTGGCGGGAGCGCGTCAGCGGAATGCCATCGGCCTGCGGATTGTAGCCATAGATGAACATATAGCGGTTCGTGCGGTTTTTGTCGGCGTTGGGATCATGATTTTCCCCCCAGACCTCAATAAACCGGTCCGCCAGCTCGCGGGCCTCGCGGGCGTTGAAGGCCGCGAGCTTTTCGATGTAGGGAAAGGCTTCCTTCTCCATCTTCACCTTCAGCTGGAGATTTGCCAGCTGGGTCAGAAGCGCGGGCTGAAGGCTGGAATCCACCGCCCCGATCCAGACATCGCCGGGGGCCAGCGTTAGGATGTCCCCCGCCTTGACCGGACGCCGGACCCCGGGCTGGCCGCCCATGTTCTCCTGCATCTCGCCGAAAAACACGTTGCCATACATATCATACTGCATCTGGGGGCCGCGTGAGGATGAGTTGTCGCGCGCCTGGGTCCACTCCGCCTCGCTGAGCCAATTCATGGCCAGCAGGGTCAGGGTGGTTTTCCACTCCTTCACGCGCTCGGGCGAGGCCTTCAGCAGGGCGTTCACCGCCCGGTTCTGCAGTTCCAGATTCTGCCGGCGCGGCTCCGGGTCCGGCACCTTGCGGCTCTCCGCCGTGGCGATGCCGATGCCGGCCAGGATCTCCATGCCCAGCGCCGGTTTGGCGGTGAAGCTGTCCGACAGCCATTGCCCGCCCAGCTCCACCTTCACCTTCGGGGCCAGCTCCACGGCCCGCCGCAGGGCGGCCTGGCGCTCGGCGGCCACCGCATCCGGCACCGACAGCGCATCCTGGGTGATGCGCCAGGCTTTCTCCAGATCCTCCGGCTTGCCGTCCTTCGCGAACCGGCCCTCCGCCGCCATGGCCAGCAGATTCAAGGTGGCGGTGTCCTTGGCCGCCAGGGCGTCGGCCTGTTTGGCCAGGAAGGGTTCGGCCTCGATGCGCAGGCCGGCGGCCACCAGCAGGCGGGCGGCGTCGCGGCGTTTGGCGGTGTCGGTCCCGCCGAGGTTGGCTGTGCCCTGGTCCAGCCGGCGGATGGATTCATCCGGCACAAAACCCCGGTCGATGGCCCCGGCCAGCAACTTGCCCAGCTGCTCCAGGGTCTCTTTGTCCTTCTCAAGGGGAAACGGGCACTGCTCCGCGAGGTTGAGCACATCGTCCGGCGACAGCACATTCATGTCCTTGGGTGGTTGGCCGCCATCCCCGCCCATGCCCATCATCTGCATCTGCGGAGTCAGGGCTTTGGGTTTCATCCCCGGCCCCCCTTGGGTGGCCAAGGCGTTCAGGATGTGCTTCCACGCCTGTTTGGCGTCCTCCGGCTTTTCCGGAAAGTTCTTTTTGAAAAAGGCTCCCAGGGCGGGCCAGTTGCCCAGTCCCACATCCTTCCGCAGGGCCTCCACTGCCGGGGCGTTGGGATCAGGCGGCGGGGCTCCCTCCACGGGAGGGGAGGCAGGAGGGGGAGGCACCGGGTTGGCGGCGGCGGACCACTCACGGAAGGCATCCGCCGGGAAACGGGTGAAAGTGGCTTTCTTAAGACTGTCCAGCATCGGCGGCACGGGGGGTGTCGCAGGTGTCGCAGGTGTCGCGATCGGAGTGGCGGCAGCGGGGGTGCCCGGTGCCGGCGTCGCTCCCGGAGCCGCCTCGGCGGTGGCCGGCTTGGCGGGTTCGGCAGCCGGGGCCGCCGGGATAATCACTGTGGCGGGAATGGGGGCGGTGGTCTGGGCTGAGGCGGAGACGGCGGCGGCGCTCAGCGCAGCGGCTGCAAGGACAGCACGGGAAAGAACACGGGACATGACGGAAAATTCGAAGGAGGGAAAAATCGGGAAGCGGAAATTTCGGGCGCGGTCTGCCGAAAGTGCCGGAAGCCAGGCCGGCAGAGCTGTGGTGTTGGCACAGGCGGGGAGCGGCGGTCCATCACCGGATGTTCAATCCGGTGGTGGACCGCGCTGTTTCATTGAAAAAGGGACAGCGGAGCGGAAGGCGGACTGGCTTGGACCGGGACCGCCTTTGACCGGCGGATCAATCAGCCGTCCTGGTCCTGGTTAGCTGCCTTCACCGTCAGCGGGAGGACCACCGCCGGCTTTGCGGGAATCCACAGGCTTCTTGACAACTTTTTTGCCGGGATTGTTGCAGCGCCCGGACTTGCAGTTTTTGCACTGTTTGGGCAGGGGCAGACCCTGCAGTTCCGTCAGGTCCATCTGCGCCAAACGAAGAGAATTTTCCAGGTTTTTCTGATAACGCGCCTTGTCGGTGGAGGGTCCGGTTTCCGCCAGACGACGGAAATTCTGACGGGATTTTTCGATCTGCGGCTCCCAGAACTCACGGGGTTGGCCCTCCAGACGCATCAGCCAGGTCATGTAGTAACCGGTGTTGGCCAGGGCCTCCTCAGTGCCATTCAGCAGGCCGGCGGGGGCTGCGGGATCGGCGGACAGGTCGGCGTGCAGGATCTCCAGATCGCGGTCGGCCTCGGGCAGCTGCTGGCCGGCCAGCTGGGCCTGGCAGCGGGCGAGGCGGATGCGGTAGGCCTGGGCGGTTGATTCCTTCGGCAGAGCGGCAAGGGCCTCGTCATAGGAGGCGATGGCGGCCTCCGAATCCTCGCGCGAGAGGGCGGCGGTGGCGGCGGCAAGCGCGGCGTCGGATTTGTCAAGCTTCAGGGCTTCCTGGCCGGGGCCGTAATGCCAGGCGGCCCACAGCACCGGCACGGAGAGCCAGAGAATCAGCAGGGTTAGTTTCATAGTTTTGTTGTCAGGTTGGATTCAGGTTTGGTTTTGGTTTTTGGCAGGGCGGGTGCCGCGGAGCGCGGCGTTGAGGGTTTCTTCAAAGTCGGAGAGGCAAGGGGACGGAAGCCGGGCCTCCAGCCAGTGCCCATCCTGGCAAGGGCCAGCGGCAGTCCCGCCAGCAGCAGGCTGCCGGCGGCCACGCAGATGAGGGCGTATTCCCGGCGGGAGAGCCGTTCGAAAATACCCGGCTCCGGCACCGATGTGATCTGGCGCAGCATGTCGGTGGGCAGTTCATGGGCATTGCCGTCAAAATACGTCCCTTTCAGCCGCACCGCAATCTGTCCCAGGGTGGCGGCATCCTGCCGGGACTGGTGGCCATTGATGAATTTGCCGGTGCGGGGATTGCCCACTCCGGCCACCACCACGCCGCTGACGGATGGCGGCATGTGCGGCATGCCCGTGGCCGGCACGCTGTCGCCGTCGCTCAGGACCAGGATAGTGGTGCTGTTCCGCTCCCAAGGCTGGGCGATGCGGGCGGCCTCCTTCAGACCGGAAAAGATGTCTGTCTTGCCGCTGGTGAAGGCGTGGGACAGTGGCAGGCCGTCCACGATGTTCCTCACCACTCCCACATCGCGGGTGTCAATGACCACGGGCTTGGCGGAGGTGTAGGTGGCCACCACTGTCAGGCGCACCAGTTCCATGGGCACCCGCTGGAAAAAGGACCGCATCAGATCCCCGGCCCGTTTGGAGCGCGCCTGCTTGCCGTCGGCCCCCGCATCCTCCAGCTTCATGCTGGGCGAGACATCCAGCACCAGGATCACATGCCGCTGCTGGTTGGGCGCGGCCTCGCGCGCTTTATGGGAGTGCGGCTCCTCCAGATAAAGGCTGGTCAGCCCCCAGGCCAGCGCCGCCATGGCCAAGGCCCGCAGCGGTCCAGCGGCGCGGGTCCAGCGGCGCGGCGCGGCTCCCGGGCCGAAGAGCAGAGGTCCCACCCGCCGCAGCCGGCGCGCGTGCAGGGCCTCGGCACCGGCGGTGGCCAGCGCGGCAATGACAGCGAGGATTTCCGGAAGGGCTACCATGGGGTGAATCGGAATCCGAATGAGGCCAGCAGGGAAGCGAGCACCAGTCCGCCGCCCGCAAGAGCCCACGGGCGGAAATCATCCAGGCTTTCACCGCTCATCTGCTCCATGCGGGCTTTCTTCATGGTGTCGATGGTGGCAAAGACCGCGCCAAGGGTGCCCGGATCGCCGGCGCTGAAGGTTTTGCCGCCGGTCATGGAGGCGATGAGCTGCACCTCGTCCGGAGGGGCGCTGTTGTCGATGTGAATGCAGTAAACGGTGATGTTGGCGTTCTTCAGCTTACGGGCGATAATCTCGTCGTTGCCGTTGGCCAGATCGAAGCTGTAGCCGTCGGTCAGCAGAATGATCATGCGGTCGCCATCGGCGCGCGCCTCGAGCGCCGTCAGGCTGGACTCCAGCCCCATGCCGATCATGGTGCCGCCGCCGAACCAGTTCGGCAGCTTCAGGGGCGAGAGGAATTCCGGAGCGCATTTCAGGACGCTGGGATCGGAGGTCAGAGGCACCCAGTGCAGGACGTCGGTGCCGAAAACAGTCAGTCCGAAGGAGTCGCCGTTGCGGGCGTCGATGAACTTCATGATGCTGTCCATGGCCCCGTCGTAACGGTTTCCATCGCCATAGGGCGAGGTCATGGAGCCGGAGACATCCACGAGGAACTCGATGTTGGTCATGATGCGGCGGGCGCGGGGCTCACTGAAGCGCAACGGGCCGGCCAGCAGCAGAATGACCACCGCCAGAATCAGCACCGGCAGGGAGGACACCAGCCGCAGGAGAAACCACAGAAACTTCCGGGGCCGCGCCGGGGCATGATCATAGGGCACCACCACCCCTGCCCCGTGCCGCCGCCAGCCGCGCAGAAAAAGCGCGATTGGCAGCACCAGCAGGGCCAGCAGCCAGGGATGGGCGAAGGAGATCACGGAACAGGACGAAGGGATTGGAGAAGGGCGCGGAGGTCGTGCTCCGCCGGCGGCGGGCCGGCGGGGCGGTGCAGCCAGGATTCCAGCGTGGAAAGCCACGGCGCGGACGCCGGATCGGATCGCAACGCCTGCCAGACGGCGGGATCAGCTGCGCCGGCCAGGTTGAGCCGCTGCCGCTCGCGGATCAGGATCAGGCGCTCGATCTCCGCTTTTTCATCCACATTCAGGGGTCGCTCCAAAGCACCCTCCACCAGCAGGCGCAGGCGGTCCTCCGGGGCCGGCCCCGGAGCCTCCGCCTCTGCAGTGACGGCAGCTTTTTTCCTCAGGCTCCACAGCAGCCCCATGCCCAGCAGCAGCCAGCCCAGGGCCAGCCAGGGAAGAACTTTACTGTAGCCACCGACCGGAGCCGGGTTGAGGGGCAGCGGATCCGCCAGCAGCGAGGGCGGACCGGGCGGCAGGACGCCTTCGGCCTCCAAGAGAATGGCCGGCAGCGGGGCCGCAGGCGGATTGCCATCCGCCGGCTCCAGAAAATCTGCCACATTCAGCGGTCCCGGCACCATGGGGATGACCACCAGCTCATAGCGGAAGCCCGCCGTCCCGTGGGGATACACGGCTTTGATGCGCACCACGGCGCGGGACGGATTGCTGTCCAGAGGCTTGGCCCGCAGCTCCGGACCGGGGATCAGCACCTCCCCCATGTCAAAAGCGCGGCCCACCGGCACCGGCGCGGCCGGAGCGGAGGAAACGGACGGCAGCTGGAACAGAGCCGTCAGCAGGATGATTTTGAAAAACGGGCGCGGCATGAGAAAAGGGGAAGGCTGTCAGTCCCGGTCTAGCGGACGGTGCGGGCGGAGGCTCCACGGTTCTTCACAAATTCCCGCAGCGGGGCCAGCACCGGTCCATCGGTCACCAGACGCAGATGGTCCACCCCCGCGCGCCGGAGGGTGCCGGCGGTGCCGTCAAAATCCAGCTGGCTCCCTCGGCCCTGCGACAGATACTCGCGGCCCGACTCCGCCTCCCGCACCCGGAAAAACCCCGCGCCGCGCACCGGGGCCTCCGCCGGATCGGTCAGTTGAATGACGATGGTTTCATGCCGCTGCGCGGCCAGCTTCAGCGCCGCCACCGCGCAAGGATCGTGCAGGTCGCTCAGCACCACCAGCATGCAGCGGCCCGCCAGCGCCGGGGCGAGTTCCGCCAGGCGGCGGGAAAGGGTGGTGGGCTCTGTGATCCGGTGCCGCCGCAGGGCGTGCAGCCACTGCATCACCCGGTCGCGCGACAGACTCGGCTCCAGCCGCAGATCCCGTCCCCCGACGGTCAGCACCCCGGCCGGGCTGCCTCGGTCCAGTGATGACAAGGCCAGACCGCCGGCAATCCGGACCGCCCACGCGTATTTGCTGAGCGGCGCGGAGGAGACCGCCATGGAGGCCGAGGTGTCAATCAGCAGCCATACCGGCATGCGTTTGGGGGCCTCGTATTCCTTCACATAGGCCTTGCCCGTGCGGGCCGTCACCCGCCAGTCCATGGCCTTGATGGGATCGCCGGGCTCGTAGGGCCGGGACTGTACATACTCCTGCCCGGAGCCGAGGAACGGCGACTTGTCGGCACCGAAGTTGAGGCTGTCGGCCAGCCGTTTCACGGCCAGTTGGAACTGCCGGCTGTCCAGTGGATCCACCGGCGGCAGCATCAGCTCATCCCGGCCAAGTGGAGGGTCGGGGATGCCGGTGATCGGATTCATGGAGAATGAATATAAAAGAAAGGAAAACTTCAGCCCATCTGGTTCAGGATCGACTGCAGGACCTCCCGTCCGGTGTGTCCCTCGGCGAGCGCCTCATACTTCAGCCTAACCCGGTGGAGCACAATGTCCTCCGCCAGCGCGAATAAATCCTCCGGCACCACGTAGGTCCGACCGGTCAGGCAGGCCCGGGCGCGGGCCGCCTTGGTGATGGCGATGCCCCCGCGGGGACTGCATCCGAAATCCAGCCGGGGCTCCCTGCGGGTGCGCTGAATCAACTCGATCACATGCTTCTGAAAGACCTCGCTGACATGCACGGAATGCACCGCCTCCATGGCCCGGAACAGATCCTGCGCCGTTCCCGCGGGCTGGTGGGTGAGCACATCGAACTCCGTGCGCGCCACCGCCGCGCCGCTGGCATCCCGCTTCAGCCCTAGCCCCAGATTCCGCCGCAGCACCTCCTCCTCCTCCTCCACGGTGGGATAGTCCAGGCGATGGCACATCATGAAGCGGTCCAGCTGCGCCTCCGGCAGTTCAAAAGTGCCGCTCTGCTCCACCGGGTTCTGGGTGGCGATGACCAGAAAGGGCTGTGGCAGCGTGAAGGTCTCGTTGCCGATGGTCACCCGCCGCTCCTGCATGGCCTCCAGCAGGGCGCTCTGCACCTTGGGGGCCGCGCGGTTGATTTCGTCGGCCAGCAGCAGGTTGGTGAAGACGGGCCCCTTGCGGGTGCGGAAATCGCCGGAGCGCTGATCGAGAATTTCCGATCCCACGATGTCCGAGGGCAGCAGGTCGATGGTGAACTGCACGCGCGAGAACTTGAGGTCAATAGTCTTGGCCAGAGTGTCCACCAGCAGCGTTTTCGCCAGACCGGGCATTCCCTGAAGCAGAAGATGCCCGCCGCTTAACAAAGCAATCAACAGTCTCTCCACCACCACCTCCTGTCCCACGACGACTTTCGCGATCCGCGTCCGGATTTCCTGAAGAAAGGTTTCCACTGGGAGTTCTGCCATGGGTGCGGAGACTAGCGAAGCACGGTTCACGTTCAAGATATTTCGACGGAAAAGTAAGAAACACCCTCCTGCGGATACGACGGAACAAGCGGCAAATTCCAGTTATTTATATTGATTGTTTTCATCCGGTCCCAACGGGAATTTTATTTAATTCAATTTTAAATATATATCATCAGCTCCTCTCTCCCGCGCCGCTCCTCCATGCGGTGCCGGCTTTTGACCAGTGGGCCGCTGCCTGATACCATTTTCCGTAGGCATGAGGTCCATTTCAGCTTTGCCAAGATCCGGATTTTGAATCCATGAACAAGCTAAACCGCCTGTGTTTGAGTCCAGTCTGCCGAAGTTTGAGACTTCTCCAGTCGCCGGCGATGGCGGCGGAAGTGAGGTCCGACAGGGAGCAGGCGACGGCCAGGTCCTCCACGGAGACGGAACCAGGAGCCGCTCGGATGCCGGCTCCCGCTCTTTTTCTGTTTCCGGAAAGGCTCCTGTCAGGCCATCCCTTTGAGGGTGGCTGCGTGATGGAGGGATCAGGTGCCATGGCCGCCACTCCCCCGGAGACGCTGATGACACCCCCCGGTGACCTCCACGCCACCCCTCCGGTGACACGGGCATCACCCCTCCGGCGGAAATCCCGGAAAAAGTTTGCATGTCACCGGTGACGCCGGCGTCACCCCCCTGCGACCTCAACGCCACCCCTCCGATGGCATGCGAACCATCCCCCCCGGCGGAATTCTCCAAAAAAGCATGGGTGTCACCGGCGGCATGAGAGGGAGCGCCGGGATCCGCTTTCCGGCGGTGGATGGAGAGGAGAAGCGCCGCGGGTGGAAAAATCATATTATAATAACATAAAATCAGTTACCCCAAACACCTATGTTTCACTGAACCCAATGAAGCATGGCATGTCGTTCAAGGCAAGGAATTTCAAGGAGGATTCAGCCTTTCATTACGGTGGAAACAGCCCTCGGAGAAGACCGTTGGAAGGTTGGATAATCTGAATTTAAAAAATTTTGAATTTTATATCGCCGCCATTGAGCTCCGGGCGGTTGAAGACGTTCTTGATAAGGTCTGAAATCGAAGGCATGATCATCAGGGGCGGCTTCCCCGAAGAAGGCTTTACAATGTTCATGAATAAATCTTTTAGGGCGCTGCCCTGGGCCCCTTTGGTGCTGTCACCCGTTTCCGTCTGAAATCAGGAAAATGCCAAAGGATCCCATTTCACCGACTTTTAGAAGGAAACAGCATAAGCCTCCAGTAGCGCGGTCGAGGACATTTTTTCAGGCCGGGCTCCAAGTGCTTGGCAAGCGCGCCGGTTCCGTGTCAAAGAGAGGAAATGAACATCCGCCTTCTTCCGCTGCTGCTGTCCCTGACTCTCACCCCGCTTTCCGCCTTCGCTGACGAAAAGCCACCCATCGCGGTTCCGGCCACGGATGAGGGGCTGCCGGGAGCCGGTCCCATCCGGCGCATGGACTGGTTCACCCAGCTGTGGCTCCAGCGCCGCACCCAGTGGGTGGAGCGGACGGAGCGCGATCAGAAGGCGGTGGTTTTTCTGGGCGACTCCATCACCCAGGGCTGGGGCGACGATGCCGGCAAGTCGTTCGGGGAGATGAAAGTCGCCAACCGGGGCATTTCCGGCGACACCACCCGCGGCATGCTGGTTCGCCTGTCCGGGGACGTGCTGGCGCTCAATCCCTCCGCCGTGGTGATCCTCGCCGGCACCAACGATCTGGAGGAGAAAGCCACCCCCGAGGTCATCGCCGGCAATATCAAACTCATCATCGCCGCCCTGAAAGCCCACCGCGCCGACCTGCCGGTGGTGCTCTGCAAAGTCTTCCCCAGCTCCGCCTCCAAGTCCCGTCCGGCGGATCAAATCAGGGCCATCAACAAGCTGCTGGCCGGGGTGGTCCGGGACCAGCCGCAGGTCACCCTGGTGGAGACATGGAAACCTTTCGCGGACGCCAATGGCGACGCCCTGCCCGCCGAATTCCCTGACCTGCTGCACCCCAATGAGGCCGGTTACCATAAGTGGGCCGCCGCGGTGCGCCCGGTGCTCTCCACCCTCGGCCTGGTGGAGACGGAGCCTGACCCTTTTCAGCCGGAACCTGGCTTCACCAGCCTCTTCAATGGCAAGGATCTCACCGGCTGGACCTTCAAGGATGGCGCTCCGTTCGACGGCCAGGCGCGCAGCAGTGACCAGCGCTACTTTGCCAGAAACGGCAAACTCATTGTGACCACGCCCTCGGAAGGCAGCAAAATCGCGGCCCTCTGGACCGTGCGGCAGTTCCCGAAGGATTTCACGCTGCGTCTGGAATTCCGCGCCACGCCGGATGCCGACAGCGGCGTCTTCCTCCGGGAGCCTCAACTCCAGTGCCGCGACTATCTTATTGCCGGGCCGTATAAAAACCTGACCAAATACAAACCGCAGGATTGGAATGAAATGGAGGTCACCGTCACCGGCGGCACCGCCTATTGCACCTGCAACGGCGAGGTCCTCGAAGCCGCCTACGCCCTGCCCGCCACCGGCCCCATCGGCCTTGAGGGCGACCGCGGCCAGATGGAGTACCGCCGCATCCGGGTGAAGGAATAACGGGGCTTCCCTGACCCTGAATCCGCAGAGCCGCCCCAACCGCGCCGGTCACAGTGGCCACCCGCTTCCGATCCGCCATTGCCTGGACCCCATGGCAACGATAAGCAGCGGCATGGAACCCGCCGCCATCCCCGCCCCCGCCTCCCCGTCCGACCGCTGGTCACTTGAGTCCTGGTTCAGCGCCTTCGGCGCACCGGATTATATTGCTTTCAAGGATAGGCTCACCCGGAGCCTGACCGAACAAAGCGAAACAACAACAACCGCCAACGGGAGCTTGGCGGCGGCCTTGGCGGCGTTTGAGGATTTGTCCGTGAAGGCCGGGCATCTCTCCGCCTTCCTCGGCTGCCTGTCCGCCGATGACGCGGACAATGAGGGTGTAAAGTCCGATGAGGCCTGGCTTTCCAGCCGGGAGGCGGACCTGCTGAAAATCGAGGCCGCGCTGCGCTTGCGGCTGGCTGCGCTCAGTCCCGCGGAATTCGATGCCCTGACCACCGATCCCGCCCTGGCAAACGCCGCCTGGCGGCTGGGCCGCATGCGGGAGGCGGGCGGCCACCAGATGCCATTGGAGCTGGAAAGCCTGGCGGCGGATCTGAATGTGGACGGTCTGCACGCCTGGAACCGGCTTTATGAAACCCTGACTGCCAAGCTGTCCTTCCCCATGACTTTTCCCGACGGCCATGAGGAGACCGTGCCCATGTCCCGCCGCCGCGCGCTTATGGCATCGCCGGAGCGCGCCGTCCGGGCCGCCGCTTTTCACTCAGGCCAGCAGCCCTGGCTGAATCACGCCGACACCTTCGCGGCGGGGCTCAATGGCATCGCGGGCTCACGGCTCTCGCTCTACCGGCGGCGCGGGCAGAAGGGATTCCTGGAAGCGCCGCTCTTCGACGCCGCCATGGGCAGGCCTTCGCTCGACGCCATGATGGAGGCCATCCACACCCATATCGAAGTCCCGCGCCACGCCGTGCGGGCCGCCGCCGCGCTTCAGGGCACGGAGGCGCTGCATTTCTTCGATCTTGAAGCGCCGCAGATCGCCCCGCCCGGCGAGGCGGACATTTCATGGCCGCAGGCATGTAAAATGGTGGACCGCGCCTTCACCGCCGCCTACCCCGCGCTCGGAGCCTATTTCCGCGAGATGCTGGACCGCAACTGGATCGAGGCCCAGCCCCGCGCGGGCAAGCGGCCGGGCGCGTTCTGCACGGGCTCGCCGCTCCGCGGGGAGGAGCGGGTGTATATGAACTATCACGGCACCGTGCAGGATGTGATCACCCTCGCCCACGAGGTCGGTCACGCGTGGCACTCGCGGGCGCTCCTGGGCGAACGTCTGTTCCGCTCCGCCTATCCGATGACCCTTGCGGAGACAGCATCCAATTTCGGCGAAATGATCCTCCTTGAGGGAATGCTCACCGGCGGCGCGGACAGCCTGGCTCTTCAGGCGTGGCTGCTGGATCAGGAGATGAACCGCGCGCACTCCTATCTCATCAACATTCCCATGCGTTTCGAGTTCGAACGCTCCTTCTACACCGAGCGCCGCGCCGGCGAAGTCCCCGTCTCCCGCCTCCGCACCCTCATGGAGCAGGCCCAGCGGAAATGTTATGGCGACACTTTGGAGACCGGCGGCCTGGACCCCATGTTCTGGGCTTCGAAAATGCACTTCTTCATCTCCGGCGTCTCCTTCTATAACTTCCCCTACGTCTTCGGCTATCTGCTGAGCCGAGCCCTCTTCGCCCGCTTCCAGTCCGAGGGCGCATCCTTCCTCCCCGGCTACGAGGCCTTCCTCCGCCTCAGCGGCTCTGCCGACTGCGAAACCGTGGCCCGCGAAACCCTTGGCGCGGATCTCACTGATCCCGCCTTCTGGGCATCCGGTATTGTGTCACTTGAGCCGAAGGTCAGGGAATATGAGGCTATTGCGTCGCTGTCAAAAAAATGATTATTCGTTGCTTAAATCATTTAAACAAACAGTTATTTTAGATTTTAAAGCTGCAACCACTTGGAAAGGCTACAGGCTTTGTTCCAGTTGCTTCAACGCTACCGCCATCACCTTGTCCCTCCAACTACGAAAACGCTCCGGCACACTGGACAATGGCTCGTTGTGGAAAAAAACAAAAGCCTCATCCGCGACAGGCACAACAGTGGAACGAACCTGCGCCTCGTCATCATCATCACGGAACTCAAAAAATGGAGCACAAACCAGGCTGCCACTGAATGGGCGTCCAATTCCGTGAATCGCAAAAACGAGGCTGGCCTTCCGCTCCCAGACCAAATTCAGCGCCACCCAGGATCTGTAGGAAGCGGTGTCCGCGTGGTAATCAAGGTGCTGGTTGGCGTTTTCAATAATCTGGGCACGGTGAAAATGGCTTGTTTCGGATGTGGACCGGCTGACGAATGCTTTTCCATTAGGGCTGATTTTCAGAAGCACCTGCTGCAGCGGACCCACAAGGGTCTCCAAAAACGTCACCGTTTCCCCCTCCAATGTCTCGGCGTGCTGAAATACCCTCCTCTGATCCTGCTCACGTGATTCCCGGCTCTTTTCGGCTGTGCGCATGAGGCTCCGCATCACGGAGGCGATATCCGCACCGGCGGCGATTATATTTTCGGGCAGCGCCGTGGCTTTGCGGAATTGCGTTCTCTGAAGAGTGGTGAACAGATTGATCAGCGGCTTCAAGTCCCCTTTGTCAGCCGCCTCCAGCGCATCAAGATACTGGGTCTTGTCATCCCGGGTAACGATTAAAGGGAAAAGCCCCGCACGCATCAGCACCATGGAGGCGAGGGCCCGGCAAACACGGCCATTGCCATCCTGAAAGGGATGAATCTGTGAAAAACGGTGGTGCAGCCAGGCGGCCTCAACCTCAGGAGGCACGCCCTCTGACAGATGCGCATGGTGCATGGCCACAAGGCGGTCCATTTCTGAAGCCACCTGCTCGGGAGGGCAATATGAGTAAACCACCCCCATTTTTGTGGGATAATTTGGCTGCTGCTTCCAATCACCCTTGATCAGCGGAATTCCGATTATTTTCCCTGAGGCATCCAGGGCGTCCGTGTATTCCTGGCTGCGCACGAGAGCAGCATGGAGTTCTTTGATATATGAGACGGAAAGCATCCGCCGCTGAGCTATAAAATCAAAAACGCCCTCCAGCGCATCCTGTTGGTCTCTCAGAAGGTGAAGCACATAACTGATTGGTTTATTAGTGGCTCCGTGAGTCAGAAACTCCGCCTGAAATCCACGTTCGATCAGAGTTTGAGTCACTCCGCGATCGATTTGATATAGATTTTCAATAATGCCGGTTTCAATAGCCCATTCGCGGCTCAACCGCTCCGTGAACTCCGCCAGCTGCCTGGTGCCCTTCAACCTGTCCTGCTGCTCAGCCCAGATTTTTTTAATACTTTCGATTTCCGAGGCAGCCAAATCCCTCCATGACGGGGTGATATCCGTGATGCCCGCCGCAGGCTGCCAGATGAAATACTTTTCCGCAGTGCTCATTTTTGCCGACCTTTATAGGTCTTAAGCTGCCTGTGACCCTTAGCCAAGTTGAAATACCGGAAATGATTCCCGCAGCCTTGCGCGGATTGGCAGTGAAAATTTTTAATTTACTTTTCCTTGAATTTACTCAGGGCAGCGCGAACGCCACCAGCTTCCCGCCGGCGGGGCGGCCGGATTTGCCGCCGCCGGCGGAGATGACGACATACTGGCGGCCATTCAGCATATAGGTGCTGGGGGTGGCGTTGCCGCTGAAAGGGAGCTTCGTTTTCCAGAGGACCTGACCGGTGTTTTTGTCGAAGGCGCGGAAGGTCTCATCAGCGCTGGCTCCGATGAAGATCAGACCGCCGGCGGTCACGAGGGGGCCGCCGTAGTTCTCCGTGCCGGTGGGTGGAATGCCACGGGCGGTGAGTTCCGGATATTCGCCCAGCGGGACCTTCCATTTGATCTCCCCGGTGTTGAGATCCACGGCGTTCAGCGTGCCCCAGGGCGGTTTGATGGCGGGATAGCCGTCCTTGTCGACCCAGCGGTTGAAACCGGTGAAGGCATAGTCGGGCGGGACGGCGCTCTCCGCGGCCACGGCTGCGGCGGCGGTATTGGAGGGAATGCCGGCCTCCTGGCGGGTGGCGGACACCGGCTCGTTCAGCACGTAGTTGAGAATGGCCGTCCGCTGCGGCTCCGGCATGGACGCAAAGTTAGGCATGCGGCCGCCGCCCTGACGGGTGATGCGCTCGATCTCCTCCCGCGTTTTCCGCTGACTCACATCAACAAGGGAGGGGAAGGCCGCTGTCGCATTCCCCTTCCGGTCCAGTCCGTGGCAGGCGGCGCAATAAATCATGAAATCCTTCTCCCCCGGCACCAGCGGCGTGCCGTCGGCGCGGCGGGTCTCCACCATCTGCATGAGCCACGGAATCTCATTCACATTCACATAATACACGCCCTCGGGATCCGCCGCGCCGCCACCCCACTCCATGCCGCCGTCGAACCCCGGAAACATCACGGTCTCATTCAGGGAAGGAGCCGGGAACGGACCGAAATTCGGCGAGGCCCGGACGCGGTCCAGCGTCATTTGGTGCGTTTCCGGGGAAAGGTCGGACACATCCGCCTCCGTGTACTGCTGGCGCATCAGCGGCGGGGGCTTCACGGGCATGGGCTGAGTGGGCCATGCCTGCTCGCCGCGCAGGGTGGAGGCAGGCACGGACCGCTCCTCAATGGGCCACAGCGGCTCGCCCGTCACCCGGTTGAATACAAACAGCCGCCCGTGCTTGGTGCCCTGGGCGACGGCGTCGATCTTTTTTCCCTCGTGGGTCACTGTGAGCAGCACCGGCGGACAGGGCAGGTCCTTGTCGAGGAGATCGTGATGCACGATCTGAAAATGCCACAGCCGCTGACCGGTTTTGGCATTCAGCGCCACAAGGCAGTTGGCGAACAGATTCATGCCGTGCCGCGCCCCGCCGTAAAAGTCCGGCTCCGCCGTCTTGGTGGCCACATACACGATGCCGCGCTCCTCATCCAGCGACTGGCCGCACCATGGCATCAGGCCGGTGGCGGTTTTCCACGCCTCCGGCGGCCAGGTGTCGTAACCCGCCTCACCAGGCTGCGGGATGAGGTTGAAAATCCAGCGCTGCTCCCCCGTGCGCGCATCGAGCGCGCGGACCGCCCCCTTGCCCCCCACACCGCCGAGAATCAGCGTGTCCTGGTATATCACCCCCGGCGTGTTCAGACCCGAGGCCAAGTCCACCGCGCCCTCCTTGCCAAAGCTCCGGATGACCTGCCCGGTCGCCGCATCCAGCGCAAAAAGCAGCCCGCCCACTCCGGTGAACAGCCGCCGTTTTCCCCCCTCCGGATTCCGCCAGAACACCAGTCCCCGTTGACGCCCGCTGCCCTTGCCGGAGCGCTCCTTCGCCGGATCCCAGCGCCACCGTTCCTTTCCGGAAGCGGCATCCAGCGCGATCACCTGCCGGGAGGGCGAAGGGGTGTAGAGCACCCCGTCCATGATCAGATTGTTCGCCTGGTATTCCCCCACATCCCCGGTGTCGAAAGTCCACGCCGGCTCCAGCTTCGCCACATTCTCCCGCGTGATCTGCCCCAGCGGCGAGTAAATGTTACGTGTTTTCCCTCCCAGATACTCCGGCCAGTCCGTGTTGGCCGCAGGACTTTGGGCGAAGGCGGGGAGAGCACCAAGGCAGGAAGCGAGGAGGAGTACTTTGGAGACCGGGAGGCGTGGCGCTGAAGGCAGTTTCATTCGTCGGATGGGTGCCTACTGTTAAGAGCATGGAAGGGTTTTCCTTCCATGGAAGCGAAGGCGGGCACGCAACGCAGCCATGCTTCCCATCTTCCGCTGTCCGCCAGCCAGCCGGCGGAGTTGCCGCCAGCCGCTCCCGCTTGAGATTGTCGAAATCTTGCCCAGAGATGGGGGCTTTCGGCGAATCCGCTTCCTTTCCCCAAATCCCATGCGCACTCCGGTTCTCACGGCTCTCTCCAGTCAGGCTCCCCAGGACTCCATCACGGTCTGCGGCTGGGTCCGCACCAAGCGGGACTCCAAGACCTTCTCGTTTCTGGAGATCAATGACGGCTCCTGCCTGCGCGGCATTCAAGCAGTGGTGGACGCCGGCGTTCCCGGATCGGAGGATCTGCCTAAAATCACCACCGGGGCCAGCGTGCAGGTCACGGGACGGCTGGTGGCCTCCCAGGGACAGGGACAGGCTTGGGAAATCCAAGTCACGGCGCTGACTCTGACCGGGCCGGCGGATGAATCCTATCCGCTTCAGAAAAAGGGCCACAGCATGGAGTTCCTGCGGCAAATCGGCCACCTTCGGGCGCGCTCCAATCTGTTCGGCGCCGTCTTCCGCACCCGCAGCCGCATGGCCTTCGCGGTCCACACCTTTTTCCAGGAGCGCGGGTTTGTGTATGTGCACACCCCCATTATCACCGCCAGCGACTGTGAAGGCGCGGGCGAGATGTTCCGCGTGACCACCCTGCCCCAGGGATCCGCCGCCAAACCGGAGGAGGACTTTTTCGGCAAACCCTCCTTCCTGACCGTCAGCGGCCAGCTGGAGGCCGAAACCCTGGCCTGCGCCCTTGGCAGTGTTTACACCTTCGGCCCCGCCTTCCGGGCGGAGAACTCCAACACCTCACGCCATGCCGCAGAGTTCTGGATGATCGAGCCGGAGATGGCCTTCTGCGACCTGCAGGGG
Source organism: Verrucomicrobiales bacterium (assembly GCA_028293125.1). Classification (GTDB taxonomy): domain Bacteria; phylum Verrucomicrobiota; class Verrucomicrobiia; order Verrucomicrobiales; family V1-33; genus CAIZWU01. The sequence goes on along the minus strand of JAQGPJ010000003.1, from coordinate 56,257 downwards.
GACATGGACATGGCGGAGGAGCAGATGCGGTATCTGGCCCGCGTGATGCTGGCCCAGTGCGCGGAGGACCTGGCGTTCTTCACCAAAATGGTGGACAAGGGCTTGACGGATCGGCTGAAACTGGTGGCGGAGCAGCCCTTCAAACGGGTGAGCTACCGGGAGGCGGTGGACATTCTGCTGTCCTCCGGTCAGGAGTTTGAGTTCCCCGTCGTGCACGGGCACAACCTCCAGTCGGAGCACGAGCGCTATCTGACGGAAAAGCACTTCCAGTGCCCGGTGATCGTTTTCAACTACCCTAAAGAGATCAAGCCCTTCTACATGCGCCAGAACGACGACGGCGAAACCGTGGCCGCCATGGACGTGCTGGTGCCCGGCATTGGCGAGATCATCGGCGGCAGCCAGCGCGAGGAGCGGCCCGAACGCCTGCGCGCGGCCATGGAGCATCATCAGCTGCGGGAGGAGGACTACTGGTGGTATGCCGACCTGCGGAAATACGGCACCGTGCCCCACGCGGGCTACGGCATGGGCTTCGAGCGGCTGCTCATGTTCGTCACCGGCGTGTCCAATATCCGCGACGTCATCCCCTTCGCCCGCACACCCGGGACGGCGGATTTCTGAGCCTGGACGGCTTCCTGGACTCCCCGGCGTTCCGTTCGGCAAAAGAAGGCGGGAGCAATGAATGGAGGCTGCACGGCTAACGGATTTCCGCCTCCGCGAACATCCGCTCCAGATCGTCCATCAGGTCGATCACGGAGCGCACGCCCCAGCCCAGAAATTCCTCACCCTTCTCCGCCGTCGAGCCGGTGGCGTCCCCCCATGTGCCGGATTTCGTGATGCGGTAAACGCTGCCGGGGCTGGAGTAGAAGAAAGCGGTGTGCAGGGCGGCGGATTTGGTTTTGGAATCGGGGAAGGCGGGGTGCTCGACGTTGAGTTTGTCCGCGTCCACCCAGTCCGGGTTGATGGCCATGACCATGGAAACCTCGCCGAGCCCGGCGTGCATGCCGAACTGCGCCGCCTCCTCCGGTGTCAGCCCGTCCCAGTGGTTGAAGGGGAAGGCCCTCACCCCCGCCGGCAGCTGCTCCGCCGCCTGGGCGCAGGCGTAAGCCAAGGCGTAGGTGTTGTCGTAGTGGCCGTTGAGGAACACGATGCGTTTGAAGCCGGCCTTGCCGAAGGAGAGGGCGATTTCCTTGATAACCGCCATGAAGGTCTCAATGCTCAGGCTGAACTCCCCGGCGAACCCCCGGTGCGGATAGGACAGTGCGTAGGGCACCGCCGGAGCCACCAGTGCGTTCCCCTGCCGCTCCGCCACCCTCCGGGCGATTTCGCGGGGCAAAAACACATCCGTGCCCAGCGGGGAGTGCGGGCCATGCTGCTCCGTGGCTCCCACGGGGATCAGGACGGTGTGGTGATGACGCAGGAACTCCTCCAGTTCCGGATTGGTCATCTCATCGAGAAAAACAGTTTTGGGCTTCATGGAATCGTCGGTGCCTGGGCGCGTCCGGAATACCGCCCGGCGGCGGCTTTCCTTACACCACTAAAGCCGCGATCTGCTCCAGCTGCTCCTCCCAGTAGACATCCAGCGCCCGGCCGTGTCTGATTGCCGGCACCGCCACCGGCACCGGCGACGACTCCTCCAAGGAAACCGGAGTGGCGGCGGTCAGGGTTTCCCGCAGGAAATCCGGAAAAGGGGATGCCGGCTGTTTCAGGAAATCGGTAAAGGCCTGCAGCACGGTGGCGGCCCCGGCATCAGGCAGCCGCCAGGAATGACGGCGCAGTGAGTAGTTCTGAAGCAGGCCCACAGGAAAATCCCACAGTCCGGCCTGTGGATGCATGACACGGTGCAGACAGCGCGCCAGAGCGGGAAAAGCGTGCCGCTGCCGGCTGGTCAACGGCCCGTGCCACTGGCCAGGGGCCTCCGGATCCGGAAGCGGGGCCAGTTCCAAGTGCAGCCGTTGCGCCTCATCCACCTCCACCCGCAGCCACCAGACGGACGGCGGCCAAACCCCTGCCCGGTTGAAAGGGGGGCGGTGCTCCAGCAGCAGTTGGCTTTCCAAGGCCACCGCCTCCGCCGCCGTGGCGCACTCCCGCCACTCAATGCCGGCCACCCGGTGCACCAGCCTCAGCAGCCGGCGCGGATGGCGATCGGGATCCACATGGCGGTAACTGCCCACCCGGTGCCGCAGGGAGCCGGACTGGCCGATATACAGCAGTTCACCGGCGGCATCGCGGAAAAAATAGACTCCCGGACCCAACGGCAGCGCCCTGAAGAAGTCGTCCCCGAACCGGCCGCTCAGCGGACCGCGCATTGTCAGCAGCAACGGCTGGCGGCGGTTGGCTGATCTCGGAGGCTTGGTGGAACCGGAAGAGTGCAAGGGCGCACAGTGTGCCATTTTTTTCCCGGCAGTGCCAGCCTCTCCGTTCAAAAAAATCAGCGGCCCGGCTGATTCACCCGCAAAGTCCCCCCTAAGTTCCCTGCGTGTGATGTTTCCAACCGGGCCGCTTTTTATTCAACCCCCAATGTTCGCGGGAAGCGAACGTCCTCAGAATACCTGTCCCGCTTGGCGAGACAAGATAAAAATAAAGATTCTCCCATTTTGCATCCTCCTTTTTTCTTTTCCTGTTCTAAAGTACGCACTCCTTTTTACAGAGTCTTAACGGAGGGGGGGAGGACAATTCCGGCGAAGGGATTTTTACTTCGCCGGGGAAAAATCGGTCGGAATCAGGTTCAGGGTTTTCACCCCGTCCAGCACCGTCAGAGGACCGCCCGCCGCTTTTTCCGACGCCGCCTTGGCCTCGACCCACACGGGATCGGCCCGGAAAGCCGCGAAGGACGCCGCCTGGGCGGCTTCGGAATCGTGCGCCAGCAGGTAGATCAGGGTGTTGTCGGAATCAGGATCGCCCGCCGCCGGAGTCCAATAGCCGAAGTTTTTCATCCCATGCTTGGCGAAAAGCTCCACCGTGTGGTCGCGGAAGCGGCTGAGCAGTTTGGGCAGATTCCCCGCGCTGGCGGTGTAGGTGCGGAGTTCATAGACGCGAGCGGGGCCACCGGGGGCCACCGGCGCGGTGGGGGAGAAGTCCGTGGCGGTGAGCAGGCGGCTTTCCACCTTGTCGGTCAGTTTCCCGTCCTTTTCCGACTCCTTGAGGGCGGTCTTCCACTCCGGGTCCTCACCGAAAGCCTTGAATGAGGCCTCCCGCGCCTCGCGGCTCGGGAAGGAAATCAGGTAGATCAGCTTGCGGTCGGTGTTCTCCGCCGGAGTCCAGTAGCCTATATTGGTTATGCCGTGTTTTTTGAAGAGACCCACGGTGGTGTTGCGGAAGCGGCTGAGCAGGGCGTCCAGCTTGCCGGCGGCGGCGGTGTAGGTGCGCAGCTCGTAGCAGCGGCTGTCGGTGGGGTCGGCGGCGTGTGCCGGGCAAAGCAGCAGGGCCAGAGCGGGGATCAGGAACAGAACGGAGCGTCGGTTTATCATAACTTTGGTGGATTCGGGATGCGGCGGAGGCAAAGGAAAAACGGAGTGGGCTCCGCTCTCTTTGCAGACCGGCGGCATTATAGTCCAGGTCCGCGGAACGTTGCCGCCGGATATGCGGATACAGGCGAATACCCGGGCCGGCGGGGCAGCGGAAAAACTTGCCAGTCCACCGCAGGCCCGTCAGTTTCGCCAGTCATGATGCTGCGGTTTCTCCTCCTTTGCGGCCTGGGTCCCGCCGGTCTTTTGCCGGCCATGGCCGCCCCGCCGAATGTGGTGATGATCATCTCCGACGACCAGGGCTTCGGCGACTACGGCTTTATGGGACATCCTTTGGCCGCCACCCCCCATCTCGACAAACTGGCCGCCCGGAGCCTGTGCTTCAAAAACGGCTATGTGCCCTCCAGCCTCTGCTGTCCCAGCCTGGCCTCCCTCATCACCGGCCGCTATCCGCATCAGCACGGCATCACCGGCAACGATCCCTCCGTGGACCGCACCGGAGGGGGCTACACCCGGACACCGGAATTCGCCGCCGGGCGGGAGCGCATGCGGCAGCTGATCCACTCGAGCCCCACTCTGCCCCGACTGCTGGGGGAGCACCTCGGTCACCGCAGCCTGCAGACCGGCAAGTGGTGGCTGGGCGGTTATGCCGACGGCGGATTCACCGAGGGCATGACCATGGGCGATCCCGCCAAAGGAGGCCGCCATGGCGATGCGGGCCTGAGCATCGGGCGCAAGGGATTGGAGCCGGTTTTCGATTTCATCCGCCGGACCACGGCGGATTCCAAGCCGTTTCTAGTCTGGTATGCGCCCATGATGCCGCACCTGCCCCACGATCCGCCAGCGGAGATCCTGGCCAAATACCTGGACCGCGTGCCCAGCCCGCATATGGCCCGCTATCTGGCCATGGTGGAGTGGTTTGACCGGACCTGCGGGGAGTTGCTGGACTTTCTGGACCAGGAGAAACTGGCAGACAACACGGTGGTCGTTTACCTCTGCGACAATGGCTGGATTCAGCAGCCGGACGCCCCGGAGTTCGCTCCACGTTCCAAGCAGTCGCCTTACGAGGGCGGACTGCGCACCCCCATCATGCTGCGCTGGCCGGGGAAAATCGCCCCATCCATGCCGGCGGCTCCGGTCAGCAGCATCGACCTCATGCCCACCCTGCTGAAAGCCTGCGGAGCTCCGGTGCCGGAGGGATGCCCCGGCCTTGATCTGCTGGACCCGGCCCCTCTCTCCGCCCGCCAATCCCTGTTTGGTGCCTGTTTCGATCACGACATGGTGGATCTGAGCGAACCCGTGCGCAGCCTGAAATGGCGATGGTGCCGCGCCGGCGACTGGAAGCTGATCCTTCCCTCTCCCCGCCTGCCGGAGGCCAGGCCTGAGCTTTACGACCTCGCGCAGGATCCCGGGGAACTCAAAAACCTGGCGGAGACCCAGCCCTCCCGGCTGGCGGATCTGACATCCGGAATCAACGCCTGGTGGGATGCCCGTCCCTGACCATGAAGCAGGATGGCGGAGGCGGCACAGACATTCCATATGCCAGCCCGGTTTCATTAGTCCGTCAGCGTCTGTGGACTTTTCCTGTAAACAGGAGTGTGCCGCCAAGGCATCGGCGCAGCCATTCAGGCCTGCTTTTCAATCAGTGTTTTGTCTGTCCGGATACCGGCACACCAATTTTCTGGACGAAGCGGAAGTTATCAGCAAGGTTCCGCGGCGGATGGCTCCATCCGTTGGAGTTCCGCATGCTTCCGCCCCCCGATCCAAGGCCGGGCCCTCAGGCGGACCTTCATTGTTCATGCGCGCCTTATGACCTCCTCCAGTCTGCCCTGCCCTGTTTGTGCCACACCCCTGATTCTTGATCAGGAAAATGCCGGTTTGGAAGTGCTTTGTCCGGGCTGTGCCAGCCATTTGAGGCTCCCACGGGAAGTGGACTCCGCCTCCGGGCCAACTCTTCTCAAGCGGGGGGACACCACACCGGCCAGTGCCTCCGCAGCGCCTCCGGGCACTCCGTCCGAAACGGCGGAGTATCCTAAAAAGCCCGGCGGATCCTCCCTCCCCTCCGGCAGGCCGAGATCCTCGGAGGAGGAAATGCGGCGGATGACCGCTGCCGGCGGAGCCACGTCCCTTGCTTCCGAGGAAGCGGCAAAACTGGCCGCAGAAAGGGGCAGAACCGTTCTGCCCGGCAAACGCATGACTGATGCCGTGGCCACCACAGGCGCGGCCTTCACCCAGGAAAAGCGTGATCAGCAGCCCTCCACCCCGCAGCAGCCGGCGGAACTGGGCTCCAAACGTTTCGGCGAATCCACGCCGGAAACCCCTGTCCCACCTTCCGCTCCGCCTCCCGCCCCTTCGGCCTTCACTCCCATCTCCCCCAAAATCCATCAGCAGGTGGAGCTCAGCCCCAGCCCGCTGGTGGGGGGAGCCCGCACCCTCCCCCAAGCCCCGGCACCCATTGTCCCGGCTCCTATTCTGCCCGCCGCCCCCGCTGCACCCCCGGAACCGTCCTCCGGTGACGAAGCCACGGACGGGGATTCCCTGCCGCGCGGGGGATTCCGCCTCAATGATGTGCGCACCCCGCAGTTTGTTCCCCAGGAACTCAGGGACAATGATATCGAGGATACGGAATGGGGCAGCAAAACCACTCCCGAAGAGACCGCGCGAACCCGCCGGGTGGTCACCTTGGCGCTGGCCGTCATGCTGCTGATCGCCGGCGGCGTGGGCGTGTATGTTATGCGCCATGCTTTCGAGCCCCCGGTCAAGGACACCACCACCACGGAAACGACCGAGGATCCGATGAAAAATGTGCAGGACGCCCGGGTGGTCCTGAAACGCTTTCTGGCCGCCGGCTCCATTGACCAGATGCTGGCTGAGGTCCGGCACCCGGAGATCACGAGGCCCCGCATGGAGCGTTATTTTGCCAACCGGAAAATCACTCCTCTCGGCATCCGCAATGAATCCGCCTCCTGGGGCGAGGTGAGCGTTGACGGGAAAAACTTCATCAGCAACGCTATGGAGCTGGATGACTTCGATATCCGCAGCGTGTCCCTGGAGCTTTTTCCGGGCGGGCCTCCCAAAGTCGATTGGGAATCCTTCGTAAACTGGTCTGATATTCCGTGGGCGGACTTTCTCAGCCATCCGCCCGATGACGCCATTGAGTTCCGGGTCAGCGCCGTGCAGGACGATTATTACAGCGGAGCCTTCGCGGGACGGGAATTTGACATGCTGTGCTTCAAGCTCCGGAGCCCCAAAAAATCCCAGTATGAGTTCTGTTATGGCTACTGCGACAAAAACTCCGAGGTCGGCTCCCAAATCCTCGTGATGCAGCGCCGCGCCCGGCAGGCCCGGAAGGTGGATGAGAAAGGCAAGCCCATGGCCAACTGCCTGCTGCGTCTGCGCTTCACGCCCGAAGGCAAAAAATACAATCAGGTGATGATCGAAAAGATGATCAACCAAGGCTGGGTCGCGCCCTGAGCTGACAGGTATACCACCGGCGGCATACCCTGCCCGGTTCCGCCGCTCCACCGTGGTTTTCCCCGCCCCGCCCCGCACGGCGCCTCCATCTATATCCCCCTTCACACTTCGCAGGCCCGGCGGCGGCGTATCCAGCGGGGGATTTCGATGGGATCCCTGATGCTGACGGCGGCCAGGAGCCCCACGGCGGCGGCCTCCCGTGAATGTTTCAGGCCCCAGGCTTCATAGGCGAAATCATGGGCCTCACGGTCATGGCCATCGCGCAGGGCCTCCAGCGCCAGCTTGATGGAATCCCGCGAGGCATGAATAAGGCGCCCCAGCATGGCCACCTCACAGCCGCAGTGGGGGCAATGATCCGTCTCCTCGGGAGAGACCTTTTTCCGACAATACGGACACAGAATGAGCATGAGGTGGGAAAGCAGGGATTGAGAAACCATCAGGACCGGGCTGCGGGGGAATCCGCCGCCCCCGGTCCGCCGGTGTCAAGGGTCAGCCACTGACCATCACCCGCGCGGGCCGCAGCAGCGCGCCGGCGCGCAGAAACCCGGCCTCTGCTTCACGGATGACGGATTTCCCGGATCCGCGGCCGCCAGCCTCCGCGCCGGCGATAGTCATGGTGGCGGGGTCGAAGGAGCGGCCCTCCGTGACGATGCGCTCCATTCCCGCCGCCTTCAGCAGCGGATCCAGGGAGGCGGCGGCGGCGGCCACCGCGGCGCTGTCCGGGCTGATGCGCATCAGAAGGTCATGCAGCGACACCAACGCCAGGCAGGTTTCCACCGGCCATGGCTCCGCTGACGCTTTGGCTTTTTTGGAAACCGGACTCAGAGTTCTCAGTAGACCCTGCACGGAGTTCAGCGCCTCGGCTGTTTTGACCACAGAATCGTCGGAGCGGCGGCCAATGCGGCGCAGTTCATTGCGCAGGGCGGCCAGCTCCCCGAAAAAAGTGTAAAGATCCGGCGGCTCCGGCGGATCATACTCGTCATCGGGATCCTCTATTTCATGGAGGTCCGCCACGCTTTCCACCAACTCCAGCACCAGATTCTCCCGCCAGCCGGGAGCGGCCACGGATTTCAAAACCGGGCCCGGCGGCATCTCCTCAGGATCCGGGCCGGATTCATCCCCGTCATCCTCATCCATGTCATCGATATCCTCCGGATCCTCATCGTCCGCGTCATCCTGCTCCCACCATTCCTCATTCTGGGGCTCCTGCGGCGGGACTTTGCCATCGTTGTCTTTGTCTTTGCGCCGGGGTGGCGGGTCTCCGTCGGAGGGAAGGATCATGCCTGCAATCAGGCCGGGGAATGCGGCGGCGTCAAGGCTTGGGAAACGCCACTTCCGTCTGTTGGGAAGGCGCGGAGCCCCGGATGCCAGGGGATTTCACCGGCACTCGTTTTTTGACTCCGGATGCTCCGGCACCGGAATTTCCGGACCGGGGTTGAGCCGGATGGTCACCGCCAGCCCGGAGGGCGGCTTGTTGGCGGCGGACACGGAACCCTGACAGGCCTCCACGCAGGAGCGCACGATGGCCAGCCCCAGTCCCGATCCCCCGGCCTCCCGCGTGCGGGCGGTGTCCGGGCGGTGAAAGGGCTCGAAGATGCGCTCCAGATCGGCTTCCGGCACGCCGGGACCGGAATCGCTGACGGTGAGGGTCACCTGTCCCTCCTCCGCGCGGGCGCCGATCCTCACCGGTCCCGCGTGACCGGCGTAACGCAGGGCGTTGCGCACCAGATTGGCCACGGCGCGGGACAGCAGCTCCGCGTCCGCCATGGCGGTCAGGGTTTCCGGAATTTCTGTCAGGATCACATCGCCGGAGGACGCCTCACGGGAAATCACATTCCCCGCCATGTCCGCCAGAGGCACGGCCTCCAGCGGCAGGTCCCGGGCGCGCAGACCGGATTTGGAGAAGGAGAGCAGCTCATTCACCAGCTGGGTCATCACCTCCACCTCCTCCCGCACATCGGCCACCCGCTCCTGACTGTCGGCCCCCACTGTGCGCTCCAGCAGGGAGATGCCCAGCTGCATGCGCGCCAGCGGGCTGCAGAGCTCATGCGCGATGTCGCCGAGAAAGCGCCGCTGGCCATTCACAAAGTGCTCCAGCCTGCCGGCCAGGTGATTGATCGCATGGGCCAGCCGGCCCAGTTCATCCGAGCGTCCCACCCCGGCCACGGTGTCGAATTTTCCCTCAGCTATGCGCTCGGTGGCCGCCGTCATGACGCGGATGGACCGCGTGATGCCCCGCACCAGCGGAAACCACAGAAGCACCGACAGTCCCAGTCCCCCAAAGCCGGCCGCCAGCCACGGCACGGGATCGATCACCCAGCCGCCCTCCGTCAGGCTGTCCGCCACCGCCAGCAGCATGGCCGGACCGGGCCGTCCGGTTTCGGTTTTCAGGGCCATCATGGGAATGCCTGCCCAGTAGAGCGGAGGGTTTCCATCCTTCACCAGAAACCGGGCGCGGGGCGCGGGCGGTCTTCCCAGGCCCCTTGGACGGCCATCCCTGCCCGGCGGCGGTCCATCACCGCGAAGCCCGTCCGGCAGCGGCCTTCCCTCCGGTTGCCCTCCACGGAATCCCCGGTCCTCCGGCCCCCTCCCCAAGTGGGGACGGGGACCATCCCGACCCGGAAAATCCGCCTCCATTCCCCCGCCGGAAAAGCGGCCCGCGCCCGGAGGAGGAGGCTCCATCACCCGTTTCCTCACCTCCGGGGGCAGCTCCATTTTTTCACCCGCCCACCAGCGCCCATCCAGCCTCACCAAAACCAGCCGCACTCCGTAGGCCGTGGAGGTCCGGGAAATCACCGCATCCCACCGCGCCTCCGGCAGGCCCGAGAGCTCCCCTGACAGCACATCCGCCATGCTCTGAAGCCGCTCCCCCGCGCGTCCTGTCAGGAGGGAATCCAGCCCCAGCCCCAGCTGCCCCCGGAACAGCACCCAGAGCAGAACCGCGACCAGCAGCAGCAGATTCAGCCCGCACCACAGCAGGATCCGGAGGGAAAGCGGCAGCCCGCGCCGGGGCGCTCCGGAACGGGATGCAGCATCGGGCTTTGGCGCGGGATCCACTGCCGGTTTCATGCCCTTCCCTCCGGATCGATCATCATGTAGCCGGCGGCACGCAGGGTTCGCAGATAACGGGGCTCGCGGGCATCGTCCTTCAGTTTGCGCCGCAGGGAGGAGATGTGGACATCCACCGAGCGGTCAAAGACCTCATACTCGCGGTCGCGGATTTCATCCACCAGCTGCTCACGGGTTTTCACCCGGCCCTTGGCGCGGGCCAGGGCCACCAGCAGCTCGAACTCCACCGGCGTCAGCACCAGAGGCTCGCCCGCCAGGGTCGCCGAGCGGGCATCGACATTGATTTTCAAATCCCGCACCTGAATCCAGGATGCGGTCCCCGCCACCGGCAGAGCCCCTGTCCGGACACGCCGCAGCACGGCCCGCAGGCGGGCCAGCAGCTCCCGCGGGGAAAATGTTTTGGGCAGATAGTCATCCGCCCCCAGCTCCAGTCCCACAATCCGGTCCGCCTCATCCCCCCGCGCCGTCAGCATCAACACGGGAATCCCCGATTCCTGCCGCAGCCGCCGCAGAACCTCCAGCCCGTCCAAGCCGGGCAGCATGACATCCAATATCACCGCGTCCCACTTCTCCGCCAGCGCCAGCTTCGCCCCCTCCACCCCGTCGTGCACGGACTCCACGGCGTATCCCAGCGGCGACAGGTAATCGCGCACCAAGCGGCAGAGCTTGCGGTCATCGTCGATCAGCAGAATCCGGGAAGGAGTGGACATGGAGTGGCGGGCGGTCAGGCTCCAGTGTGCGGCATCCGGCGGGAAAGGGGAGGACTTTTACAAAGGCTTAACAGAAAAGGCAGGCTCGGGCTGGGTATGGGGCTGGGGCTGGGGCTGGGGCTGGGGCTGGGGCTGGGTATGGGTATGGGTATGGGTATGGGTATGGGTATGGTGCAGGCTGTATTCAGGACCTGCGTCTTTGAGTGCGGATGCGGTGCAGCCGTTCTGTGAAACCTCCGTTTTCTGTAAAGGCTGATGCGAGGGCGGCCAGCTGGCGCTCAAGGAGGGAGGACGCTACTTTGAGGAGAATGAGTGCGGCGTTGGCGGCGATTTCCGCAGGGATGGACGGGATGGACGGGATGGACGGGATGGACGGGATGGACTGAGTGGACAATGCTCTGAAGTTGCCAAGGTTATTTTGGAACTCCTGCAAGCCCTGCTCTCTTATCTTTCTGACCCATGCTGCCACCTTCTCCACGGTTTGGCAGCGCCTGGCCACCAGTGCATGACAGCGCGGGTCATCATGCTGCCCAAAGCCTGAGATTGCGGTGGCGCAGAAAGTCCTCATAGTCCAGACGCAGCTCCTCAAGGCTGGCGTGCGCCACATTGGTCAGCTTCAACTCGGTCTTTTTGGAGGTGGCACTGGCCTCACTGCCCTCCGCGATATTCACCCCGCTCCGCGCCGCCTGCACCATCTGGTCATAGGTGCGGCTTCTGGCAGGGATATAACGGTCACAAAACCGCACCGTCACATCATAGCAAAGCCGCGCGCTCCGGAAACTCACCAAATTCCGGTATCCTTCATGCCTGGGAAAAAGAGGTTCCTGCTCCATCCTCCACCCCGTCCACTCCGTCCACTCCGTCCATCACAGCCCCCGCGCCCGCTCCACCGCCCGCACAGCCGCCGCCGCCTTGTTGACGGTCTCTTGATATTCATTTTCCGGCACGGAATCCGCCACCACGCCCGCACCGGCCTGCATGTAGGCCTTGTCATTCCTCAGCACCACCGTGCGCAAGGCAATGCACGAGTCGTGATTCCCATCAAAACCGAAATACCCCACCGCTCCGGCATAAGCGCAGCGTTTGCTTTTCTCCACCTCGGCAATGACCTGCATGGCGCGTACTTTGGGGGAACCGCTCACGGTTCCCGCAGGAAAGGTGGCGCGCATGACATCATAGCTGGTGCGTCCGGCGGCCAGCCGTCCGGTGACGTTGCTGACAATGTGCATGACGTGGCTGTAGCGCTCGATCACCATCTGGTCCGTGACCTTCACACTGCCATACTCGGAGACACGGCCCACGTCGTTGCGCGCCAGATCCATGAGCATGATGTGCTCCGCGCGCTCCTTCTCATCCGCCAGCAGCTCCGCCGCCAGGGCGTCGTCCTGCTCCGGAGTGCGCCCGCGGGGGCGGGTCCCCGCGATGGGCCGGATGTCCACCCGGCCGCTGATGCAGCGGACATGCACCTCCGGGCTGCATCCCACGAGGGCGAAATCCGCGAACTCCAGACAGAACATGTAGGGCGACGGATTCACATGCCGCAGCGCCCGGTAAAGCTCCACCGGACGACCGGTGTATTCGACCTCGAACCGCTGGCTGGGCACTACTTGGAAGATATCGCCGGCCTGGATGTACTCCTTGGCTTTGGCCACCATGCCCAGGTATTCCTCCCGCGTGGTGTTGCTCACCGGGGGAGTGGCGGAAAGCACCGGTTTGGCCGCCATGGGCTTCACATGCAGGGGCACGGAGAGCTTGTCGATCATCTCCCGGATGCGGGTCCGCGCCCATCCATAGGCGGCCTCCGGGCCGTCATGGTCATCCAGGCAGACATTGGCCACCACTTGGAGCAGGCGGTAGCGGTGGTCGAAAATCACCAGCGTGTCCGCGACCACAAACACCATGTCCGGCAATCCCATCTCATCCTGCGCGGGCGGCGGGGAAACCGTCGGCTCGAACCACCGCACCATGTCATAACCCAGATAACCGACCGCCCCGCCGGAAAACACCGGCAGCGCGGGCAGGGTCACCGGCCGGTAGGCGGCCATGAAATCCTGCACCTCCCGCAGGGGATCGGTCTCCGTCTCAAACCAGTTTATCTTCCCGTCCGACGTGCGCACCTCCATCTGCCTGCCCCGTGCTGTCAGCACCGCACGGGGCCGTGCCCCCATGAAGGAGTAGCGTCCCGAAAACCCGGTCGCCTCCGCCGATTCCAGCAGGAAGCGCGGAGTGCCGTCCCCCTCCGCGATCTTCTCGAAAGCCGACAATGGCGTCTCGTAATCCGCCGTCAGCTCCGCATACACCGGGATCAGATTTCCCTGCGCGGTCAGCGTCAGAAATTCATCGTAGGAGGGAAGCAGAGGAGCGGACATGGGAAAAGGCGGGGGCGCATCATCCCCGGCAGCCCCCGCCGCGCAACGGAAAACGCGCTCCGCTTCCCCTCCCGCACCGGCCACCGGCGGTGGGAGCAGCGGAAGGAACGGAATGCCGGACTGAATCCCGTTACGATGGCTCACTCCGCCAGAAAGCGGTAATTCAGCCGTCCGTTCGGCGCGGTGTCACCGGTGTCGATCCAGTCCAGCGGTGGGGCCTCCGCCGGAATGTTGTCCATCCATTTGAAATCCAAGCGCATGGCTTTGCCGGGCGGCAGCTTGAGAAGCGTGCGGGGGATGGCGGCCTGAAGCTCGTTTCCCGCATGAATCATAGCCACCGTTCCAGCCGGGCCCGCAGGTTCCCACCGGCCATCGGTCCATTGCTCCAGCCTGCCGCAGGAATAACGGAAGTCATAACCCTGCCAGCCCGTGGCGGAATTGGTGTCCGTATCCAGCAGCAGCCGCATCCAGTCGGGATCCGTGGCGGGAGTGAGGGGTTCGCGGGTTTTGACATAAAACCACACCGTGTCCGCGCCGCGGGCCACGCGGCTTTCGAGGATATCATTGCGTCCCGTGTTGTTCTCATAGCTCAGCCTGCCGCCGTAGCCGGTGTGTTTCCGATGCCCCGTGTCCCCGGCGTCGTCCAGAAAGACAGGCGCGACCTCAGTCCATGGGGCGAACCCGGCATCCGCCGCCGCAGCCATGGTTTTCTCCGGCCCGGCCAGCGGCAGGGGCCGCACGCCTTTGAAGCGCCGCACGGCGGACATCAGCTGATAGTAATAATCATCGCCATGGCCGTCGCGCATGGGCTCGATGTCGCGGCTGTTCTCCTGATTGAACTGATCCACAAACATCACCGGCTCCCGGACTCCGTTGAATTCATTGAACCGGCCGGCGATCCACTCGTTCCAGCCGGTGACAAACACTGTCGGCGGATCGGCCTTCAGGGCGTTGCTCCACTGCTCCGCGAAATTCAGTCCCTGTCGGACCGCGTCCGGACGCGTGTCCCACACGCCGTTGTGGAAGCTGCGGCCATGGGATCCGGCCTCGCTCAGGCAGCCCAGCCGGCCCGCCACGGCGTTCTGCGCCACCCCCACGGACATCATCTCGGCCTCCCTGCGCGCATTGCGGAAGACATGCTGGGGCGACACCTCCAGCCAGCTCCACATGTCAGGGCGCTCAGGTCCGCGGAAGTAATCCGCCTGCGGCGAGCGGAAGGTGAAAAAGGAACGGATTTGCCGGGCCTCGTCGTCATCCGTCTCCACGCGGAACATGCGGTCACCGTCCACCGGCTTTCCGTTGAGGGTGGCGGAGCCGCCTCCGAATCGGGATTTGGTGTGCCTCCACCAGCCCACTTTGCCCACCGCTCCGGAAGCCTCCAAGGTCCATTCACCAGGTTCCAGAGGTTTGTCAGGGCGCAGCTCCAGCCATCCGTTGTCCGTCATATGGGTGAAGGTGCGGGTGGCCGCGGTTTCCCCGGCGGCTTTGCGCAGGGTCAGGGTCAGCTCGCTGTCCGTGGTCCCCCAGGTGGCGAAGGAGGCGGAAACGGCGGTGGCCGGCTGACTGAGCGTGAAAGTCTGTCCCTCCACCGCGCCGGGAGCCAGTTCAGTGACTGAATTATGCTGCTCCATGCCGATGGTTTCACCGATCAGCCGGGGATCGGCCAGGATGAAGGGCTTGCCGTCCAGCCGGAACCACAGACCGCTGTGGTCCCCGTTGGAGTAAAGTTCCCGCCAAAGCTCCCGGACCACTTTTTTCGGTGTCCAGAACGGGCACAGAAACGCCACCTGCGGAGTGCGGCCCCCGTTTTTGCGCACCCGGCTGAAGACCTCCAGCAGCGCGCGGTATTCGTGCGCATAGGTCAGCTGATTGGTCACATCGAACACCAAAGTGTCCACTCCCGCGTCCGCCAGCATCTGCGCGTGTTTGGCCAGCACAAATTCATCGTCCGTGCGGTAATAGCCCAGATGCGGCTCGCCCCAATGATGCGGCACATGCATCGGCCCCCACAGCGGGCTGTCGGGCTTTTTCATGGCATCGGGATCCTGCCGCAGGATTTTGGTGATGTCATACGGCCCGCCGTTCTCGTGCGGCCCCAGCCAGAGGAAATAAAACATGGCCACCGTCTTTCCGGGTTTAGGCGGTCCGGCTTCAGCGGTGCTTGGCAGCACGCGGCCCAGCGCATCCGCGCCCACCCAGGTGTCGGGCATCGTGTCCCGGACTGACGTCCGCGTCTGGGCGAGGGCTTTCAATGGCAGTCCGCCCAGCAGCCCCACCACCGCTCCGGCGGCCAGGGCAGCCTGCCATCCCTTCCCCGCTCCTGGCTTCCGAACCCCCTCGGGCTGGAGGTCCGGGCCGTGTCCGCACTTCGAATTTGATTTGAGTTTGCAAGGAATAATCCGCATCCCGCCATGACGCGGCGGCGGTGTGCGGAATTTCATTCCGCCGGACGGATCATTGGATATCGTTCACGAACGGCCTGTGGTTTTCCCTCTTTCCGCTCAGGGCTGCACTGCCGCGGACCGGAAGCGCATCAGCAGAAAACTGTCAGGTTCCGCACCCAGCACCGCCACCCAGGAACCTTCCGTCACTGGAAAGTCCACCAATCGGCCAGTGCCGTCGGCCGCATCCGGCAGCCGGCTGTGGACTGTCCATTCCTCGCCGCTTTTATCCGCAGTGATGGTCACTGACGGCTCGGAGGCCGCCACTCCGATGATGGTCTTGGGGGTCGCGGGGGCCACGGGCACCTCCAAAACCATGGGGTCCCGCGGCGCCAGCGGCACTCCCGCCAAGGCTCCAGGCTTCTCCGCCACCGGAAGGGAGGAGCCATCCAGGGCGATAGCAAACGATTGGTTCCTCCGCCCCTGCGCGGAGGGGAGCCTGACAACCGATATCCCTTTCCCCGCCGCTGATTTGAGGAACTGGTCCACCTTGCCCGCCGGCACGTGCACGGCTCTTCCCGCTGGCAGCAACCCGGCTTTTTCCCTCACATCCGGCTCAGGAAGAAAATCCGGGGCCTCATTTCCGCCGAGCCGCACCAGCCGTGCCTCCACGCTCACCCCCGCCTGGGCGGATTCCGACAGCGCGGCGATGGCGGCGGAGGCGCTGCGCAGTTCCCCCGGAGATCCGGTGACACTGACGATTCCGTTCTCAATGTCGTGGGTCATCGACCCGCCGTTCAAGCCCGTGAGCCATGACTCCAACGAGGGTGCCTCAGCGGGATTTTTAAGCCATGTTACGGAGGAGGGTTGCACTGTCAGAAAGCGGCCGGTGACAGTCACCGGCAAAGCATCCTGCCCAGCCCCTGCCGTGTCTGCTGCCGACGACAGAAAGTTATATGTGGCGGAATTATCCGCCTGCCCGAATTCCACACGTGCCCCCGCTTCAATATAGGAGTTTTCAACCCCATGGCTGAGACCCTCCACCAGCCGTTGGACGCCCAGGTCCGCTTGAGCCTGGGCCAGAGCGGGCAGCGCCGGCTGCTCCTGAGCCACACTGAGCCTGACGGAATCATCCTGATCCGCTCCGGGGGCGGCATCCAGCCTGACCACGCCCTCCTGAAGTTTATCCGTTTCCGCTCCAGCCAAATCCGACGCGGATACCGTCACCACCGGTTCACTCCCATCATTTGCCTGAACCCTGCCCACCCAATGCTCCGGCCCTTGGCCATTCATATTGGTTCTGTAGGTGAAATCCAAAGTCACCGCCTGCTCCTGGGAAACTGCGGCGGTGCCGTCGGATGCCGCATGGGCAGTGGATGCGTCGGCAGTCTGCAGACGCTCCGCCAGAACCTGAATTTGCGCCCGCTTTGCAGAGTCCTCACCCACGCCGGCCACTGCAAAGTTCCAGGCATTCAATGGCTGAAACTCCTGCAGGGGCCGCGGCGGGGCCACGGACGCCAGGAAAGTGTCCGCCACCGGTTTTGTCAGAGGAAAAGTCCATGTCTTCTTTTCATCACCGCTCCCAGCCCGGCTGCTGTCCCCACCGGGGGCCAGCGTCACGCCCTCCGCCACCACCTCCACCTGCAAACCAGCCTGAGCGGCGATAAGACTCAGGGCGGTGTGCAGGGAAAGGTTGGGCATGTCCACGGACACCAAAGGCTCCTTGTCCCGCGCCGGCCAGCGTCTGCGGGCGCTGTCCGCGAGATCGATTTTCACCCGCTTCGCGTCCTCCGGATCGCGGTGGGGCAGATCCGTCCACTGACGGTTCAGGGTATTCAGGGCGTCGGTCAGCGCCATCGATCTCATATGCAGGTGGGGAATGGCGAAACTGCGCAGCTTGCGTCGGAGCTCCGCCGCCTTGTCCACCGGCAGGGAGGCCTGCAAATCGGCGGTCAAGCCAACGCCGCCGGAACTGTCGCCCCCGCCGCCGCCGTGCTTCACACGGGACTTGGCCCAGTCCATGACCACCCCCGGAACCGCGCCGTCGCGCGAGAACCACCACGCCGCCCCACCCAGCACCGCCAGCCCGGCGGCGGCGGCCAGCCAGCGGTGGCGGCGGTCGGGCACCGCCTTTTTCGCCTCCCCGGTCTCCGTATTGGACCGCAGGCGCGAAGCGAAAACCTGCGAGCGGCTTTCCGCTTTCAGGGCGGTGCGCAGTCCCTCGTCCATACGGGTCAGCTCCGCGAAGCGTGCGGCGGCCTCCGGGTTTTCAGCCAGGATTTTGGCCAGCTCCGCGGCCTCCGGGGCGCTCACCCGGCCGTCGAGATACTGGCTCATGAGGGATTCAGTTTCAGGGTTCATGACAAAAGGATTGGATTGGAAAGGAAAGAGGAGGGGAATGTTGACTTATTTTATTTTCCAGCGGCGTTCAGCCTCAGGCGGATGCAGTCGGAGAGCGCCGCGCGGGCGCGGGAAAGGGTCTGATGCACCGCCGCCACCGAGGATCCGGTGCGCAGGGCGATGGTTTCACCGCTCAGCTCGCCCTCATAACGCAGGGCCAGGATCTCCCGCGTTTTCACCGGCAGTCGGCCCAGGCATTCGCTTAGAGCGGCTTGGCGGGGGCCGGCGGCGCGCTCCGTGCGGTCGTAGGCGTCGGCCACCGCCTGGATGGCCTCCGGCGGCAGCAGCAGCGGGAAGCGCGCGTTGCGGCGGTGTTCGTGCATCACCTTCTTCGCGGCGATGCCGCGTGCCCACGCTCCGAATGACCGCTCACGGTCGTAGCGCTCAAAGTTCTCCCAGAGAGCCAGGGACACATTCTGGAAGATATCCTCCCGGGCCTGGGAGTCGCGGACCAAGGCACCAATGAAGGCGCGGAGATCGCTCTGATGCGTCAGGAAAAGCTGAAGGAATTCCGGGGTCTCGCTCATGGTTGGGTATGGCACGCGCCACCTGATACTTCCCGCCGCGCATCCGGAAACTGACAGTCATTTGCGGAATTTTTCCTTCCTTTCCCCTTCGGGACCCGCCTTGATTTTGCCATCCGCCTCCATCACCGCTTTGCAACCGGTCTCCGCCGCTCCCTTTTCCCGCCCGCCATGATCACCATTCATGAACTCACCAAGGTCTTCGCCGGGAAGCCGGCGGTGGAGCAGTTGTCCTTGGAGATCCCGCGCGGGCAGATCGTGGGCTTTCTGGGACCCAACGGAGCCGGCAAGTCCACCACCCTGAAAATGCTCACCGGCATGCTGCGGCCCACCTCCGGCACTGCGGTCATCGCCGGGCACGACCTCCTGACGGATCTGCTGGGCGTGAAGCGCAGCGTGGGATTTGTGCCGGAAAGCGGCGCCCTGTATGAATCCCTGACCGGTCTGGAGTATCTGCGCATGGTGGCCGCCCTCTACGGGCTGGGGCAGCAGCAGGCGGACGCCCGCATCCGCGAGTTCATCCAGTTCTTCGAACTTACCTGGGAGACCCTGACCGACAAGCTGCTGGGGGCCTACAGCAAGGGGATGCGGCGAAAGGTGGTCATCATCTCCTCCCTGCTGCACAATCCCCCGGTCATTCTTTTCGATGAGCCGTTGGACGGACTGGACGCCAATGCCGCGGTGGGATTCAAAGCCCTCATCCAGACCCTGGCTAAACAGGGCCGCACGGTGGTTTACAGCTCCCACATCCTCGATGTCGTGGAGCGGGTCTGCGACCGCGTGGTGATCATCAATCAGGGCCGGCTGGTGCTCGACGGCTCGCCGGAGTCCCTCATGGCGGCGCACGGCGGCATCCCGCTGGAGGAGATCTTCACCCGCCTCACCGGCGGCGACCAGCTCCGCCAGCGCGCCGAAGCCTTTGCCCGGACCTTTGAATCATGAGTGCGGCCATGAGCCCCGGCGGGCCCTCCGCCGGCGGTCCGGACTCCGTCCCGGCACCCCCCCCGGCCAGCCAGGCCCAAGTGGAGAATCTGCAAAAGCAGGCTCTCCGCCGACTTTTCAGCGCCCTTTACTGGAGCGGGCGCCGGACCCCGAAAAATCAGCCGCTCAAAACCCGGACCCTTAGGACGAGGAAATACGGTCCGCTGGTGTTTTTCGCCCTGCTCGGCCTGATCCTGCTGCCTTTCGCGTTTCCTCCCATGCCCCCGCGGGTCTCCTTTGTGATGGTGCATGTGCTGACCCTGGTGATGACCGGCATGTCGGCGGCCACGGCCTGCGGCACGCTGCTTTTCAACGATCAGGAGTCGGACATCCTGCTGCACCGCCCGGTGCCCGCCCGCTTTATCCTCCTCGCCAAGGTCCGGGTCCTGTTCGGCGAAACCGCCAGGATGGCGGTGGCGCTCAATATCGCGGGCATGGCCGCCATCGCGCTGACGCGGGGGCCGGGAGCGTGGCGCTATGTGCCGGCCCACCTTTTCTCCGTGACCCTGCAGGCGCTTTTCTGCGTGAGCGCCGTGG
This sequence comes from Verrucomicrobiales bacterium, assembly GCA_028293125.1. Taxonomy (GTDB): domain Bacteria; phylum Verrucomicrobiota; class Verrucomicrobiia; order Verrucomicrobiales; family V1-33; genus CAIZWU01. Next base: position 36,348 of record JAQGPJ010000003.1, on the reverse strand, counting down.
TGCTGGCTTTCCAGCTCTGCGCCAGACTGTTCGGCCAAGCGAGGGTGAAAAGCCTGATCACCGCCTCCCAAGTGGTGGCCGCCGTGGTGCTGGTGGCCGGCGGACAGCTGGCTCCCCGGCTGATGCATTCCGTGGACCTGGTGCACTGGAGCACCAGTCCGTGGATCATCGCCCTGCCGCCCGCTTGGTTCGGGGGACTGGACCTGCTGGTGATGACGCTGGAGCCCACCCCCCAAGCCCTGGCCGGCACGGCTCTGGCGCTCGGGGTGACGGCCTTGACCTCCTGGCTGGCCTTCTCCAGACTGGCCGGTGTCTATGAGGAGACCGTGGTCACTCTGAATGAGCACACCGCCTCACCCGCCACTTCCTATAACGGCAAGGGACGCTGGACGGAGCGCCTGCCGCGCCTGCCGCTTTTGAAACAGTGGCTGCGCGATCCCTTGGAGCGCACCGGCTTCATGCTGGCCATGGCCCAGCTGGGACGGGCCCGCGATGTGAAGCTGCGGGTCTATCCCCAGATCGCCCAATGGGTGGTTTACGCCATCATGTTCTCGTTTTCCACCCGCCGGGCAGAGTCATCGGATTTCAGCAGCGCGGCCGTCATCGGATTTTTGGGCACCATTCCCTTCATGACGGTGGAGCTGATGCGCTACTCCGAGGAATACCGCGGCGCGGAGCTGTTCCGGTTCGCGCCCCTGGCTTCCGCGGCCCCCTTGTTTTTCGGTGTCCGCAAGGCGGTGCTGCTGCTGATCACGCTGCCGGTCTTTCTGCTCTGCACGGTGCTGATGGCGGTGATTTCCCAAAACACGACCGGCCTGGCCATGCTGCTGCCGGGACTGGTGCTGGCCTATATCATGAGCGCGGTGCCGGCGCTGACCTCGCCGTTCCTGCCTTTTTCGGAAACCCAGGTGGAGAGCAAGGGAGTCAAAATGGGGTGCGTGATGTCAGCGCTGGGACTGGCTGTCTCCATGGGGGTCAGCGCCATTTCATGGGCTGCCTGGGAATACGACTGGTTCACCGTGTGGCTGGGCTCCATGCTGGCGGTTGCCGTCATCGCTGAATTTTTTTTCCGCCGCATCATCCGCAACCGCGGCATTGTCTCCGATGAGTGAATCCTCCGCCCCCGCCAACGGTGTCACCATTGAATGCCACACCGGCCCCGCCATCCAGCCGTTTATTCCGGACGCCGCCCGCCTGCGCATCGCCGTCTTCCGGGAATGGCCCTATCTGTACGAAGGCGATGACGATTACGAGCGCGGCTACCTGCTGACCTACAGCGGCCACGGGAACAGCCTGTTCGTGGTGGCCCAAGACAAGGCCACCAGGGAAGTGGCCGGCATCTCCACCGGCATTCCCATGCGGGATGAGACGGAGGAGGTCAAAGCTCCCTTCCTGGCCGCCGGCATGGATCCGGACCGCATCTTTTATTTCGGCGAGAGCGTGCTGCTGCCCCCATGGCGGGGCCAAGGCATCGGCGTGCGCTTTTTTGAGGAGCGCGAACGCTTCGCCCGCTCCCTGCCCGGCATCCGGCACGCCGTCTTCTGCGCCGTGGACCGCCCTGCCGAACACCCGGCCCGCCCCGCAGACTACGTGCCTCTGGACGCCTTCTGGCAAAAGCGCGGTTTCCACAAAACCACGCTCCGCACCCAGTTCTCCTGGAAGGAGATGGGCGAGGAGACGGAATCCCCCAAATGGCTGACCTTTTGGATGAAGGAGCTTTGACCGGGCTCCGAGTTCAGATTTCAGATTCCGGATTTCAATCTCAAATCTCAAATCTCAAATTTCAGATTTTGACAGCGCGCAGACGCAAAGCGTTGGTGATGACGGAGACACTGCTGAGCGCCATGGCGGCACCGGCGATCATGGGATTGAGGAGCCAGCCGGTGAAGGGATAAAGCACGCCGGCGGCGACGGGCACGCCCACGGCATTGTAGATGAAGGCGAAAAAGAGATTCTGGCGGATGTTGCGCATCACCGCGCGGCTGAGGCGCAGTGCCCGGACCATGCCGGCGGGGTCGCCCTTCACCAGTGTGAGGCCAGCGCTTTCAATGGCGGCATCGGTGCCGGTGCCCATGGCGATGCCCACATCGGCCAAGGCCAGGGCCGGGGCGTCGTTGATGCCGTCGCCGGCCATGGCGGTGACCGCCCCTTTTTCCCCCAGCGCCCGCACGGCATCCATTTTGTCAGCGGGACTGAGTCCGGCGCGCACGTCGTCGATGCCCAGTTCCCGGCCGATGGCCTGGGCGGTTCCCGGATTGTCCCCCGTCAGCATCACCAGCTTCAGCCCCATGTCATGGAGATCGCGGACCGCCTTGGCAGCGGAAGGTTTCAGCGGATCGGCGGCGGCGATGAATCCCGCGACAGCATCCCCGTCAGCCACCCAAATCACCGTGCAGGCGCCGGCCTGAAGCTCCTCCGCCTCCTTCAGCAGATCAGACGGAACGGCCACGCCCTCCCCGCTCAGCCAGGAGGGTTTTCCCACCCGGATGCGCCGTCCTTCAAGGGTTCCGGTGATCCCTGCCCCGGTGACGGACTGGAAATCCTGTACGGCGGGCAGTTTCAGTTTCCGCTCGCGGGCCGCGGTCAGCACCGCGTGGGCCAGCGGGTGCTCACTCAGCTTCTCCAGCGCCGCGGCCAATGCCAGCACAGTGTCCTCCCCGCCAGGCTGTGCGGCTTTGATGCGGCGGACCACGGGACGGCCTTCGGTCAGGGTGCCGGTTTTGTCCGTGATCAGATGGGTCACTTTCTCCGCCCGCTCCAAGGCGGCGGCATCGCGGACCAGCACTCCCAGCTGCGCTCCCTTCCCCACTCCGACCATTATAGACATGGGCGTCGCCAGTCCCAAGGCGCAGGGACAGGCGATGATGAGCACCGCCACCGCAGCCGAGATGGCCATGGGCAGGCGGGGCTCCGGCCCCACTGACATCCAGACGATGAAAGCCGCCACCGCCGCCAGCACCACCACCGGCACAAACCATCCCGACACGTGGTCCGCCAGGCGTTGGATGGGCGCGCGGCTGCGCTGGGCCTCACTCACCATGGCCACGATGCGGGCCAGCAGGGTGTCGGCTCCGGTCCGCCCGGCTTTCATGAGAAAGGTCCCGGTCTGGTTCAGGGTCGCGCCTGTCACCTCATCACCGGCTTTTTTACTCACCGGCAGGGATTCCCCGGTGATCATGGATTCATCCACGGTGCTGCCTCCTTCGGTCAGGATGCCATCGGTGGGAATCTTCTCACCGGGCCGCACCCGCAGTGTGTCGCCGGTCCCCACAGCCTCCAGCGGCACATCCTCCTCGTGTCCGTCCATCACCCGGCGCGCGGTTTTGGCCGCCAGTCCCAGCAATGCCCGCACCGCCTGTCCGGTGCGGCTGCGGGCCCGCGCCTCCAGCCACTGGCCGAGGATGACGAGCACCGTGATGACCGCCGCGGATTCAAAATACAGCGCCGGTCCGCCGCCATGGGGCTGCGCGCCATGCCCCGGTGCATGCGGCATCCATCCCGGAAACAGCAGAGCCGCCGTGCTGAATGCCCATGCCGCGCCCACACCCAGCGCAATCAGCGTGAACATATTCAGACTGCGGTGCCGCAGCGACCGCCAGGCTCTGCGGAACACAAACATGCCCGGTCCGAAAACGACCACGCTGGCCAGCACAAACTGCGCCCATGCCGCCCCCCTGCCATGCATCCACGCCGCCTGCCGCAGGCCGGGCAGCATGCCGCCCATCGCCAGCACAAACACCGGCAGCCCCAAGGCGGTCCCCAGCCATAAACGCCGGCGCAGGCTGTCTGCCTCGGCATCGGCCTCCCCGTCTCTGTCCCCTTGATCGGGGGCGGGCAATGACAACGGCTCCAAGGCCATGCCGCACTTCGGACAGTCGCCGGGATGATCCTGACGGATCTCTGGATGCATGGGACAGGTGTAAACGGTGCGCGCCTCCGCGCGCCAGGCCGGATTCCGCTCCAGGGCCATGCCGCATTTGGGGCAGTCGCCGGGCTTTTCGGACTCCACGCCCGGGCACATGGGGCAGAAATATTTGGCTCCGGCTGACGGCGGCTTACCGGAGGCGAATGCCGGGGATGAAGGATGCCCGTGGCAGCAGGAGGCTTCCGGCGGAGGGGCAGCCTGCGCCGGGACAGGCTCACCGCCGCTGTCATGAGGCGGGTGGCAGCCGCTTTGGGGTTCTTTTTTCACCACGGGTTTGACCTCCCGCTCCGGTTGTGGGGAGGAATGGCAGCAATCACTCATGGCAGGTTTTTGGGGGGTTAGGGTTGGATGAGGAATCCGGCGTGCCGCCCGACACAAACTCCGCAATGGGGCAGCCCTGAAGGGCGCCTTTTCCATCACATTGCGACACCAGGCGGCTCAGGGCGCTCTCCATGGATTTCAGATCGCGGATTTTCTGACGGATCTCCTCCAGCCGGGCGCTGGCGATGCCGCGCACCATCCGGCGCGGGGTGCGGATGCTGCCGGTGAGGGTCAGCAGCTGACCGATATCCTGAAGGCTGAAGCCCAGCAGCTGCGCGCGGCTGATGAAGCGCATCCGCTCCAGATCCGCCGCGCCGTAGAGCCGGTGCCCGGCGGCATTGCGGGCCGGCTTCTCCAGCAGCCCTTTTTTTTCATAGAAGCGCAGCGTCTCCGGCCCCACGCCGGCGGCTTTGGCCAGGGCGGCGCGGGTGTGGACAGGGGAGGTTTCCGATTTCATTCCAACACCAGTCTAAGCCCTGTACCATACAACAGAGGCAAGCGGTTTCGGCGGGATTTTTCCAAAAGATGCGGATGCCCTTTGCGGATTTTGCGGTCCCGTGTGCCTCCTGAAAGATTTCCGGCTTTTCCCCGTGCGGAACTGAAAATAGAGACGAGACTGGACGGCTATGCCTTTTACCGCTCTCGGGCTCGAAGCCCGTATTGTCCAAGCCGTGCAGGAAGCCGGCTACACCGAACCCACCCCCATTCAGGCCGCGGCCATCCCCGTCATCCTGGCCGGAACGGATGTGATCGGGATTGCCCAGACGGGCACGGGCAAAACCGCCGCTTTCACTCTTCCGCTTCTCACCCGCATGACCGCCGTCCTCAATGGCCGCGCCGGTACCAAGGCCCTCATCCTGGCCCCCACGCGGGAGCTGGCGGTGCAGATCGAGGAGAATGTGCGCATCTACGGCAAACACCTGAACCTGCGCATCGCCACGGTGTTCGGGGGAGTGGGTGAGCGCCCGCAGATTCAGTCGCTGCGCGCCGGCGTGGATATCATCGTCGCCTGCCCCGGTCGTTTGCTGGATCTGCTGGGCCAGGGACACGGGGATTTCTCGGGCATTGAATACTTGGTGCTGGACGAGGCCGACCGCATGCTGGACATGGGCTTCCTGCCCTCCATCCGGCGCATCGTGCGCGGCCTGCCCGGCAAGCGCCAGACGCTGCTGTTCTCAGCCACGCTTTCCAAGGAGATCGAGTCGCTGACCCAGGAGTTCCAGCGCTCCCCCAAAACCGTGCAGGTGGGCCGCCGGTCCAATCCGGCGGAAACCGTGACCCAGTGGGTGTATGAGGTGCCGGCGCATCTGAAGCCCGGCCTGCTGGCGCATCTGCTGGAGGATCCGGCCATGAACAGCGTGCTGGTCTTCACCCGCACCAAGCACGGGGCGGACCGCATCTCGAAGCGGCTGGAGCAGTCCAGGATCTCCTGCGGCACCCTGCACTCCAACCGCTCCCAGAACCAGCGTCTGAAGGCGCTGAAGGATTTCCGCGACGGCGCGGTGCGGGTGCTGGTGGCCACGGACATCGCGGCCCGCGGCATTGATGTGGACGGCATTTCCCACGTGGTGAATTACGACTTCCCGCCGCACGCCGAGGACTACGTGCACCGCATCGGCCGCACCGGACGCGCCCACGCCATCGGGGACGCCATCAGCTTTGTCAGCGGTGACGACCAGGCCGCCCTGCGCAGTCTGGAAAAATTCATCGGCCGCGGCATCCTGCGGAAAAAGGCGGAAAACTTTGACCTCTCCGCCCCCGCGCCTCCGCGTTCCGCCGAGCCTCCGGTCAGCCGGGGTCCGCGCCCGCAGAACCGGCGCGGTGGTGATGGCGGCGCAGCTCAGGGAGGCGGCACCCGCGGCGGCCAGCGTCAGGGTGCGGGTGGTGGTGGTGGCAGTGGTGGACCCCGGGAACGGAGCGGGCAGCAGCCCGCGTCGCGTGGCGGCTCACCACCGTCCCGCCCCCGCCGTGAACCGGCACCGCAGCCGGCTCAGGAATCCAGTGGCTCCGCCGGTGCCGAATACGCCTCCGGCCCCGGGGGCCGCCGCAGCCGGCGCCGCTGATTGCCGCCGCCCCTGCCGGCTCCAGGATTTCCGACCCGGAAGGCATTGCGCATCCAAGGCGGACTGCTTTCCGGATTTCCGCTGATTCCTCCTCTCCCACGGCTCTTGCTTTTCCAGTCCGCCGTGGCATGTCTCCCGCCCCATGACTGCCCAGACGACAGATTCCGTCCCTGCTCCGCCCACTCCCGGCGACAGTGAATTGCTAGCCATCCGCCGCTCCAAACTGGAGAAGCTGAAGGAGCTGGGCCATGAGCCTTTTGGCGGACGGTATGACACCACGCATTCCCCCGGCGGCCTGCAGGAGGCCTTTGCCGAGGGGCTGTCCGTGCGCGTGGCGGGCCGGGTCTCCGCGCGGCGGGACATGGGTAAAACGCTGTTCTTCGATGTGTCGGACATCGGTGGGCGCATGCAGTGCTTTCTGAACGCTAAAAACGTGCCGGAGGAGGTGTTCGCCCTCTTTCGCGATCTCATCGACCTCGGCGACTGGCTGGGGGTGGAGGGCGAAACCTTCATCACCAAAACCGGTGAACCGTCCATCAAGGTCACCGCCCTGACGGTGCTGTCCAAGGCGCTGCGCCCCATGCCTGACAAATGGCACGGCGTGTCCGACCGCGAGATTAAATACCGTCAGCGCTACCTCGACCTGATGTCGAACGCCCGCAGCCGTGAGGTCTTCCTGATGCGCAGCCGCGTCCTGTCGGAGATCCGGCGTTATCTGGGCAATCTGGACTATTTGGAGGTGGAGACCCCCATGCTTCAGGGCGTGGCCGGCGGTGCGGCGGCGCGGCCTTTCGAGACCTTTCACAATGCCTTGGGCCAGCCGTTCTACCTGCGCATCGCGCCCGAGCTTTACCTGAAGCGGCTGCTGGTGGGCGGGTTCACCAAGGTTTTTGAGCTGAACCGCAACTTCCGCAATGAGGGGATCAGCCGTCGGCACAATCCGGAATTCACCATGCTGGAGGCCTATCAGGCCTACGGGGACTTCGAAGTCATGGCGGACATGGTGGAGGACCTGATCTGCCATCTGGCCGAAACCTTCTGCGGCACGCTGAAAATCGAGCACAAGGACGAGGAGGGCCTGGTGGTCCGCACCATCGACCTGTCCCGCCCGTGGCGGCGCACGCCCTACCGCGAACTCCTGCAGCAGGTGGACCCCCAGTGGTGGGAACACACTCCGGAAAAGCGCCGGGAAAGGTGCGCCGAGCTGGGCGTCGAGATTTCCCCCGGCATGGAGGACTACGAGGTCACCCAGCAGGTGTTTGAAAAGAAAATCGAGGAGAAAACCTTTGATCCCTGCTTTGTCACCCATGTGCCCACGGAACTCGTGCCCCTGGCCAAGCAGAACCGCGCCGACGGCCGGGTGGTGGACGTGTATGAGCTTATCATCAACGGGGTCGAGATCAGCCCTGGCTACTCCGAACTGAATGATCCCAATGTCCAGCGCTCGCGCCTGATGCACCAGGCCGGGGAGGAGACGCAGAATATCGATGAGGAGTTCCTGCTGGCCTTGGAGCATGGCATGCCGCCCGCCGGCGGTATCGGCATCGGCATCGACCGCCTGGTCATGCTGCTCACCGGCAGCGAGAGCATCCGCGACGTGGTGCTCTTCCCGCAGCTCAAGAACCGCGAATAATAGCGGCGCGGCCTTTTTCCCTCCACGGACGAGCAGCCCACCCATGACGGGCGGGCTGCTTTTTTATGTCCGGATCCTGGCGGCGGCCATCGGGAAAAGCCTCCCTCCGCTCCCTGCCCGGCCCTAAAAAAAGCGCCGCAGCCTCCAAAAGGAAACTGCGGCGCCGGATGAGGATTTTCTTATCAGCCGGCCGGGATCAGTCCCGGCCCGGCGGCATGGGACTCAAAGGCCGGAGAGGAAGGAGTCGGCCTCGTCCTCGATCGCATCCAGACCCTCCGTGGTGGTGGTTTCACCCTTCTCCTTGACGCGCATGTCGCGGTTCCGGACGAAGCCGGTGCCGGCGGGGATGAGGTGACCCATGATGACGTTCTCCTTGAACCCGCGCAGCCAGTCGGACTTGCCCAGGGTGGCGGCGTCGGTGAGAACGCGCGTGGTGTCTTGGAAGGAGGCGGCGGAGATGAAGGAGTCCGTTTCCAGCGAGGCCTTGGTGATGCCGAGAAGAACAGGCTCCGCCTCGGCGGGCTTGCCGCCCTGCTCGACGATTTTCTCGTTGGCCTCCTCGAAGGCGATGCGCTCCACCTGATCGCCCCAAAGGAACTCCGTGTCGCCGGGATCGGTGATCTTCACCTTGCGCAGCATCTGGCGGATGATGATCTCAATGTGCTTGTCATTGATTTCCACGCCCTGCAGACGGTAAACCTCCTGCACCTCGTTGACGAGATGCTCCTGCAGTTTGTGAGGCCCGAGGATGTCGAGGATTTCATGGGGAACCACAGGACCCTCCGTCAGCTGGTCGCCCTTGCGCACACGGTCGCCTTCAAAGGCGATCACGTGCTTGCCGCGCGGCACGAGGTGCTCCTCCTCATCACCGGACTCCTCGTCACGGACGATGACCTTGCGCTTGCCGCGGACCATGCCTCCGATGGAGACCACCCCGTCGATTTTGGCGATCTCGGCGTGATCCTTCGGCTTCCGGGCTTCGAAAAGCTCGGCCACACGGGGCAGGCCACCGGTGATGTCCTTGGCCTTGCTGACCTTGCGGGGCGTCTTGGCCAGCGTGGTGCCGGCATCGACCTTGTCGCCTTTCTTCACGGAGAGGAACGCGCCGGCCGGAATGGAATAGCTGGCCAGGACCTCCTTGGTTTTGGAGTCCACCACGACGATCTGCGGATGCAGGTCCTCCTTGTGCTCCAGAACGATGGCGCCCTCACTGCCCTTCTCACCGCCCTTGCCCAGAGTGATGCCCTGGATCATGTCGCGGAAGTCGATGACCCCTTCGCGCTCGGTGATGACCGGCACAGAGTGGGGCTCCCAAGTGACCAGGGTTTCGCCTTTCTTGATCTGGCCGTTCTCGGGTTTGTAGATCACGGAGCCGATGACCAGTTTGTGGCCCTCCAGTTCCAGACCGGTTTCGTCATGGACAGACACCGTGCCGTTCTTGGTGAGCACAATGTAGTTGCCGTCCGTGCTGCGCACCGCCCGGAAGTCGTTATATCTTACGGTCCCGTTGTTCTTGACCTTGATGATCGGCTGCTTGAAGCTCGTGCCCGCCACCCCACCGACGTGGAAGGTGCGCATGGTGAGCTGGGTGCCGGGTTCACCGATGGACTGGGCGGCGACGATGCCCACGGCCTCACCGATCTTGACCTCATAACCGGTGCCGAGGTGCAGGCCGTAGCACAGCACACAGCAGCCGCGGCGGCTTTCACAGGTCAGGACGGAACGGATTTTCAGCTGCTCCACCCCGATCCTCATCAGCGTGTCGGCCTGGTGCTCGTTGATGATGTCATTGACCTTGACGACGTTCTCCTTGGTGACCGGATCCTTGATGGTCTCGCAGGAGGCGCGGCCGTAGATACGGGTCTTGAGGTCCACCACCTCTTCGTCACCCTCATAGAGGGAGCCGACGGTGATGCCGTTGATGGTGCCGCAGTCATGCTCAAAGACGATGACGTCCTGGGCCACATCGACCAGTTTGCGGGTCATGTAGCCGGAGTCAGCGGTCTTCAGCGCGGTGTCGGACAAACCTTTGCGGGCGCCGTGGGTGGAGATGAAGTACTCACCCACCGACAGACCTTCACGGAAGTTCGCAGTGATGGGCAGCTCGATGATCTCGCCGGAGGGTTTGGCCATCAGACCACGCATGCCGCCCAGCTGCTTGATCTGCTGCTTGTTGCCGCGGGCGCCGGAGTCCACCATCATGAACAGCGGGTTGGCGTTCTTGCGGCCCTCGTTGAATTCGAGGGTGCGGAAGAGGCTCTGCTGGATGTGGTCGCCGGCCTGCGTCCAAAGGTCGATGATCATGTTGTGGCGCTCGCGGTCGGTGATGACCCCGCGCTTGTACTGCTTCATGATCTCGTCCAGACGGGCGTAGGCTTTCTCCAGCTCGCCCTTCTTCTCCACCGGGATGACCATATCCGTGATCCCGATCGAACAGCCGGACTGGGTGGCGGCCTTGAAGCCAAGTTCCTTCAGACGGTCGAGGGCGTAAACGGTCTCCTGGTGGCCGGCGGTCTGCCAGCAGCGCCAGATGATGTCCGAGAGCTGCTTCTTGCCGACGTTCTTATTGATGAAGCCCATGGCCGGCGGCCAGATCTCATTGAAGCGGACGCGGCCCGGCGTGGTCTCGATGACGGTGTCCGTCTCATTGCCGAAGATGGTCTTCCGGCCCTTGTCAGGGTTTTTGAAGTGGATGGGCTGATGGATGTCGATGCCTTTCTCAGCGAGGGCGATCTCGATCTCCGAAATGGTTTCGAAGAGCGGTTTGCGCGGAGCCATCTCCCCTTTGGGCAGCGGGATGTTGCGGGTCTGGGTGAGGAAGTAGGCCCCCAGGGTAATGTCCTGGGAGGGGGTCGTCACCGGCTTGCCGCTGGAGGGCGAGAAGATGTTGTTGGTCGCCAGCATCAGCAGGCGGGCCTCCATCTGTGCCTCCACGGACAGCGGCACGTGCACGGCCATCTGGTCACCGTCGAAGTCGGCGTTGTAGGCTGTGCAGACGAGGGGATGCACACGGATGGCCTCGCCCTCGATCAGCACCGGCTCGAACGCCTGAATCGACAGACGGTGCAGCGTTGGCGCGCGGTTGAGGAGCACGGGGTGGCCCTTGGTGACCTCCTCCAGAATGTCCCACACCTCCGGAGTGCGACGCTCGATCATCTTCTTGGCGGAGCGCACGGTGTGCACATAGCCCAGCTCCTTCAGACGACGGATGATGAAGGGCTCAAAAAGCACCAGCGCCATCTTTTTAGGAAGGCCGCACTGATGCAGCTTCAGCTCCGGCCCGATCACGATCACGGAGCGTCCGGAGTAGTCCACACGCTTGCCGAGCAGGTTTTGACGGAAGCGGCCGCCTTTCCCCTTGAGCATGTCGCTGAGGGACTTGAGCGGGCGGTTGCCGGCTCCGGTGACGGCGCGGCCGTGACGGCCATTGTCGAAGAGCGCATCCACCGCCTCCTGAAGCATGCGCTTCTCATTGCGGATGATGACGTCCGGCGTCTTCAGCAGCAGCAGGTTCCGCAGACGGTTGTTGCGGTTGATGACGCGGCGGTAGAGGTCGTTGAGGTCGGAGGTGGCGAAGCGGCCCCCTTCGAGCGGCACCAGCGGGCGCAGATCGGGCGGGATGACCGGCAGCACGCGCATGACCATCCACTCCGGCCGGCTGCGGCTGTTGTGGAAGCCTTGGGCGAGCTTCAGGCGCTTGGCCAGCTTCTTGCGGGTCTGCTTGGAGCGCGTTTTGGTCATCGCCTCCTGCAGTTCCACGATCTGCTCGGGCAGATTGATGCCCGACAGCAGCTCCTCAATGGCCTCGGCGCCCATGGAGGCGCGGAAGGCGTCCTCGCCGTACTGCTCCTCGGCCTCGCGGAACTCCACCTCCGTCAGGAGCTGGGCCTTGGTGAGAGGGGTGTTGCGGGGGTCGATGACCACATAATCCTCATAATAGATCACGCGCTCCAGCTGCCGGGCCGTCAGGTCGAGGGCCAGGCCGAGACGGCTGGGCATGCACTTGTAGAACCAGATGTGGCTGACGGGCACCGCCAGTTCGATGTGGCCCATGCGCTCACGGCGCACCCGGGAGAGGGTGACTTCCACCCCGCAGCGGTCGCAGACCACACCCTTGTGCTTGATGCGCTTGTACTTTCCGCAGGAGCACTCCCAGTCCCGGGTGGGGCCGAAGATGCGCTCGCAGAAAAGACCGCCCTTTTCGGGTTTGAAGGTGCGGTAGTTGATGGTTTCCGGATTTTTGACTTCCCCGCGGCTCCAGCTCTGGATGGTGGGGGAGGAGGCCACGGTGATGGCCACATGGTCAAAGCCCTGGGGACGGGCATCGCCGCCGAAGAGTTCGCGGAGTTGGGTTTCGACACTCATAGGAAAAAGAAGTGAAAAGTGGAAAGAGGAAAGAATGAGAGGCGCGGGCGGCGGGGCGGTGAGGCGCCGCCGCCCGTGAAAAACCATCCGGTCAGGCTGTCAGAGCTCCGAGACCGCCACCGTCAAGGTTGGCCTTGGAGTTGGCGACCTTCACGTCGAGGCCGAGGGACTGCATTTCCTTGATCAGCACGTTGAAGGATTCCGGGGTCCCGGCCTCCAGGGTGTTGTCACCCTTGACGATGCTTTCGTAGATCCGGGTGCGGCCCTGCACGTCGTCGGATTTGACGGTGAGGAGCTCCTGGAGGGTGTAGGCGGCACCGTAGGCTTCGAGCGCCCAGACCTCCATTTCCCCGAAGCGCTGGCCACCGTACTGAGCCTTGCCGCCCAGAGGCTGCTGTGTCACGAGGCTGTAAGGGCCGACGGCGCGGGCATGGATCTTGTCGGCGACAAGGTGTCCCAGCTTCATCATGTAGATGATGCCGACCACGACATCCTGGTGGAAGGGCTCGCCGGTGCGGCCGTCATAGAGCGTGGATTTGCCGTTCAGGCCGATCCAGCTCATGGCGGTCGTCTCCTTGGCCTCCTTCAGGTAGCCCATGATCCGCTCCTCGGGAATACCGTCAAAGACGGGAGTCGCCACCTTCAGCCCCAAGGCACGGGCGGCCACCCCGAGGTGGGTTTCCAGAACCTGTCCGACGTTCATGCGGCTGGGCACGCCCAGCGGGTTCAGCACGATGTCCACCGGGGTGCCGTCCTCCAGGAACGGCATGTCCTCCTCGGGAACGATCTTGGCGACCACCCCCTTGTTGCCGTGGCGTCCGGCCATCTTGTCACCCACGGAGAGTTTCCGCTTGGACGCGATGTAGACCTTCACCTGCTTGACAATGCCGTTGTCGGGCTCGTCGCCGGCCTCCACCTTGTCGAGCGCGGCTTCGCGCTCCTCCTCGAGTTCGGCGAATTTTTGCTCGGAGGCTCCGATGATGTCGAAGATCTTGTTCCGCACCGGGCTGGGATCGATGTCGATGTGGTCGTGGGCCTCAGCCACGCGGGCGAGGAGGGCCTTGGTGATCTTCTTGTTCGCGGGAACGAGGATCTCACCGGTCTGGGCGTTGACCACGTCGAGCGGGATTTTCTCACCAAGGAGGATGTCGGCGAGCTTCTCGGTGAGCTGCTCGACGAGTTCTGTGTGCTTGGTTTTAAACTCCTCCTCGATCTGCTTGGTCTGCTTGCGGCTTTCGGCGGCGGAGACACGCTCCTTGGCGTTGTCCTTGCGGCTGGAGACGCGGACATCCATGACGATGCCGGTGCAGCCGGAGGGCACACGCAGGGAGGTGTCCTTCACATCGGCGGCCTTCTCACCGAAGATGGCGCGCAGCAGACGCTCCTCAGGGGCCAGCTCCGTCTCGGACTTGGGTGTGATCTTGCCGACCAGGATGTCGCCGGGCTTCACCTCGGCGCCGATGCGGACCACACCGTCGGCGCTCAGGTTCTTCAGGGCGTCCTCCCCTACGTTCGGGATGTCCCGCGTGATTTCCTCGGGACCGAGCTTGGTGTCGCGGGCTCCGACCTCGAATTCCTCAATGTGGATGGACGTGTAGATGTCCTCCTTCACCACCTTATGGGAAATGGTGATGGCGTCCTCGAAGTTGTAGCCGTTCCAAGGCATGAACGCGACCATCACGTTGCGGCCCAGGGCCAGTTCACCCTTGTCCGTGCAGGGACCGTCCGCCAGCACATCGCCGGGGCGCACAGTGTCGCCGCGGCGGATGAGGGGCTTCTGGTTCATGCAGGTGCCGGCATTGGAGCGCATGAACTTGCGCAGCGGCAGGACCCACACGCCCTTGTCGGGGTTGTGCTTCACGCAGAAGGGGTCGGCCAGGAACTCCGCGTCCGTGCAGGGCAGCTTGCCATCCTTGGTGATGATGATCACCTCGGCGGTGGCGGCGGCCACCTTGCCTTTGCAGTCCTTCTCGGCGGTGACCACGGCGCGGGAGTCGCGGGCGGCCTTGCCCTCCAAGCCGGTGCCGATGAGCGGTGCCTCGGTGACCAGAAGCGGCACCCCCTGGCGCTGCATGTTTGATCCCATCAGCGCGCGATTGGCGTCATCGTGTTCCAGGAAGGGAATCAGGCCGGCGGCGATGGAGACCAGCTGTTTGGGACTGACGTCCATGTAGTTGGATTCCTTGGGCTCCACCTCGAGGAAGTCCCCGCGGTAGCGCACCGTGATCTTCGGCTTCACGAAGGAGCCATCGGCATTCAACGGATTGTTGGCCTGGGCGATCTTGTGGGTCTCCTCTTGGTCGGCGGTGAGGTATTCCAGCTTGTCCTGGACCATGCCGTTCACGATTTTGCGGTAAGGGGTCTCGATAAACCCGAAATCGTTGATCCGGGCAAAGGTGGACATGGAGTTGATCAGACCGATGTTCGGACCTTCAGGGGTCTCAATCGGGCAGATGCGGCCATAGTGGGAGGGATGCACGTCACGCACCTCAAAGCCCGCGCGGTCGCGGTTCAGACCTCCGGGCCCGAGGGCGGAGAGGCGGCGCTTGTGGGTCAGTTCGGCCAGAGGGTTGGTCTGGTCCATGAACTGGGAAAGCTGGGACCGGCCGAAGAAGTCGCGCACCACAGCGGACAGGGCTTTGGGGTTGATCAGCTTCTGCGGGGTCATGCCCTCCAGATTGACGTCGAAGAGGGTCATGCGCTCCTTCACCAGACGCTCCGTGCGGGCCAGACCCACGCGGCACTGGTTGGAGAGGAGTTCACCCACGGCACGCACACGGCGGCTGCCAAGGTGGTCAATGTCGTCCAGAATGCCCTCGCCCTGGCGCAGCTTGAGCAGGTAGCGGATGGAGGCCACAAAGTCGGAGGGCAGCAGCACGCGCTCCTCCTCGCCGATCTTCAGGTTCAGCTTCTGGTTGATCTTGTAGCGGCCCACCCTGGTGAGGTCGTACTTCTTCGGGTCGAAGAACAGGCGCTTCAACAGGGCGCGGGCGTTCGGCACGGTGGGGGGATCCCCCGGGCGCAGACGGCGGTAGATGTCCTTCAGCGCCTCCTCCTCGTCCTTGGCCGGATCCTTTTTGAGGGATTTCAGGAGCAGGTCGTCCGCGGAGACGGTGATCACCTTGGCGATTTTGTGGCCCAGATCCATCAGGGCCCCGATGATGCCGGGGGTCAGCGGCTCGTAGGCCTTGGCCACCACCACTTCATCGGCGATGACATCGTTGAAGAGCACTTTGGAGCTGAGCTCGGCCTCATCCAGGCTGGCCTTCAGCTTCAGGTCCTCAATGTGGTAGAACTGCTTGATGATGTCCTCGTCCTTCCCGTAGCCGATGGCGCGGAGGAAGGTGGTGGCGAGGAACTTGCGGCGGCGGCGGCGGCGGTCGAGGTAGACGTAGAGCAGGTCGTTGGTGTCGAACTGCACCTCCAGCCACGAGCCGCGGTCGGGAATGATGCGGAAACCGTGCAGAGGCTTGCCGTTGAGATGCAGGTTCATCTCAAAGCAGATGCCGGGGGAGCGGTGCAGCTGGGAGACGACCACCCGCTCGGCTCCGTTGATCACAAAGGTGCCGCGGTCGGTCATCAGGGGCAGCTCGCCCATATAAACCCGTTCCTCCTTGGTGCCGGTCTCATCCTTCAGGGTGAAGGTGACATACAGCGGCGCGCTGAAGGTTTCCCCATCCCGCTGGGCCTGGTGGGCAGTCAGCTTGGGCTCGCCAACTTCGTAGTGCGCGAAATCGAGAACGACTTTGTTGTCGTAGCTCTCGATGGGAAACACTTCCTTGAACACGGACTGCAGACCGATAATGGTCCGCTTGTGGGCCGACGTTTCCTTTTGGAGAAACTCGCGGTAGGAATTGAGCTGGACCTCAATCAGATTCGGGGGCTCGAGCACTTCCTTGATCTTGCCAAATTGGAGACGGTCTGACATGGTGGCTGGTGACTATGGGTTAAACGTGGGACGGCGGCGGCGAAGCTTGAAAAAGCGGAAAAACGGAGGGACGCAAAAACGCGAAGAAGTATGAGGTTCCGCCCCCTGATAACTCAGAGGCGGAACGTCATACTTGGATACGGTTTAGAGACTGAAGGGAAAAGCGGGACTGTTCAAACGGGGGCGGAAAATCGTGGGCGGATGGGGAATCCTGAAGGCGGGCAGATTGAGCGGCTTGAAAAATAAGAAAAGAACGGGGGAGCGGACGGATTGCGGGTGAGGCAACGGAGTTTTGCGGGAAAAGCCGGTGCCCGGGAACAAGCCCGGGGCACCGGCTGAAATAAAACGGAAGTTACCTGATTTCGACCTTGGCGCCGGCGGTCTCGATCTTCTTCTTGATTTCCTCGGCTTCGGCCTTGGGAATGCCGCTCTTGAGCACCTTGGGAGCGCCTTCGACGAGGGCCTTGGCTTCGGCGAGGCCGAGACCGGACACCGCGCCGCGGACTTCTTTAATGACCGCGATCTTGTTCGGGCCGCCCTCAACGAGGACGACATCGAACTCGGTCTTCTCCTCGACAACGGCGGTCGGGGCCGCAGGACCGCCACTGGCGGGAGCGGCGGCGCTGACGCCCCATTTCGCCTCAAGCTGTTTGACGAGATCGGAGGCCTCGAGGATGGTGAGAGCGCTGAGGTCGTCGATGATTTTTGCTAAGTCTGCCATATACTGGGTTCAGTGTCGCCGTGATCCGGAGCCCCGGACTTATTGAGATTGACAGCCGTCAACCCGGCAAGGAACTGAGGTTGGTTGGTTTTGCTTTTGGGGAAATCCCCGGCTGTTTAAAGGCAGCAGGGGAAAGTATTTACGTTTGCCGGACCGTTCAGGACTCAGGCTGCGGCTTCCTCGGCGGGTGGTTCGGTCGGTGCCGGTTCAGCGGGGCCGCCGTCCTTCTCCGCCTTGGCGCGGATGGCGCGGGCGATGGAGGAGCCGGGGGCGTTGATGACCCCGAGGAGGGTGGAGAGGAGGTCCTCGCGGCTGCCCACATCGGCCAGAGTCTCAACCTTCTCAGGGCTGAGGAGCGTGCCGTCGAGCACACCGCTCTTGATGCCGGGCTTTTTGGTTTCGGTGCGGAATTTCTTCACCACCTGGGCCGCGCGGCAGACGTCGGACTCACCGAACACGATGGCCGTCTGGCCTTTGAGGTCGGCGTTGAGCTCCTCAGGAAAACCGCGGTCGGTCCCGGCGGCCTTGACGTAGCTGTTTTTGGTGACGTGGAGATTGGATCCCACGCCGCGCAGGCGTTTGCGGATCTCGTTGAACTGCGGCACGGTCATGCCGGTGTAGTCCACGAGAAGGACGTAAGGAGATTTGTTAATGCGGCCGAGCAGCTGATCAACGATGACTTTTTTGTCAGGATTCATGAAAAATAGGTCCTTTTTAAGGGTTCAGTGACCGGGCAGGGCTCAGAATTTGACGTATTTGGAGCTGTCCACGGAGACGGAGGGGGTCATGGTGGCCGTCACGTGGATGCTTTCAATGTAGCGGCCGCGGGCGGTGGCGGGCTTGGCGCGCTGCACGGCGTCGATGGCCGCAGTGGCGTTCTCCACCAGCTGGTTCACGTTGAAGGACACCTTGCCGACCGGCATGGAAATGTTGCCGTTCTTGTCCAGCTTGAAGTTCACACGGCCGGCTTTGAGGGCGCGGGTGGCACTGGCAGGATCCTCGGTGACGGTGCCGGTCTTCGGGTTTGGCATCAGGCCGCGGGGACCGAGGATACGGGCGAGTTTACGGACTTCCGTCATGCAGTCCGGAGTGGCCACGGCGCTGTCGAAGTCCAGGAAACCACCCTGCACTTTCTGCACGAGGTCCTCATAACCCACATAATCCGCGCCGGCGTCGCGGGCAGCCTGGGCGGCGGCCCCCTGGGCGAAGACGAGAACGGTCACCTTTTTACCCGTGCCGTGCGGCAGGGAGCAGGTGGAGCGGATCATCTGTTCACCCTTTTTCGGATCCACTCCCATGTGCATGGAAATGGTTACGGACTGGTCGAATTTCGGAGCCGGCAGCTTCTTGAGAAGCTCCATGGCATCGTCAAAGCTGTGGGACTTGGTGGCGTCAACCTGCTTGGAAGCGGCGACGTAGCGTTTGGAACGGTGGCTGGGCATGGCGGAATGCAGTGCGAGCGGGGTGGAAAATTTTCAGCAGTCCGGTTTTTCACTCCACAGCGCCTTCAGGGGGTGCTGCTTCCCGGTTTTGAAACTGCCGAAGGGATTCCGTTTTCCCTCCTGCGGTGTTTGGTGTTTTGAACAATCAGTCTTCAACCCTGAACCCGGCGACTGCCGGAGCGGAGGATTGAAGACTGAAAAATTTTGAGGACGATGGCTCAGGCTTCGACTTCGATGCCCATCTGACGGGCGGTGCCGGCAATGATGCGGTAGGCGGCCTGCTCGCTGTTGGCGTTGAGGTCGGGCATCTTCTGCTTCACGACGGCCTCCACCTGGGCGCGGGTGAGTTTAGCAACCTTCTCCTTGTGGGGCACCTTGGAACCGGAGGCGATGCCGGCAGCTTTCTTCAGCAGCAGGCTGGCGGGAGGCTGCTTGGTGATGAAGGTGAAGGACTTGTCCTTGTACACTGTGATGACCACGGGCAGGATGTCACCGGCGGCCTTCTGGGTCTGCGCGTTGAACTCCTTGCAGAACATCATGATGTTCACACCGGCCTGACCAAGAGCAGGGCCGACAGGGGGAGCGGGATTGGCGGCTCCGGCAGGGATCTGGAGCTTGATGATTTTGACGATTTCTTTGGCCATGACTTGGGAAGTTTGGAAAAGGAGCGGTAAAGCGGACGGGGAAAAGGAACGGAACGGTGTGACTTAGCCTTTTTCGACCTGCCAGTATTCGAGATCGACCGGAGTGGAACGGCCAAAGATACTGACGGAGACGCGGAGCTTGCCCTTGTCGGGATCGATCTCCTCCACGATGCCCGTCTGGGATTCGAAGGGCCCGTCGGCCACCTTGACCGTGTCGCCGACCTCAAACGCGATCTTCGGCTTCACGTTGTCCGCGCGTTCGCGGATCTGAAGGATCATCTGCTCCACCTCCTTCGGACGCATCGGAGTGGGCTTGTCCTTGGTGCCGGCGAAATTGATGACGCCAGGGGTGTCCTTGATGAAATACCACGTGCGGTCCACCAGTCCCCCCTGCTCTGTCATCAGGCTCATGTTCACGAGCAGATAGCCGGGGAAGAACTTGCGCTTGGACTCGCGCTTCTGGCCGTTTTTGACTTCGGACACGCGCTCCTGCGGCAGGAGAATTTCGTATACCAATTCACCCATCTCCTCGGTGACAATGCGCCGTCTGATATTGTCACACACTTTCTGCTCCTGTCCGGAAAGAACGTGAATGACATACCATTGGTCTCTGGCGGCTGGAATGGCTCCCATGGGGCGGCGGTGAAAATGAAATTGGAAAACACAAAAGCGTCCCGCCGGTCATCAGACCGCCGGGACTGCAACCCTGATCTACTTGAGACCGAGGGTGAGAAACTTCATCACATACACCATGATGAAGTCCCATCCGGCCACGTAGGCTCCCAGAATGACCAGGCCGACAACCACCACCATGGTGGAGTCCGTCAGCTCCTTGAACTTCCGGAAGCCTTTCTCCTTGGCATCCCATGGCCAGCTGGTCTTCCGGAGTTCGAGACCAACATCGGAGAGAAATTTACGGAAGGAGCCGATCATGGGACAGGGACGACGGAGGGGAATGTAAAAAAGAATGGCAGGCCAAGCAGGACTCGAACCTGCAACCAACGGTTTTGGAGACCGCTACTCTACCAATTGAGCTATTGACCTGTGTGTGTCCCGTTTTATCGGGCGGTAACAATGCAAAGTGAAATCGTCCTTGTCAAGCGCCGCGGGTAAAAAACTTTGTCTTTTTTCCGTCTGAAAATGACGCCCTTCCGGGCCGGACCTGATGAAATGCGAAGGCAGGACGGAGAGGGTCCGTCCTGCCTTCCCGAAAATAGGAGTCAGGGAAAAGTCCCGGTCGGAAACCGGAACTATTCGAGGATTTCACCCACGCGGCCGGCACCCACGGTGCGGCCACCTTCACGGATAGCGAAGCGCATGGTCTTCTCCAGCGCGATGGGGGTGATCAGCTCGACCTCCATCTGGATGTTGTCGCCGGGCATCACCATTTCCACGCCTTCCGGGAGCTTGATGCTGCCGGTCACGTCCGTGGTGCGGACGTAGAACTGCGGACGGTAGTTGTTGAAGAAAGGGGTGTGGCGGCCGCCTTCGTCCTTGGAGAGGACATAGACCTCAGCCATGAACTTCTTGTGGGGCTTCACGGAGCCGGGCTTGGCCAGCACCTGGCCGCGCTCGATGTCGTCCTTCTTCACACCGCGGAGGAGCAGACCCACGTTGTCACCGGCCCGGCCTTCGTCGAGCAGCTTGCGGAACATTTCGATGTCGGTGACGGTCGTTTTGACGGTGGGCTTGAAGCCGATGATCTCAACTTCCTCCATCTTCTTCACGATGCCGCGCTCGATACGGCCGGTGGCCACGGTTCCGCGGCCTTCAATTGCGAACACGTCCTCAACGGGGAGAAGGAAGGGCTGGTCGATCGGGCGCTCAGGAAGCGGGATGTAGCTGTCCACGGCATCCATCAGCTTCATGATGTTGGCCTTCTGCTCAGCGTCGCCTTCGAGGGCTTTCAAAGCGGATCCCTTGATGATCGGGATGTCGTCGCCGGGGAAATCGTACTGGGAAAGGAGATCGCGCACTTCCATCTCGACAAGGTCGAGCAGTTCGGCGTCGTCCACCATGTCCACCTTGTTCATGAACACCACCAGCGCGGGCACGCCGACCTGACGGGCAAGCAGGATGTGCTCACGGGTCTGGGGCATCGGACCGTCGGCGGAGGAGACCACCAGAATGCCGCCGTCCATCTGGGCGGCGCCGGTGATCATGTTCTTCACGTAGTCAGCGTGGCCGGGGCAGTCCACGTGGGCATAGTGACGGTTGTCGGTCTGGTACTCAACGTGGGCCGTATTGATCGTGATGCCGCGGGCCTTCTCTTCGGGAGCAGCGTCGATCTGGTCGTAGTCGCGCTTCTCGGCGTAGCCTTTTTCGGAAAGAGTGTGCGTGATCGCGGCGGTCAGAGTGGTCTTGCCGTGGTCAACGTGGCCAATGGTGCCGACGTTCACGTGCGGTTTGGTTCTGGCGAATGATTCCTTGGCCATGGTGGTCGAGTGGGTGGTTGGTGAGTTTTATGGTCGATGAAATGGAGCTCGTGATGGGGATTGAACCCATGACCTCTTCCTTACCAAGGAAGTGCTCTACCACTGAGCTACACGAGCAGCGTGCTATGAAAGCCGGGAAGACGAAATATCATCGCAATACGGATTACCCTTTTTGGAAAGGGTGGCCATATTCCGATGTCCAGTCCCGACGCTTTTGGATGAGGAAACAGCGATTGGCTCACTCGAAAGGCTGCCTTCCACAAATTGGGGAAGCGGCAACCATCCGGGGGAACCAAAAAACCGCTTCGTCCAAAGCGTCGCGGAGAGTAGCCGGGGATTCCGTTCTGTCAAAGATATTTTTGAGTTTCTGAAAGAGTGGATGCTGAATTTCCGGACCGGCCCCGCCCCTTTCCCGCTTTCCGCTTTCCCTGAAAAAGCGGGGGACATGGCCCGCGGTCGTGGCCTGTCTTTAAATGGTCATGGCGGAATACCCCCCGTCCACGGCCAGTTCCACCCCGTTGAGAAAGGCGCCGGCCCGGCGGGACGCCAGCAGCAGGGTGGCGCCCACGAGTTCGTGGGCTTCACCGAACCGTTTGGCGGGTGTGTGGCGCAGGATATTCTCCACACGCTCCGAATTCAGCACCTTCCGGTTCTGCTCCGCCGGGAAGAAACCGGGCACCAGGGTGTTCACCCGGATCCCGAGAGGAGCCCATTCGCGTGCGAGATTGCGGCTGAGGTTGTGCACCGCAGCCTTGGTCATGGAGTAGGTGAACACCCGGCTCAGGGGCACCCACCCGCTCATGCTGCCCAGATTGATAATGGCCGCGGGAATTTTCTCCCTTACGAAATACTCGCCGAAAATCTGGCAGGCCAGAAACACGGAGGTGGTGTTGACTTGGAACAGGCGCTCGTACTCCTCGTCCGTGATCTCCAGAAACGGGGTGGGGGCGTTGGCTCCTGCCCCGTTGATCAGAATGTCGATGCGCCCGTACTTCTCCAACGTGGCCTCGCGCAGCACCGTCAGGCTGTTCCGGTCCCCCGCCTCCACGGGCAGAAAGCACCCCTCCCCGCCGGTGACCTCGATTTTTCGGAGCCGCGCCTCCCCTTTTTCCTCATTGCGCCCCGCCAGCACCACTTTGGCCCCCGCGCCCGCCAGTCCCTCGGCCAAGGCTCCGCAGAGTTCACCGGTGCCGCCGATCACCACGGCGATCTGGCCTTCGAGATTGAAAAGGTCGTGGATAAGGGATGCTGCCATACGGTTACCAATGAATGCAATGAAGGGCGCGGACGCAAGTTCCGCCCCAAGGAAAAACAGCGGCGGCGGGCAGATGGACGACGCGGATTTTCCCGCCGCGCCTGCCCGCCACCGCTGGTCGGTCAGCCACCCAGCCAGCCCTGGGGCCCGGCAAGATGTCCAAAAGAAAACAGACCGTCTTTATAATAAGACGGTCTGTCCGGAAATGAAATGGAATACCGTCCGGCGACGGAAGCGGGTTATCGGATGGAGCCATTGAGACCCGCAGGGAAGAATCCTCCGGGGTTGGGGCCGCCAAGATAGACAATGTTCAGCACCTGCTGGGTGGAGCGGGAGAAGGCGATGCCGTTGGCGTCGGTCGGAACCAGGTTCGCGAAGTTGTTGCCGCGGGTGACCGGCTGGTCGAGGTCAGTTCCGCCGTCCACACTGTCACGGAGATCGGAGATCGCCTGCGAGGCGGAGCGGGTCGTGGCTCCCAGCTGGTAAAGCAGGGTTCTCACAATTCCCGCATGGTAGGCCTCGACCGCCAGAATGCCCGCCGCGGCCTCCAGAAAGCCTTTGTTGGTGATCAGAGGAGAGGCCCCCTTGTAGGCGGTGACGCCGACGTCCTCAAAAACGAAGGCTCCGAGCAGGAAGTTCACCTCGTTGGCGAAAGGATCGAAACCCGCGCCCAGCCCCGCGGCCTGGGCCGCCACCGCAAAGCTGTTCTGCAAATCGATGGCGGGACGGGCGACCGCCGCCTGTCCGAGCGCGGCGCGCAGGAATTTGACATGCGCCAATTCATCGCCGGCGATCTCCGAGGCGTACTGGGCAAGGGCACTGGTGGCGAAGGGCACACGCGGATTAGCCTTGATGGTGACACCGCCCGGAGTGCCGGTGCCGTTGACGCCCACCCCCTGGGACTGAATGCCGGCACCGGTGACCGCATAAACATAATATTCGGCCTCCAAGTACTCCAAATTCAGCGCGAAATTCAGGACATCCACATCAATGTCCCCGGTCTGCGCCTGGCTGGGAGAGGTGGTGACGCCGAGGGTTCCCAGCGCGGCGGTGCCGGCGATCAGCTTTGAGAGCGCCTCGCGCCGGGAACTGCGGCGTGATTTGAGGACTTCGACCAGATTGGTTGTGGACATAATGGGGTTGGCCTGCGGCCGGGTTTGGATTGGAGTTGGTGTTTTTAGAGGGAAACGGGCAGTGGCTCAGTTGCGGCGGCGTCTGCGCAGGGCGAGCAGACCGATGGAGAGGGTGCTCAGCAGCACGGAGCCAGGCTCGGGAACCAGGGCCAGACTGGTGATGGCCGGGCGCAGGGGATCGGCCCCGCCGATATCGGCCAGAATCGCCGCTTCCCCGGTGGTCAGGTCCAGTTGGAAGAACTGGTTGCCGTTGGTCAGGTAGGCCGTGTTGGAGCCTCCGGAGCTGAGAATATCAAATCCCACATCCGTTCCGATGTCCAAAGTCAGAAATCCGCCGATGCTCAGACCGGCGACGGTGCGGAGGGAGGAGAACTGCGGGGCGCCCTCGTGAACGACCAGCGTGTTCAATTGGGAGTCGAGGCTGTAGAGGACTGTGGTGGCGGCTCCGGAGAAGCTGTTTGTGTAGGCGGCTCCCACCAGGCTGGGGGTGGCCAGGGAATTGGTGTCGTCCAGCGCGTAGGCCATCGTGCCGTCGGAGGTTGTCAGGCCCGTGCCAGGCGTTATCCGGTAATTGGCATTGCCCTCGGAGAAAACCCGCAGGCGGTTGGCCACCGGATTGAAATCGATATCCTGCACGATTCCCAGACTGCCTGTGGTGTTGAGGGAGGCGGAGCCGGTGACGGGGTCCACTGAGTACAGAGCACCGGCGCTGGAAACGGCATAGAGACCGTTGTCCGACGGACGGTAATCGATATCCACAATGGTGTCGCCGGGATTCAGACCGGAGATCATGGAGGTGGTCAAAATGGTGGCCGGATCATCCGTGTCAAAACTGACCAGGCTGTTGCCGGAGAGACCGATGGCGGTCACGGCATGGGAGGCGGGTGCCAGGGAGAGAAACACGGCTGAGACGGCGGCAGCGGATAAAAGCTTCATGGGCGGTGTTGGTGAGAGGGATTTGCGTTTAAGTCCCGGGAAAGCATTTCCGGGGCGGGAGCTGATAAGCCCCGCCGTCCAACGGCCACCTCCCCGCCGTGGATGCAATGAGCCGCAAAAAATGATTAATCAGCCCTGAGGCGCACAAAGTATAAATTCAAGTCCGGCCTTTTCCGCCGCATAATCATGATGCAGGCATGACGCCACCCGCGTTCAGGCGGCATACACAAGCCGCAATCCCCCTCCAGCCTTGGGCCACCGTTGTGAAAATTCCCGAACAGGGAGGCGCCCGCGGTTTATTGCCGCCCATGGGCGGAAACAGTGGAAGCACGCGGAAAAGCGGCAAAACCATAACAAGGCTCCATACAACGCCTATATAATAAGGCGCTGAACCAACTTCAAAGATCATCGGCACCGCAAACCAGCGTGAATTGCCGCAAAAGAAAACGGCGCAAGCTATGAGCAGACCCGGAAACATGGTGGATCCAGCCGCGGAAAGTGCCCGCAAAGCTTCACCAGACCCGATGGAACAGTTGATCATGTGAACAGTATAACTGAGGACGCATGGCCCGCTGCCGGTGGACATTGCCGGGCTGGGCGGCTTGAAATGGGAGGCTGGATAAAAATCCGAGACAACCTGATCCAGGTGGTCGAACGAGCCTGCCCGCCATTATTTTGCCGGAGCCGCGGGCCCGAATGATTGGAGACCGTGAGGAGGGGATGACGGCTCTTCTGACGGTGGTGTGCCTGCTTATCGCTTTCTGCCCGCCAGCAGCAAAGCCGTGCCCACGCAGAGAAGAAGCGGCAGGGAGGGCTCCGGCACCGCTTTTACCAGAGCGCTGGCCAATTCAGGGGAGCTATAGTCTCTTTCGGCATACATACCGGGCGTGAGGAAAAACCCATCCCACCCAATATGCCCACCACCTGTGAATCCTTCGCCAAAAACAGCACTTGAAACATGATTCGGGCTGTAAGGCTGGGGATCTGAAACGTGATCGTAAAACATCCAGCTTCGATTGCCGTCAAGCGTGCTGAAGGTGCTTCCGAGCAATGTGACAGCCTGGTGCGCTGCAGGAAGATTGCCCGGGGCCGGCGGATTGCCAAGACTTATGGCTCCGGCGTTCAGAAACAACTGCTTCACCTCTGCTGCGGTCGCGAAGCGGTAGCTCAGTGACGTGGTGAAATTGCCGGCCCCATTCAGGATGGCATTGTAGCTCTGGCCCTGTGTGAAGCTGAGGTCCAGCCAAATCAGCCCTGTATTAGGGTCAAAGGTTGTATCACCCTGATCCACCAAAGCCAGAGCGGATTTGGCGTCAGCCGGAGAGAGGATGATGACTGCGGCAGCGAGCAAGGAGGTTGAAATGAATATCCGGGGAAATTTCATAACTTAAAATTGAATAAGGAATAACTAATATCTTACAAAAACTGCCGGTGCCCAATCCGTCAAAAATCAGCAGATTATCCACAATAGTCATAATCGGGCTGATTTATGCCGATTTTTTTGTAAAAATACCTCGGGCATCCGGCAACCAGTTTCCCCTGCCCCGCCCCTAAACCTTCTGCACCAGAATGGAATCCACTGTGAATTCCCCCTGCAGCACATCGCTGATGATCACCAGCGTGCGGCCCGGATGCACCTGCCCGGCCTCGCGCAGGACCTCCATGGCGGCGGCGATGGTCTCGTGGGGCTGGCCGGGATTGAACTCCAGCACGAAGGGCACCACGGCGCGGCACAGGTGCAGGCCGCGGGCCACGTGCAGCTGGGGAGTGAAGGCGAAAATGGGGGCCACCGCCGGGCGGAACCAGGCGGCGTAGCGGGCCAGCACCCCGCGGGCGGTGAAGACCAGGATGGCCGCGTCCTCCATGTCCTCCGCCAATGCCACGGCGTGCTTCACCAGCCGCTGCTTGTCATTCTCCAGGCGGGCGAACCGCGCGGGATTTTCGCGGAAGGAGGAGGCCGCCTCCACGCGGCGCGAGATTTTGTCCATGGCCTCCACGCAGCGCACCGGCCAAGCGCCGCTGCTGGTTTCCCCGCTGAGCATGATGGCGTCCGCCTCTTCGAAAACGGCGTTGGCCACATCCGTGACCTCGGCGCGGGTGGGCACCGGATTCTGGATCATGCTCTCCAGCATGTGGGTGGCCACGATCACCGCCCGCCCGCGGGCGATGCATTTGCTGACAATTTTTCGCTGCAGCACCGGCAGCTCCTCCAGATAGACCTCGATCCCCAGATCGCCGCGGGCCACCATGACCACGTCTGAGGCCTCGATGATCTCGTCCAGATTCCGCACCGCCTGCTGGTCCTCGATCTTGGACACGATGCGCGCCTGGCAGCCCAAGGCGGTCAGCTCCTCCCGCAGCAGATGCAGGTGCGAGGCGTCGCGCACAAAAGACATGGCCACGAAGTCGATGCCGATCTCCGCCGCCAGGATCATGTCACCGTAGTCCTTTTCCGTCAGCGGTGGCAGGTTGACCTTGATGCCCGGCAGATTGATGTGCCGGCGGGAGCCGAGAATCCCCTGGTTCAGCACCGAGCAGATCACACGCTCCGCCTGGGTGCTGACCACGCGCATCTGGAGGATGCCGTTGTCCACCAGCACGGTGTCGCCGGCCTTCACATCGGCATACAGGCCCGGATAGTTGACAGTGGTGGCGATGGGACAGGTGGCCTCCGCGCCGGACAGGAGAAACTCCACGGTGTCGCCCGGCTTCAATGCCCAGGGCTCCGGCACATCGCCGGTGCGGATGGTGGGGCCGCGCATATCCATCAGCATCCCGGCGTCAATCCCTGTCCGCCGCGAGGCCTCCCGCACCATGGCGGTCACCTGCCGGCACCAGTCGGCGGACGCATGGCTCATGTTCAGGCGGAAAACATTGGCTCCGGCCTGCAGCAGGCTGGACAGCGTCTCCACGGAATCCGTGGCCGGCCCCAGTGTGGCGATGATCTTGGTTTTGCGCAGCATAGCGGCCAAGGGAAAGCGGAACGCCGGCCACGCCAGCGCGAAAAATCCCCTTGGCCGGATTCCGGTCCCGTTTCAGCTTTTCCGCCCCCAGCCCCCCACCGCCAGCGCCACCGCCCCGGCCACCACGCCCCAGAAGGCGGAGCTGATGCCCAGCAGGGTCAGGCCGGAGGCGGTGACCAAAAAAGCGATCAGCGCCGGCTCGCGGTCCTGCTCCTGACCGAGGGCGGCGGCCAGTCCGCCGCCGATGGTGCCCAGCAGCGCCAGCCCGGAGATGGCCCCGATCAGCTCCGGCGGGAACGCCGCGAACAGGGAGGTGACGGTGGCCCCGAAAATCCCCACTGCGGCGTATCCGGCCCCAGCTGTCACCGCCGCGGGCCAGCGCCGCCGCGGGTCCTCATGGGCCTCGCGCCCCGTGCAGATCGCCGCCGTGATGGCCGCCAGATTCAGGGCGAATCCCCCCAGCGGGGCCAGCGCCGCGTTCACCGTGCCGATCCATCCGATGGTTTTGGAAACCGGCAGCTCATACCCCGAAGCCCGCATCACCGCCACGCCCGGCACGTTCTGCGAGGCCATGGTGACAAGGAACAACGGCAGGGCGATCCCCGCCACCGCGCGCCACGACCAAGCGGGCGCGGTCCACACCGGATGCGCCGGCATCAGGTGCAATCCCTCCGGTTTCAAAAGCCCCTGCCCCGCCGCCACGGCGCATCCCGCCAGCAGCGTGACCACGATGGCATACCGCGGCTGCCAGCGCTTCATGAACAGATAGGTCCCGATCATCCCCAGCACCAGGCTGGGCCGGGTGCCCACCCCCCGGAAAAGCTCCAACCCGAACCGCAGCAGCACCCCGGCCAGCATTCCCGACGCCAGGGCCACGGGAATGCGGCGCATCATCCGCTCAAAAATCCCGGAAAACCCCGCCAGCGCCATCAGCACCGCGCAGACGGTGAAGGCCCCGACCGCCTGGTTCATGGTGACCCTGTCCGGCGAGGTGGCCAGCAGTGCCAGCATGGCCGCGCCGGGCGTGGACCACGCAGTGACCACCGGGATCCGCCACCGCAGGGACAGTCCGATGGAGGTGATGCCGATGCCCAATCCCAGCGCCCACATCCACGACCCTGTCTGAGCCTCCGTGGCCCCCAGCGCCTCCGCGGCTTTGAAGACGATCACCGCCGAGCTGGTGACGCCCACCAGCACGGTCACAAGACCCGCCACGACGGCGGAGACAGAAAAATCCCTGATCACAGTCTGCCCTCCCTAAGCCCCGCTCCGGCCCCCCGTCAACCCGCCCGGCTTTTCACCGGCTGCCCAGTTGGAAACTATTCAGGACTGCACAGTTCCGCCCGGTCTGCCGGGATGAGCGCCGGACAGATCGAAAACGCGCTGGCTTCCCATCCTGCCCCGGTAGTGGCCGGCCGGATCCCCGCCGTCATCGCCGGCAACCCGAAGAGAAGCTGAAAACTGAAAACTCCTCCCCCCAAAAATCCGTGCTTGGACTTCGTCAGGCCGGAGTATCAATCCCTATCCCATCCCATCCGCGGAGACCTTCGGCGCCCCGTCAAATTCTGAAGCAGCCATGAATCCTGAAACTGTGAACCCTGAGCCCGCCCCTCAACGCCAGCCTGAAAATGAGCCCGCCTCCGGCAGGGTCAGAAGACGCCGCCGCAGGGAAAACCCGGACTCCGGCTCCGGTCGGTCAGGCCATCCTGAATGGCCGCGGGACGGGGATGGCGACGGCATTCCGTGGAAATCCGGCGCGGGGCTGATAGGGATGGCGGCGATCGCCTTGTTTGCCATGCTGGTACCGGGGACGGAATTCACGTTTCTTCATGGGATGGTCTGTCTTTTCTTTGGTCTGCTGGTGACCGTGTTCCCTCCCGCGTTCCGGATTTCAGGGTTCTGGCTGCTGGCGGGGGTGTTGCTGCTGGCGGGATGCTCCGCCGGCCTGCTGCCCCGGGAATGGTTCGGCGTGCAGGCATGGCGGACCGCGCTGGAGCCCCTGGGGGTGGAAACGGGATCAAAAGTTTCTCCGCAGCCCCTGATCTCCCTGCAGCTTCTGGGCTGTCTGGCGGTTTCCGTACTGGCGGCCTGGTATGTCTCCGGACAGCGGATCGCGGACCGGCTGCAACTGCCTCTGGCGCTGGGCATCGCCCTCGGCATCGCGCTTTACGGAACCGTGTCCATGCTGGCTTACCAGGCGCGGCCGGCATGGTCGTGGGATCCCGTCCCCACCTTCGGGCTGTATGGAAACCGGAATCACACCGCGACGGTGCTGACCATGGGCGGTCTGATCTCCTTGGGGGTCATTCTGGAAAGCATGCGGGGGAAGCGTGGCGGCGTGGCCGGTCTGGCCACCCTGTCCTTGGTGATCTGCGCCTGGGGTCTGCTGGGATACTCCGTCAGCCGGGCCGGGGTGCTGCTTTTCGGCACCGGGATCCTGGCCTGGGGATGCCTGCTGGGCCGCCGCTATATCTCCCTGAAGGTGCTGGGCGGCAGTCTGGCCCTGCTGACTGTGGCGATTGCCATTTTCTGGTCCGCCGACACCGCGCTGAAGCACCGCCTGGAGGAGCAGTGGGGCCTGATGAAAGCCAAAGCGGAGGCCGCGGCGGCGGCGCAGCCCTCCGACAGCGGCAATGCGGACACCGGGACCGATGCCGGTCCGGAGGAGCCCCCGGCCGGCGTCAGCACCACCGACACCATGGGAGACCAGCCGCTGGATTTCCGTCAGTTCATTTACCGGGACACCCTGCGCATGATTGGGAAGGAACCTCCCACAGGCGTGGGGCTCGGCCAGTTCGGATATGTGTTCCCCCAGTACCGGCATGAATCCCTGGCCATCAACCGATGCTGGCATCCGGAGAGCAACTGGCTGCTGCTGGCGGCCGAGGCGGGATGGCCTGCCGTGGTGGTGACGGCGCTGGCGGTGGGAGGATTTTTTGTGGCCGGCTTCCGGGCCGCCCGCCGTCTGAAACAGGGCTGGGCGGTGGCTCTCGCCACCCTGCTGGCCGCCGTGGCAGTGCCGGTGCATGGCATTTTCGACGTGCCGGCCTATCATGTGGGAATCGCCTGGACCGCCCTGGTGCTGGTGATGACAAACTTCAGGGCTGTATCCACGGACAGCAAAGGCCAAGCTATGGCCGCGCAACCTTCAGGGAGGCTCTCCCGGTGGATGTTCCGTGCGGGCGGTGTGGCGGTGATGGCCGCCGGCGCGTGGCTGCTGACGCAATGGGTTCAGAACAGGCATCTGCCGATGGATCAGGCCTCCGCCGCTGCCGATGGGATGCGCGCTCTTTTCGCCGCCGATGCCGCGGAGAAGCAGGATCCGGAAAACAATCCTCCGATGACGGATGCGGACGGCAAGCCTGTGGACCGTCTGGAGGTCGCCAAAGAAATGGTCACCCATGCCCTGCGGACCACCCCGCTGGAGCCTCAGCTTTATTTTCTGCGGGGATCCATCTCCATGAACTTCACGGACGAGGAGCCGGTGTCCGATCTGGCCTTCACCGTGCAGCGGCACCTGCTGCCCGACTGGGTGGATGTCCCCTACTGGCAGGGGGCGGCCTGGATCACCACCGATGCCGCCCGGTCATGGACCCTCTGGCGTGAGGCGCTGCGCCGCAGCCGGGCCGCGGAGCAAATCCGGCCGGGCGTGTACTGGAGTCCGGAAAGACTCGTCAGGATGATCACGATCATCGTCAGGAAAATGCCTGAGCAGAAAGAGGCCTTCGATCAGTTCAAAGCGGAGGCCCTGAAGCAGCCCTGAATCCTCACCGGTCTGAATCCGGAGCTGAACCGGGCGACCGGCAATCCCAAGCCACCGCCGACGCCGGCTGTCCGGCCGCCGCCGACCGCGATGTTCAGGAGCAGAGAAGGGCGATGGGAAAAGCGAGAATCTGTCAGCAATTGGAATGAATGAGGGGGCTCAAATTCACTTCCGGTGCTTATTGAACATCTTGGTCGCGGCCATGGTCAGCACTCCGAGAAGCACCGGATGGTCCATGGCTTTCATAAACCACGGCTTTTCTGCCACCACCTTCTGCAGGGCTTCCGGATTCTCTTTGCGGGCGTAGTCCAGCACGCGGGCACCGTCATCGGGAGTCATTTGGGCAGGATCGGTGGAACTCAGACCGATCATCTCCGCAAGGCGGCCCAAGCCTCCTCCGCCTACGCCAAGACGCTCCATCAATCCTCCCAGCATGCTTTGGCGTTCCTCCGGCGGGGCTTTGGCGATGGCGGCCTGGGCTCCCTGCTGAAACTCCTCCGATGGAAGTTTGCCGAGATATTCAGTGGCGCTCTGATGATAAGTCTGGCTGTCAAATTCATCATCATCGGGATGATTGGAGGCAAACCGGTCATGATACCGGGCAGCCTCCTGATCATCAACAGTGGCTTCTCCGCCAAAACGTTTCATGAAGTCGTCAACAGTGCCAGGCATAGGTTTGGTTTCCAGTTTGGGTTAATAATAATAATACACAAAAAATGCTTATTGCTCAGCCGTATAAGTCATGTCCCGGGTGCGGGCATTGAGGCGGGCGGTTCCGATTTTGCGGGGCGGATTGGAGGGGGTGTAAGTCAGAATGGTCAGGTCCTCTCCCGGAAACTCCGCAGCCATTTTGGTGAGCATGGCCCGCATCAGCGCGGGAATTTTATCCAGTTCCACTGAGCGGTCCAGCACCAGGCCCAGTTCGTTCTGCTCATTGAGCAGGGCGCGGTCAATCGTTCTTCCCTGCGGGTCCGCCGCACGGATCCGGTTAAGGAAGTCCGCTTGTTTTGCCTTGGCCGACTGCGGTTGTCCCCGGGAAGGGGAGCTCTCCTCCACACGGGTGCCTGGAGGGGCGGCTGCCTGACGGGAATCACAGCCTGTCAGGAAAAAGGTGCCCGCCGCCATGAGAGGGGGGATCATCAGGGATAATGTCCGCATGGGGGTATGGAATAGGTTTGGGGTTGGCGGTGATGTTGCAGGCGGCAACTCTTTGCAATAATAATGCCGCACCTGTTTTTCGGGGAATTGGATCTGTTCCGGGGTATCCAAGGGATGCAGGATGCCTGTTTCACTGAATCATTGCCGCATTTTGTTTGTTCACCTGCCTGCTCTATGTTCTCCTGTCTGGTCTGAAGCGGTGGACTTCCGGATCGGGGGCCGCGCGTGGGGTCTGTGGAAGCGGATTGACTTCCGCCGGCCTTTTCCGTTATCCAAAGCGGATGCCGATGTCCCTGTCAGCGCGCCTCCGGTCAGCCCTGCGCAAGTGGCCGCCGTTCCGGCGGCGGATGCTGGCCGCGCTGTTGACGACCGGTCTGCTGGCGGCGGCTTTTTACGGTATGGAAACTCTGCGGGGCAGCTTGGCCGTGGCTTCGGCCATGGAGGAGGCCCAGCGCGCGGGGGTACCGGTGAGGTTGGAGGAAGTGTTCGCGCCGAAACCTCCCGCGGAGAGGAATCTGTTTTTGGCCCCGGTGCTGAAGAGCCGGATCGTGGAGGCGGTGGGGCCAGCAACCCAGGCCGGCGCCCCAAGGCCAAT
Source organism: Verrucomicrobiales bacterium (assembly GCA_028293125.1). Lineage (GTDB taxonomy): Bacteria > Verrucomicrobiota > Verrucomicrobiia > Verrucomicrobiales > V1-33 > CAIZWU01. Next base: position 3,068 of record JAQGPJ010000003.1, on the reverse strand, counting down.
GTTCCGTGGGGTGCCATCCATCCCCGGAGCGCCGGAAAAGGAACAAAGCGTTTTCTGGTGAACACCAGTCCTTCCGACGGACGCCGCCTGAACCTCACCGCGGTTCAAGAGGCCATGGCCGCCCTGAGCTGGACGCTGCCGGAAAAGGGAACGCCGGCGCAGAAAGTGCGCGGCGGGCTGGACCGCTTTCAAACGGAACTGGAGGAGTGGACGGCGGAGATCCGCAAACGTCCGGAATGGGGGATGCCGGCGGAGGAGGCGGCGGATTTTCAGGTGTATGAGAAAGCCTTGGAGGAGGTGGCGGACCTCCTCGGGCTCCGCGCGGTCGCGGCTGCGGCAGCCGGGCGCGACGGAGCGGAAATATTGCGGGATCTGGAATCCGTGTCCCTGCTGAGCCGGCATCTATGGAATCGGATCGGGACAGTGAACAGACTGCTTTGGGAGGTGCTGGCCACCCGGCATCTGAAGGATGTGGAGCTGCAGGACGCCGGTGCCCTGCTGCTGGATGAGCCGCCATTTCCTTTGCTTCTCAGGCAACCTATTGGGAAGGTCTGGCCTACACTGAGGGATTCATGGCCCACTGCGGGGACGGCGGGAAGCCGGCGGAGTGCCGGCCAGCCTATTGGTGGCAGGTGGATTTGGAGCGCACCGCTTTCCCCCGGCAAACATGGTGGCGGGAGCGGCTGAGCCCTCTGAGCTGGTACCGACTGTCCGAGGCGAGGCAAATCGACTGCATGATCACGGGCAAGCAGCAGGCGGAGGCCGCGCTCGCCGCATGGCGGTCCGGAAATCCGCCGCCGGAGACCTGCGGCTTGCCGGATCCGCCCCTGTGGCGGCATCCCATGCCCCTGCCCTTCTATAATTTCACCTTCGCAGAGCACCTGATGGCCTGCGGATGCCAGCTGTCCACAACCTGGTAGGCGGCGGTGGAGGCCCGGATGGCGATGGCCGCCATCGGCCTTGAACGCCACCGTCTGCGGACCGGAAAATGGCCGGCTAGCCTGCAGGAGGCCGCCGGTCTGATCCCCGGCGGGCTGAGACCGGTGCCCTCCCTCGGCACTCCGGTCATTTACACCCGGCTGCCGGATGGCGGCGGCTGGAGGCTTGCCGCCGGCCGGAACACGCCGCCGTGGATCATGCCGGAGCGGGTTGAATAACAGCCAGCGGCCTCCGGCCCTGAATCAGGCGCCAACCGTTCATTCCGGGAGCTTCCGTCCGGAAATCCCACGCGCTTCATGCTGCGGATTCCTGCCAAAAAATACGTGTTCCGAAGATTGCGCCCACCGGGCAGCGGCAGGAGCTTTGCAAAATGAAAGGAGTGAAAAAACAGCATCTCCCGGAGAAAACCTGCGCAAGCTGCGGGCGGAATTTCACATGGCGGAAAAAATGGGAGCGTGACTGGCCGGAGGTGAGGTTCTGCAGCGACCGCTGCCGCCTGAAAAAAACGGTTGTGAACCCTGCGGCAAAGACACCGGAATGATGGACTCCCACGTCCCTTTGACGCGCTGCGGCGCATTGGCGGCATGGGCCGCTTTCCTGCCGGAAGTGGGCGTTTACGCCTGCCGGCGGAGTTATGTGGGACAGCCCCCGCATGGCGGCGTCTCCCGCCTCAGTGCGGCCCTGCGCCACCGGCTGCTGACGGAGGATGAAGTGATAAGCGATACGCTCAGGACTTATGACTTCCATGCCGCCGGGAAATGGCTGCAGGAGGTTTGCTGGCGGAGGTATTGGAAAGGGTGGCTGGAGATGCGGCCGGATGTGTGGACCAGTTGGCGGCGGCGGGTGCATGAACTGAGCGTGACCCTGCCGGCGGATGTAATGCGGCGCGCCTGGGCGGTGGCCTCCGGGGCCAGCGGTGTGGCGTGCATGGATGCCATCGCGCGTGAGCTGAACAGCACGGGTTATCTTCACAACCACGCCCGCATGTGGTGGGCCAGCTTTTGGATTCACGCCGAAGGGCTGCCATGGGAACTGGGGGCGGACTGGTTTTTCCGCCAATTGCTGGATGCCGACCCCGCCAGCAACACGCTCTCGTGGCGGTGGGTGGCAGGTCTTCAGACGGTGGGAAAGCCGTATCTTGTGCGGCTCTGCAATCTGGAGAAATATGCCGGCGCCGCATTGCTGGCGGACCGCCGCGGCAGCGGGCGCATCGCTGACGGTGCGGTCCAAGCCGCTCCCGTTGAGGAGTTCGCCGTCACGGCCCGCGGGCCATTGCCTGGCTTTGCCACGGCTTTCACTCCCACGGGCCGGCGCATTGGCCTCTGGCTTCATGCGGATGATCTGCTTCCGGAGCGAGGGCCGCTGGAAAACCTGAAGCCCGTGGCCATCGCGGGCTTTTCCAGCACGCGCAGCTACCAGCACTTTTACAAACTTGGCGTGCAGCGCATCAACGCCCTGCACACCGTGCTGGGCGATGGGGCCGCACGGGCCGGACAGCATTTCCAAGTGCCGGCCCATGTTGGCCATGATGATGATCCGGTGACCGGTCTGATGCTCTGGGCTGGAGCCAACTCGCTGGATGAGGTGGTGGCCTTTGCTCCCACCGTGGGCCCGGTCCGCGACATGGTGCCGCGGCTCCAGCGTCACCTTGTGGCGGCAAATGTGAGGCTCACGCTGATCCGGCGCGCCTCCGACACGCATGCCTTCGGACTTTCCAGCGCGGGCTTTTTCCCTTTCTGGAAAAAGATGAGCCGCCATCTGGAGACACCAGCCGCTTCTTCCGGCGCCTGACAGTCGATCACCCTGGCCACCTCCAAAATCACCCATGGGGCCCGCCCAAGCTGTGGAGCTGGAACTCAAACGAGTTGGATCCTTCGAAAAGAGAAAACCAGGTATTTGGCGGCGGATTGACAAATCCTCCGCGTTTCCTTTCCGCCCGCCGGAGGGAAGCGGCGCGGGAAAGGAAGCAGGGGGCGAACCGGACTTTCAGATCAGGGACACTTCGCTGCTGAACTCGTTGCGGGTGTTGAAGCCGCCGGTGGCGTTGTTGCAGGTGTAGGTCGTGTTGCCGCTGTCGGAGTCGTCCTTGCCGCCGGCGACCTGCTCGAGGTCGGAGTCGGAGAGCTCGG